>MVQI01000026.1 GCA_002067795.1 Methanosaeta sp. PtaB.Bin039
CAAGCAAAACAACTGCAGATTTCCGCCGGAAATCGCTATCCTCCTATGGCATTAATCTCTTATTGCCAAGGGATGATCAGGTTGGCGGATGCACTGATTGATCAGGTTGGCGGATGCACTGATTGATCAGGTTGGTGGATGTACTGATTGATCAGGTTGGCGGATGCACTGATTGATCAGGTTAGTGGATGTACTGATTGATCAGGTTGGTGGATGTACTGATTGATCAGGTTGGTGGATGTACTGATTGATCAGGTTGCGGATGCTAAGATAATTCTCATCTTCGCTTCTGATAAGAAATTGGAGGCCTTCGCTTTGCAGGGCTTGTGTCGAAAAGACGTCTTTCATGCTTCTCCAAAAGTCGAATCGGTCAGATCTCATCGGATTTCCATGGGTTCTTCAGTCTGGCCTGGCGCAGCCCCAATCTTCAGGCTCATGCATGATTGGGAAATAGTTCCACGATTTGCTGGGCAGCGGTTCGGCCTGCTTCTGAGGGATTCAGTTCGATCGTATCCAGCACGATCTCTGCCGCCAATGGGGCCTCGTAAGGGGCACCTACACCTGGCACCGGCGCACCGTTCTCTGCCTTCTTATAGATGCCTGAAGGAGAAAAGCGAGCTCTGCGTTCGAGCTCCCTTGACCGGCATACCTCCAGTGGTGCCTGCACATAGATCTCGGCGAAGTCGGTGATCATGCAGCGTGCAAGGTCGCGGTAGCGCTGGCGATTGGCAGTGGCATCCACGATAACGTTGATGCCATGCTCCCAGAGAAGCTTGGCCATGTAAGCCAGGCTGGCGTATACGATATCCCGCTCCTCCTCCGTATAACGCGGATGCGGTGTTATCGCCCTGCGTATCTCATCCAGTTGGAGTATGCTGGCCTCCACGCCCATCTCCTGCAGGATCTCCTTGGTCTTCTGCGCAATGGTTGTTTTCCCGCACCCCGGAAGGCCGGTGAACCAGACTACCCAGGACATGCCACTACCTCTGTCGTGTTGGTTAAAAGCCTTCTGGGTAAAAAATACAGTTAAAAAATTAAAATTATTATATTTAAAATTATCGCTTCGACGCTTGCTTTTTTAACAGTTGTTTTAGCATCAACTTCATCTTAGAAGACCGAAACTCAGCACTGGTATTCAATTAAGGTATCCGCATCCGTAAAGACTGTCCACAAATACTGAGCCGGAACAAAAAATTAATATAAGTGTATTTGTTATATAGACATGCAGTAAAGCTAAAGCCCTTGTTGATAGGGGTAATGCGGGGTATAAAAATGGCCAAAAAGAATTCCGAGAAGAGGAACTTCGCACTCAGGGACAAGAAAGGCGACGAGATAGGTGTCTTCAGCGGCAAGCAGCCCAGGCAAGCAGCCCTCAAAGCGGCTAACCGCGGATTCACCGATATAAGGCTTCGTGAGAGGGGGACCAAGAAGGTCCACATCTTTGTGGGGGAGAGAAAGGAGGTCAAGAGACCGGCCAATGCTCCTGCCTGGATGCCGGACCGTATCTGGAAGCCAAACGTCAAGAAGATAGGCATCGAGAAGCTGGAGCAGATCTGACGGGCGGGCTCGATACTCCAGGAAGCTTCGATATCTCGATTGTCATCGCTGGAGTCAGAAGTCCTTTGGACTTCTGATCCGTTTTATAGCGTCGGGGTGCAGTATTAGAGAAAAACTCCGTTCTTTTCAGTCCGGATATGAATCGTACCCGCTCTTATGACAGGGCCTATTTGTAATATATCTTCATAAAGGATATTGTGCTTAAGGCTTACAAGTTTAGGCTCTATCCCACGAAGTCTCAGATAACCACGATGGAGCGAACGCTGGCCTCAGTGCGGGCTATCCTTGGATCGAGATTGGAACGCTGCAATAAACATACTCAGATTGGGACTACAATCCGTCGGTGTAGGAAGCCTTAAAAGCCCCGTCCTTCAGGGCCGGGAGGAGTCACGAAGCACTCCAAAGATGTTTATATCTTGATGAACTCGCCTAATGATCATATGAAGTGCCAAATTATCATTGCTCTATTTCTGTTATCGATCCAAACAATATCCAGTTATGGATTAGATGAAGAGGATGTTATCGATAGCAGTAAAAATGATAGTTTCCTTTGTTGCTGTCCAGATTATGCCAATTTTTCCGTTTGGCACGCCAAATGGGAAGTACTATGCCAAGATGACGCCATGACGATTCGGAAAGCGCGAGAGTTGTACAACAAGAGCAGAGCCCTCATGAATTCCAGCAAATGTCAGGAGGCTTTGAAGCTTATCAATCAATCACTGGAATTTGATCCTGAGTCCTCAGAAGCTTGGAACCTCAAAGGAGCTGCTCTTGCTTGCATATATAGCTTTGATGAGGCAATAAGCTGTTATGAGAGATCCATCGGCTCGGATTCGTCAAATCCCAGACCTTATTCAAATATGGCCACATCTCTAATGTATCAAAAGCGGTATGACGAGGCGTTAGAATTCAATAAAAAAGCTACGGAATTACTCGACAAATTGGGTGGAGTTTGGTGGCCTTGGTGATCGAGGCATTAGATTAATATTAATATTTCAGCGGATCTTTTCTTTCTGTTCGCCCCAGCCCCTGTAAGCCGCCCTTTTTGCCGGGTACTGCGGCAAATCCCTGACGCGCATCTAGGTCCGATCGAATCGAAGCTTGCCTGCGGGGATCGGTCAGTCGAGCGGCAGCGTACAACGCTAGCTCTGTCATGAGGTGCGCTGTCGCCGATTGACTCGAGAGACAAAAGCTGCAGAGGTGTGCACCTTTACCCCGCCCAGCATGAAAAGAACTTGGGATAGAGCCAATCCAGGACGGGGTCAGCGGCCACCCAAATCCGATGTCAAGGTCGCCGTAATACAAGAAAATGGCGAGGGTAGGCCGCAGATGGGCCGATAGATTTATCCTGAATCTTGCCTGTTCCCATTCCAATATCCATTTTCGATGCTGTCTCTATATCCCCAAACGCCTTCGAAGGAGCGGCAATCAGACTGGATTGTAAACTCAAATCTCCCCCATTCGCCGTTTGATTGAGTCCATTGACCTATCATTTTCTCCCCAACGATATCGCCTTCAATTCTTCCGCCTATCCAATCGTAGGAACCGCTGACCTCATCTCCCGACTGTTCAACTGTCATGAGATTTGTATGTGGTACTCCTTCCCGCGTTCCCCAAGTTATGGTCCAATCTCCTGACCAATCGCATGAAAGAGCCTGGGATGTAAGAGCGGCCAATATAATCAAAGACCAGGATACGCGAGACCGAATACATCTTGCCAGCCAATTCTTGCACATAGCAATTCCTCATAGCCTCCTATATGTAATGAACTATTACTCCTTTATAGTTTTTTACAAAACTCAACGGTGAAGTCGTCTCATAGCAGAAGCAATGGAATTCATGGAGCTGACCGATGCTTCGTTGTCGTTCATCAAGCCATTCCCACACCTTCTCTCCGATACCCAGCCCTGCATTTCTTATATCGTCGCTGGCTTCGTCTTTGGGCACACTCATGACCGCTTTCCCCGGGCGCAGGAGGCTGCCGGGGGTGGATGGGGAAACAGTCATATCTGATGGGTCTTTCTCAATTAGACATTAGGAGGGCTCATTTGTTGAGAAATATTGTGGCGGTCGCAATTCTGGTATCGATCCTTCTCCTGTCCGGATGCATGGACAAGTCCGGGCCCAGAGCTCAGGAGATCAGGATATCGGGATCAACAACCGTCATGCCGCTGATCGAGCTGTGCGCTGAGGTCTTCAACGTCGCCAATGAGACTTACCGGGTCTCAGTGACTGGAGGGGGCTCAGGAGTCGGGATAAACGACCTGGGAGAGGGGCGCTCAAGCCTTGCGATGACATCCCGGGAGGTCAAGCAGGATGAGAAGCAGAAGTTCGAGTCGCCTGGCCGCAGGTTCCGGGAGATTCCGGTGGGATACGACGGGATCGTCGTTGTAGTCAGCTCCAAGGTCTATGAGAGCGGTGTCACAGCCATTAACATGGAGCAGCTGCGGGCAATCTATTCGGGCCAGATTCGCAACTGGAAGGAGCTCGGTGGCTCAGACAGGGGGATATTCGCTATCAGCCGGAAGTCTGGCTCGGGGACACGGGACAACTTCAACGAGATGGTCATGGGCAAGAAGGAGGCAGAGACGCCAGGAGCAGAGCAGGAGGCAGGCGACAGCTCAGAGGTAAAGACCGCCCTTGTCGGCGGGGACAACGGCATAGGGTATGTGGGATTTAGCTATGTGACCGACGGCAGCATCCGTCCCCTAGCCCTGGAAGGAACCGTGCCAACAATCGATACCCTGAGGAGCGGGAAATATCCGCTGGCACGCAAGCTGTTTCTCTGCTCTCTCGGAAATCCGTCACCAGGAGCGCAGGCGTTCATCGACTTCGTGATCGGCCCTGAGGGGCAAAAGATCGCTCTGGAAAACGGCTTCATACCTCTATAGTCCGGCCTTTTCCAGGAATCTTCAAAATCCAATTTTTTTCGGAGCTCAACACCTTTCCGGGAGCATCTGGCTGGCCTGATAGTGGCGGTCGCAAGGGCAGTACCTTTGCCGCAAAATCCCAGCACCTTTGGCAGATGCAACAGCTGAGGACGGCGGGCGTGGATAATCGCGACGTTATCTCCTTGTCCGAGATACGTGCCTTTTCTTTCCGTCTCATCATGAATTCCCAACGACGATCCAATCGTCCTATCTTTGCGGCAAACACCTTTATCCCATGCTGACAGATCGTGGATGACAGATCGGGCTTTCTCAAATTCGCATCTGGCCCAGCGAAGGAGTGGAGAGATCGACCATGAAAGCTGACCGCATATCTTATCACGAGTCCGTCCGGCAGATGTACGAACGGATCAGGAAAGACGGGCTGACCAACATCTGGGACCGCTATGAGGCCCAGGGCATGGGAGGAGATCCCGACAGGCGATGCTCCTACTGTATGGGAGGCAACCGCTGCGATCTCTGCTCCAACGGGCCCTGCCGGGCAGATGCAGCCTCAGGGAAGAGGGGTGTGTGCGGGATCGACGCCGACGGCATGGCTATGCGCATGATGCTTCTCAGAAACGTCATGGGCGCCTCAACATACCACTACCATGCAGACCAGACCGTCCGCACTCTGCGGGCTGCTGCCCGTGGAGCTACTCCGTACTCGATAGCCGAGCCACAAAAGCTTAAGGACTTTGCTTCAAGGCTTGGGCTAGCCAGCTCCGGCACGGCAGAAAGCGTCGCCCTTGATCTTTGCGACTTTCTTGACAGGGACTTCGCCCGCATGTCCTATCAGCCCAGCCAGATAGTTGAGGCCCTGGCTTTGGCTGAGCGCAAAGAGGTCTGGCGAGACCTCGGCATATTTCCAGGCGGCATACTCGGGGAGATGATGGTTGCCACCAGCTCCTGCCTTACAAACGTTGACGGAAACTACGCCAGCCTTGCCCTAAAAGCCATGCGCCTTTCCATAGCCATGGCCTATCAGAGCCAAATCGTCCTGGAATGCCTGCAGGATGTGCTCTTCGGGACACCCAGACCGCATAAAGTGAGCGTTGATTTGGGCGTGCTGGACCCGGATTTTGTCAACGTGATAGCCAATGGCCACGAACCGTTCCTGGGTTTCGCCATGATCGATCTTGCACGCCAGCCAGAGTGGCAGGCTAAAGCCAGATCCGTCGGAGCCAGAGGGCTGAGGGTAATCGCCAGCATAGAGACCGGCCAGGAGATGATACAGCGCTGGGAGACGGACGATGTCTTCTTCGGTTTCACAGGAAACTGGATAATGCAGGAGGCAATGATGGCAAGCGGCTGCCTGGACCTTATGGCCTGCGATATGAACTGCTCCATGCCGGTCGATCCCCAATACGCCAGCAAATACCGGTTTCAGTTGGTGCCTGTAAGCGAACTGGTGGCCTTCGAGGGAGTTGCAGAGCGGCTCGACTACCACCCGGAAAACGCAGCTTCACAGGCTTCGCGGCTGCTGGAGATGGCTATCTCAAACTATCCGATTAGAAGGGACTTTGTTCAGCCTGTCAGAGGGCTGCCTGTGGGCGAAGCCGTGGCAGGATTCTCAACTGAGAGCATCTCAGAGATCCTGGGCGGATCGCTGAGTCCTCTACTTGAGGCCATGGCCAAAGGCGATATCAAAGGGGTGGTGGGCCTGGTCTCCTGCACTACACTGCGGGACTCGGGCCAGGATGTTCATAGCGTGGCTATGGCGAAGGAGCTTATCAAACGGGACATCCTGGTCCTGTCCATGGGATGTGGAAATGGGGCGATGCAGGTTGCCGGGCTGTGCAGGCTGGAGGCGGCATCTATGGCCGGACCGGCCTTAAGGAAGATCTGCTCGGCGCTAGGCGTGCCTCCGGTGCTCAGCTTCGGAACCTGCACCGATACCGGGCGGCTTGCCGATCTTCTGTCTGCGCTCTCCGCATCTTTGGGCGTGCCAATCAAGGATCTGCCGGTTGCCGCAGCCGCACCCGAATACATGGAGCAGAAAGCCACCATAGATGCGATCTTCGCCCTTGCCCTGGGCCTGTATACATATGTCAATCCCGTCCCGACGGTCACAGGCGGGCCGCGTCTGGTTGAGCTACTGCTTAACGGCTGCCGGGAGCTGACCGGCGGCGTGATGAGCGTGGAGAGGGATGCTGTCAAGGCAGTGGACGGGATAGAGGCCCATATAATGGAGAAGCGGAAGATGCTGGGGATGTAAAATGAGGAGCTGGTCGGATTGCGGTCCGGAAGGCGACAGGCAGCGACACCAGGATTCACCCCACAGCACTTCAATACATAGCCGTCAGCAAAGACCCTAACGACGGGGGTTATCCGACGACAATAGCTTTCTTCCGATCTCCTGGTCCAGAGCCCTGGCCTCTTCTCTCACAGCTGGGTCCGAGCTTGCCCTCATCCGGGCCAGATCCCTGCGCAGCGGCCCCAGGCGCAGCTGGTCGGTCCCGGCTGCTTCAGCCAGGTCCTTGATCCGCTCAAGCCCTGGCCTGTCCACTGGATCTGCGGCCAGAGATAGACGCAGGTCCAGGAGGGCTTTGGCGGCTTTCTCTCCCTTCTCAGTCAGCTCCAGGTGACGCACTCGCCCCTCAAAACGCGTCCGTATCAGGCCTGCTGATTCCAGCTGGTTCAGGATTCGGATTGTGTGAGATAGCGTGGAGTCTATCCTTTTAGAGACCAAAGAAGCATAGGCGGGGCGGATCTCCGCCACCGCCACCAGGGCTAAAGCCGGCTTCTCCTTCAGGAAGAGCCGTTCAAGCTCCGGGTCGAATCTGCTGCACATCTCCATCTATGATTTGCCATCCAGCTCATGTCGTGGCTGAGGGGGTGATCATCATAGCTGGAATGGATGAGTTTAGAGCTTCCTCTGGCAGCTCGCTCTTCACCGGCTTGTTGTACTCGCCGAAGGTTGTTGTCGATACGGTGTCCGAGTCGATCCTGAACTTGCCCAGCGCCTCAAGCGGCAGGTTCATCAGCTCCGGTGTGATGGACATCTTCATCTTGATGTCTATCTTTTTGAGGTACTTCTCATCCGCCGTCACCCAGGCTGTCCATGTCATCTCCGACTGGTTGAACAGGGCTGATATGTTCAGGAACATGAGCGGCATGGAAGATCCCATCTGCTCTGACAGGACCGAGGCATAGGTCCGCATATCGGGGACGACCTTTATCTTGTAGCAGTCCGCTCCGTCTATCTTCTCAGAGCCCAGCATCTCAAGCTCGGATGTGTTGAGCAGGGCGGCTTGGTTCTTTATCATGTTCTGGCGGTCCCACAGACCCTCAGCGTCGGGCAGGGCCAGCTTCGTCCAGTTCCCGTTCATCTTCATGTATATGGTATCGTTGACGAAGTAGGACTCGGACTCCGTGCTGGTCTCGTTCTCTGGGTCGCCCTCCGGCCTGGCAAGGGTGGTCATGACCATCTGCAGGTACTTGCCTTCAAGATCGACGGACCCCTTGCCATTAGAGGTTACGGTGACCCGCTCGGTCTTGCTCTCGTTTCCAGAGAGGTTGACGAAAGAGCTCTCCTGGCTTGTCTCGATCTCGAACTGATAGCTGTTCAACTTCTCGGTTGAGTCCAATAGCAACGACTTAATCTGGGTGGAGTTGAGCGCCTCGCTCGGCGCCTTCTCCATACAGCCACTTAGGGCCACTGCGATGACCACTGCCGTTGCCAAAGCCAACCTCTTCATGTCCATCTTCATAATCATACCTCGCAATCGTGATCTGTCAGCACGCCGTCCGGCTTTCCTGCCGGCCTGTGGATCGCTGGCGAAAAGCGCCCGCCCATTTCGCGGATTTGCGCCCGCCAAAACCTTTCCGGGCCTGGCAAGGTGTGCCTGGGGGAGTAATCCCGGGCATTTGACACCTCTGTCATTGTCAAAATAATTCAACTAATCGGTCGGGGGGCTGATGGTCGATACGCCGAAATATCGATTGATTTGCAGCCGTCATGCCATGTAACCAGGCCGCCGATTTATATCCTGGCCAAACTCGTCTCATCGCCTGATCCGGGTCGCCTGATCTAATGGGACGAACTCTTCCCCGGTGATCATCTGGTAGAGCTTTATGTAGATCTGGCTGGTCTGCTCTGCCACCTCAGCTGGAAGCGGGGGTATCTCAGGCTCCGCAGCACCGGCAGCCCTGGAAGAGTAGAGCAGGTCCTTGTACCCGGTCTGGCGGTAGTGCTGCCTGACATATTCCTTGCTCAGGTCCACCTGACTTCCCTGCTCGTAGCAGGCTTTGTCCCAGAATCGATCCTCATCGGCAGTTCCATAGACGTCAATTACCATGGGTTCCCGGTTCTCGTCCATGGCGAACTCCTTCTTGCCGTCGACGTGTATGAGGCCGCGAGCCTCGACGTTCCTCTTGATATCCTCATCGATCCGCAGTATGATGTCAACCACGGAGTCGAACTCCCTCCGAGAGATCCTGGCAAGCGAGATCGCGCTTTCCTGGTCCAGCAGCCGATCGATCTTCTCAAGCTTGGTGGATACCTCTACGAACGGCTCTGGCAGTGGCTCAGCATAGGTCACCTTTCGGCCGGCCGGAAATCCGAGTGTTTCTGGGTCCACCTCTCCGCTCCTGAGCCGGTCATAGAGGGAACCGGCGACAAACCACCGGCAGATGAACTCCAGTGGTATCAGGTTGCCCCTGGACTGGCGGGTGAGCTGCTCGGGCTGGACTATATCGACCTTGCGAACCGCCATGCCAGCTGGGGGCAGATATCTGAGGAAATGTGTGTTGATGCCCATCTTATTGGCTCTCTGAAACCAGAAAACCCCTTCGCGGCAAAGGGTTTCGCCCTTGTGGGCTATCCTGGTGGGAATTATCTTGTCGAAGACGGAGATGTTATCGGTGAACTGAAACTCCAGCTCCGATCCCAGGTCGTAGGCCTCCTTGACCTTGCCCTTCATGAGTAGCTTTCGATCCATCAAATGGTGTAAGAGAACGATTGAATTGATAATCCTTTGCTCTGGCATTGAGGAAAAGCCGCTCATTTCGGGGCTGATATGAGATCAGCAGCCCAGTTACATAGACGACAGGATCGGTGGTTGGGCGCCCTGGCCCTTTTCTTGCCTGCGCCAAATGGCCGCTGGGCAGGATCGCGAAAAAAGGACCAGGAAAACCGGCCCAGATATCCCGGGATCGCTCACTCATGCAGAAGGAAAGCGATCTTTAGACAGGCCTCCAGATATATGATACACCTCTCCGAGGTCGCCGTAACGGTTACCTTTCTGACCATCATCCCAGGCGTTGCCGTGCCCTGAGTCGAATGCGTTATACACGTTGTCGTACAGGTTGTTTCCGACAACCAGGTTCGCAGAGGACGACAGGTCCAGGTATACACCGAACTCGTTTTCGGTTATCGTATTGTTTGTGATGCGGTTTCTGCTGCTGCGAAATGCCAGGTGGATGCCGCGCAGGCTTTCTGAGATCCGGTTATCGTCGATTGAGTTTCGATAGCTGTCGCAGGTCACGAGCACTCCTCTGCCGTTTCCCCCTATGGCATTGCCTTGCAGGGTGTTGTCCCGGCTCTCTTCCAGGCAGATGCCTGCAACCCTGTTGGCCTGTACCACGTTGTCCAGCAGCATGTTTTCGTCTGAATGGCCTGTCAGGTATATACCGTACCAGCGGGACGCGACTGCCCTGTTCTGGGAGACCATGTTATCGCGGCTTGAACGCAGCGCAATTGCGCAGTTACCGTCATCGCTCAGATTATTGCCCTTCACGGTATTTTGGTGGGAGCGGATCAGCACCACACCACAATCCGAGTCCCACCGCGAGTTTTCGTCTATCTGGTTATCGAGGATCTGGTTCTTGTGAGCTTCTCTTAGCACGATTCCGTCGGAATTGCGGCTTATGCGGTTTTCTGCTATCAGGTTCCCATCCCCGTAAACGGCTATCCCCCAATGGCCATCGGTCACCTGGCAGTTGGAGATAACGCATCCGCTGGCCGCTATCTCCGCTCCGGCCCCAGACGTGTTTTCTATTGTAATGCCAGATATCCGGCTCCCATTGGCGTGCAAAGCCAGGCCGAACTGGCAGTTCCTTGCATCTATCACCGCCCCTTCTCTCCCCTGGAGGGTGATCGACCTGCTGATGTTTATCCCGCCGGAATAGTGGCCGGGTTCGAGCACGATTTGGTCCCCGTTGACGGCAGAGTCCACAGCCCTCTGGAGTTCGGATTCCGTGGAAACCTGGTAGGTGGTGGAGCAGGCCGCCGGTATCAGCGCGGCCACGGTGACTACGATTGCAAACGCGAGCGCTCTGCTGATAACATTTCCCCCTTCTTCTGGACGGAAACGATTCCGTCCTCCTATCCGTCCAGGTCTTGGTGGGCTTTTTTCCGTCATTTTAGCAGAAATAGGTTTCTTGACCACCCTCATCAAGCTACGACTTGATGAGACTCTATAAGGGACCAAGAGAACCCATAGGATTCGTTGAAATTCTTTCCTGAGTCGGCTGGCCTTTCCTTGAACTTTATCAGAGCGCAGATCAGGTCGTTGTATGGGGTGGGCAGACCCAGCTTGCGGCCGTACTGGGATATCGCACCGTTGAGCGCATCGATCTCGGTTTGCCGTCCCATCATCATGTCCTGCAGCATGCTGGATCGGTGGTCGACAGTCGCAGGCAGCAGCCTCTCCATGAAGAATCGGAAGTAGTCATCTGCATCGCAGAAAGGCACTATCACTCCTTTGGCCTTCATGACATCGAATATCTCGCTTACGACCCTGTTCATTATCTGCCTGGTCTCGGCTTGCTGCCCAAGCGCCCCGTAAGGTACCTCCAGTATTGCGCTTAGCGGATTCAATGCGCAGTTGTAGAGCACCTTTGCCCAAAGCGCTGCCCAGATCTCTTCGCTTTTCACAATCCTCGTGGGGATGCAGGATGAGTTCAGGTCGGCCTCAACCGCGCTATAAGAGCGTCGCCGATACCGGCACAAAAGGCTCTCCCAGCAGCACAGGATCTGCATAGACCGAGACGTGAGCCCATCCCGGCTCCACACACCTCTGCCCGAATATCACCTGTGCCCCAACTGTCCTTCTCCCTGAGACGCAGGATGCTATGGGCTCCCAGTTGTTAAGCCCATTTTGGATGGAGATCATGATGCCTTGATTCTCCAGGAATAAAGCGGCCTCTCTTGCGGCCTGCTGTGTGGCGGAGGACTTGACCGACAGCAGTATTACAGGAAACTTCCCCTGGATCTGGGATGGTTCGGAGCAGGCTTGAAGGCCCTCTACCAGGTGCTCCCCCCAGATTCCGGTGACTTTGAGCCCATCCTGCACGACCTTTTGCATGTTCTTGCGGCCGAGAAGCACAACCGATCTGCCTGATCGATGAAGAAATGCGCCGAGAACGCTGCCCAGGGCCCCCGCACCGTAGATAAGGTACCTGACGTTATCCGGCTGCGGTGAGGCGGTCATCCGCGGACGGTTTCTGGCGGCTCTTGATACACCATTCCCTCCGGAAATTTCCTGGAGATCTACTCTCATCCTGGAGCAGCCGGATCAGGCGGGATCATCCGGAGTTCTGATGGATCGGAAATACCCGCCCAGTATGCAGATGTCGTCCTCCGGACCGAACTGGACGAACAGCTGGCATGGAGAGCCCTGGTAGCAGGCAAGCTCGTGTATTGTGCACGCGGCCATGCCGTCGCGAAATTCCAGGTGTGGGCAGCGGGTATCCGAAGGCTTGGACACCATGGCCGAGGTCCTTTGCGGATCGATCGTGCCGTCCGCTCTTATAGCCCTTGGATCGACTATCATTACGTCCAGATGGTCACAGCAGTATCCGCAGCGCAGGCATATCATGCTCGGTTGGCCCTCTTCCTGAAAGATTTGGGCAGATCCCTCTCTTGACCATCATTCGCTTCGGCACGGCTGATTGCCCGACGCAGATCTCCTCTATTTCAGGCACTGGTCTTTGGGCAGGCTATCTGGGATTTCGCAGGGCGCTACTTCAGGCTCTCCAGCTCGTCAAATCCCACGTACTGGAGCAGGTCCTCTCTGCTCTGTCCCAGCAGCTCCAGCTCTCTGGAGAGGATCTCCTCGACGAGTGGGCCCAGAGGCACGGAGCCGTCCCAGTTGTTCTCCAGGATGGTCCATGAGCCTGTCTCCTGTCTGATGCGGTCCGCAACCATTGCACACAGAAATACGTCGTCTATGTATCCCCTGGGGCCCTGTGTCTCCTCAGGGATCACGTCTGTGGGCAGGATGAAGTAAGCGATAGAGGCTATTACCATCTGCCACATGGAGCGCGGTAGCTGAGAATCGCCCAGCAGGCGAGTCATCATCCTGTAAAAGGCCGGAGCCTGGCTGAGCAGATCTTTGAGCTCACCGTCGTAACCCTCTATCTCTTCCTGCAGGATATTGTCGAATCTGTCCAATTCAATCCCTCTTGATTTCCGACAGGCAGGGAAGCCTGGCTTATTTCCCCACCTAATCGCTGCTCGATTGACTCGATGACCCCAATGATCTGGGCAGTTAGTTAAATATTATGCCCAGGGCAGTCGTCTTCGATTCGGCCGGTTCGAACGGGATTTTCGAAAGGCAAGAGCAGCCAGAGGAGCATTCACATCGACGTATTTCCATCTTCTGATCTGATCTTGCTTCGGGATCATGGCCGTCGATGAGCAGTAGCCTGACAGGAGCTGTGCCTGCCCTTATTATACATGGGCCTTCCAGATAGATATGACTGGATCGAACTGGAGGCGTATGCTTCATCTGAGCAAGTCCGGGCTGCGGGTACTGGGTGTGGCGGAGAGCTTTTTGCGGGCGGGGCAGTCTTCGGTGCTGGCCGGGGTGGTGATGCGGGGCGATATGAGGGTCGATGGGGTGGCCATATCCCGGATAACCGTGGGTGGGGACGATGCCACATCCGGCGTCATGCAGATATGGCAGGAGCTGCGAAGGCAGGACATAAACGCCATAATGCTCAACGGCAGCGTCATCGCCTGGTTCAATATACTGGACCCTGGCCTTCTTCACTCTACTCTCTGCCTTCCTGTGATCAGCCTGACATACGACGAGTCAGATGGTCTGGAGAGATATCTGCTCCAGTACTTTCAACGCCCGGAGGATAAGATCAGCCGCTACCAGGCCCTAGGAGAGCGGAAAGCTGTCCAGCTGAAGACCGGCTATAAGGCCTTCGTCCGCTGCCACGGGACCAGCCTGGACGAGGCGCGGATTCTCTTAAACCGGTTCCTGAAAGACGGCCGCGTGCCTGAGCCAATCAGGCTGGCCAGGCTTGTCGCAAGGGCAGCTCTCCGCCAGGACAAGTATCATTGATGCTCGTTCGTTTTATTCTTCTTCTCGCATGACTGGGCCAGGACTGTAATAGGCATTTGTGTCTTGGTCTTTTTTCGTCTTTGTAGCAGTACGGCGCTGATCCTGGCGACTCTCAAAAGGTCAAAGCCTCAACTCCGTCTGCCGCTCCATCTCGCTCGCCCTATTCCCTGGTCTTTCTTCATCTCCCCAATGAGGGCGAGAGGAGGTCTGAGGCTTTTTTTGCGGAGAGGCTTTCATTGGCGGATCATCAGGGCGGCGGAAATGAGGATATCGGGCTTACAAATCAGGCAGTTGATGGGATTCGATCGTCATAATGAGCGAGTGAGGAGAGTAAGCCCCCTTCTGTTCCGGCAGCATTCAGCTTAGCGCCATACCCGAGCAGTCGGCTGGACATCCGAACTGGTTGCTCTATTTTGGCTTGCACCCACAGGGTTTCGCCGTTTCATCTGCAATCACGCGAGACCTCAGCCAGGGGCATCATCGCATTATCGCGGCGCAGTCTCGTTTCTGTGCCAGAGCCAGGGCTCTCGCCCTACATCATCTCGATGTCTGTGCGTCCAGAGGTGGGGGGACTTTCCACACCGACAGAGAACCTGCCAGCGGCAGCTGCCCTTCCTCTCTCGTTCGAACGGAAGAGGTGCCTCGTCTGGTATATATCACTTCTCTTTAAATGACGCCAAAAGGGCGGGCCTCAAGACAGCCAGGCTGCTAGGAATTGCGCTTTTCATTGCATTTAGCGTGCTGCTGAATCTATTTTCAGACTTCCGGACTCTCAATATGGAGCCCTGCTATCTGCCTTTCGATGCTGGAGTGCATTTCGCCGGGACCCATGAACGCTCAGCCCCGACTCACAAATCTCATAGGCCTTCCGCATTTGCCTCAATGAAATCCGGATTCAAAGATGCAGGGACCTGTCAAATGCTCGCAGTCAAGATTATAAGCATTAGGCTGACGACATTCTAGACTGTAATAGATACCATGTAAATGGCCGGGATGGTGCAAAGCATGAAGGTCAGATCTTTCTTGACGGGCGTTGTCTTCGTTTTCGCCTGCAGTGTCATATTTATGGGCATATATTCCAGCACTGCAGCCATCGAAGCAGAAGCCATCAATTCATCATACAACTATTCCGAATACGCCGGAGCCGAACGGTTCATACCCGTCAATGCAGTCGCCTCCATGTTCAATGTCAGCGTTGAACCCAACTGGATCTCAGGCATGCAGTCCTCGTTCTGGTATCTCAAGAAGGGTAGATATGGGGAGGAGTTCGTCCTGGTGGATATTCAAAATAGGACGAAGACAGCTGCATTCAATCATACCATGCTTGCAGGGTCGCTATCCTATGCTGCAAATAAGCCAGTCGATCCAGCTCATCTTCCATTCTCCGAGATAACGATAGATCGAGAGGCAGACGCGATCGAGTTTTCAGCTTATAACAAGAGCTGGCAATTTCATATGAGCGACAACCAGATAGTCGAGATTGCCCAAGAGACTGATGCAAGTCCCGGCGAGTATCCGTCTCAAGACGGCAGGTTTGCGGCATTTGTGCACGACCACAACCTCTGGGTGAGAGATCGAGATAGCGGTGAGAGCTATCAGCTGACCACGGACGGATCTGAGGATTATGCCTATGCAGAGCGCTCAGGCACAGTATCTCACCCGGTAACCCAGGCCCGTCTGAACCAGACACCACAACCATTTGCTGTCTGGTCCCCGGACAGCAGAAGGATAGCGACATTTCGGATGGACCAGAGGAATGTCGATCAGTTGAATCTGATCCAGTATGCGCCTGACAGCAGCTCAAGGCCGAAGCTCTGGACGTACAGGTTCGCCATGCCAGGCGACAGGCAGGTGCCGATGTACGAGCCAATTGTTGTAGACGTTCTAAATAAGACCGTTATCCCCGTATCATCAGGATCTCAGCCAGAGGTATCTCTGATGGACACCGAGGAAGATGTCCTGCAATGGTGGTCGGATGATGGCCGTGTCCTCTACTCTCTCCATGCGGAGTTGGGGGAAAAGGCGCTTGAGCTGCAAAAGACTGACCCTGGTACTGGCCGAACAGAGACGATACTGGAGGAGAGAGGCGCCACCTATGTCGAGGCCAACCTGGATTACGGCAGCCTGCCAAACGCCAAGGTTCTGAAGAACGGAGATGTCGTCTGGTTCTCAGAGAAGGACGGTTTCGGCCATCTATATCTATACGGAAAGGACGGGCTGCAGAAGAATGCCATAACCTCTGGCAACTGGGTGGTAAGAACCCTCTTGCGAGTGGATGAGAATGAGTCCCTTGTTTATTTCACTGGCAGCGGCAGAGAGGCTGGCCGTGACCCCTACTACCGCCATTTGTATAGAGCCCATTTGAATGGCAGCGCTCTGCAGCTTCTCACCCCTGAGGACGCAGACCACAGCGTCCAGTTCGATTTGGATGGGACGGCGGTTCTGGACACTTACTCCAGGGTGGACATGCCTCCGGCAACCGTTGTCAGGAACCTAAATGGCAGCGTTATCATGAATCTTGAGAACGGGGACATTGGAAATCTCACCGATATGGGGTGGAGGCCGCCTGAGCGGTTTGTGGTAAAGGCTCTGGACGGCGAAACCGATCTCTACGGCTTGCTGATAAAGCCGACCGACTTCGATGCCTCACTGAAGTATCCAATCGTAGAAACCGTTTACCCCGGACCCTGGATAATAGTCACAGCCAAGTCGTTTCCAGCAGATCTGGCCTGGGTGAACAAGATCTTCTGGAGGGCTCAGGCAGTTGCCGAGCTGGGATTCATAGTGGTTACCATGGATGGCCCAGGCACCCCGTTCAGGTCAAAGGAGTTCCACGACGCATCTTACGGGCATCTGGGCGACGCCGGGGGCCTGGCAGATCATGTCAATGCCCTAAAGCAGCTGGCAGAAGACCGTCCCTATATGGACCTCGGCAGAGTCGGGATGTTCGGCCATTCAGCAGGCGGATTTATGACTGCCCAGGCACTCCTCACGTATCCTGACTTCTATAAGGTGGGCGTGGCCTCATCAGGCGACCATGACAGCAGGTTTTACGGCGCATTCTGGGGTCAGAAATACGAGGGCCTGAAATCATCTGATTATGGCGAGCAGATAACCTCTCTGAAGGCAGGCAACCTGACAGGCAAGCTGCTGCTCGCAACAGGTGATGTGGACGACAACGTGCATCCCTGCATGACAATGCAGCTTGTCGACGCTCTCATAAGAGCCGATAGGCCGTTTGACCTGCTGATCATGACCAATCGGAATCATGACCTGAGCTACGACCCATACTACCTGCACCGCCTCTTTGGCTATCTGGCGGAGAACCTAAAGGTGAGACCCGTGTCATCGGCAGGTTGAAACCTGGTAAATCTCCCATGAGGCCTGGCGCGGGCCGCAGGCCGTGCGAGTGGGCAGGGCGATGATGGATGTCATAGGTCTGTCAACTCCCTCTATTACCATTTTCATGGGATCGCCTTTACGAAATATGCGCAGTTACGAGGGGGCTTTGCCAGGCATGATGACGCCATACGTGGCAGAGAATCGATCTCTAAGAGATCCAAAGATCCAATTCTATACTCAAGATGCAGGGCCGCTATTGATAATGGGATTGGATGATGGCAGCAAGCTGGGGAGATGGCTGAGATACTGAAATAGCAGCGCGCGCTTTCGACGTCTGGCATAGGTTCCCCTTTTGTCTGATAAGAGCAAAGACAACCGAAATCTTTTTTGCTTGATAGAGTGCTACTTAACTTTTTGCAGGAAGTATGATGATTATCAGAGATACGAACAGGGCGGCCTTAAAGCTTGCTGCATTTATGGGTTCTCTGAATAAGCCGAGGCCGTATTCGCAGGAATTTTTTAACAAAGATTCGTTGAAGGTAGAGGATAAGAAATACATCCAATACGCATTGATGGGCGATGAGGAGATCTCCTGCAAAACCGGTCTGCACTGGCGCGCAGTTCTGTTGCCGCTGATCTTCAGCATAGTTCTTTTTAAGGAGCCCCCGATTCTGCTGATAAGCGGGATGTGGCTTATCATCGCGTTCATCAACTACATCTCCTCTGAATTCGTGATCACCAACATGAGGCTCTCTCTACAGACCGGGGTTGTGAAGAGGCAGGCTCTTGAGACCCCGTTGGGCGAGATTGCGGACGTCGATGTCGAACAGGGGGCAGCCGGCCGCATCCTCGGATATGGAACGCTTGTCGTCACAGTTGCAGAAGGCGTCGTGCATCGTTTTTCGTCGGTATCGAAGCCGTTTGAGTTCAGGCAGAGCGTTGTGGAGCAGATGCGCTATTCCAGCTCTGACCGAGCAGAGGCCGGATTGGGCATAGGGCCTCGACCTCAGGATTCTCAACCACAAACTATAAGTATCAATAGTGAGTAAAGATACAGTTCGCCGCACTTCGTGGTTTCGAGGGCGCATCTCGCCGAAATGAGGCTATCATGCAAATGAGCTCGATTGGGCAAACATGCCCTCTAAGCTGCAAATGCCTGAAAGCCGCTGTCCCGTTGACGGCATTTTTCGGAAAAAGAAAAGAGTCGCCCGGGATTGGGCTGAGATATCAATATGGCCAAGATATGCACGCTGTGACAGGCGTAGCATGCTCAGATTCAGCCAAGATCCCGGAAGTCCTCGCAAAAGGCAGAGCGAGTCGCGGCCAAAGCGAAGGCAAAGCGAGCGGCAGGCCCGACATCAGGCTGCACTTTCGGGCTCCTCCAAGCAAGGACGCTGGCGAAGATCTACAGCGTTGTGCTTGCTTTGGCCGTGCTTTGAGTCGGGCTCGAGGCGGGACAAGCCGTCACTATGGTGATCGGTCCCTGTAGGGGGGCGCTGTGGATCGGCGTTTGCCCGCCAAAGACCCGATAGTTCTTCACCCGATAAATCCATTTTCTAGCGCAAATATTGGTTTTAAGGCTTCACGAGCATTCGGTACTTAGCGCCGCTTCTTTTTGTCCCTGCTTCTTCGTTAAATCCGAAAAAAACGAGCGCTCAGGCTTTACCCATAGACCGCAGCTCATGATAGAAGCAGGCCGCTGTTGCGGTGTCTCCCAGTCCAACCGTGAAGGATGGCCTTCTAACTAGCCTCGACGGGGCCATGCAGAGCGAAGGGCGGCCCTTCAGGTAGGCTCCACGTCCATGACCAACAGCACCCTGGCTGCATAATGCCATTCTTGCCTCTTCACCGGTTGGGTTGATATCCTCTGGGGGCAATGCATGGGCGTCTCCGCTATGGGCAAGGGCTGCTGCTGCGTCTGCTCCAAGGCAGAGGGCTTCCACCTCACTCTGCGGCCGGATCGTGTCCTGTACGGCGCTCATCATGAAGTCCCGTGTATGCACCGCCACCCTTGAAATTCCGAGCTCGCTTTGGAGTTGCAGCAGGGCATCTTTGACATCGCCAAATCCGCTGCCTGCTCCGGTGGCCGCAGTCAGCTCGTCCTCGTTCATTCCAAGGCTGTCAGCAGGCAGAACGCGAAGAAGATGATTCATGATACCGGGCTTATGAAAGCTGCCCATCTCGGCGTGGACGAACAGACCTGGATTTCTCTCCTTCCACGATCTCACCTGGGCGCTCTTCTGGCGGAATATCTCATGCGAGTCTTCCCCTCTTGCCAGATGAAATCCAGATACAATAGCTCCTGCGATCTCATCGGAGTGTCTCAGGCAGTAGTCATCGAAATCCTTGGTGGTCGTAAGTCGGGAGTTCAGAGGATCAAACGTGGCGATGACCCGGTTGGAGTGGGGTGCGGTGGCCTCTCCACCTGGCCACGAAGCCAACTGGCCTTGGGAGAACTGCAGGACGAAGTGGACCATCTCCCGGTCCCCAGCCGCTGACAATGGTGTCAGGAGCTGTCCTGCTATCGGTATTCCCACGGATGGATGCAGGTGGGTGGCCAGACGGGCGCTGAGCGCTGGAGCATTTAAGACCGGAACGGCACCCAGTCCAGCGAGGTAGCTGGCCATGATTCCGGCGTTACCTCCAAGACGATACTGCCAGGAAAAGGCGGATTCGATCTTGCGGGCAACATCCGAATCCTCTATCAGCATCTCGGATCCAGAGCCCTCTCTCATGTGGAAAATTAGCGTCCTGTAGAGGTCGTCCATATCGCGGACAAGCTTGCCTGGCCTGGGCTGACCCAGGAATCGCCCTTCTATCTTCTTCTGATCCAGGTTATGTATGGCGTCGAGGTTGACAGGATAGGCACAGATCACCTTCATTCCCAATCGATCATGCCTCTTTTATTTCCGATTTCCCCGTCCTTTTTCCGCTTTAGGGCGAGTATTCATTCAACCTCTCCTTGCAGCCTCTCCATCTTCGGTTGGGATCTCCTGCCGATAAGCCGGAGGTTGAACGGGTAGCGGAACGCCTCTCCAGAGCTGGCCCTGACCGCCCCAAGGACCACGAGCACCAGATTGGCCAGGAAAAGAATAGCCAGTATTGCCCAGCCCACAAATATCAGGGTCAGTACCCAGGCCACGACCTCCAGCAGGCTGATGGTGATCTGGAAGTTGAGCGACTCCCTGGCCTGATCCTCAACGAAGGCGCTGCTCTGCCCCTTGATAAGCCAGACGACCAGAGGGCCGATTATGTGGCCGAATGGTATTCCCAAGAATCCCACCAGGGCAGAAAGGTGGCTGATTGTCCCCCATGTCTGGTCCTTTCTGCTGTATTCCTGGATGGGGCTGCCGTCTGTATCCAAGAGGGTGCCGATCCCTGCCAGATCTTCCCCACTCTGAGCCATGATATAATAGGTTCTGGCTTGAAATATATAAGTTGGCTGCTTGAAGTTCTCAGGATGCTGCCCACCAAATATCCTGGTGGGACCGCAGCATAGTCTGGCCAGGTTCCAACTGTCAGAGCCAGAGGACTGTCGAAAGGTATTTGGATGCCTTTTACGAGGCCGGATTGGCTTGTTGAGAGCAGATAACTGCACCGGGAAAACCGTGGTGTTCGAAGAGCTCTGCAATCCCCGGTCTCTGCCTCAGACAGTATCCTCGAAGTTCTAGGCCAGCTCGCCTCCGATTTGTGCCACCTCATGCACCAGCACATCGAAGTCGACCCGACGGCTCCTGTGATTCGTAATCGCTACATGCAGATACTTCCTGCCATTGATGCTCACGGTGGAGGGCACGGCAATGCCACGCTCCTGAAGCTCGACCTCGATCTGCTTGTTGAGCCGATCGAGCGTAACGTCGTCGAGGCCTGGTCGGATATAACGGAAGCAGACAACGTTCAGGGAAACAGGAAGCGCCAACTGGAGGTTTGGATGAGCATCGATCAATCCTGCAAGATAGTGTGCCTGGTCGATATTCTGCTGTATGAGGCGCCCATACTTCTCGATGCCCTGTTCTTTGATGGTCATCCATGCCTTGAGCGCCTGAAAACCGCGCGACAGCTCATAACCCAGGTCGGAAATCCATGGCACATCGATTCCTGTCAGACCGCGCTGGCCTTCACCGTGTGAAAGATACGTCGGCGTCAGCGAGAATGCACGGCGATGCGCTTCGGGATCTCTGATGAGGACGCACCCGATGGGATAGGAGAGGTACATCCACTTATGAAGGTCAAACGCCAGCGAATCAGCCCTTTGCATGCCGGTGACGAGGTGTCTTGACCTGGGCGCAATTGCCGCCCATGCGCCGAATGCACCATCGACATGAAGCCATAGCCCTTCGTCTTCGCAGATATCTGCAAGGGCCTCGAGATCGTCAATAGCGCCCGTGTTGGTGGTTCCGGCAACTCCGACAGCGCAAATAGGAAAAAGCCCGTCCTTTCGGTCGGCCTTGATAGCCTCTCTTAGAGCCGGAAGGTCGATCTGCATGGACGCGTTTGCAGGTATCCGATGAAGCGCCTCGCTTCCGAAGCCGAGAAGCTCGACGGCTTTCTGGATAGAGGAGTGAGCCTCTTCGGAGCAGTAGACGGTAAAGCGTCTGGGTGCGGCCCACATGCCCTTGCTGCGCAAGTCGAATCCTGCCTTGGCATTGCGCGCAACTGCCAATCCGATGAGATTTGAGGCTGAGCATCCGCTGGTGAGCAGGCCGCTTGCGGCTGGAGGATAGCCAAGCATGCTCTTGCACCAATCGAGAACCTGCATCTCGACGTAGTTGTTGCTGTAATAGGAGAACGACCCGCTGACAGCATCCGTGGCAGCTGCAAGCATCTCAGCAAACATGCACATCGTTGTACCTGTTCCTGCAACCCACCCCCAGAAACGCGGATGGTTATTGCCTATCTGGTATGGCAGCACGTATTTCACGTATTCCTGATAGATCGCTTCTGGTTGTTGGGGGGCGGATGGTGCAGCTCCAGTGAAGTGCTTTTTAACATCATTTGGCGCATGCTGCCAGGCAGGTCGATCTCGTAATGTCTTCATATAATCAATCATGTCGTCAAGAATGCGATGGCCCAGAACACGCGTGCGCTCCCAGTCATCAGGGTCAAGCGTCTCATCCTCCATCTCTTCTTTGGCCGCATCGGGCTGCTCCTTCATAATCCCAACCTCTAAGATGCCTTTGCTGTTGGAGCATCGGCTTTCAGATCAACAATTATCGTACTGAACCAATCTCAAAAGTATTTAAATCTCTTCGGCAATGACGTGATGGCGGGCAGCAATGCGGCTTTTTCAAGAAGTGAGCAATGGAGTCCATGAATGTCTGAATTGCGTCCTGGAGACGGTTCGAGATCGGAATTGCAGTTATAAACATTCTGAGATTTGGAATGCAATCTCTTCTTAGAATCGATAGAAAATCCGCACTTTCATGGCTGGGAGAGTTCACTGAAAGAGCAAAGGCAAGAAAACCGCACGAATTTGCCGGTAATAATTCATGCGAGCGAAAGAATTCTAGTCGGGATGAGGAGGACTCCCTATATGGATATGCCAACGGGAACAGAAAAACCCTCACCCGACTTGCCTTGACAGTCTCCTAAAGCCAGCCTGAAGATTATCCTAGGGCTTCACAGAACTGTACTTAGAGAGTATCCTTTCGTAATCGCTCACACCGTCCCTGTCCCTGTTACTCTTTATGTAATCCAGGGCTTGTTGGAACGACTGCACTATGAGATCAGGCGTTTCTTTGTTAAAGGCATAGTAAGCCTCGATCTCCCCAAGTACGTAGGCTGCTCGGTAATCGCTGGCGTTTGCATCTGAATCCTGGATCAGCCATCTGCCTGCAGAATCACTATACGCCCAGGCGTCGATACTATCGTTTTGCAGCATCTCTATAATCGGCTTTGAAGTATTCTGCACCACAAGATCATCCATTCTTACGCCATCATCCAGAACAAATTGGATAGCGCTATCGTCCCTAACAACGCCTATTCTGTAATTCTTTAGATCCGATGGTCCGGAAATGGTCAGGTTTCTATCTTTTTTTGCCAAGAGCACTTTTCTATCGGATCCAATGGGTCCTGCCCACTTAAAGAGACGCTCCCTCTCCGGCAGCCTTGCAGTGGCGAAAAGGACTGTATTCTTTTCTTTCAAAGCCCTTCGGTAGCCATCTGTCCATGGCAAAAACTCAATATTGCTCCTGTTCAGATTCGCCCCCATTCTCCTCCAGACCAGTTCAATCAGATCTATCGATATGCCCTGTAGCATGTTATCCTTTTCGAAGTTGAGGAGTGGAAATTGGTGTGTTATATAGATAAGATCCTTCGCAGGAGGCGTATCTTCTGCAGCGAGACTTGAGATGGCATTTACCGAGACAATCATATTGGCAAATGCCACGACATAACCTATCGCAATACGTTTCCTAATGAATCTCCCTCCGATTCCTGGGATATCATCAAATCAATGAAATATCATGATATTTATCTCTTGAGTTCTTGTAGTCCGATCAATCCTCTGCTATCCCTAGAACATACTTATTTTTTGCAAGAATAAGTAGATACGTCCGGCGAATTCGTCCATTGATTGCAGGTGCCGGCTTGATTCAAGATATAAACGAGGATGCTGATCTGGAGGATCGCATGGTCTCTGGTCAGCGCTGCAAACCGTGTCAATATGGCCCATCATACAGAAGTGCCCGATCAGATAAGTCTCGCTGGCTGGCGATAGCTGGGAGGGTATCAAATACGCCCCCAACGCTATCTGGCTGCTCTTTGCTCCTGGACGCGTCCTGGCCGCCATTCTCGCCTCAGCCAACCATCATCGGGCCAAGATATCCTGTCGGCGCTGTAATAGCAGCTGTTCGAAGTAGATAAGAATACGATGGAATTTAGGACGAACTCAGGGCTAATCCCCGCCGAATGCTTGGGAGCAAGAAGACCGATCAATAAGCTACTTTGAGTCCAAGAGGATGCTTCCTATCTGGAAAGATGCAAAGCCAGAGCTTAAAGAAGTTTACTCTCAAGTTCTCCAGGAATCTGTCCAGCGGGTAGACCTGGCTCTCAAAGCCTTTTTCAGAAGGGTCAAAAATGGAGAAGTTCCAGGGTATCCTCGTTTCAAGG
>MVQI01000027.1 GCA_002067795.1 Methanosaeta sp. PtaB.Bin039
GATCGGCCAGGAAACAGTCTTTCGCCGTGCTTTCGAGAGATCGAAAGCTGGTAGGGCACTGCAAGATCTGCTTGCAGAAAAGACGGTGAACGAAAGACAATCGCTTTTGCGTGGCATGATTCCCTTAAGGGAATGATCTGAGTCAAGTGGAAAGACTTGGCAACAACGGCGTCAAGAGCTCTCGCGCAAGGCAGGTCGCCAGGGTAAGAGAAATCTATGACCCCTCAGAGCTTCGCTAGCTTTGTGTCAACCGGCCAAACGTGGCGCGACTTTTTGCGCAGCTACAAGCCACCCCGTTCACGGGGGGGTAGTTGACGTCTATCGTCGCAATTCCAGCATCGATCCATTGAAATCCCGAATTGAGGACTCCTGCGGACTGGCGGATTTTTCCGCGAGGCTGGCTGCCTCTTTGGCCGGCCGGTTCGGATCGACCGGGATCGACAGCATCAATACGCCGCATTGTATGGTGCTTATCCGAGATCTCTTGAGCAACAAGAGATGCCCTGCGACTAAAGAAGCGCCTCTGCCGGCCGGACATCCGGCAGAATCGTCGTCGGGTCTTTCCCAGGCGGCCTGTCTTCTTTTTCGTCGAGTGGGTGCTTCTCTTCGCATCATCTCAGGACCGGATGTCCGTTGAGTGCATCGTGTGCCCTTACCGAGGAAGCCGGAAAATTACTTAAGGTAACCTGGGATATATAGGAAAGGGGTTGCTGAGATGAAGACCATGGTTAAGGTTTTTATTGATCATGAGCATGTGATCAAGGTCATAAACCTGCTAACCGAGTTCGGGATATCCGGCTTCTACCTGTACGAGTACCAGGGCATGTCTCCACGGGCATGGAAGAACTTCAGGCTCAAGGAGGACCCGGACATGACCATCGAGACCATAAAGAACCATTCTGAGCCGGGGGTCATAGTCAATACCGTGGTAAGAACCGATCGCTGCGAGCAGCTCATCCAGTTTCTGGAGCAAGGTTTAAAGGGGATAAGGTTTACAATTATCGGCCATCAGGTAAGGTCCATAAAGGTCAGAGGAGATTGAAGTCCCAATGGCTAACATGAATGAAGCGGTCCAGGCCACTCTTGAATCCATAAAGAACGTGCTGCGTATCGAGGGTGGAGACGTCGAGCTGGTGGATATAGTAGATGGCATAGTCAAGGTCCGTCTGACCGGGAGTTGCGCTGGCTGCCCCTTCTCTCAAATGACCCTGAAGAACTTCGTGGAGAAGGAGCTCAAGAAGAACGTGCCAGGCGTAAAAGCGGTTGAGTCCGCATGAAGGGTCGGCAGGCCATGCAAAAATAGTCTCGCCTGCTCTATTTTCGAGAAGGGCCAAGGACCTCCGAGGTCCCTGGCCTGCTGATACCTGATCATCAAACCAAGATGAGGCAAAACCTATGTTTCCCAGCAAGAAAGTCCAGTCTCTGATAGGCACCAAGATCCAGGTGGAGATGAAGGGTTCTCCACGGCATATCCTGGAGGGCGTACTGAACAGCGTGGATGAATACCTAAATCTGCATCTCCTGGAGACGGTGGAGATAGTCAATGGCGAAAAAACCCGCTCATTGGGCTCGGTCATACTCCGGGGAAACAACATAATACTTATCAGCCCGGCCGAATGAACCCATATCTGGAGATATCATGACAGAAGATGCCCTGGAGTACATAAAATCCCATCCTGAAGGGGTTCTCCAGAGCGATCTCTGGAAGGCCCTGGGCATAGACTCCCGCAAGTGCTCCAGGATTGTGGCAAGGCTTCTGAAGGACCGGCAGATAACCCGGGAGATCGTCTCAGCCGATGGAATAAGGACCTACCGCCTGACTGGCATCAGGCAGGAATCCGATCCTGGTCGATTCTCCCCTCTTCTGGCCGAGGGATGTTTTGAGCCCTGTGCAGGCTGCATCGATGAATGCGTGCCTGAGCACTGTGCCAAGCTGAGCGAGTGGGTTTTCGCCATAGTCTTCAGAGGCTCAGGGCAGTCTGAAGCTGTATAAAGCCGTCCGATGAGGTAACCTGCATCCAGGGCGGATTTTGCCGGCCTGGATGGCGGATCCCAGGTCCCGGGTCCGCCAGTCACATGATTCCTTTTTGGGCAAATCCGGGGCAGCCGTACTGATCCGTAGATACGATTGCGTGATTTTGGATATTTGCGAAATGCCAGTCTCGTGTATGGCTGCTCCGGCTCAACTCTGGCCCGAATCGACTCTCGGTTCTGAGGCTTTCCGGCCAGGCGAGAAAGAGATATCAAGAAAGTCGATCGGATACTTAAGAAACGAAGGGGTTGAAAGGCCACCTTAGTAGCCCAGCTCATCCCCGCTATGAGGGAAAATGACGCTTCCGACCTCCAGGGCGAGAACCCGGCCTTAGAGGCTTATTTGGTTCGGTCCGAATCCCCTCTTGATCAGGATCTCTTTTATCCGGCCGGAGTGGTTGCCCTGCAGCTCTATTACGCCCTCTTTGACGGTCCCGCCACAAGCAAGCTTGGATTTCAGATATGTGCAGAGCTCTTGCAGGTCTATCTCATGGGGATCGATGCCCTGGATGACTGTGACCTCTTTTCCATATCTTCGCTTGTGGACCTTGACCACGATGCGCTGCTGCTCCTTGGCCACCTCTTCGCAGATGCAGAGTTCCCTGGGAAGACCGCAGACCGTGCACATCTCCGAACTCATCTTGTTAGCGTTACCTCCGTAAAATCCGATTACTCCTAAGATGGGATGCTATTAAAATCTGATGGTGGTACTCAAATACGCCGGAGGCGGGATTTCAGCTCCCGCAACCGCCGCAGCACCACCTCGGCCAGGAATATCGCAAGAGCCAGAAGTAGGAGCGTGCCCTGACGGCTGACCCGTTCCTCCACCCTTCTCTGGCTGGCCTGTCGTGCTGCTTCTACCAGGTTCATCCTGGCCTCATCCTCGGTGAAGACCCGTCCTCCATTTGCCTCCACCGCGTCCCTGAGTCCCGGATTTACTCCCATCTCCCGGTATTCCAGGGGGTAGTTCACGAAGAATCCGAAGTCACCGATATAGTAGAGCCCGGTGCTGTTCGGTGTCAGGGTGGCTGTATACCGTCCCTCCCCAGCGCTCTCCACGTTTACCCCCTGCATATCTATCTTTGGCGGGCGTGAGCTCGTGATGATCAGTTCCAGGGCCGATCCCTTCCAGCCGTCCTCCGCATCGATCCGCTCGGCTTCCGGCCGGGGGTCCCCAACCGCCCAGTTCGTCATGGACGAGATCAGCATAGAGCTCTCAGCCCCGTACAGGTTTCCAGCCCAAGAACTCCCGTCGTCGGTGGACAGGGCCACCGATCTGCCCAGCCCGTACCTCATGGCAGTGAGGATCGGCTTGCCGTCAGGCATGACCACCAGCCTCTGGGCGCCTGTTCTTGGGGTGACGTCGTTGAAGCCGTTGACCGAGACGTTCAGATCGATATCCCTGGTTATGTAATGGTCTGAGTTTGCGATGATAAGCCCATAGCCGGAATCAGTCGGTACGCTCTCCTCTTCCTCCGTCTGCACTGGCATCTCCTCTGCCGTGCGGATGGTAAGGGAGCTTGGGTAGATGGCCGGGTAGAATACCGAGCCGGTCTCTGCAGCCAGGGCGTCCAGACGGCCGCCCGAGCCATCGAAGGCCTGCACCTGGATCATTGTGGTGGTCACGTTCATTTCCTTAATGAGCTCAGACGAGTGGATGAAGACAGAGTCGCCTTTCAGCTTATCCGGCTCCAGCCTGCCGTCAGAGATGACCACCAGCTCGGCCTCGGTCTGGCTTGCATTTATGATCTGCCAGGCCAGGCCGAGGCCGTCGTCCAGGTTCGTCTCATCCTTTCCTATCGGGGTCTGCAGGCTCTTGATGTCGTCTTCAAGGACCGTCCTGGACCTGGCAAGGGGGACAGGATAGGTGACCACATAGGCCTTGGTCCCGAAGACCACTACAGCTGCCTGGGCGTCACGCAGCTCAGGCGAGCGGAGAAGCTCTATTGCCAGCGACTTCTCGTAGTCCAGGTAGGTTGCAGCCTGCCCCTGGCGCATTGGCGTCATGGTGGAGCCGGATATATCCATCACAACGACCATCACCTTGCCTCCTTCGAAGCGGCTTGGGGCTGAGATCACAGGCAGGGCAGATTCGAAGGGCGTTTTATAAAAGCCGCCCAGCTCAAATGTGCTGGGCCCGCCAACGACCACCAGTCCGCCGCCCTCTCTGACATACTCACGCAGCCTGTTCAGGTCGGATCGATACCTCTGGTCGTCCAAAACCACCGCCTTGAATCCGTCCAGGTCCGAAGGAAGCTCGGCTGCCGTGGTCAGCTGGAAGAGGCTGGAGAGGATTGTGGAGAGTGGGGAGGGCTTGGCAGACACCAGCAGCACGGGGGGCTTGGGAACTACGTAGACGGCACGGGAGAACTGGTTGTTCTGGGGCTGGTGGTCTGAGGATGGATCTACGACCGCTCGGATCAGGTGGGTTTTGGTGCTGGCAAACCGGTGAGACATGCGCAGAGAGCCGTTGGCATGGGCGAGGTCTCCTGAGTAGATCGAACTGTCATCGACGAAGACCTCGAGCGTGCCCTGAGCAGAGAATCCCTCCGGTCCGGCGCTTCTTACCAGCACCTTGAAGGGATAGTCCCCACCCTGAACAGCAGTTCCTGTTCCCTGTATCTCCACTCCCACCTCTCCTTGGACAGGCACCTGCTCCAGGGCGAATACAGTTGCGTTCGAGGAGCGGGCGAGAGCGATGGCCTCGGCAAGCGGCCGGCCAGACGTGCTGTATCCGTCTGTGACAAGCAGCAGTGTGTCAGCCTGCGGCGCATACTGGAGGACCTTCTCTCCCAGAGGCGTGCTCTCACCGGAGAAGTAGCGAAGCGCAGAGTCAGGAAGGGCGGCGGCCATCCGCTCGGCTGCCTGCCAGTCGAATATCTCGGTCGAGCCTGTCTGGTCTGCCAGGATGGTGACGCGGGGCCTCTTGACCTCTTTGGAATGTTCTGCGACGACGTAAGGGTTGGCCAGGGCTACCACCAGAAGGCAGACCACAACTATGCGGGAGACCACAAGCAGCCTGTTCTTTCCCCTTCGCAGGAGCAGGCCACCTGCTATCATGACCAGTGGCAGGAGCCAGAGCAGTTGTGGGTGGCTGAAGAATATCCCGTCCATCACACCTCCCTCCTGCGGCGGATGATAGCCATCTCAAGAAGCACAAGTGCGGCAGCGGCCAGTATCAGCCAGGGGGATAGATCGTTCTCCATGATCTTCTGAGTCCCCTGAGCAGGCTGGAACTGGCCTGCCGGGTAAGAAGCTTTGTCGTGAAGGTCGGACTCCCGCGGCTCGTAGAGGTTGGCTGCGATCTCCGCTCCCTTCAGGTTGTAGATCCCTGCCAGGTCGAGGAGCAGGGCGGATGTGATTACAGTTCCGCCTGGCGTCTGCACAGCAGTCGCCTCGCCCAGCGGTATCACCTCACCGGTCTTTCGGTTGAGGTCGGCAGGTCTGGGATTTCCGGCCAGCCATCCGACCATATTGTACCAGAATATAGGGTACTCGGGGCGCTGGGAAAAGTCGGTGCCGCCCATCTCCAGGCCGTCGTAGATAACGGTTCCTCTGCCTATCGTCCAGTAAGACAGTGCTGGAAAGCCGTTGACCTCCACCATTGTCGTGGACCTCCTCCTGGCCGATGCTTCAAGGTAGCTATCCACGCCGATCTCCTCGAAGTGGATGTCGGAAGCAAAGCCTGGGGCCCTGGCCCACAGAGTGGATGAGTCGTTGCGCAGCACCCCCGTCCTCACCGGCAGGAAGTCGGGGTTCTCGTTTGGGCCGGAGGCTATGTAGATCAGGTGCCCGCCGGATGAGATGTAGCGGTTGAGCTCCCCATCGGCGGTGCCGTTTTTGGCCATGACCACGAGGTCGGCGCCGGCTGGCTGACCTGAGCGGCGGACCGTTACCGATGGCAGGGACAGGAGGGCTGCTAGGGCTGGCCCCTCGTCTCCGATATACAGGATCTCGAGGTCCCTTCTCGTTGGTGAGGAGATGTAGGCGACGTTGTCTGCCTCAATCGCATCTTCTGTCTGAAGGGTCACCGTGCTGAGGCCTGGGCCGGTGTAAAACGAGAAGTAACGGTCGGCGCCGGGCTCCATATCCAGCACCTGGACGGAATCTCCTCCAGGTCCAGAGGCCTTGACAGATATCTGGCGCTGGCCTCCATAGTTATGTATGCGGCATGTGTACTTCAGTCCGTCCGGCGTCTCTTCAAGCCATCCTCCAACGATGCCGGCGTTGTCTGCCGCCCCTCCGACTGCAGCAAAGACTATGCTTGCTCCGGAAGCCTCAAGCGAGGCCCTGGTGGACTGCGGGTCGTCCCCGCTCCAGCTTATGAAGTCTGATACAAGCAGGATGTTTCCGCCCTCGGCTCCGGTCAGGCTGCTGCCAAGCGAGAGTCCCGAGGAGAGGTCGGCCATGACATCTCTGGGGGCAAGCCTGGATAACACCGAGCTGGCCTCTTCAGGGCTTCCCTCCCTCAGCGCAACTGCGGGCACGTTTTCGGCCAGCACTATGCTTATCCTGTCGTAGCCTTCCATGCTTGAGGTGGCGGTCTCAACTGCCTGGGAAAACGCCTGCTCCATGCTGGCTGACAGGTCCAGCACCAGAACCAGATGGCTGCCTGGGACGCCGGGAGATACGGTATAAGGACCTGCGGCTGCGGTGGCCAGGGATATCAGGACGATCAGCTGAATCCAGAAGAGCGGGTCGGTGATGAGCCGGCTCCAGGCCGCGGAGTGCTGGGCCTCGCCCGCCTCCAAGAAGCGAAGCGATGAAAAAGGAACCTCCTTTGGCCGGGGGCGGATCAGATAGAGGATTATCAGCGGAACCACGCTCAGCAGGCCCAGCAGAGCCAGGGGGTTTCGGAAGGGCATCATTTGAGTAGTGGAAGACGTCTGAGAAAAGTTTTTCCCTGGCCTGAGGGGAAAAAGCGCCCAACATTCTTATTACTGATTGGTGCTTTGCTCTGAGTAATCCTTCTCGCGGAGTTGTGGTGTTATGGTCGGCGCCATGGAGATCTATCAGCTTACGCCCAAGATAAACTGCAAGAAATGCGGCCTTCCCACCTGCATGGCCTTCGCCGTGGCCCTATTGGCCAAGGAGAAGAATATCGAGGACTGTACACCTCTTCTGGAGCCCAAGTACGAGGCCAAGCTCAAGAAGCTGCGGGAGGTGATGGCCCCACTTGCCAGCGCCTCGGAGACCGGCCTTATAATCCATGACGAAAAGTGCTATGGCTGCGGCAACTGCGTGGTGGCCTGCCCCGTCAATGTTGCCAACGATCCACGGGGCTCGGCAATCGGGCTTGGTCCGAAGAGCGATAAGGTTATCCTGATGGTCGAGGACGGCGTGGTGAAGTGCCTGAATCCCAAGGAGTGCCGGCGGTTCGGGCCCAACCGGATAATGTGCAATCTCTGCACATCCACCTGCCCGAGCAAGGCCATCGAGTTCGTGTAGGTGAGTTTAATGGCTGTCTGTACTGGTTGTTCCCTTCTGTGCGATGATATCGAGGTGACCCTGGAGAGCGGCCGGATCGCCAGGACCAAGAACCTGTGCCGAAAGGGGCTGGGCAGGTTTAGGTCCCTGTACTCGGAGCGTGCATCTCCGCGGGCCGACGGATCTGAAGTGGACGTGGGGGATGCCATCTCCAGGGCTGCGGAGATACTGAGCGGGGCAAAGAGGCCTCTGCTTTTCGGGTGGTCGAACTCAACGCTCGAGGCCCAGCAGGCCGGAATCGCTCTGGCCAGGAAGCTTGGCGGAGTGATCGACGACACATCATCGTTCTGCCAGGGGCCGTTGATGGAGCTTGTTATACGGGGGCAGATGCCCACAGGCACCCTAGATGACGTGCGAAACTTCGGGGATACACTGATCTACTGGGGATCGGACCCCACAAGCAGCCATCCCCGCCATATGTCGCGCTTCTCCTACTTCCCTCGTGGCGAGAAGCTGCAGAAGGGCTTTGAGGAGGACAGGACAGCTTTTGCAGTGGACGTTAGAGAGTCGCCGACGGCCAAGATCGTGGCAGACGGCTACTTCCAGATCCCGCCGGGAGGAGATGCCGAGTTCATAGAGGCTATCCTGTCGGTTCTGGACGGAAAGATGCCGAAGGTGCAGGACAAGAAGCGCATGATCTCTTTTGTTACGACTCTTAAGAAGGCCAAGATGGGATTCATCTTCCCGGGCCTTGGATTGGTCTACTCCCTGAAGGACAGGCTGGACCTGTTCTCCCAGCTGGTGGCCAGGCTGAACGAGGGCGTGCCCTTCCGGGTGATTCCCATGGTGGGTCATTACAACATGCGAGGGTTCAATCAGACCCTCTTCGAGCAGACGGGGGGGATAAACCAGGTATCCTTTGCCGACGGCGAGGCCAGGCGCGGGCAGGAAAACGGCATAATCTCGGCGCTGGATTCATGCGACGCAGCGCTTGTCGTCGGATCGGATCCGGTATCGTCTCTGCCTGCGGCATTTGCCAGGAAGCTGGCAAAAATACCCGTAGTGGTGATGGACCCACACCGCAACCTGACCGCCGACCTTGCCAGGGTGGTGATCCCAACCGCCCTCTCCGGCCTTGAGGCAGGCGGGGCAGCCCTTCGAATGGACGGGGTCAGGGTGGAGCTGGCTCCGGTGGTGGAGGGGGCATCTCCTTCGGATGCTGAGGTTCTGGCCAGGATCAGGGAGGTGGTTTAGGTGGCGGAGCTAAGTGTCCTGGTGGTCACGTTCAGGGATATATTCCAGAGCGAGGCCCAGGAGGCCGGGCGCTACGGAGAGGAGTACCGCAAGGCTAGCGCTCTGATCCTGCTCGACAGGGGGGATGCCGATCGTGCCGGGATAAAGGATGGGAGTGCTGTCACGGTCGCGTCTGACGCCGGTTCGGTTGTTGTGAATGCTGGGGTGGATCAGGAGTCTCACCCGGGGGTGGCCTTCATGCCAAACAGCCCATGGTCAAACCAGCTGGTATCAGGGCAGGTGGGGCCGTCTAAGATCCCCGAGTTCAAGCGAATCGAAGCCCGCCTGTCATCTGCGTCGGGGCCGGTTCTCAAGATCGAGGAGCTCCTTTTGGGCATTGTCCAGGGATGATCCGATATGTCCACGTACAGTCCCTTCCCAAAACCCACCCATCTGATATCGATAGCCGATCTCAGCCCCGGTCAGATCACAGCCGTGCTGGACCGGGCCGAGGAGCTGAAACAGCTTCGAGCAGAGGTGTACGCGGCGCATACAAACTGCAATACGCCCGCGCCCCTGGAGACGATGCCCCTCTTCGGGCGAAGCATAGCAATGATATTTGAGAAGCCGTCCACCCGCACCAGGGTGTCGCTGGAGGTGGCGGCTGCGGAGCTGGGGGCCAGGGGTATGTACCTGAGCTCGAGCGAGCTGCAGCTTGGGCGGGGGGAGACGGTTGCCGACACTGCCCGTGTGCTCTCCCGCTTCGTTCACGGAATCACCGCCCGTGTCTTCTTGCACCAGACTGTGGAGACGCTGGCCCGCTACGCCTCGGTACCTGTGATGAACGCGCTATCTGACCAGGAGCACCCTTTACAGATACTGGCAGATCTGATGACGATCCGGGAGTACTTCGGCGGCCTGCGGGGCCTTCAGGTCACCTGGGTGGGCGACGGAAACAACGTCTGCAACTCGCTGATCCTGGCCTCGGCTCTCATGGGAATGGAGATGGTGGTGGCCTCACCCCCCGGATATGAGCCAAAGAGCAAAATACTTGAACAGGCCATGCAGATTGGCCGGGCCCCCCGGGTAATATCAGATCCGCTTGAGGGGGCTAAAGAAGCAGACGTGCTTGTCACCGACACCTGGATCTCAATGGGAGACGAGGCTGAGGAGGCTGAGCGGCTGCGGATCTTCGGGCGCTACCAGATAAACCAAGCTCTCGTGGACGCGGCCGGAGAGGATGCCATAGTGATGCACTGTCTGCCGGCTCACCGGGGCCAGGAGATCACCGATGAGGTGATGGACGGCCCGCAGTCGGTGGTCTTCGACGAGGCTGAGAACCGCCTGCACACAAGCAAGGCTGTGCTGGAGTGGCTGGTGGGAGGGCGGCGGCTATAAGGAAAAGCTGTATGCGGGGGTTGCCAAGAGGTCAAAGGCGCAGGGCTTAGGACCCTGTCGTGAAGACGTTCGCGGGTTCGACTCCCGTCCCCCGCATTACTGATATCGATTTTGGTCTA
>MVQI01000028.1 GCA_002067795.1 Methanosaeta sp. PtaB.Bin039
AAGTTTAGGCTCTATCCCAAGAAGTCTCAGATAACCACGATGGAACGAACGCTGGCCTCAATGCGGGCTATCCTTGGATCGAGATTAAAACGCGTCAATAAACATGATCAGATTGGATTACCATCTGTCGGTGCAGGAAGCCAAAAAGCCCTGCCCTTTTGGGCTGGGAGCAGTCACGAAGTCTTGTGCCTTGATTTCTTCACCTTGATCCTTACGAGGCTGCGGTGCCTCTTTCGCATTCCTGGGGCAATGATGACATCTGAACAGGAGCCGCTAGTCTTTAAGAGCTGCGAAGCAGCAAACAAACCATCCATCTGGGGAGATGCCAAGCGTAGTCTTTTTGAGATAGATCCTCCAAACGCTTACCGGAGGATATAAGTGCTCTCTGAGAATGACCATCTGATATCTGGTATCTTATCCCTTTTCATGCTCCTGGCCATGACCCAATGCCTGGCAGTGGCATCGGGTGCTGTGGAGGGGACGGAATACATACCGTCAGCCAATTATAGCCTGACCGGGGATGTGAACAATACCTATTCTGTAGCTGATAATTCGTACAGGCTTTACCAGGAGGCAGCCAGTGCGTATCAGAACCGGTCCCTCACCCTCTCTATGGAACTTGTCGGCCGGTTTTTGCAGGACCATCCGGAAAACGGCACCGCCTGGAACTTGAAGGGATCCATCCAGTATTCCCAGCGCTTATACTCGGAGGCACTGGACAGCTATAACCGGTCCACCGAGTTGAATCCAGCCGACCGGATGGCCTGGCTCAACCGGGGGTTAGTCCTGACCGAGATGGGCTGGTATGAGATGGCCGGCGAATCGGTTGAGCAGTCCCTATTGCTGGACCCTAACAACTCTCGCGCCTGGAACCAGATGGGCATAATCTCAAGCGACCTTGGGCACTTAGATGATGCCTATTCTGCCTACAGCAGGGCAGTCCAGCTGGATCCCCAGTACGCCGAGGCATGGAATAACCAGGGGCTCATCCTTCAGTTCCAGGACCGCAATGACGAGGCCGTTCAGAGGTTCGAGCGGGCGGTGAGCATCCGGCCGGACTTCGCCCTGGCCTGGAACAACAAGGGCCTTTCCCTCATGATCATGGGGCGTTTTCAGGAAGCTCTGACCTGCTATGACAGGGCCACGAGCATAATGCCCGGTTTTGCAGGGTCCTGGAATAACCGGGGAGTTGCCCTGGAGAACCTCGGAAGATACGAGGAGGCCCTGACCAGCTACCAGAACGCTACCACAATCAATCCAAACGATCCATCTGCCTGGAATAATCAGGCCAGGCTGCTGCAAAGGCAAGGTCAGTATGAGGCGGCAAAGCAGGCAGCTGCACAAGCCCAGTCTCTGGGAGGCAATTGAGGCTGTCCAAAAAGCCTCACTTATATAATTTTTTTGGGCGATATCGAATATCACACCTCTGGATGACCTCTCTCTTGTCGCTCATTTGTCATTCGACTCACCGATAACTTCCGATTGGGCAGTCTTCATGATCATATGGCCAGAATTATCTGAAAAATTCTCACTTGAAAGATATATGTGAGTATCTTGGAATTGGACGGCATCTTAGAAGAGCCCCTAGTTCGCACAGCAAGAAATCCCTTGCCGAATCGATATCGTCCAATTGGATGCTTGACCAGGCTAAAAGATCGACCGGATGATCAGCGAAAGGGTTTTCTCTGCAGATATCCGAATTCTTGCTGGCCGGCAGCGCCCTTAAACTCACACCGGTAGATGCTCCAAACAGCCAGCTAAAAGATTCCGATGCAGAATCTACTTTACCTTGGGAAAGCAATTGCCATCTGAGTCGTCAGCCGTTCTTCATCACTCAAGGTCTGATGCGACATACCAAAAATAGCTTGATTGGGGTGCTCGCGAGTGGGCACCCCAGGAAATCTTTCTTAGCCGAACAGGGCTCCCAGACCCTCGATTCCGCTCTCTTCTGCCTCTTCCTTCTTCTCCTCCGGCTCTTCAGCTGCGGCTGCAGCTCCTGCGGAAGCGGCGGCGGCCGGGGCGGCTGCGGCTACAGCTACCGGGACGGCTGTCGCTGAAGACAGAACCTTTTCGATGTCCACGCCCTCAAGGGCGGCAACAAGGGCCTTGATCCTGACCTCATCCGGGGTGATCCCCGCTGCTTTGAGAACCTTCGAGATGCTATCGTCGCTCACGGCGTTGCCAGAGCTGTGAATCAATAATGCTGCGTATACGTACTCCATCTTACTCACCTATCGATTATCCTTATCCGAACAGAGAACCCAGCCCGGCGGCTGTGTCCTCCTCTTTATTCTCCTTGCTCTCCTCTTCCTCTGCCTTCTCAGTGCCAGCTGTCTGGACCGACTCCTTGGCAGGCGCAGCTTTCTTGCCGCCGCCCATCAGAGCGGCGATCGCAGCTGCATTGGCACTTGCCTTGCCCAGCACGATCTCCATGCTTCCGGGAACTGGAATACCGGCCTCTGCAACCAGGCTCCTGGCCCGAATAGAAGCACGCTGAAGCACTGGGACCACGGTCTCTGGCGTTATGTAGGCGATCTCAACTGCGAAGGCCAATGCTTTGGCTGCTCCGGAGGTCATCTGGCCTAATATGGCATCCACATCGACTGCCAGGTCCTTGCCCGGGAAGACGATCCGCCCATCGTAGGCTGCTTTTAGCTCCAGACCGATGTTTCTGGGGAATATCTCCATCAGCTGGAGCACCTCGGCCAGTTTGGGTGAGACTACCTCGCCCTCTTTGACCAGAACAGTCCTCTGGCTGATTACCACCTTGCCCGCCTTTATGGAGGCGGGAACCCCGGCGCTCTGCAGCTTGCCAACCATGGGTCCTGGGGAAAAGGATGTATCTCCGGCTTCCACCACGATATCCATGGGTGCTTTGGCCCCGGCCTTGATAGGCATCGGGCGTTTGCCCGCATCGAGCAACTTCTTCAGAGCAAACGGGTTGACGTCGGTGAATATCAGAGCACATTGATCGTCGATATAATCAGCCAGGGGCTCGATATCTCCTCCAGCCGTCCTGATGGCCCGGCGGGCGATGTTGTTTCGGACCATGCGCACCTGGCTGGTGCCCCTCAGCTCGCTCCTGATCCTCTGAAGATCGCTGGCCGGCAGTTCGCGGACTCCAACTACGCCCACTACCCGGCTGCCGCCGATCTTCTCGACCAGCTCGCTTACCTCCCTGACTTTCCATTCCGGAATGCGGGCGGCATGACTAACCTCTGCCGACATCTAGATCACCCTTACAGCCGGACCCATGGTGGTCTTTACATAGACTGACTTGAGGTTCTGCCGTCCATCCTTAAGTGACTGCTCCAGCTTGACTATGACCGACTCCACGTTATCTGCCAGCTGCTTCGGATCCATATCCCTGCTGCCTACCGGCACATGGAAGGTCGCCCGGTCCCTGGACCGCACTCTTATGATGTTCCGCAACCTTGTCACCATTGGGGTGACGTCTGAGGTGGGTGGCAACGGTGCAGGCATCTTTCCTCTCTTTCCCAGGATGGGACCCAGACTGCGACCAATTGTAGGCATGAACTGGGTCTCGGCGATAAAGTACTCGTACTCATCAGCCAGCTTCCGGGCCGATCTCTTGTTCTCTCCCAATGACTTGATGTCCTCGGCAGAGAGAACAAGGTCCGCGCCAGCGCTCTTGGCACGAAGGGCGGTCTCACCAGCTGCGAAGACTGCCACGCGGGCCGCACGCCCACGGCCGTGTGGAAGTATGATCTCCGCATCAATCCTGTTCGCGGGCTGAGAAAGATCGATATTCTGCAGGTTAATTGCCAGATCGACGCTCTCCTTGAAACCCCGGGCAGGGGCCTCAGAGATGGCCTTTCTGACTGCTTCCTCTATCTCTTTCATCTGTATCTCCCGTAGTTTTACGACGCGAACAGACGCGTCTCCTACGGCTCCTTTTGGTTAAGATAAGTCAACAGAAAATTTTGCGTTCTATATTTAAGCCTTCGCTTCCTCAAAGAGCCCATCGTAATTGCCGGCCAGCAGGGCCTTTTGGGCGTCCTGAGAGGACATTCCGTCCACATTGATCCCCAGGCTGCCACAGGTACCGACTATTTCGCTGGCAGCGCTCTTGAGGTTTTTGGAGAGGAGGTTGTTCCTCTTGATGCCAGCTATCTTGACCACCTGTTGCATGCTGATCTCGCCAACCGCGACCTTCTTGTCCCCGGCACCCTTATCGATACCGGCCTCTTTGAGGACCAGGGCCGAGGTCGGTGGTGTTCCTACCTCTATCTCAAACTCTGTCCTGCTCTTGACCTTGATCTTGACTGGGACCTGCATCCCGTTCATATCCTTGGTCAGCTCGTTTATTTTGGCAATTACGGCCGCCACATTAACTCCCAGCGGACCCAATGCCGGTCCCAGGGGCGGTCCCGCAGTGGCCTTGCCGCCAGCTACCAGGGATTCCACGACGTTTGCCAACCTACTTCACCTCTGAACATCATCCTTGCTCAACACCCGCACATGATCTCCCCGTACTGTGATGGGGATGGGGACCATGGCCTCGAAGAGCTCGACCGTTATCTCCTCTTTGGTCACATCGACCCTCTTTACCCGGGCCATCTCGCCTTTGAAGGGTCCGGAGATCAGCTCTACAACCGCTCCCTCAGTTATGCCCACAACGGCGGGCTTCGGGGTCAGAAAATGCTCCACCTCTTCGAAGGTAGAAGATCCCCTGATCACGGAACGGGCATGGGGGACCCCCTGAATGGCCTGCTCGACTATCTCAGGGGCTGGTGCTTCGACCAGTACATAGCCTTTCAGCACGTCAGGGACCAGAAGAGCCCGGATATCGTGCTTCTCCTTCCGGGCAATCTGAGCGATGAGATTGGCCACCGCTCGCTCCTGGTTTGCAGTAGTCTTGACTACGAACATGCTGGTCTCAGACATCCTCAAAGCAGACGTTGGATCGCATATAAAAAGGTTTGTAATACAATGGAAATCTCTTTATAGTATAAACAGGGGAGTTCCATGGTGGGTGAGTACTTGAGTGGTAAGACTGATCATTTGAGAGAGCTTGTCTTGAAGATCGCCCCAACCACCAAGGTGGTCGAGAAGCAGGCCACCAAACATGGACATCTTAGGGGGAGTTCGGAGATCGAACGCGCCCTGTTGGATGTAGTAAATCAGATGATAAAGGTATATAAAATCCAAACCAAGCTCTCCTCGGAGCAGCTGGCTGCGGTGGTCAGGCTCTTTTATAAAGGTCTAAGCGATACCGAGATTGCGGAACGACTTGGAGATCGAGCCCTCAACAAGACCGTCAGTCGAGCGCGGATAAAGCTCCATCTATTTCGCGAATCTGACCTCAAGCCGCCCTTCAACAAGGTCGATTTCCTTGCTCTGGCAGAAGCCGGAAAGTCAGTAAAGGAGATGAGCGAAGCGTTAAGCGTAGCTCCATCCACTATCAGCGAATACAAGAACATATTCGAGAGCCAGAAGGCTTCGGAGCGGGACGGATACATAAAGAGATTTCTGGAGATCCTATCAGATCAGGACGTCTCGGAGAGGATGGTATCCCATATCTCCAAGGATGGGCTTCAGGATACCATGGATACGGACTATGAGGTGGCCGAAGCCTGAGGGCTGAGGCTTGCAGTATCATAACGATAGGTACTGCCCTTGCGATCGGATCCGGATTGGAGAGCGAAAGCTCAAGACCAGTCGATGGTATGTCCGTGTCCATTCGCCCTTATCGGAGTTCGGATACTCCCAGAAGTGCGTAAGTGCTTCGAGGGCGCAGAGGGTTTATGAATACCCCGGCATTCTGGTCTTGTCGGGAATGACTGAGCACTTGCATGCTTTTTATCCTTCATTTCCGAGTTGAAAAAACTACGCTCGGGCGAAGATCAGTGCCCAAGCCGCAAATTCCTTCGATCCGCTGGAAACGCCACGAAGGGCATCAACTCTTCGGGCCTTGATATTCCTCGACACCAATTGGGGGAGGATGCCATCCATAACTGCTCTAATATTGCTAATTCAGAGAAAATATCCTCCCGATAGCATTAATTTGTCCAATTGTTCTCTAATTGTGCTATGGCTTTGAAGATTGTGTCATAAAACTTAAATAATTTAGATGGGCGGGATTATAAAGGAATATTATAACCAAAAAAGGTGAATATTTGATGTTCAACGGAAATCAGGATAAAGGGGATTTGGTCATCACGCGTATTTTCGATGCACCCAGAGAGTTTGTGTGGAGGGCGTGGACCGAGCCCGAGCGCTCGATGCTCTGGTGGGGGCCCAAAGGTTTTACCACACCGGTTTTCAGAATCGACCTTCGTGAAGGCGGAGAGTATCTAAATTGCATGCGATCACCCGACGGCAAAGACTTCTGGAGCAAAGGCGTCTATCGTGAAGTCGTCGTTCCCAAGCGACTTGTCATGACCGATTCTTTCGCAGATGAAAAAGGCAATACAGTTCATGCTTCACACTATGGGATGAGCAAAGCCTTTCCGCTTGAGATGCAGATAATAGTGAAGTTCGACGAACTTAACGGCGGCACCAAGCTCACCTTAAGGCATATAGGCATTCCATCAGGCACGGATAGCGAGGGAGCCAGACAGGGGTGGAATGAGTCTTTCGACAAGCTTGAAGAATACCTTCAAATTGAGGAGCCGATTGCCTCAGTCAAAGAGGTTCCAACGTTTGAGTTTCCATCAGATCGGGAGGTTGTCATAACTCGTATATTTGATGCACCGCGTGAGATGGTGTTTAAGGCGAGCACAGACCCCGATCTCATACCGAATTGGTGGGGACCAAGGGATTTAATCACCACAGTTGAAAAGATGGATTTCAGACCAGGCGGAGCTTGGCGATTCGTCCAGCGCGACAAAGATGGACATATTCACGCATTTAACGGGATCTATAGAGAGATAGTGCCACCTGAACGCGAAGTTCATACCTTTGAATTTGAAGGCATGCCTGGGCATATGATAATCGAAGAGTCAACATTCGAAGAGTTCGTAGGTGGGACCAAACTGGTTATCAGAGAGCTATTCCAAACAGCCGAGGATCGTGATGGGATGTTCAACTCGGGGATGAAGCAGGGGGCAACTGAGAGCATGAATCGACTGGAAGAACTCCTGAAGATGAAGAGGCCATCACAGGAGCGATAGAAAAACCGCAGTTTTGCATCGCCCAGTCCAGCCAATCTAAGAAACTATTAAATATGCAACCACTGAAGTGTATAATAATCAAAAATGATCTCGATATAGGGGATGGGAAAATGTCCGGCATAGTCCATTTTGAGATACCAGCCGATGATATGCAAAGGGCAAAAAGATTCTATTCCGATCTCTTCGGATGGAGGATCGAGGGTATACAGGGCATGGATTATATGATGATCGATGTCTTTGGCGCTCCAGGTGGGGGCATGATGAAGAGAATGCACCCGGATCAACAAATCATTGACTACATCGGAGTGCCTTCAGTTGACGAATACGCATTAAAGGTCGAAAAGCTAGGCGGAAAGATCATAGTTCCAAAGAAGGCCGTTCCAGGGATGGGGTATTTCGTAATCTGCTCAGATACGGAGAACAATGCCTTTGGCATATGGGAGATGGATCCAAAAGCAAAGCAATGATGAATGGAAGACTATCATGTAAGATCTCATGGGTGTGCCGTATTGTGATCGCCTAATCCAGCAATCTGGAAGAATCCCTAATCTGTGCCAAACCGTGCATTAATGATATAAATTTCCGTTTAGCTCCAGTTGTATGCGGATGGTCTGTGATGGCAATCCCAACTAGATACAGCGCAGTAAAACTGCGGGCCGAACTCGATGTTGATGCTGCAAAATGGAGCCGTGTCCCTGAAGAGCCTATCATAGCATCGGCCACAGGTGCCATAGAGGCCAGAGGCATCAAAGTCCTGCGACAGAAGGATGGAGTTCAGGCTTTGGCCAAGATCAAAGAGCTCATTCCCCCAGGGGCAGAGGTTATGAACGGCTCTTCGACAACGCTAATCGAAATAGGTTATCAGCAACTGCTGGAGAGCGGCAAGCATGAATGGAAGGATCTTCACAAGGCGATAACCTCTGAAAACAATGCCTTTGCAAGAAATGAACTCAGAAGGAAATCCGTTGCATCGGAGTACTTTCTGTCAGGGGTCAATGCCATAGCAATGACTGGGGAACTGGTGTCGTGTGATAAGACTGGCAGCCGTGTGGGTGCCTGGCCTTTTGCTGCGAGAAGATTATTGCTCGTTTCAGGTGTGAATAAGATCGTTCCCACATTGCAAGACGCCCTAACGCGCGTAAGGGATTACGTTTATCCCCTGGAGAACCTTAGGTCAATGAAAGTTTACGGAGTTCCAAGCCAGATAGGAAAATGCGTAATCCTTGCGAATGAGTTGGATGCCAATAGGATCACTCTGCTCTTGATAGACGGCGACTATGGCTATTGACTTGACATTTCTACTCTGGTGAATCTTCCCTCCCTCGTCATGCATGAGCATTGCGATGCGATTTTCCTCCTATTGCAGCTGTTTGACTACAACAGTATTGGATATTTTGTTGAATAGACGTTGCCTGCTATCTCGGAAGAAGAACCAGCATGCTAGGCAGTCCAGCGGAAGCAGGAACGACTTTCCAAATGATTCCAATGCCGCATCTCTGAACCGAATATGCTCCCCAATTGGGCCTGTCACAGATATGTTGAGGATCATCTTCCCAAATGACTGACCTCTGTAACCCTCAAGTGCAGTCCAATAGATGAACAGCAGGGATGCCCAGCACAATGCTCCACTCAAGCTAAATGCGCGCAATTCCATTGCGATGAGGACTCTGTGCCAAATGATGCTCATGAGGAGGACATCGATCAGCCAGGCAAAGAAGCGATCCTCCCAACTGGACAATGCCACCTTACCCAACGAAAAAACCTCCGGCAAAGTGCATTACCATGACATTCACGACACGTTCATAGGTATTCATCAGCCGCTCCTAACTTCACGAAATCCCAAGGAACAGGGCGGTTGGTCATATCTGCGCCCTAGTACGCCTTCTTCTTCCTGCGGTATACGTATCCGCCTGCGCCTGCCACGACTATGAGGACCGCTGCCACCGGCAGAAGCATGGACTGCGAAGCGGCCTTGACCATTACAGGTATCTTCATGCTCTCGGATATGACCGTATCTCCCCGGACGTCTGTGTACTTTATCTCGCTGTTGATCCCATACTCCTTTGGTGTGGCATCAGAATCGACATCAACCCTGAAGATCACGTTCCTTGCCTCATCGTTGTTCAGCCGGCCGATGTAGGCCTGGTCGTCGGTGGAGGTAAACGGCTTGAATATGCTCAATCGCGCTATTCCATCCTGAATCGGGTCCTCTCCGATATTTTGGTAGGTCACCTCGATTTGGCCCTTCTTCTCTCCGACTGACAGCTGGCTCTTGACATCTGTTATCTGGAAATCAGCTCTTCTCTTGACGATCACCGGGATTGTGACGGTCTCGTTCTTCTTCTGATACCAGTAGGAGGCGCGGAATCCCACCAGGCTGTTGGTCTCCCGGTTGTAGCTGTTTGCATCGACCTCAACATTGTACTGGTAGTCGTATCTCAGATCGAGCCTGAGGTCATATATGCCTGCTGGGGCATGCTTGGCTATCTTTATTGAGAACTTGAGAGGGCTTGCCGTCTTCGCACCTGACCTCAGGGCCTCGACCACCTGATCGCCGGACTTCACCTCTATCTGGTCGCTATCTGAGATCAGGGTGGCCTTTATCCCTATGGCTGTGGTCTTGGCCTGCTCAAGCTTCTGCTCCTCGCCGGCCAGTGCCAGGTCCATGGCTCCATCCGGCGTCTTATCCTTCTTGAAACCCATAAATCTGCCGTAGTTGATCAGGTCCACGTAAAGTGTGACTGTGTCACCCCGGTCGAACTCGTTTGTCCCGGCAATGGCTGCGGTCAGGCTTGGCGAACCCTCCATGGTCCAGAAGTTATCGCCGCTGACCAGTGGTATGTAATTACCTTGGGCCTGGGAAAGTGCTGTAAGGGACAGAAGGCCAGCAATGACAAGTATTGGCTTAATATTCGCTCTTCTCAAGCAGATACCTCTCTATGCACGGTTGTTGATCAGCACGATTGCTTTCTTTAGTCGATGTCTGGCGCGTTGCAGCACCTCTCGCTGAATTTCCATTCGAATTGTCAATACAACGAATACAGTGAATGTGGTGACCAGGGCAAGGATGACCGACATCACCGTCACCACCCCGAAGTTGCTGATGATGTTGAAGGGCGATGCTATCAGGGCGGCAAAGCCGAATACCACTGCCATCCCAGACGCAACCAGGGCTGAGCCTATGCGGTTGGCAGTGATCTTCAGCGCCTCGTAGGGATCGCCAACGTTATCCAACTCCTCGTAAAAGCGCTCCATCATCAGTATGGCATACTCCGAGCCGACTCCAAGTATCAGGGCGCCCAGTGTGGCTGTGAGCGGCGTGTACTTCAATCCGCCGTAGTACATGACAAGGCCCATCCATCCTATCACAACAACCATGGGCAGCACCGGCAGAAGCGCTTTGATTAAATCTCTGTATATCAATAGGAGCAGTATGAATATCAAAACCAGGCCAAGTAGAGACATCTCCACCCTGCCTGATGTCAGTGCATCGATCACCGTTGTCATGACAACTATATTTCCAGTCGCCCTTACCGATACTCCGGGAGGCGGCGTCATCCAGGCCAGGTCTTCTTCATACGACTCGATAAGCCTGGCCACACCTTCAGTACCCAGATTGCGCTGAACATCGCCTACATTGACATCTATGATGGCCAGGTTGTGCCCGCTCAGGTACGCATTCTGGATATCCTCTGGGAGTGCGTCGATTGTCTCCCTTATCCTGGACACATCACCTGGTATCTGCCCGCCATTGGCAGCCTTGACATAGGTGGCTATGCTCGTGGCGCTTTCAGTCCGATCCTCTCTTGAGCTCAGGAGGTAATTGCCGAAATCATCCATCCATCGGATGTTTTTTGGAGCAGTTACATCGTCAGCCTGAATCAGGAACTTGAGCGAATCGGTTCCGCCGAAGAAGGCCTTCATGTGGTTTAAATCGATCAGGGGAGAGATGTCCTGGGGAATGTAGTTCTTGACATCCGTCTCTATTGGTACCAGCGTGTCAGCATAATTTCCGGCTAGCGCGAGAACCAGAGCAACTGCCAGCACGGCCTTCCACCTATCGACGCAGAAATTAGCCGTCCTCTCGATCTGAGATCCCACTTCTGATCCGTTGGCCAGGTACGTTTCAGAATTCTGTCTTCGTGGAGACCTGCCCTCCGAGACATAAAGAATCGTCACATTCACGAAAAGGGCAGAGAGATAGCACATCACCAGGCCGATTATACAGAGCTTTCCGAAATCGTTGATCATGGGGACGCTTGAGCTGAGAAGGGATACGAAGCCGGCCTCGGTTATAGCGAGGGCGATGATCACAGGTACGGCCACGTGGTTGACGGTATTGATGGTTGCCTCCACCAGGGGCTTGCCTTTGCCAAGCTCTTCGTCAATCCGATTGTGAAACTGAATGGCGTAGTCTATGCCGATTCCTATCAGTATTGGAAAAGCTGCAAATGTGACCATGCTCATGGGTATGTGAAAAAATCCCATGGCCCCAAAAGTCCAGATTATTCCCAGGAAGACGACGGGTATTGGGAGCAGCGGCCATCTGACATGCCTGAACACCAGAAGAAGCGCGACGATCATCAGCACGCCGGCCAGGGCAAGGATAGATCCGTTGCTTTCGCCCATTATCCTTTGAATCTCTGCCTGAAATGCTGGATCTCCTGTAACTGTTACGCCGTAGCCTGCCGGAAATTCTGCAAAATCCACAGCGCGATTTATTTCTGCAAGGATCTCGCTTCGCTGTGAATCATCCAGGGAGGTTGGCATGCCCACGATCATCCTCGAATGCCCACGATCGGGCATTAGCCGCTGCACCACAGGGCCGGCGCCTTCCAGGATTCTGTCTATCGGCTCCTTTGAGGGTATACGGCGTATTCCATTGCTCTGATACTCCGCGTCGGCGACGATGTCGGCCAGGCTTTGGACGCTGACCACGTTTTGGACCTGCTTCATATGATCGGATAATCGCAGGCTGGCTGACAGGACTTCTGCCGTTGCCACATCGTCGCCCTCTATCAGGACCACGTTGCCGTCCACGCCGAAGTTCTCCTGGTAGAGGTGGTCGTATATCTGATAAAGATCCGAATCGTCTGAAACGAAGGAGTCCGTAGTCATGCCCTGGCTCTCGATCTGCTGGGCATATTGAAACGATCCAAACGTCATGAGAACTGCCGCGGCTATGATTATCGAAGGATTTCTGGTGATCCACACTCCCAATCGTTCCAAGCCAATCATACAAATAAAACCTTCTGTTCTGATTTAGCCGAACGAACTGTATAAGAACAAATTACTTAAACTTTGTGATCGAATTATATTGCAGCGAAGGATGAAGAAATGCGGGGCACCAAAGGTCCGATCAACATGCAAGGGTGATTATTCGAGCTGAAGAGCAAATTACTTAAACATTATATCCGAGTTTAATATTGTGAAGGACGAAGAAATGCTGGATCTGAAGAGGCCCATCATCGAAGCTTGCATAAAAGCCGCCCAAAAAAATGGGTGGAGCGATGCCATGGGAATTCTTTGGGGCACCCTATTCCTCGAGAGCGATCCCTTGTCGCTTGATACTCTGGCAGAGAAGACTGGCTACAGCAAGACGACGGTACGCTCCAATATGAACTACCTTGAGAACCTGGGGATAGCTCGCCGCGTGGTGGGTCCGTTGGGCAAGCAGCATCGATATAAGCAGCATCGCTACGCTCTGGTGACCGATCCGGAGATCGTGAGGCCAGTCGTCCTCTCTACCGCCAAAGAGGAGGTGCATTTGATATTGCAGGCCCTTCTTCAGATCGAGAAGAACCTGGAGGAAAAAAGCGTGAAAGAGCCGGAATTAGATGCATCCCTGGAAAAGGCAATAAGGATCTATGAGGACACCAGCAGGATCCTGAACCTGATTAGCCAGTTTACAGCGAAAGAACTCATCAATATACTGGAGAGCAGGGTTGAGAGGGTATCCGCAGAATAACGCAATATATGAGATATAGAATATCCATCGATCTGGAGCGAATTCGCCGGCTTCAAGACGCTTAGAAATTGCTGCCAAATGAATTCCCCAGGGGATCCATCGAAGGCGCCTTCATTTAGATCAATGGTTAATTATAAAAAAATTAAAGAAAATTATGGTCTTCTGCAAATCAACGTCAAGGGCATCAAAAAGCGCCCTTGACGCTGAGCAACAGAGCCTGCGAGAGGGGATGATACCAGAGGTTTTGTCCAATGACAATGCACCTGGGGATCACCGCGTATACTTGAACTCCCACCATCCTGACTTGGTGCCCTCCGCTCCGGAGGAGCTGACTGCCCACACCCTCCACCGCCCGGGCTGGGCGCCTACGAAGTCAAAGGTGTAGCTGGTATCCGTGATATCGGGGACAACGCTCCAGGTATCTCCAACATCAGTGCACCAGGCTCCGGACTGGCAGCAGTGGTAGCAGTCGATCTCAACGGTATAGGAGGCCGCCCCTTCCACAGGCTTCCATCGCAGGGTCGTTGTCCGCGGATACTTATCAGAGACCGATCCCGAGACCGGAGACACCTGAACCGGCGCTGGCAGCGTCATTGCGGCCACTGTGCCGATAATGTTGCCAATCTTCTTTGGATCTATGGTTCCGATCACCCCAGTGCTGGGAGGCTTGAGAGTAGCTCTGCTCTTGGTGAAGATGTATTCAGCCATATAATCGCTTCTTCCGCTGCCGTCAGTGAAGTGCTGGAAGTTCAGGACCTTGAGCCGGTTGTTGCCTGCGGGCTGGATCACAAGGGTGGTCTCGGCAAATCCTGGATTGAATATCGCCAGCAGGGCCTCAGCTTCGCTGGCCGGATCGGATTCGACGCTCGGTGCATAGGAGATGGCCTCAGCCTCTCCCCAATCGCAGTCTTCGGGGTGACACTTTCCCCAGGCCTGCACCGAGATGTACGACTCGCTTGTGGAGATCTCAAGCCTGGTTATCCCGCTGGTATTGGGATCTGTGTTTTTCCAGCCGCCGGAGAACTGGCTTAAGCTGGCCGTGGCGCTAGAGCATAAAAGCAATGCCAGCAATGAAATTGCCGCAATAAGATGGGTTCTTCTCATGGATACCACCTCAGGAGAATTCAATAACAATATTAATGATTATAGGCACTATTTCAATTTATGGCCAGCCATGTTACCGTATAGACATACAATTGATTAATGGCAAAACAGCAAAGTTCCATGAACCGCCAGCCATGCTTTGCGAATATGTTTCATAGAAGCCATGAACAGACTCCAGCATCCCAGCATCGCGGAATCGCTTGCATGATCCTGCCGGTTTTAAGGCCATGTGACCTGACAAGGGACCATTGACCTGACAAGGGATCCATAATCCTGCCAAATCTGCCGAAGAATCGAAAACTAGGCACAGTCTCGGATTTATTATGAACACCCAGGGCGAACCTGACCAGCTAACCGGCTTGAGACCTGGCTCTCCTCGAAACGTCAATTCGAGATCCGAAGAGCAGCATTGCACTATCCTGCCCAAAGACGACAAAGCGGTAGGTCGGAGGCATATGCATCTGGCCTGATGATTGCAGCCCTCGTTTCTACTTGCAGCCTTTGAAGGAACGTCCTGCTACTTGAATATCTCCCCGGCCTCCCGGTACCACAGGACGAAATCGAGGTGATCCATCGGTATGCCCAGCTTGGCAGCGAAGGAGCGCATCTGCTCCTCGATCTCCAGATACCTCTTGCGGTTCAGGGTGCGGGGAACCTCGGGGATCACACCGTAACGCACCAGATTCTTCAAGATATGCCTGTCCAGTATGGCCAGATCGCCACCCCGTCCGATGTTGCGCAGAAAGTGGCTTGCCTCCTTATACCCCATTCCATTTACGTTCTCCACCAGCCACTCCCTAATCTCCCGCGGATCGCCCAAATCGAGCGCCTTTCTCAGCGCCGACCCCTCCTCCCGGTGGAATAGGGTTCTGGCCTGGCAAATCCTCCTGGCCTTGGTGTATTTGAAGCGCACGCCGACCAATAAGGGATGGATATCTTCAGGATGGCCGGACGGCAGCAGCCCCTTTTCAGATAACAACTCCACAGCCGCCCAGCAGCGGCGAGCGCGAGATTGGGGGGTCAGCAGACAGAAGGCCAGCTCCTCGAAGAGGCGCTGATCATCCGCTGCCCTGCCTATTTTGGAGAACTCGGACAGTCGCTGCTCAATCAGCCTTTGCAGACGCTCATGCTGACTGACCAGCCCCTCCAGGGATGCCTCATCATCCCTAGGCTGCTCATCCTCAAGACTTAGCCCGATGCACTCTCCCTGCCGAATCATGCCATCTCCTCTGCCACTGAAATTCATTAAGGCGGCTTATTGGCCTTGCGGTCAAATGCCCCCGAGCCCTGAGATTATCATCTTCCAAAGAACATCCGCAGGCTGATATAGACCATCACAGCCACGAAGAGAATGCGCAGCTGCTTTTCCGGCAGACGATGAGAGTAGGCGGTTCCTATCTGGGCCATCGGGACGCTGGTCAGGGCAAGAATGGCGGCGTGGGTCAAATTGACATAACCCAGTGACCCAGAGATCGTCTGAATTCCCCAGCCATTGATTACATAGGAGACCAGCCCTCCCATTGAGGTCAGGGTCACTGCCAGGCTGGAGGTTCCGACTGCCCGGCGTATCTGAAATCCCAGGAAGATCACCATCAACGGCACGAGCAGGACCCCGCCACCTATACCTGAGAGCCCACTGACGATACCTACCGGAAAGCCCCAGGCCAGCAGCTGAACAAGTGACGGCTCCTTATAGGCATCCTGCTGGCAGAAGGGCAGCAGGGCCATGCGGGCTGCGCCTACAAGCACGACGAACCCGAAGATCAGCCGCAGCGGCTCTGCCGGCAGGTGGGCAGCCATGTATCCGCCTATGAGAGCACCCGCAATCCCGGCACCGCCGAGGGCCATTCCTGTCCGAGAGTCCACAGCACCCCTTCGGCGGTGGGCGTAAGCTCCGCTGGCAGCAGTTGGCAGGGCCACGGCCAGGCCTGTTCCGAAAGCTGAGCGGATGGCCAAAGTGGAATCGAGGCCACGGTCAAGGAGAAGCCAGTACTGGACCGGAACCATGATGAAGCATCCGCCCACCCCCAGCATCCCGGAGGCAAGCCCAACAGCCAGTCCGGTTACAGCCAGTACAAGCTCCTCATTCATCATGCCTGCCGCCAGGTTGGATCGGACAGGTAGCCGATCTGTGCATCAGACGACCGGTACCTGGCCTCCTCCATCGAAGTGTCGAGCCTGTGCCCGGATGGCCGGATATCTCCCCACATGTTGTCGATCACCGATACGCTGCACCCTGGCAGGATCCAAAGCGCTGAGATCATGCCTGGCATACGCAATCGATCAGGCATTCCGCCCCGGGCTCGCTGGCGGAAAAGACCATAAGAGGGGCTGTCCACTCCCGACAATTCAGATACCGGTTCGGCGGCTGCACCCTCCAGGACCAGGCAGGACTGGCCTTGCCAAGCTCCGGGATTGTCCACGGAGCTTGACACCCCCTTGGCGAAGCTAATAAAGCCCGGATCAAGTCCGAAGAAGGCCGACCTCATTATAGTTGCCTCAGGCGATCCCTATATTGCGATGCTTTTCGAGTATCAGGTCTGCCAGTCGATCCAGTGACCGCCGATCCTCTGGTCGTGGATATCCCCTGATGACCACAGGGTCCAGCAGTTCGACCTTCAGGTTGGGTATCAAGGCAGCAAGATCCTGCACCATCTTCCCACCCCAGCCGTATGATCCTATCACCGAGGCAAAACGTGCCTTGGGTCGCAGTGCATTGGCCAGAAAAGCTGCATGAGCCACTGCAGGATGTGGACCGGTGAGAACTGTCGAACAGCCCAATACTATTGTGGCGGCGTCCACAAGGGCCATGGCCAGGCTGCCCAGGTCGGTGCGCGTCAGGTCGAACGGCTTGACTGAGATGCCCCTGTCTATCATGGCAGAGACCAGATGCTGCACCATTGCCTCGGTTGAGCCGTGCATGGAGACATACGGCAGAACCACCTCATTCTTGACCTGATCGGACGACCAGTCTCGGTAAGCGTCCAGTATCAGTCGCGGACGGTCGTATAGTGGGCCGTGGCTGGGAGCGATTATCTCCACCTCAAGACCGTCGATCCTGGCCAGATGCTTCTGAATGCTGGTCCTAAAAGGCATCATGATCTCGGCGTAGTACCGCTTGGCCGGTTGGTACGCATCCTGGCTGGCATACAGATCGCTGCTGGCCAGATGTGATCCAAGGAAGTCGCATGGAAATAGCACACGATCTTCCTTCAGATATGTGAAGATAGTATCTGGCCAGTGCACCCATGGAGCGCTGATGAACTGCAGCGTCTTTCCTCCAAGTGGAAGCACCTGGCCGTCTGCCACCGGACTTATGCGGTCAGCAGTTGCAAGTCCGAAGTCGATGAGAAGATCGCGGCAGCGTGGCGATCCCAGTACAACCGCTTCCGGATACCTTTCCAGCACCTCTGCAAGGCCACCTGAATGATCCTGCTCGGCGTGCTGGGATATCACGTAGTCCAGATGATTTACCTTCAACGACTCCAGGTTGGCTAGCAGAAGCCCGGTCATCTCAGGATCCACCGCATCTATCAGGGCTGTCTTCTCTCCGCGTATCAGGTAGGAGTTGTAGCTGGTTCCGTCAGGAAGTGGGATCAGGCCGTCGAACAGCCGGCGGTTCCAGTGGATGGCCCCTACCCAGTCCACTCCAGGCACTACATTTTGAGTCAGGCTGGATGGTTTGGCATTCATTTCCATTCCTCTGGATCATGATATATCAGATCAGCAAAAAACCTTCTTATGATCCGGGAAGAGACTCCCTCCTCGATTCAGGCTTCGATTTTCTGAAGCTGGAGCAGGAAATAGCACGTTATTCATTTTGTTTTTGTACCTCGGCCATGCCTGGCAGGCTGAATGACGGATTTGAAGGATCGGAACGATGATCTAGAAGGCGGCGACTGCCCATTAATGCCCGGGGGATTCTTGCGGTTTTTGTCGCAATCGCCAACAAGAATTTTACGCAAGGCGTCGCCGCTGACTAGGAAGAAGCTTCAGCCGCGGCTTTTCCGGGCAGGAGGGGGCCCGGTCAGATGGCGAAAATCACAGGAATGCTGCGGCCGAAGCATGTTCAAGGTGATGGCAATAAATTTATAACGTATAATTACGATAATAATTCGTGTGGAGATCTCGAAGGTAGTCCTAGCCGTAACTGTAGTTTTTCTCATCAATTCGGTCGGTTATGCCTTCGCCGATTCAGATCAGCCCCGGAGGGAAGTCGCGGCCAATGAAGTCATGGATAAGATCAAGAATGGATTGCCGGTAGAGTACGATAACGTCATTATAAGAGGCGATCTGGATCTAAAGGGACTGGAACTTCGAACTGCACATGTTGATAGGACAGATGATGAATTGCATTTTGGACTATCGAGAAATCCCAAGGTGGTCAGCTCTACTATATGCATCACTAATTCGGATATCATTGGAGGTTTGAACTTCGATGATACTATATTCATGGACACACTTCGTTTATCTTCCAGCAATATCAGCCAGGACGCCAAATTCAGTGGTGCCTATTTCAATCGAGACGTCTTTTTAGATCATGCCAAGATTAAGGGCTACACCTGGTTCAATTATGCCCATTTTAGATCGATGAATACACGCTTTGATTTTGCAGAATTTGATTACTTCGACTTCGACCATGTCATAGTTGATTGGGCAGCCGAATTCCAATACGCGAGATTCAATGGATACGCCGATTTTGTTTATACTGAATTCAGATCTTATGCTAGTTTTGCTAATTCCAACTTCTATGATGTTGCCTCCTTTTCTGACGTCAATATCACTGGTACTGCGAACTTTCGTGATGCACATTTCTATGATTTAGCTTATTTCACTAACGCATCAATTGGTCTTAAAGCATTGTTTAAAGAATGTGTGTTCGACCGAGACGTCTCTTTTGTTGTTGCTAAATTTAAGAAGGATGCTGAGTTTTCCAATGCCACTTTCAATGGGATTGCTTATTTTAGCTCTGCCAAGTTCAGTGGCAATGCTGACTTCACTAAAGCCAAGTTCGGCGACGAAGTTGATTTTGGCTCAGTGGTTTTCCTCAACTATGCCCTTTTCAGCGGAGCCCAATTCAACAAGTTTGCGGGATTTGGTGAATGTAAATTCCACGGCGCGGTCTACTTCGAGGATAGCCGATTCCTTGATGATGCATTTTTCAGAACAGCACGATTTATGGGGGATCTAACTCTTTATAGAGCAGATTATGATAAATTATATATCAGGTGGCATGATATTAAATCCTTAAATTTTGATGAGACTACGTATCTTGAGCTGATCGAGAATTTTAAGAATTTGGGTTATTATCCAGATGCAGATCAGTGCTATGTCTCCTACAGAAATCAGAACCGGCCGAATCTGCCTCTCTACTATCAACCCATTGACTTTCTGCTTTGGATCCTGTACGGCTACGGAACCATGCCCGAGCTGCCGATAATATGGTCGCTCCTGGTGATCCTCCTG
>MVQI01000029.1 GCA_002067795.1 Methanosaeta sp. PtaB.Bin039
GCATCCCGCCAATGAATTGGCGGGGATTAGCCATGAGTTCGTCCTAAAGACAAACGCGCCGCCAATTCCGCTGCAAGCCTCGTGAAAACTTTTTAGGATCAGTATGGCGATCCATCGGCTTTGCCGGAAAAGCCGCTGAGAGGAATGCGGATTCCTCAGTCGTTACAACTGCCTTTCAAAAGGGCAATAAGTTGATCCGTGTCGTAACGCTCCATTAGGTCTATGGCCTGTTCTGCTTTTCGGTAGAAGGTTTCCATGCGAACGATTCTATCTTGCAGTGCCTCAAGCTCTGGGAAATTCGCATCGACCAGGGTCTTCTCAGAGATCTCCAGAGCCTGTAACAGGAGATGGATCTCCACCTTGACCCGGTTCATTATGGCCCGTCTCAGAGTATCAGCATCGGTAACCGGCAGATATCGATACTTCTTATCCCCGGGAGTCACAATCCTCATGACCAGGCCCAGCGTCTCAAGAAGGTTCATGTTGGAGCTTATGGTGGACTTGCTGTAGCCTGTGGTCTCCACAAGATCGTCCATGGATATCGGTTCGAGGGCAAGCATGATAACACCTCGCAGGACACCCACTGCATCGCTATACCCAGCAATGCGAGCCGATTGCACGCATGCATTTATCATATACTCCCTAACCTGCTCCTCAGCAAAGACCTCGTGATCCCTCATCACATCCTACATACACCATAAGTTTTAAATATCTTTCGTAAAACCAGTACGTTCGGTAAATACAGAATTAAATGGACGACCCGGGCGTTCCCCCCTTAGCAGCGCAGAATCCTGGGAAGATTTTCAGATGGGAGCTTCACAGCCACAGATACGAGGGTGCTGAGAAGAGGAGACCTTGGGGGGGACACGGGAAAATCATGTTTAAGTATATCGCGGTGGTGAGATATTGAGCCTCCCAGAGGCGGCCGGAAAATCCGGGAAATCTCAGATGGATCCCGAGGGGATGTCTGAAAATAGAACTGGATAGGTGATGGTCATAGGCGGGAAGAATAGGTTTGGGATCTGGATTGAGAGGCATCCGCTTCTGATCATAGCCGCGGCGGTTCTTCTTACTGCTGCATCAATTCACTATGCTCAGTTCATAGAGATGCAGGGGATGCAAACCGAGAACTTCGTGGGCAAGGACTCAGACCTATACCAGAAGTACGATCACCTGTTCATGGAGAAATTCGGTACCCAGTCTTTGATGGTGATCATCGAAGGGGACGACGTAACAACACCATCCGTATTGAAGGCAATGGACCGCCTCATCCAAAGGATGGAAGAAGCTCCAAGCGTCCTGGGCGTTGATGGAATCTCCCAGATAGTGGCCCGAGCTGAGGAAAATGCCTCCGGCATCCGCGGAATACCGGATGACCAGGCCAGCATCGATCGCTATCTTGAGGACCATGGCCCAGCCCTTTCCTTTATACTTCCTGATAAGCGGCATACGATAGTGGCTATCGAGACCCCGCTGACCCTCACTGAGCGAGAAGGGGAGGTGCTGCTCCAGGAGACTGAGAAGGTGGCCGAGATCGCCAGCTTTCCGCCCGGAATCGAGGTAATAGTAACGGGCGATGCCGCGCTTGGATTGGCAATAAAGACTGAGATGGCAACCAGCAACGGCATCCTGATGGGTCTGGCCGGCTTGCTGATGATCCTGGCTCTGCTATTGGTCTTCAGGCACGTCAACTGGCCTATCCTGCCCCTGCCCACCGTCTTTTTGGGCATCATCTGGACATTTGGGATCATGGGGCTCGCCCATATCCCGATGACGATGATCTCTGTATCCGCTTTTCCAATACTGATTGGAATAGGAATAGATTACGCAATCCAGTTCCACAGCCGTATCGAGGAGGAGTTCAGCCGGGGGGGGACCATGCTGGACGCAGTGGTCCAGACCGTATCCCATACGGCGCCTGCAGTGCTAATCGCCCTCCTGATAACGGCAGCCGGATTCTTCTCCCTGTTTTCGTCCACCGTGCCAATGATCCAGCAGTTCGGCCTGCTGTGTCTGATCGGCCTCATCATGTGCTATCTCTCAGGCCTGTTTGTCGAGATATCCTTGCTGTACCTGGCGGAGAGGCGACGCAGCCTCCGAGACCCTCAACGCCGGTCTGAGAGGGATGAAGAGGGCGGACAAGACGAGACGGCAAATTCCAGCTTTGTCGGTGAGATGGTCAACAGGGCAGTACAGATTTCCCTGAAGAGGCAAAGAGCCATCCTGGTTTTGGCTCTGGTACTCTCTCTGGCCGGGACCTATGCCGACACGCAGGTCCCCGTGGATACGGACTTCAAGAACTATATCCCTCAGGACCTGCCCCCCCTCGTCGAGTTTCGGCATCTGAACGACATTTTCGGGGGCAGTGACGAGATCAATATCGTGGTTCAGGGTGCGGATATGACCGACCCCAAAGCCATGAGATGGGTGGACGAGTTCGGCTCCTACCTGAAGAGCTCACGCCAGCAGATATACGATACCACCAGCATTGCCACAATGGTCAGGGCTGCAAACGGGGGTTTCATTCCGGAAACACCTGCCGGAATTAAGGAGGTTCTCGACTCTCTGCCGCCTGCTCAGCGCGACAAGTACATAGACGGACACGACACAGCTCTCATCGACCTGAACATAGGCCAGGCCGTACGAGACCTGGGAGAGGAGGGGATCGACCGGCTGCTGGTGGAGGTGAAAAAGGACGGCATCTGGTTTGGACCACATCCAGGCATGTCCATAACCATCACAGGCGACCTGGTGGTGATGACCACCGTGATCGATGCCCTGACCACCGGGCGGACCGAGATGACCCTGATTGGCCTTTTATTGATCTTCCTGATACTTCTGGCAGTCTATCGTGACCTGATAAAAGCCCTGGTGCCGGTGCTGCCAATGATGGTGGTCATCGGCTGGATGGGAGGCGTCATGTACGTGGCCGGCATGAGCTACACTCCTCTTACCGCCACCCTGGGAGCGCTGATCCTCGGGGTTGGATCGGAGTACTCGATACTCATGATGGAACGATTCTATGAAGAGCTTGACCGTCTGGGAGATGAGGGGCTGGCAATAGCCGCGACATCGAAGAGCATAGGAGCTGCCCTTATGGCCTCCGGGCTCACCACCGTCTTCGGATTTGCGGCGCTTATGGCCTCGCCGTTCCTCATTACAAGCAACTTCGGAATACTGACCGTCCTGGCCGTGATTTTCGCGCTGGCCACCACGTTTACCGTTTTTCCGGTTCTTCTGCTTGGGATGGAGAAGGAGCGGACAAGGATACAGCAGCTGGGCCAGAAGGTACTTGTGACAGCAAGGGAGATCAAAATGGCTGCTTGCCGACGACAGCAAGCTACTTTGGCATCTCAGAGAGGGGGCAGAGCCGTTAGATGACTGCCAGAACAAGGTCTCAACGCATAGGAAAAGCGTCATAATAGAAGATATTTCGCACTCATGATCCGATAAGATAGAAGGCTGTCTTTCAAAGGAGCACTCAAGATGAAAGCAAGATTGGCTGTTCTGGGCTTAATCGCCCTTATATCTCTGGCATCGTCCCAGGACAATTACATACCGCTGGTCTCTGGCGATAACTTCTGGACCATGGAGGGATCGCCAAGCCTGACCGCTACCGTGACCGGAACCAACGAGTTCGACCGGGGCGACACTGTCACCCTGTACCTTGACCTGATAAACTATGGCCGTTTTATGGGCTTTAAGAAGGATAAGACGCCAGATGGGGCACTTGACCAGGCACTGGCAGGCGAGGAGCAGAAGCTGGAGCAGGCGAAGACCACTGCCATAGGCATAAAGGCTACCCTGAACTCGGATAACGACCAGATCGAGGTACAGTCAGGTGATCAGGTTGTAGAGGCTTTGAAGTCCGGCGCGAAGACCGCCAATCCCATCAAGTTCTCGATCAAGATCGCCAAGCACGCCCCGGCCGGCCGGTACAACCTCACACTGGATCTGAGATACGATTACCAGTATAATGTGGAGGTCGATGCCAGCAGCTTTAACAGGGAGACCAACAGCCTGGTGGGGTTCCGCACCTCCTACTGGTATCAGAAGAAGAATGAGACCGTCGCCATTCCCATCATCGTAAAGAGAAAAGCCGATTTCCAGATCACAGATGTGGAGAGCCGGCTCTCTGTCGGACAGAAGAAGGGCCAGATCGAGGTTATTTACCAGAACATCGGAGAGGATCCGGTGCAGGATGGAATCGCACGCTTGAGCATCTTCAAGCCCTTCACCTCCACCGACGACCAGGCCTACCTGGGAGAGCTCAAACCCGGAGAGGCCAAAAAGGTCGTCTTCAGGGTGGATGTGGACACAGACGCCACCCCCAAAGAGTATGGGATCAATAGCGAGATCAAGTACACCGATGTCCGTGGAGATACGATAATCTCAGAGAGCATGAAGATACCGGTGACGGTTTACCCAGCCCAGCGTTCCATGCTGATCCCGGCACTGGCAGTACTGGCTGTGATTGCCCTTTCCGGGGGCTATATCTACCGGAGAAATAAGAAGAAGGCATGAGGGAATCGCCTGCAGGGAGCTTGTGGCGCGCAAGCATCGAAGATATCATCGAATTGCCCGGCTGCATATCGTTCGCAGAGGCGTTTTTTTAGCCGGGCAGGCATTCTTCGGAACCGATGGTGTGATCTGATCAGGGTCCTGCCCTGATCCGATCGGACCTGAATCTGCTGAGATGCCCAAAAAAAAGCCATCTTCAGCTCGTCTCCGACCTCTCAAATCCCATCATAGCAGCACCAATCCCATGAGGATCGAGAAGGTGCGTAAAAGATCGGTGCCCTTCGGACTGTGCCGAAAAATCACATGAAACTTTTTTGCAGCCTACAGGCATGCCACTCTTCAACGATCTCCCTCAGGCGATCTCCCTCAGGGCACCTTGAGGAGATACGAATTTGCGAAAATTCACATCATAGCCCCGATTCAGCAGGCGGAACGAAACCTATTTGTTATTTGAGGACGAACTTTTTTTTGTATCCGCTTCGACCTGTCCTCTCGGTCTGAAATCAGCTGGACACCTCGAAACGGCCTGGTTTGGGGGGTCCAGTCTATGCAGGAGCTGATGAGGAACAAAGAGGGAAAGCCCGATATCCAGCCCGCCCGGATGGAGAAGGAGAGGATACTGCCAAGAGTGGAGCAATCCAGGGTCACCATAATAGATTACGATGAGGCCCAATTCCAGGAGGAGGAGGCCCATTCGATCGAGGATTGCGCTCCGTTTCGCTACAAGCCCACAGTCACCTGGATCAAGGTGGACGGAATCCATGCCGATACGGTGGAGAAGCTGGGCAAGATATTCGATATCCATCCGCTCATCGTGGAGGATATCGTCAGCTCGCAGCAACGGCCGAAGATGGAGGATTTTGGGGACTACATATTCATAGTACTCAAGATGTTTTATTTCGACGAGGCCAATAACGAGGTTACTGCAGAGCAGTTCAGCCTGATATTCAGCCAGAACTTCGTGATAACATTCGAGGAGAGCGGAGGAGATGTATTCAGGCTTGTTCGAGAGAGGATCAAGAACGAGAAAGGCCGCATCCGCAGGATGGGCACAGATTACCTGGCATACGTACTCTTGGACGCTATCGTGGACAACTACTACATAATCCTCGAGAACCTTGGAGAAAAAATTGAGGACCTGGAAGCTGAGCTTGTATCGGATCCCTCCACCGAGAACCTGCGGGATATCTACGAACTCAAGAGCTCCATGATATTCCTGCGCAAATCGGTCTGGCCGCTTCGTGAGGTGATCAGCCGTCTGGAGCGAGGCGAGTCGCCACTCTTGCATGAGACTACAAGCATCTACCTGAGGGACGTGTACGATCATACTATCCAGGTAATAGACAACATAGAGATCTTCCGGGATATGCTATCTGAGATGCTGAGCATACATCTATCCAGCACCAGCAACAAGCTCAACGAGATAATGAAGGTGCTGACAATCATCACGACGATCTTCATACCCCTCTCATTCATATCCAGTGTATTCAGCATGAATTTCAGGTACATGCCGGAGCTCGAGTGGGAGTACGGCTATATGGCCAGCCTGGTGCTCATGGGCATTGTTGGCGTGGCCATGGTGGTCTACTTCATGAGGAAGAACTGGCTTTAGGCCTGAGCATCCTCATATTTTCAGCCGCCGCATATGAAGTGAAGTGGACCACACTTGGCAAATAGGTCGCTCTGATTTTCTAGGATGGCCTTTGTTCAGCTGGGACCGATAATCCAAAAAGAGATCTGACGGCTCATACTCTGCCGCCCGAATCGACCGCATGAACTCCAGGAGCGGCCCAATCGGATTCCGTGGTCACAACATCATGCGATAACCTTTTGTTCGTTGAGGACTAATAATTATGCTGGAGGATTGAATCAAATGTGTTGTAGCTCTGAAGATATGGTGGATTTCAATGGCATGCCCTTGCTGGGCGATAAGATGCCAAACCTGGAAGTGCGGACCACGCACGGTCCGATGAAGCTGCCGGATGACTTTGCTGGCAAGTGGTTCGTCCTGTTCAGCCATCCGGCCGATTTCACCCCGGTCTGCACAACCGAGTTCATCGCCTTTCAGAAGAGAATGGGCGAGTTCAAGAAGCTAAACTGCGAGCTGATCGGTCTCTCTATCGACCAGGTATTCTCCCATATGAAGTGGACGGAGTGGATAAAAGAGAAGATGGGCGTGGAGATCAAATTCCCGATCATAGCTGATACAGGAGCAGTGGCAAGCCTGCTCGGGATGGTCCACCCGGGAAAAGGCTCAAACACCGTGCGGGCGGTGTTCGTGGTCGATCCCAGCGGTATCCTGCGCCTGATGGTCTATTATCCTCAGGAAGTAGGCCGAAACATGGATGAGATCCTGAGAGTCGTCGAGGCACTGCAGGTTGCGGACAAGAACAAAGTTGCAATGCCAGCCAACTGGCCAAAGAACGATCTTATAGGCGATGAGGTCATAATACCGCCACCTGGAGACGAGAAGACCGCCAAAGAGCGTTCGAAAATGTATGAGTGCTACGACTGGTGGTTCTGCCATAAGAAGCTGACCAAGAGCTAAAAAAAAACATCTAAGCGCTCTATACAGCTCTTTTTCGGCCTTGACCGTATTTGCTCGGAAAAAGCCCTGCGCTTCGAGCAAATTACGGCTCTTTCTTCCGATCCTGCGACTGCAACAGCCCGAAGTCCGTCTGCAACATTCGTATAACCTTCATATCCATATCCGAATACCTGTCATATCAATATCCGCATACATATCATATCAATATCCGAATACCTGTCGTATCCATATACGCATATCTGTCGTATCCATATACGCATACCTGTCATAACATGCATGTCCTCTACGCTGTGCATCGAAGGGCAATCTCAACGGGCGGCATGTCGAGGAGAAAGACTATATGCGCCTGATTTCATCATTGACATGATAGATGGTACCAGATATCATAGAGAGGCATGCCGATCAGGGCGGGCGTCTTGACGGAGCTCTTGCAGTGGCAGGCTGCTGTCTGGCCTTATTCTGGCCGGGGGCTATGAACTTCGGTTTTCCGGGAGTAATGGCTCCGGTGTGGCAGGATATGTACCATATTGGGCGCGGGGCCACAGGCAATACAGTATTCGTCCTTCTGGCGACGGTTGGCATCTTCATGTTCCTGGTCGGGCGCTGGCAGGAGCGTTATGGTACAAGGGCTCTGATCGCAGCAGGGATTGTGATTTGTTCCTTTGGCTCCATACTTGTCGCCTTTGCGTCCGGAATGGCCATGGTCTATGCCTGGGCGTTCATAACCGGCCTGGCTTCTTGCTTTGTGTACATTCCTGCTCTGACCACAGTTCAGCGTTGGTATCCAAACCGAAAAGGCCTGGTTGCCGGGGTGGCCAGCATGGTCTTCGGCATCTCGGCTGCCCTGACTGCCCCCTTATTTGATGAGCTCTTGACCACCCTTGGATACCAGACCATGAACATCTACGTGGCCGTGCTAATCCTTATCACAGGGCTTGTCGGAGCCTATATGGCCAGATCGCCGGAAGGCCGAAATTGCGGCGAAGCAAAGGCATCGTTCGAGTCGGAAACCTCAGGCCGTTGCATCTCTTCCCTTACCGTGCAGGAAGCTGCAAGGCTCTCAAGCTTCTGGTTTCTCTGGATTATCTGGGCACTGCAAGGGGCTGCAGGAATAGCAATGGTTACCCTCTCCACTGGCTACGGCCTGGCCAGGGGATTTGAGATGGGATCCGCGGTGTTCATCCTGATGGCCTTTAACGCCACCAACGGTATGGGTCGGCTTATCAGCGGTCTGCTCTCCGATATCTTGGGACGAAACCTCATCATGTGCCTGACGTTCACCGGGGCAGGTCTGGCTTACATCCTGCTTCCTTTGGCCAGTAGCCTTTGGCTCTGCGCTCTGCTGGCCGGCGTTATCGGGCTTGCCTTCGGCACTCTCTTCTCGGTCTCGGCGCCGCTTGTTGCTGACTGCTTCGGCCTTGGCCACTTCGGATCTGTATTCGGGCTGGTATTCACCGGCTATGGCCTGGTTGCAGGATTTTTGGGACCTGCTCTCAGCGGCCATATCCTTGATGCAACAGGGGGCGATTTCTCCCTGGTCTTCCTGTATCTGGGAGCGTTCTGCCTGCTGTCTGGAGCCCTGATCTGGAGGGTGCAACCGCCAGTCCGGCTGTGACCCGGTATCAAAAAGACGCCCAGGCAGAACTGGTTGGGATGCGAGAAACGACATGCTCCTGGCCAGAGCCGATCGCGGATCTCGAAGGAAAAAGAGGCTATGCCAAGGGGGCCTTTGGGCCGCTGGGAGAGGTTTTCTGCCCCTCCAGAGGCCCGGGGAAGTAGGAGACGTCCCCCCTTGAATCAGAAGATTATGCTGTAAGCGCGCTTCGGACCTACTGCCCGCCTCTGGGGCAGTTTCGGCCGGCCTGGTCATTTCCGTCGCCCTGCATGCACTGGCCCGGGATTCCCATGCACTGCTGTCCCATTCCCTTCATGCACTGACCTGGCATGCCCATGTCTTGATGCGGGCCGCGCATGCCCATGCCCATCCCCTTCTCATCCATATGTCCGACCATCTCAAGGATGCGGCAGACCTCTCTCTGCTCCTGGATCTGGGCCAGGGTCATCGACTCAATCTCGGTCTTCTTCTGCTCCCCGAGATTCTGGATTTCGGCCATGGTCATGTTGTTCATCCTGTCGTTCAGCTCCTGCCACTTGGCCTTGATCTCGGCAAGGGTCATGCCCTCCAGGGTCTCCTTGGTGATATCCGAAGCAAGCAGCATGCAGGCGCCTCCTGCGAACATGGGGCGGCCATCGGGTGCCCGGGCGTTCTCCTGCTGGAGCGATTTCAGCTCAGCAAGGGTCATGTTGTTCATCTCTTCTTGGGTCAGGTTCCCAAATGCAGCACAAGCCCGCGGACCCATGCCGCCGGCACCCCAGGGCATGGAGAAGGCCGGGGCCGCCAGAAGGCAGACCGCGGCCAGAGTCATCAAGAGTTTGGCAAATCTCATATTCTTAACCTCGCCTTTCATCGCTTGTTATGAGGGCGGACTGAAAGCTCGGCCCGCCTTCCTGGCGGGCGCAGTTGTGCCGACCTCACAGCAATCCCATCGCCATGAACGATAGATAAAGTTAGGATCGTACGAACCTCCGGATGAAGCGGCCAAATGCCCGAACACGAACGTTTGATGGCGGATTTCCACCGGCCATTTCCGTTCCGTCATCGTAAAAAGGGCAAAGGATCGTTCAGTAATTGCATTGGACTTGATCCGATGCATCCTTCATAGAAAATGCCTGTTCTAGTAGTTTTTTTTAATATTAAGACGCCCAAATAGATTTTGAGACCATTTTATTTAAAAATATCAACTGAGATCCGCTTTTCAGCGATCGGGGATCTCGGATCGACTTTGCCGTACATTTTTTGCCATATATATTCGTGAGGCCGCCTCTGCGGTTCGTCGCTTTTTTCCGCGGGAGCATTAACAGACTGAGTCCAAGTAATGAAAAGTGGCCCACCCAATCGGCGGGGCCATTTCATTTCTCAATCGCTTTAGCGCAGCGCTTATGCCTCCCGTAACCTCGATCTCTCCCAGCCTGCCGAAAAGACTAGGAACAGCTATATCCAAAAGGAGCCGTGGGCATCGGGGAAAGCCTCTACGAATCTCACGTCCCGTCAGATGCGGATTTCCAATAGCGTTACATGCAGGGCAGCCAATCGATGCTGATCGCACCGAAGGTTGAGCTGCTCCGGAAAATGGGTGAACATCTCAATCGAAAATACACAAGTCAGGTCCTCAACGACATGTCGTGCTCGATACGCCGTCCTTTGGTCAGGGCTCGGCAGGCTTTGGTTCCGGGACATCCACACGATGTCTGCGACGCCGATGGCCCAGGCGTTCGGGTATGTCCTCAAGGACGCCGGTGCAGCAAGGCTCAGGAAGCGGGCTTGAAAGCAATTCTATTGCCATCTATCCGTCCAATCGCTGCACCCCATCAGGCTGAAAGCAGCACTATGGCAATCACGACTCGTTTTTCCGCACGCGAAAGAGTCGCGTTCATGGTGCCGGATTTGTGGAACTGAACAATGGGTACAGATGGGAGCAGAAAAGAGTACCAAGCTGAAGGAGACGTGAATTTGTCCATTGCGCAAAGCTTTTTTCCTGAAAAGAGATACATGCTACGCGAGCAAACCTCCGTCGTGAGAAAGTCCATGTCCCATGAATCAAGCTCGTTGCAGCCAGCAGGATTTCCAATTCCCGGGCTGGACAAGAGATATGCCTGGGACAATCTGGCCTGTGCACCAACCTTGCTCATGCCAGGCCCAGATGACAATAGAGAGAATATCCATGAACGTCTGCCATGGATAGGGCAGCAGATCCCCTGGTGGTCATGTGGCCTTTAGGCTTGTGGAGTTGATTGTCCCCGGCCGGGAGCGAGAGACCATCGAGGAAGCCTTGAAGGACGACTCGCTCAAAGGCCACGGCATATGGGTGCAGGGAATAGAGGGGATCTGGGAATATCCTGTACAGGGTATGTGGGAGAAACGCTTCTACCAAGACCATATTCTAGTCAGGGTTCTATTGAAGGCCGAAGAGACCGAAGCCTGGGTCGATGCCTTTTCACAGAGGCTCTCAGGAGTGGAGGGGTTTAGGCTATTCATTCTGCCTGTGGAGGCAAGCCTTCCGAGGCCCGCAACAGAAAACGACGGAAAGCATATATCCGCTTCGCCCACTAATGCGGCAAGCTCTGCCCTGTCCAGGATCAGAGCACGTTGGGGCAATGGGACCGAGTCTCAACAGGCAGATGGCGGTGCGAGGTCCGGAAGGCTGCCGTCCCGGCCCCGCCTCAGCCGAGAGGAGCTCTACTTCGCCGTGCAGGAGAGCACCCACTTGGACCAGATATATCTGCTGACCGTATTCCTCTCATCGATAGTGGCTGCCATTGGCCTTCTGAGCAATAACGTGGCTGTGGTGATAGGGGCTATGGTGATAGCTCCACTGCTGGGCCCAAATGTGGCCATGTCGCTGGCCACGACACTGGGTGACAAGGAACTGGCCTTTCGTGCCGCCAGGACAAACCTGTTCGGCCTAGCATTCGTCATGATGCTCTCCGTGCTGCTGGGCATGGTCCTTAACGTGGACCCGTCTACAACAGAACTGGCTTCCCGAACCAGGGTAGGCATGGCGGATGTGGTCCTGGCCCTGGCCTCCGGATCTGCTGGCGCCCTGGCGTTCACCGCCGGGGTCTCAGCCACACTTATAGGCGTGATGGTAGCAGTGGCTCTGCTGCCACCTCTGGTCAGCGCAGGGCTGCTCTATGGGTCCGGAAACAGCACACTGGCAGCAGGAGCCGTTGTGCTGTTCCTTGTAAACCTGATCTGCATCAACCTGGCTGGTGTGGCCACGTTTCTGTATCAGGGCATCCGCCCAAGCGACTGGCAGCAGAAGCAGTTGGCCACCAAAGCCTCCTGGACCGCCATTTTGCTGTGGCTGCTCCTTTTGTCAATGCTCATTGCCCTTATCATCTACTCAGAGGGTTTTATGGGCCAGGGCCAATAGATCAGAAGAGAACTGCTATCGAGGAGCATCAATTCTGAGACCCTGGAAGAGACTGAACCAGGCGCTACGAACAAGGAGGCAATCACGTACGACAGATACCGCTGGATTTCTTTTGGGTCTGTAGGTCTCATTTTCCGAAGTCCATGAACCATGGCAATGTCCGCCTGTCTCTGTGGTTGGCGATAATCTCCATCGCCACCCGTCATCAACGAATTTGCGCCACATTTGAGCGCCTACTTCTGTCCGTAGGCTCGAAACGCTGCTCTAGGTGTCTTGTTTCTGATCGTCTTCACCAGCCGTTTCGCTGCCATCATAACAGGCCTATCAATCGCAGTCCTGCCAGCATGTTGAGGGCCATCAGGACTATCGTCAGCCGGCCGGACCATCGATGAATCGGGCGGATCCGCGACGCCCAGTGGCGGAAATGGAATTGGGCAAGCCCAAGAGAAGGTGTCAGAACCAGCATTGCAGCGACCAGGAGCCCAATCCAGGAATGGGGGTAAGCCATGTGCTTGCCGGAACTGGCTGATACCATGTAGCCGGCAACCACCGCTCCAAGAAGCGCCAGGCCAGCCCCCGATAGGCCCATCATCCGGTGCCACCGGAGCCAGTACCTGCGAGGCCGGAAAACAGCCAGATAAGCTGCCGAAAGCAGGCAAAGAAAGGCCAGGATCATCATAGAAGCATGATACTGCCAGATCGGCCTTCCTGCCAGATCGGCTCCCGCTCCTGAGCCAGTTCCGATAAAAGCCGCTGTGACGAAAGCTGCTGACAGTAGCCTGCCAGCTGTGCTCATCCGCATCTCAGCCCTCCTTTTTATCGCCAGAATCATAGATCCTCACAGAACATCTATCGATGACTGCATATTTCAAACTCGCCATCCCCAATGAGCCGGATGTCCGTCCTTTCGGGATCGATGGACGGAAACCGCTATGGAGAATGGAACGATAACATGCATGATCGTGTTCGCCGTCGTCGCGATCAATTGCGCGCTGGACAAAAGGTAAGCTGCATTTCCGGCCGAGAAGATCCTGCGCAACGACGCAGTCTTCAGCTTGTCCGGGATATTTAGCGATCCAATGGTATGGCTCACCCGTCTGAGAAGCCGCAGGTCTATCGCATGTTCATATATCGGGAGGTCCAAATTAGCTTTCTGAAAAGTCCTGTTAAGGGGATGGACTGGGCGAGGTGGTTTTTTCAGCCGGATTGCTGTCCCAGCCTGCAGGACCGGGGGGCGAATAGGATGGACTCTCTCTCAGTTTTAATAGGCGGAAAAGCCGGAGACGGCATCAACGAGGCCGGCATGCTGATCTCCAGGACTTTGAACCAGATGGGCTACCGAGTCTACCAGTACTACGATTACCCATCTCTGATCCGGGGGGGGCACAACTTCTCCCTTGTCCGGGCAGAGAGGTACCCGATTGCTTCTCATAAGGACTCGGTGGACATCCTCCTTGCACTCAACCAGGAGACCGTACAGCTGCACCAGAGCCGGTTGAATAAGGAATCGGCAATTATCTTCGATGATAGCCAGGTCCAGGCCGAGGGGATGGCCATTCCGGTTGGACGGATAATCAAGGAGGAGGCTGCTGCCCCTATAATGAGGAACACCTGCATGGTCGGTGCCCTTTGCCGGGCAGCGTCCATACCCTTGGAGGTTCTTGAGGGTGCCGTGGTCCGCCATGTGAAGAAGAAGACCGAGCTGAACCTGCGAGTAGCTGGCAGAGCGTACAAATCCGCAGTGGAGAGGTTCTCGCTTGAGCGACTGGATCAGGAACCTATGCCGATAATAACCGGCAACGAGGCCATTGGGCTCGGGCTTCTGAGATCAGGTCTTGGAGCATATGTGTCGTACCCTATGACCCCATCCTCCAGCCTGCTGCACTTCCTGGCCAATGCTGGCCCGGACTTCGGAGTCAAGGTGGTTCATCCGGAAAACGAGATCGCCGTTGTGCTGATGGCGCTGGGATTTGCATATGCAGGCGTCCGGTCGGCTGTGGGCACCTCAGGAGGCGGTTTCTGCCTTATGAACGAGGGGCTCAGCCTGGCCGGGCAGTCTGAGATCCCTCTCACACTGCTGGTTTCCCAGAGGGCAGGTCCAAGCACCGGTGGGCCCACCTATACCGCTCAATCCGATCTTCATTTCGTGATAAATGCCGGCCAGGGGGAGTTCGTCCGCCTGGTTGTGGCCCCGGGGGACGCCGAAGAGGCTTACTTCTGGTCAGGACTTGCCCTGGACCTCTCATGGCGTCTGCAGATCCCAGCCTTCATACTCTCTGATAAGACACTCAGCGAGAGCGCTTACTGCTTCTCCCTGTCCCGTGCTGGGGAGCCGCCGGAGCAGCCACCTGAACGGTGGGATTTCCAGATCCCGTACCAGCGCTACCTCCGCACCCCCTCCGGAGTCTCTCCACTGGCTTTCCCGGGACAGAAAGGGGCGCAGATCAAGGTCAACAGCTATGCTCACGACCAGTCCGGCCTGACCACCGAGGACGCTTTTGAACTGGCGTCGATGCAGGACAAGAGGATGCGCAAGGAGGCGGCGCTAAATGAGGCTTTGGCAGAACAGATGACCGTAAAATCCATGGGCCATCTGGATTCGCCGACCGCCCTGATATGCTGGGGTTCGAACAAAGGGGTCTGCCAGGAGGTGGGGGCGTCTTTTGGCCTGCGTGTAGTGCAACCGGTGGTGCTGTGGCCGTTTCCGGCATCCCAAATGGGCGCAGCCCTTGAGGGCGTTGAGGATCTGATATGCGTGGAGTGCAACTCCACCGGCCAGCTGGCCCGCCTAATGGAGTGCCAGGGACTGGAACCGGGAAGGCGCATACTCAAGTACGACGGCCGGCCGTTCTCAACCGAGGAGCTTGCTGCCAGGCTAAAGGAGGTGGTATAGTTGAGGTCCCTATCCGCCCCAGCCAAGAACACATGGTGTCCGGGATGCGGGAACTTCGCCATATTAAGCGCCATCAAGCCTGCCTTAAACGCTCTTGAGGAGGAGGGGCTGGACCTGGACCGCGTCGTTGTCGTGTCAGGAATAGGCTGCCATGCCAAGATCGCCGACTACCTGAACGTAAACAGCTTCTACTCGATTCACGGGCGCGTGCTGCCGGTAGCCACCGGGATCAAGCTGGCCAACCCCGATCTGACCGTAATAGGATTTGCCGGAGACGGGGACTGCTATGCAGAGGGGCTGGACCACCTGATATTCGCAGCCAAGCGAAACGTTGACATAACCCTCATCGTCCACAACAACCGGGTCTATGGCCTGACGACGGGACAGTATACGCCAACATCACCATACGGGTTCAAGGGCAGGTCCACGCCAGGGGGCACGGTTGAGAGGCCGCTAAATCCGCTAGAGATTGTGCTTTCCTCAGGCGGAAGCTTTCTCGGACGGGGGTACTCCCATGGGATCGAGCTCTTGAAGACGCTATTCCGCCAGGCTATTCTGCACAAAGGCTTTGCCTTTCTGGATGTGCTGCAGGTCTGCGCTACGTTCTACAATATGTACAACTATTACAATCAGAGGGTCTATGAGCTTAAGGATCACGACGCATCAAGCTACTCTGCGGCCTTGAAGAAGATCCGCGAATGGGATTACAACTCCGAGGCCCAGATCGCCCTTGGCCTATTCTACCAGAGGGTGCTGCCCACATACGAGCAGTCCTTCTCTCACCTAAGCCCACTGGTATCGCCGGAGCGTGAGGAGGCGATAAGGTCGACGCTGGAAAGCTACATTTAATTGAAATGTCATATCCGTGAAGGTCGAAATAAGAACGGAGGTCGAGATATTGGACAAATACGTATGCAAGGTATGCGGCTACATATACGATCCGGCCAAAGGGGATCCGGACAACGGAGTAGCTCCAGGGACAGCCTTTGAGAACCTGCCGGAAGACTGGGTATGCCCGGAGTGCGGAGTATCAAAGGATATGTTTGAGAAGATGGCCTGAAGTGGCGGAAAAGCCGGTCCGGCCTTCGGGATAGCCGCCATGCAGGAGGCCGGAAATCCCGACGAACCGGGCCGACGCCCCATGCTCGTGGTCCTGCCGCCTTGCAGCGCCCGGCGGGGCTCAAATATTTGAAAAGATCCGTGTCCAACTACCGAAAATTGGGGGTTTAAAAGAAATGCTCAGCGCAAAGATGCTTGAGGCACTGAACAAACAGGTGAACTGGGAGCTGTACTCGTCCTACTTCTATCTATCGATGTCCAGCTACTTCGAGTCAGCCAACCTGAAGGGCTTCGCCAGATGGATGAACGCCCAGGCAAAGGAGGAGCTCTTCCACGCTATGAAATTCTACGATTACATCGTTAGCCGTGGAGGGAGGGTGATACTGGCACAGATCGACACACCTCCAGCCGAATGGCCCTCCGCCCTGAAGGTCTTTGAGGACGTGTACGCACATGAGAAGAAGGTGACCGGCCTGATCCACGGCCTGATGGATATGGCCAAGGAGGAGAAGGACCATCCCACCGAGATCATGCTGCAATGGTTCGTCAACGAGCAGGTCGAGGAGGAGGAGAACGCCGAAGCTGCAGTGTCCAAACTGAAGATGGTAAGCGGAGACAAGGGCCTGGGACTCATGTACATGCTGGACCAGGAGATGGGTCAGCGGGTATTTACCCCTCCGTCAAGCAAGAAATAAAGCGGGGACCAGAAAGAGTCTTTTCCGCAGGATTTTTCATTTTTTTAGCGGCGCGCAATCAGTCCTGTGATCTACGGAGGGGGCCCAGATATTTCCAGGAAAGACCGGGAAGACCGATGGCACGTCGATGTCCTCTCGCAGCCTAACCCCGGACAGAACGGATGGAGATCGGATTAGTATAATTTAATATATATTATAAAGATAAGCAGCCTTAGAGATTAAGACGTGGACAAACAGAAGGCCGCATGAGTGTCGATGTCCCAGAGGCTTCCAGATCATTATCAACTCAGACAGCAACAGAAAATCGGCCGTATGGCTTCAGATAAGCCCCCGCTCAAAAGCCCAAGTCCGCAAGATCCCTGCCCAATATGTGGCAGTCACCTTCTGTGGAAAATATATATCAGGTATCCGGTTCTGGACATCTCTGATGCCTGTCAACCTGCGCATAGCCACATTCAATCTCTGGAACTTCGATGACCGGTACAAATCGCGCCCGTCAATCGAGGAACGCATCGCCGTAATGCGTCCGCAGTTCGTCAGGCTCAATGCCGACATAGTCTGCCTCCAGGAGGTGAACGGGCAGAGGCAACACCAGACATGCATCCTCAGGGCTCTGAACCGACTTCTCGAGGGTACACCATATGCCGGATACCATCGCATCTTTACAACCGATCCTTCCGGGCAGGTTTACGACGAACGCAATCTTGTGATCCTGAGCCGTTTTGAGATCCTGGAGCATCACCAGTACATGAATGATTATGCACCGGCACCCCGCTACCAGAAGGTGACTGCCGAACCGAAGGAGACTGAGGCGTTGGCAGTCTCCTGGGAGAGGCCGATCCTGCATGCCAGGATAAAGATCGGCGGCCAGGTGGTCAACGTGGTCAACCTGCATCTGAAGTCCCGCCGTCCCACAGGCATCCCCGGCCAGCGACTGGATGAGCGCATCTGGAAGACAGCATCCGGCTGGGCCGAGGGCTTCTTCCTCTCCTCGCTCAAGCAGCTTGGCCAGGCCCTCGAGACACGCATGCTCATCGACAACCTATTCGACCAGGACCCCAACTGCCTCATTGCAGTATGCGGCGATTTCAACTCCGAAGTGGAAGAGGTCCCGGTGGAGGCCATCTTGGGGGAAGTGGAGAACACCGGGAATACCGAGCTGGCCACCAGGGTCATGATTCCCTGCGAGCGGAACATACCAGAGCCTGCGAGGTTCTCCCTGCTGCATAACGGCAGAGGAAAGATGCTGGACCACATACTGGTTTCCCGGACCATGCTCGCTTACTTCCGTGGCTCTGAGATCCACAACGAGCTTCTCCACGACCAATCCCTGCTATTCACACGCAGGGTCCTGTATCCGGAGTCTGACCACGCCCCTGTTATAGCCGAGTTCGAGCTGCCTGACACGCAGGCAAAATGGCCAGCCGCCCACCAGGGCAACTGGGACCGGCGCCGTCGGGACCCTCGCCGGGCCAGGTATAAATAGGCTGAAATTATATGAAGCTTATATCATTGGTTTTTGCCGAGATACTGAAATTCCAATCCCGATGTCTTCAAGCTCGCCGCAACTCAAGCCGGGGAGCGTCCCTTCCAGCCTCGGCGGCAGATCTGGCAGCAGCCTCTTTGGCAGCGGCTTCCTGCGCCTTCTGGATCTCTGTCTTGGTCTGGGCTTCGTACTGGTCGAGCTTGTTGGCCTTGGCTTTCAGCTCGGCCTCTCTCGCCTGCCAGGCTCGCTTCTCGTCTGCAAGAAATCTGTTCACTTCATCCTGAGTGAAGGTCCTGGTCTGGTTCTGGTTGGTGGATTGGTCGTTTTCCATAGTAACTCCCCGTCAAAAAATCGAATCCGGCGACGGTTGCCGTAAAGGTCCTGCTGGGAGTCGAACCCAGGTCTGGGGATCCAAAGTCCCCTGTGATTGACCGCTACACTACAGGACTAAGCATGATGATAAGTGCCCAGCTGGGAGCTGGGGCATGACCGAAAGAGGAATTTATGAGGATGGGCTGCAAATTGCGAAAAAGGAGGGCTGCGGCTTAATCTTCTGGATCGAACTGGATCCCGTGATCCCCTGGGTAGGGATCTTTATGGAGGTTCCTTCCGAAGAAGATCTCCTCGGGGATGTCTATATCAGTGAACGCCCTGCAATGAACGCCTTCCGCGTACACGTCTTTAATGAAGTTTCTGCAATGCAGGCATGGAGAGTAGCCAAATAGCTCCTCAGCGGCATCCCTGAGGTTCCGATCCTGTTCCTTGGTAGTAGCCATTTATCTCTCCATGTAATAAAGATCAGGCCTTCCGAATCTCGAATAATTCCAGCCATCCGGAGCGTATCTTTCATCCCACTTATCTGTCTTAATTACTTAAAACCATTACGCTTATAGAGATTTACCAAGTCCTCTCCTAGACAATCTAGCCGCTTGGCACCATTCGCCACGGCATCCTTGACCAACGAATCTCCCAAGTGCGCACCGGGCAGCGAGAAGACAGAAATCAATTCATTGCCCTTCAGACCATATCCACCGGTCCCGCTTTCGTGCATCCGGAGCCTGACGTTAGCAGCTTTGTAATCTTCGGCGGTATAAGGACTAAGAAAGGACCAGAGATCTGCGGGTAGCTTATCCCTGTTCCGGATGAACTCTTCCGGCTCGGCATCGCGTATCTTCTGGCTTACTGCTTTGGCGATCTCGCCCTCAAACGTCATCGCTGTAGCGATATTGTGCGTGCAGTTCGGGTGCATAAAGCCCTCGGCCCTGGCGTCGTCAAGCGTCGGGTAGCCCTGAGTCTTTCCAGTGAGGCTCACCGTCCGACCGACCCAGGCTTTGCACACCTCGCAGGTGTTTGACCCTACGCCGCCTATGATCACCGCTAGGTCGTGGCCGTGCTCCAGGAGCCGGTTCGCTGTCCCCTGGATCATCACTTCCCGGGTGGTGGTTCGGGCGACCATCTCGGTGTACCGTCTCAGATCCCAGTCCCGGCCGGCAGCGTCCTTGAATCCAGTGACGCCCTTCTCGGCCAGCTTCTCCCGGTAGGCTTTTGCCACCTGTTTCCAGGTCTGGAATCCGACGATGTCGCCCCGGATGGTTTCAAGCGCAACGATCGCAGGACATGCGCCCCTTTGTGGATGTCCAACCGGCACCATCCCAGAATGCCGATCTCGAAGGCAATCTACTGCAAGCCATCCCGGGCCAGGAGCTACGGGCTTTCTGCAGCCTTCATCTCCCAGCACGCTTCCTGGAGTGCCACTGAGATGCCCAACGCAGTCTGGCACCATGGCATAGGCCAAGGCGTACAATGTCTGTGGATCCTGGCGGTCGATGTGGCAGGATAGTCGCAGGTACAGTGCCAGAAGGCCGTCGCCCTCCCGGCCCCAGTATGACTCCGATGTTCTTGAGGGCGGCCCGATCTTAGGAACCGGAAGCCAGAGACTGCATGATGCGCTTTTTTGCACGCTGGAGACGTTTTAAAATATATCAACAAGCACAGAAAATGGTCGCCATGAAGAATCATCTAATATTTTTGACCGCAAAATACTTATTAAGTTATGTATAATAACCTAACGGATACGAATCAGTGGTGAAGGGGTGCTCTTGATGGACAGCGTAATGATCGCATTGATTCCGGTCATCGTGGCCTGTGTTGCCATTCAGCAGCTTTTGGAGGTCGCAGACCCGGTGATCAGCCGGATAGTTGGGGAGAAGGACAAGAAGCTGGCCCTGGGACTGCTCTCCATGCTGGCCGGCCTGGTGCTGGCCTTCGTTGGCGGCCTTCGAATACTGCGGCCAATATGGTCGGCCAACGGCCTCGACATACCCATGGGGGCGGCGGACAGCGGCGATGCCCTTGTCACAGCCCTCATCGTCAGCGCAGGGACGGAAGGGTTCAACTCGGTCTTGAAGTTCCTTGGCTATGCGAAGGAGAGCAAGAAGAGCGATGCTGCCGCGCTTTCGGCCTGGGTCAGCCGTGATCCTGAGGCAAAGGACGTGCTCTCCCGAATGGACCGCAGAAAGTCCAGCTGACGCTGGATCGTATCCCTTCGTACAGAAACGAGGGGATTTGCGATTCCAACAGTCCGATGCCTGACCGAAAAAGTGTGGCAGATCAGCTGTTGCTGACCATTGTGCCGATGCCAGCGTCGGTGAGCAGCTCGAGGATTATTGCATGCGGTATGCGGCCGTCGATTATGTGGGCCTTCTCAACTCCACCCTCAACAGCTTTTACGCAGGCTTCCACTTTTGGGATCATGCCGCCCTTTATCACCCCTTCAGCCACCAGCCTTCTGAAATCCTGCGCAGGGAATCGGGTGATAACTGTGCTGGGGTCCTTCGCATCCCTCATCACGCCTTCCACATCGGTAATGGAGATCAATTTCTTGGCCCGAAGGGCATTGGCTATAGCACCGGCAGCGGTGTCAGCATTCACGTTGAAGCTATGGCCCTCGGAATCGACTGCGATTGGAGATATGACCGGTATGTAACCCTTACCGGCAGTTATCATCAGGATCTCCGGATTGATCCTGTCAACCTCTCCTACAAACCCCAGGTCAACGATTTCTCCACCTACCTGAACAGGGGCCTTCTTCCTGGCCATGATGAGCTGGCCGTCCTTTCCGGAGAGGCCGACGCCCTTGCCTCCGTACTTGCCGATCAGGGATACCATCTCGGCATTGACCTTGCCAACCAGCACCATACGTGCTATCTCGAGGGTCTCCTGGTCGGTGATCCGCAGCCCTCCAATGAACTCTGCCTTTTTGCCGAACCTTTCCATGGCCTCGTTGATCTCCGGGCCGCCGCCATGCACGACCACCGGATGAATCCCTATGTAGCGCAGCAGGATCATATCCTGGATGAAGTCCTCCAAAATCTCCCTATTGGACATGATGGAGCCGCCAATCTTGAAGACCATGATGGAGTCGTGAAACTCCCTGATATAAGGAAGGGCCTCGATCAGCACCTGTTCTCTCTTTATCATCCCAGTCACCCTCAAATTCGCTCTTTCAACCACTGCACCATTGTCGCTCTCTTATGTCTTTCCCTCCGCGTGCCCAATCCGTGTCAATAAGCACCATTTCTGATGCCGGCCAGAGGAAAGGGGGTGAGCATGAGAAGATCACGCTCGTCCGCCCCTACAGCGAAGGGTCCGGAAGATATTGCATGTGACCAAGCAGCAGGGTGGGGTCAAAGGAGCAAGCTGTATCGCCACAGAGCCAAAGACATTTGACCAATTGCAAAGCGGCATGACGGGCCACATTTTTCAAGATCGGGGATATACGAAGAAGCCCAAAGAAAGCAGGTGATTTTGGCCTTTTAGAAAAAGAGAATGGATGGGGGATACACCCCTCATCTTGCAGTCAGGACGCACTGCCCTGAACAATTCTTCCAGGCCTTTTAGCTGATGGACATCAGTACGTCGCCTGGTGACACCGTTGTCCCGGGCTCAATGAAGATCTCCTGCACAACCCCGGACTTGTTGGCATAGATCTGGTTCTCCATCTTCATCGCCTCGAGGATCGCCACTGTGTCGCCCTTGTTCACAGTATCCCCCTTCCTGACCTTATAGCGGATCACGACACCCTGCATGGGAACGGTGACGCCGTCTCGAGGAGCTTTCGGCTGAGCCTCCTGAATTGTTACGCCTGCTGGGGCCACCTTGACCAGGAAGGACTCCCCTTCGACCTCCACATTGAAGGCCAGCGGACCGCCGTGATGATCGTGGTGGGACGGGGCGCCGGGCTGCTTCTTCTTGACGAGGGGCTCCTCCTCGGCCTGGCCCTTCAGGAACTTGAGCGCAACCTGGGGGTAAAGTGCGTAGGTAAGGTAGTCCTCTTCCTTCTTGGCCAGGTTGAGCCCATCCACCTCTCGGACCGCGGCAGCGTACTCAGGTGGCAGCAGATCGGCTGGGCGGACGGTGATGGGCTCCTCGTCCTCCAGGATCTTGACACGCACCTTGGGATCTATCTCGGCAGGGGAGCGGCCGTAGAGGCCTTTGACGTAGTCGCGGACCTCTTTTGGCACCATCTTGTAGCGCTCTCCGGTGATGACGTTTAGGACCGCCTGAGTCCCCACAATCTGGCTTGTGGGAGTTACCAATGGCGGATATCCCAGGTCCTTCCTTACCCTGGGGATCTCTGCTAAAACCTCTTCGTACTTATCAAGGGCGTTCTGCTCGATGAGCTGGGAGACCAGGTTTGAGAGCATTCCTCCAGGAACCTGATACACAAGCACGTTGGTATCCAGCTTGGCGGAGATGGGATTGAATACCGGGGAGTATACCTCCATGAGCTTCTCGAAATAGCGTTTGATCTCGGTAAGAAGACCGATATCAAGTCCGGTATCGAAGCCGGTTCCCGAGAGGGCCGCGACCATGCTCTCAGTTGGGGGCTGGGAGGTGCCTCCGGATAGTGGGGATATGGCGGTATCCAGTATGTCAGCCCCGGCCTGGGCAGCGAACAGATAGCTCATGGGAGCCAGTCCAGCGGTACAGTGCGAATGCAGGCAGAGGGGCAGGCCGACCTGCTTCTTGATTGCCCGGACAAGCTGCTCGGCATCATGAGGGTTGATCAGGCCGGCCATGTCCTTTATGCATATGGAGTCGCACTCCAGCTCCGATAGCTTTACCACGAAATCGGTGAACTGCTCGATCGTATGAACCGGGCTGATCGTGTAGGATACGGCCACCTGAACATGGGCTCCGGTCTTCTTTGCGGCGGATATTGATTTTTCCATGTTGCGGATATCGTTTACCGCATCGAAGATCCGGAATATATCCACGCCGTTTTTCGCGGCCTTCTCCACGAATCTCTCCACCACATCATCGGCGTAATGGCGATAGCCTACCAGGTTCTGTCCTCGCAAGAGCATCTGCATGGGCGTATTTGGCATGGCCTGTTTGAGGGCTCGAAGCCTCTCCCAAGGATCCTCGTTGAGGTATCGAATGCAAGAGTCGAATGTTGCCCCACCCCAGACCTCCATGGAGAAATAACCCACCTGGTCCAAGAGCTCTGCGATGGGCAACATGTCCCTAGTCCTCATTCTGGTCGCCAGAAGCGATTGATGAGCATCTCTGAAAACCGTCTCGGTAAGCTTTACCCTGCCCATATAGATCCTCCGTAGGTTGACACTTATCCCTTAAAGCTCCTTCGATTCGCGCCCGGCTGACGATGCCGGTTGATCTGAATTCCTGAGTCTTATGGCGGATTTTATTGGAGCAGACACCTGGCAGGGGATTTCCGGGTCTCTTAAGGCAGGCGGATCACCCAGCCAATGCCGCCCTGCGACCTCAAAGTGGCGGTCGATCCGGGTCGGTCCCCCGAAACGATGAGATCTCATTGGGCGTGTTTTTTCGCCTTTTTTAGAGAGCCGAAATCCTCGCAGGAGTTGCCGGTTTCTTTGTAGACGTCTCAGCGTGAATTCGACCTGGCAGCCGGTTCCCTCACCAAATCATGGTATCTTATTTAAATCTGGTGGAGAAATGGGGTACAGCCCAGACGGAGGAGAAGACCGAGTCGAGTTACAGCATCTCGTTTTTCCATGCCAGCAGAAGGCTTAAGCAGTTTCTTCAGCCCAAATCGACCTTGATCACACATGGCAGGGCAGCTTTTAAGCCCCACGGCACCTACAGCCGGCTGAAGAAGCCTCGATGATGCCGAAAACAGGGTACACACATTCGCTTTGCCAGAGCCTCTTAAAGTCTTGGCTGGCAGCATACCGGAACCAACTGCTTGCGAGACGGGATCTGAAGGCATTAACTTGATAAGTGTCAAAGGCCCCAACCGTGGCATGACGATTTGGATTGTCATGATCTTTCCCCTAATCCAAACCGCCTGAGGTCCCGATGCAATGAGGCTTGCATAATCATCCGGAATTCAGATATCATCGATCTCGATATCATCGATCTCACGTATAGGAGCGCAGACTCTCTTTGACTTGTCTGCCAGGTTCTGGCCGCAATGTCTGTGATGATACATTTGAATGCCTTTTGTTCTGATGAATGCATCTTTGCCTGGTAAAGTAGTCTGATGCCCGTATCTGGCGCGCCCAAATCCGACAAGAGAATAGCTTAAATTCGCTTCTGGTTTTAGCGACATAGATTACAGATTGAATTTTTACCATATGAAAGTGCTCTGTAGATGCTTATGTGTACAGTAGTGTTTGCCTCAATTGTCTATTAATAAGATGTTGGAGTGCTGAGTATTGTGAGTGTTCATGAGACTTAGAGTAGTCAGCTCCAAGAGCGAGATCCCTCAGCTCAGTCCGAACGAGAAGATGGTACACCTGGCCTTCCGCGCCTCGAACGTCGATTTCCTGAACCTGATGCAGAAGTGTCCCAGGCTGCGGGTGATACAGGTTCCGCCCTCCTACCGCAAGACCATGTCAGACGCCATCCAGGTATTCCTGGAGATGCAGGGCATCGAACTCCTGGAGGGGGACGTCTGGGGCCACCGCAAAGACCTTGACGAGTACTTCACAGTCACCGACAGCACCATGGAAGAGATAAAGTCCATGATCAACAAGGGTGTCAGCTTCGACGAGATGTCTGAGCAGATCCAGAAGAAGGCCCGCATAGGACCGGACCTGATAAAATATATAGCCCGGACAAAGATCACCGCCTGATCTATGATGATCAGGCCCCCCATATTTTCTTCTCGCCCAAGTCGTCGTCTATTTGAAAAGGCCGTCTCTTCCACAACCTGCCTGTGCCCATAACATGCCGATCTTGACTTTACTGTTCGGTCACGAAGGGCCAAAAGTCCAAGTAAGCGTCTTTTCCGCATCTGTAGATCGAGATTCGAGATGTTGTCTCAGCAGATTCGTGGCTTACTTATTGCATATATCTCGTCGCTTATCAAGGCATTAATTAATATAATTTCGATGATAATTGGACGAACATACTGTTTTATACGGATGTGTTCACCGCAATTGTCTATTAATAACATGCGATAGTGGTAGATGACGGGGAGTGTTTATGAGACTTAGAGTAGTCAGCTCCAAGAGCGAGATAAACCAGTTGAGCCCAAATGAGAAGATGATCCATCTGGCCTTCCGAGCCTCAAACGTCGATTTCCTGAACCTTATGCAGAAGTGCCCACGCCTCCGCATGATCCAGGTCCCTCCATCCTACCGCAAGACCATGTCAAACGCCATCTCGGTCTTCCTGGAGATGCAGGGCATCGAACTCCTGGAGGGGGATGTCTGGGGCCATCGAAAGGATCTGGACGAGTACTTCACAGTAGCCGACAGCACCATGGAAGAGATAAAGTCCATGATCAGCAAGGGCGTCAGCTTCGACGAGATGTCTGAAGAGATCCAGAAGAAGGCCCGCATAGGACCGGATCTGATAAGATATATCGCCAAGTCTAAGATAACCGCTTAGACCGACATCTCAGATCAGCTCCCCGAGGGAGACGACGCGGCCGACATTCCAGATCAGGCGAAAGGTCATCGTTCTTCGCATTTTGGATTTGGCAGCATCGCCTCCATTCACCGATCCAAAAATTCATCTGTCTTCCCAGCATCCAGCCAGAACTGATGCCGATAAGCGAGGCGGATATTACAGTAATTGGGGCCTCTTTGGCCGGGATAATGGCTGCAATATCGGCGGCGAAGGCCGGAGTTGATACGGTCCTTGTGGAGAGGCGCCCGGGTAAAGACCGTCCCGCGAACACTGTCTTTTTGGGAATGGCCCGCGGCCTGGAGATCGATCTGGCAGGATTTGCCAGGCACAGGCTTCGCGGAATGCGCATAATCTCCCCTGCGGGACATGCTCTGGAGGTGCTGACCGAAGGATACTTCCTGGACCGCGAATCACTGGACAGGCATCTCCTGGACCGCGCCTTGGACCTGGGAGCGGAGGTGGTCGAGGGGGAAGCTTCTGCAGCCCGGAGCAATGACGGTTGGACCGTTCGGGCTGGCGGGCGCAATATCGAGAGCCGGATTGTGATCGATGCCGGCGGAGTGGATTCAGCAATCGCCATAAGAGAGGGGCTAAAGACCATGCTCCATCCCGAGGACGTGGCCTGGGCCATGGATGCCCTGGTGGAGCATCCCGGCATTGGAGAAGAGGACCTGTTCGAGTACTGGGTAGGCTCCCTGGCCCCCGGATGGAAGGCCACCTTCTCTCCAGGTGGCGGCAACCTGGCAACCCTAGGTGTCTTTGTGAGGGGCAGAGGAAGAGATGTGAGGCCATATCTGGACCGTTTTGTGGAGATCTTCAAGCGGCATAAGGCCTTCAGATACGACCGCATCCGTGATCTTCGTATCCTGGATATCAGAAGCGGAGGAGATCCAATAGCTGCGCTGCCCGGCCAGATGGTGGCAGACGGATTGATGGTGACTGGAGGCGCTGCTGCCCAAAGCGGCCTTGCCTACTCCATGCGGGCCGGGCTGATATGCGGCAATGTCGCTGCCTCTGCCGTCAGGTCAGGCGACACCTCTAAAGAAGCCCTCCTCCCCTACCCAAGACTATGGCATAAAGAGCTGGGCATGGAGTACCGGCTCGGGCGTGCAGCGCTGCAAACCCTGAGCCAGATGTCGGACCAGGAGATAGACCGTATGGCGATGGCGCTTGGAGGAAAGGACCTCTTGGCTGGCGGATCGCTTTACGGAAGAACATTTCGAGCCGGGCTCTCGGTGGCCTTGGCCAATCCTGGTGCAGCCGCTCGCCTGATCGGGAACCTGTTGAGGGATTGAATATCCCTGAATCAGGCACCATGCGCCTCGATGTCCCCTACAAGCAGACCGTTTAAGCTACCTCCACATTGTTGTCCTCTTTGGGCATTACAGGGGCCTCTGGCAGCTTTATCTCGCCGTAAACGCTCTCATATCTCTGGATATTGACCTTGAGCGCGTTGAGCAGCCTTTTTGCATGTTGGGGGGTTATGGCCACGATCGCCCTGCCCACGGCCATGTTGGTCTCGGGTATCTTATGCAGGAAGGTCAGGGTTACCTCGTCGTCACTGTGCCTGATGCTGATCAGATTGGAGTAAACCGGCTCTAGGCCTTCCGGGATCTTCACGCTCAGCTGGGTCGATTTTGCCTGTTCGGTCATGTTATCTCCAGTTCAGGCACGCCCCGAGGTGCTTATCTATCTGTCGTCGGCCCAGACAACGATATATTATAGAGACGGGTAGATCTGCGGGTATGATCGAGCTGAGGAGCGACCCCTACGTGCTGAAGCCCCGGGTCAGCCCGGACACAGAGACCGACTTTCGCATACACCTCAACATCGGCTGGTGTCGTGGTGTCCTCTTCAACGTGGTTGCCCTGAAGAACTCAATCGCCATGGTTGAGTACGACGCAATCCTATGGTCAGAGGACTCCGTAATGTTTGTGGAGTACAAGGACTCGGTCGCCGCCTACAAGAACCTCTCCTCGCGAAGGATTCAGCAGATGGCCGGCCTCGCCAAGAACATCGGTCGTGGGCTGGGATATCGAAAATACAACTTCCTTGTTGTGGTGAAGGACCTGGAGGAAAAGACCTGCAAAGGAGGTGTAGAGGTGCTGCCACTCTATCTCCTGGGGAGCTACGAACCGGTATTCGTTTCCACCATAACCGAGCTTGATTTCTTAACCAAGCTGCAGGCCAAGTATTCCCGTGAAGGCAAACTGGATGCAGTAAAGGAGCTGGAGACGCTGCGCAAGATAATAGAGATGGAGCTTCCCTAAAGGAGGATCATGAAGGGTAAAGGATCTGGCCAGGCGTGGGGGGCAGCCACGATATTAAACGCGGTGGCCTCCTGGAAGGGCTCAGCATTCGCAGTTGGCCTGCGCACCTGGGCCCAGGTCGATATTGGAGGAGACGAGGTCATGGGGGACATCCCGGGGGTGGATGCATCCCTCGTCGTCAGATCGGCAGAGCTGGTGCTGGAAAGGTTTGGCCTGGACGCTGGGGCGACGGTAAAGACCTGGAGCGAGATCCCGGTGGCCAGCGGCCTGAAATCCAGCAGCGCGGCTGCAAACGCTGTTGTCTTGGCTGCACTTGACGCCATTGGGGAATCCATGGAGCCGCTGGAGGCCATTTCCCTTGGAGTGAGAGCGGCCATGGATGTGAAGGTGACCATAACAGGCGCATTCGACGATGCCTGCGCTTCCTTTCTGGGAGGCGTGGTTGTAACGGACAACCGCGCCCTAAAGCTCCTCCGTCATGAGGATATGCACTCGTCAGTCGTCCTGCTAGTGCCAAACGAACGTCTTTACTCCAGCCGTACCGACGTGACGCGATCCCGCCTCATGGCTGATCTGGCAGACCTGGCGTTCGAGCAGGCAATGAGTGGAGACTTCTGCCGGGCCATGACCCTAAACGGGCTTTTGTATTGCGCTGCATTGAACCGGCCATCAGAACCCATCCTGGCGGCCCTGGCTGCCGGGGCAAGGGCAGCCAGCCTCTCAGGCACCGGTCCATCATATGCGGCGCTCGTCGATGATCGGTCTGCCGATCAGGTGGTTCAGGCCTGGCAGGGCTTTGGCGGAAGGGTGATAAAGACAGAGGTAATGAATGTCAGAGCTGGGCAATTCTCGCCTTCAGCATGAATCTCGTGCAAGCATACAGGCCATGGGGGAAATGAGATCTTGGATCTGGCAGAAAGTCGCATAGAGGTAGCAAAGATTGATAAGGAGATAATCCGGCTCATCGGCCGGCGTCTGGATCTGGCCAGGGAAATCTACCTTGCGAAGGTCAATATCAGAGCTCCGATCGAGGACCCGGTCCAGGAGAAAGTCGTGGTGGATCGCGCCATCGACCTGGCCACTGAGGAGGGAATAGACGCCGGGGACGTGAAGGAGATCTTCCGCATATTGATCAGGATGAACCTGGCCAAGCAGCATGCTATGCGGGGCGACGAGGATTCCTCCTGAGGCAATGCAGGCGCTCGCTTGCCGAGACGCCCGGCCCGTCACGGCGTGATTTAAATAGGCAAGTCCAGATCCACTGCCGATGCGTTATGATCCAATGCCAGGCGGCGTTAGGTTTTGCCGAGGCGGGATAGGGACATGATTTCCTGTCCATATCGTATCCATCGGCGAGGCAAGCCTGCCTGATTTGAGCCGGTGGTCATGGGCCAAGATAGAGATCCCAAAGATGCAGCCCGATCTTACTCATTGGGCGACTTCGCGAATTATTTTGCTACAGATTATTTCGTAACATAGATACGGCAAAAAAGTATATTATTAATATTTTAATTTATTTGTCAGGCGATCGGGCAGTGCACTCCGGCATTGATACAGCGACCTGGAGGCATATCCATCCTATGAAGGCCATCGATCTGTGTAGCCGCAGCGACGCATCTTCCGCCAGGATTAATAGCCAGTTGCGAATAAGAGGCTCCGCTATGCCAGATGTTGCCGTCATCTCCGGGTCCAGGTCGGACCAGCCAGTGGTGGATAAGGTGCTGGACAGGCTGAAAAAGGGAGGGGCCAGCTTCGAACACCGTGTGCTCTCCGCTCACAGGGACCCTGCCGAGCTGGACCGATACGTTGCCGAGAGCGATGCCCGGGTCTTCATAGCCATTGCAGGCATGGCTGCCGCCCTTCCAGGCGTTGTGGCTGCCCGCACTCAGAGGCCGGTGATCGGGGTGCCGGTGAGCGGCAAGCTGCTGGGCCTGGATGCGCTCCTATCAATAGTGCAGATGCCCCCGGGAATCCCCGTGGCCTGCGTCTCCATCGACGGAGGAGAAAATGCAGGCGCGTTAGCCCTGCGGATACTAGAATCAGGAAGATAGCTATTTATACCAAGTCATCATGATAGAAGCTCCAAAGGTGGGATTAGGATGTACAAGCGGATCATGATAGCCACTGATGGCTCTGATAAATCCAAGCTTGCGGCCAAGGAGGGCGTGGAACTGGCCAAGGCTCTGGGTGCTGAGGTAGTGGCCCTCTACGTTGTCAACGAGGTCGTGGTTGCCGGTGCCGTCAGACAGCTTGGTGCCGACCGGAAGGAGGTAGAGGCCAGGCTTCAGTCTCAGGGCGCCAAGGCGGTTGCCGAGATCAAGCAGATGGGCGACGACATGGGGGTTAAGGTCGAGCCTCTGGTCAGGATCGGTGCCCCTGCCAACGTCATCATCGATGTGGGACGGGCGGAGAATGTTGAATGTATAGTTATGGGCAGCCACGGTGAGAGCGGCGTATCCAAGCTCCTCATCGGCAGCGTTGTTCAGAAAGTCCTTTATTGGGCCGCAGTTCCCGTGCTGGTAGTGAGATAAATGTCCGGTGGAGAATTCGTCATCGCTGATTCGCTGGTCTATGCATCCTTTGCCGTTGTATTTGTGGTTGGTTCTGCTCTGGCATACCTGGTGATCAGCCTAATCGGCGGCAGTTAATTAAGTTATAAGAGGGCCCGTTACAGGTCGGCTTGAGCCGTCGGAAAAAAACGGGCCTCTCATGTCTCTTTTGATCTGATCCCCACAGGACCCCGGGCTTGGCAATCCCATCCTATTCGTGTTTGAATGAGACTTCTGCATCTGCAGGATGAAATGCACTCCTCAAACTGCATTTCCGATCTCTGTAAAAGCGGCCCGCTCAAAGCTCCGAGAGGATATATCACCGAAGATGGCAAAATACAATTCCATAAATATAAAGATTGTTCCAATCGATACAGGAAATACTCCTTCGATAGCGATTGACGGCTCCAAAAGGATCGATCTGGCCTGCTGCTCAGGATGGCGTGTAACATGAATCGCCATCAGATGATCTTAAGAACAGCGCCCAAGTCAATTGCGAAAATGCGGCTCTTTGGAATAATCCCTGAGCAGGTGACCGAAAGAGTCATAAAATTAAAAAAGGGGGACACCAAAAAGAAGCTCCCCCCAAGCCATGAGTGTCAGCCGTCCAGCTCTGCGCCTTCAGTCCGGAACTCAAGACGGCACTCTTTCAGCACCTCGACCAGGTAAGCCTGCCCAGGAATCAGGCTCTCGTTTTGCCCAAGGTGCACCCATCCGCCGTCCGGATCGAGCTTCCATATGAAGGCAGAGACCAGGCCCTTCTCCACAGCCTCCGAAAACTGGTAGCGACGATGCTCGGAATTCACCGTTATGTTCTCGGCCGTCAGACTGGCGTTCATGGGAAGCCCTACCAGGTTCCAGCCCTGGTGCAGCTTCAGCCGATAGGGGCTCTCGACAGGCTTGCCCTTGATCTTCACTGTGAAATTCTCGGCACTATCCACCAGGTACCCGGCACCTGCTTCCAAGGATGTGACATTGGTTAAGCCAAGATCCCGCAGAGAATAGGTCCAGCCATCGGAGGCAGCCGTGAATATCCCACGATATGGCTTATCCTTGAAGTAGCGGCTCACCGAAGGATCGGTTGGACTTAGGTAGAGAGAGACCGAATTCCAGCCAGACGTTATGTTTATCGTCTGGGTTAAACCGGGGATCAGCTTGTATTCCACCACAAACGTGCGATTCTCACCAAGTCGAGGCCGGACGACCGGCCATAGGACCAGCCGGCTCGAACCAAAGACGTCTTCATCGTGCCAGACCGCCCGGCCGTTCTCCTTCACCGTGATCTGGTCGGCATCCACCGGCAGTTCGACCTGGCCAATGATGGCGGGAGGCGCGTTGAGCATGAGCTTGCCGTCTGCGGCCTCGGTCTGTACCCAGTACAGCCAGTCCGTTGAGGCCTCCTTTTGCGGGGAGATCGTTACCTGTTCTTCGGTCCGGTTCTCGCCCGCCGGCTCTGTCGATATAGAATAGGGCAATTTTGGCGTCCTCGGCATATACGGACGAAGTGCCGGGTCTCCGATCAGCACATGGGTCGTTGCTGTCTGATTGAACATCTCCTCCATGGAGTAGGGGAAATCCACAATCATCTGCTCGTCCAGATCCTTGTAATCAACCATTCCTTTGGCAGCGTCCATCTTCATCTGGTAAAGCTGCTCTGCCTTGAGCATTGCCTGGCCGATCGTTGCATTCTCATAGACCAGCGATTGGAAGAAACGCTTGCTGTAATCCTCGGAGACGAATATCCAGGAGAGTATGCTGTACCCGATATAGTCAACCGCCCCTGCATGGATGAAAGCCATAGCTATGGAATCCTCCAGTTCCATGGGGACATACATATCGGTATTGCCCACCCGCACGGTCTGGCCCTTGAGGCGGGCAGAGAGGCAGGCCTGGCTTGAGGTCACCTGGGGAGCCAGCACCAGCTGCTTGACCTGGGTAGCCTCCAGGTACGAGTCGGGAAGCGACCAGTAGGAGAGCTGCCATACGGCCTCGTTTCCATGGTGAGAGAAGAACACCATTGACAGGCCGTTGTTCATCAGCGAAGCAACCTTCTGGCTCGTGGTCTCCTCCCAGCGCAGATCCCGGGAGTCCAGGCCGGCATCAGCCAGGTATTCCTGCACACGCAATGGGATGGGGGTCCATGGCCACTCAACTGGATTTGTCACCACCAGGGTCTGGTTCTTCCAGGCTCCATCAAGCCTGTCATAGCTCAGGCTGCGGACAACCATCTGGGACGCATCGTAAAGGCTGAGTCCCATGATCCGGCCAGCCGCAACCTCGGTGAAGTTATCGTCGTCCATCTCCAGGCGCAGTTCTCTGTAGACGTCAAAGCCGAGGATGTCGGTCTCGTTCTGTTTCGTGCCTGTGGAGACGAATGGAACCGATCCTGGATCGCCCACCACTATGATATACTTGGGCTTAAGCCCAAGGGCCTCAGCCCGCTCCTTAAGCCTGGTCTCCAGCTCGGCAGGCTCAAGGCTCTGCGGAGCTTCCGCTATATCATACACCAGGCCTTTTCGCCCGGCTGCCATCTGAGATGCAACCTGCGATAAACGTGGAACCATTGTATGGCCAAACGCGGTTATGTTCGCGGGACGAAGCGTTGAGGTTACGTTGATGGTGTAGTTGTCGGTAGTGTGTATGTACCCGTTTCCAGACTCCACCTGGAACTTCCAGGACCCGGGGACTATCATGGGCACCTTTGCACGGTAGGTCTTGCCCGGAGCGGTCACATCCACGATGGCCTGGCCCATCCGTCCGTCAGGCGCAAGAACCCTCAAGGCCGTATACCTGGGGATTCCGTCCACGTTCCAGGTTATGTTGGCCACCCCCATGGGCATCTCCTTAGGGAATGTGATATTGGTTATCGGCCAGGAGTCCTCCACCCGAGCCGATACGTTGAACTTCAGCAGGCTGTGGCTGATTGTCATGCCATAGTCCAGGCTCTGCTTCCACCCGGCGTCCATGGGATGAAGCATCTCCACCTCAAGCGGCAGTGATGCTGACTCGCCAGGCTGCAGCTCATCAATCTCCCATATCAGCAAAGTCCCGTTCCAGAAAGCCCCGTCCCGGGAGATTAGCCGGCTGGATGAGGGATCTATCAGCCTGGCCTGGCCCTTGTAGCTGCTGGGCAGGCGGACCATTCTTCCGTTATAAAATGTATCTGCCAGGCTTACCTCCTTTGCTGCCTCGTCCTTGTGATTGGTGACGGTTATGTTCATCCGGACGATCTGCCCGGCCTCGTCTGACGGTATCCGGCTGGGGCTCAACTCGACGCTCAACAGCACGCCGCCGGCCAGGGCCCGTTTGGACTCCCTCTCCGGGCGTGGCGGAATCAGGCTCAAGTCCTGGGAGTTGGTCACCACGATGGACTCGACCGTCTCGTTGCGGCCAGCCATCTCCTCCAGCAGGAACTCCATCCCACCATCCATGAGCGTGAGGTTTCTCTGCTTCAGATCAGCCCTGATATTGGGCGAGACCGGGCCGGCCAGGACAACCTGGGTTGCTCCCAGGCGGTTTAGAGCCGAGATGGTCTCATTGGGCAGGACGTCACCTCCGGCCGTGAACAGCACCGGCCAGTTCAGGTAGGCGCCTATCGAAGCTGCCTGAAGCCCAGCCGTGTAGTTCTCGGGACAGAGGACCGCTCCTGGCGAAGAGGCCCATCTCCGACTGATCTGATCAGCCATCTCCGTGCTGTTGTTGGCTCTTATTCCGTTCGTGCAGTTCCAATAGACCTCTCCGATGCCAAGTGTGCTCCCACCCAACATGCCGATCGTCCACGCCATTGAGGGGGAGGGCGGTTCCAGCTCCGACCAGAGAGGGCTGTGGGTCACATCATACTCGAAGGCCATCCCAGCACCGCCGCGGGACACAAGGTCCTCGATGTACTTGACTGTGCCCTCAACGTTTTGGGTGGATATCGTGTACTCCACGTAATCGTCGCTCAGACGCACGTAGACAGGAGTGGATGTGATCTTGGCTGCCAGTGACATATCACCAGCCTGGATCGGATTTATTATGGTCAGGTCGCTGACCTCTGCCAGCTTCTCAAAGTTGTAGCCCTGGCTGCGATCAAGCGGGCTTCTTATGGCTACCCCCATCCTGACAGGTCCCAGGTCGGATGTGATGTTTCTAACCTCCCTGGCCAGGTCCAGCACTTTCTGCTCCCGCCAGGCCTGCCATTTCTGGTAATTGTAGCTGCTGGTGCCTACCTTGGTCAGCTCAAGCCCGGTATCCTTGTAGAACTCCTCTTTGCAGACATCACAGAAGCAGAAGCCCTCATCCTGGAAGCCGAACTCATAGAGTATCACTCCGCTGACCTCGTATTCATCGATGAGCTGTTCGACCTGGTTGAACAGGCCCTCCCTCACATCCGGATCGACCGGGCAGAAGAGGTCGCCAAGAGATCCGGAGGCTGTCCTGGCCAGGCCATCTTGCTGCGGTCTCTCGACCTGGACTGCGGCCTCTGCCGTCGGCGAAGGGATTGACCAGAGGTCGTCGACCATGAGGTTGGGCGATCGCCCCTGCCTGAACCCCTCCTCGATCAGGGACTGGACAGTGGTTATCTGCTGTCCATCAGATCCGGCAGCCCTAAGGGTGACGGTGACGTAGGCTGCTATCCCCTCTTTCTTGGCCACATCCACAGCCTCCTTCACAATATCGCCGGTACCGTTGATCACCACTGCCGAGATCCCGACCGATGTCAGGCTGTGCAGGATTGCCCGAACCCCATACCGTTCAATGTCGCTCTGCTCCAACCATCCTATCCTGTCACCAGCCTGGACCTTTCTGGGCAGTATCATCATCGGCTTTTGAGTAGCGTCATCGTCCTGCTGGCCCATGGCCAGTGGGGTGGCAGCCACGACATTATGCCAGTCGGTGCCTCCCACGAGAATCACGTCTTCCATATTCCCGGCCTTGACCCCACGCTCGAGCGGCTGGGAAACGGCGGTCGAACAGAGGAGCAGCGCAATCAGCGCTACAGTCGTTGAAATGATCTTGAAGCTGGGCATTTAGGCTGCCTCCGTCTCCACTCCCAGGTCTCTGAGGGCCCTGGCAGCATTATCGTCCACCCCTCCAGCCAATACGGCTTTGGAGAGGCCCTGAGCCTTCATCTCCTGTACAATTGCGAGCACTCTTTCGGAGATCTCCTGGTCGAGCAATACCAGCGGAGCCTCCAGGCCCTTTGCCACCTGGTAACCCTTCAGAATATCCATCTGAGAAGGCCCGCTGACCACCACCTGATCGGTTCCGTTGCCGCCCCATCCTTCGGATGCGAATACCCAGGATGTCTCCACCAGGTCAGCTCCGGCCAAGCGGGTGACGTTCATGGTTGCTGCCAGATCCCCTTCTGTGGCATTGGGAACAACCGTTGCGTCTCCAAGGATTATGGCATCGGAGTAGGGGTAAAGGTCTCTGCGAGACCCCTGGTTGAGCAATCCATCCTCCAGAGTGACCACAGGCACAACTATGTCGCCCCTGGTCGCTAAAGACGCCAGAGCGTTGTACTCTATGCGGGAGCTGGTGACGATCACCGCCCCCTCGGGTGGCATGGCCCGGATGATCACAAGCTCAGGCGGGAAAGGCACGCCCATGGAGTCGATCATCTGGACTACCAGCACGTAGCTGGCCGCCTCTGTGGCAGTGACTGAGAAATTGGACGTCTTCGGCTCCTTCTCGTTAAGCGGCAGAAATAGGGTGGAAGGCACCACAAGGAGGCTGGGGTCGGTGACCATCTCGACCCGTATCCTCTCGTCCCTCTCCAATAGCACGGTGATGGAGCTGTCGTAGGTCCTGTTGATCGCCACCACCTTCGGAACGTCTATGACAACATCGTAGGAGCGGACAGAGATTCCCACTTTCAGCCGGGCTTCTACCGAGGAGTTCTGGGACTGGTTTCCAAGCGATGTGGCAGTCACCGTCATCGTCCCCGAACCCGCAGACTCGGAGACCTCTATCTTCAATGATAGGGTACGACTGGAGCCTGATGAGAGGGGGATTTTGTATGGCAGCTCAACCTCCTCCTCATCGTCAAGGACCGTAGCCGACCACCCGCCCGGCAGATCCAGGACGTCTATAGCGATCACATCTCTGAAACGTCCGGTGTTCTTGACCTGCAACTCAAACTCGGCATCCTTATCCGGATTGGCTTTCTTAGAAGCGGATCTGGCGTCGTCAATTGTAAGGCTGACCCCGTAGCTGTCCTGCTCGGTTACAGTTATGCGGAAGTCTATAACCTGCGGCATTGATGGCGGGATATCGTCCATGAGATAGAAGAAACCGTTGTAGATACCGGGCTTTATCTCTGGAGGAACCAGGAAGAAGACTGCCATCTCCGTGTCCTCCCCAGGCTCCAGCCCCCCTTTGAGTTTGGGCTTCTCGATGATTATGAACTCCTTTGCATCGCCGCTCACCGTCGTGGTGGTGATCTCGGATATGGGCAGGTCCCCGGTATTGGTCAGGGTCAGCACTTTCTGCTCCACCTCCCCCGGATGCAGCATGATATCGAAGTTGGATCTATCAGGCTCAAGCTGGGCGCCGGTTGCGCCGGTCAGAAGAATCAAAATCAATAGGAGGCGTGCAGGCTTCATCTAACACCCCGGGAATGTTGGACCAGCATAAAGGACGGGTCTACTGACTATCAGTTCTCTGATCCTAGTATAAAATCCTATCTCCAATAATAAACCCATTTTGAAGGCCCAGTTCCATGTTTAATGCGAGAATATTGGCTAATTGCGCCAATTTAATGCCCAAAACCCTACTTTTTCCTGGACTGCTATTCCAGATGGCTCAAACGATCGAATCAGGCCTGCTGCATGGAAGGCTGAAGACAAGTTTTTCCGGCCCGGATCCCCCAGCCGGCAGGGGGACCCTTGACCGGATCGAGTCTGCTTTCGTGCGGCCTCGAATTTGTTCTGATGTCAACGCTATCCCCAGACCTCAGACAACACCTGGCCGAAATAGTGCATGTGAACCGGCCTTTGCAGCCTCATGACCACCTCATAGGCTCAGGTGATCTCTCCTGTCTTTGTGTAGTAATCCAGTCCTGCCTGAGCATAATACTTCTTCATATCCCGCCACTGCGTGTCGAAGAGATCGATCAGGTCTTCCTCAGCCATTCCATCGCATAGGGTGACGTAGGAGTTCACCTTGAGCGATGTACCATCCTTGTTGAGGGCATAGGTATTGTACCATGAGACGGTGTTGGCCTTCTCCAGGGAGATGAGCAGGCCGGAGTCATCTGACCTGATGTCGTCCTTGAGGACCCAAAAGGAGATCATCAATATCAGCTTCATATCCCTGGCCAGCTCGAACCTGACTATGTATCCATCGGGGTTCCTGCAGTCTATATATTCATGGCCGTTGGATCCCATAGATCGGTTCAGGACCTCGTAGCCATTCCTCTCAAGTACGCTTGAAAGCTGATCTGCGGTGATAACAGATCCAAAATCTGCGTAAATATCCTCGCTCCCCGCCCCAATCTGAGCGGCAGCTGGCAAGCACGCGCCGGCCAATAGCAGCACAATTGCCATTATGTATGAAGTGCTCATGTATCCACCATCCTCACTGAGACCGAAACGGCAAATTGACAAGATGCCATGCGATCTCTTCCCACCATCAATGATAATAGAACAGACTTAAATATTTGCGAATATAACCTCAGAAGCCTTCGACCGCCCCGTTAGATCCGATTCCGGCTGGAGCCGAAACAGAAATGGTTTGGCCGACATGATCGCTCGGGTCTGATCCGTCGTCCTCAAACGGCCTCGTCGAACTCAGCCCTGTATCTGGCCAATTCCCAATACGCCCTTCACTTGCCACCTGGTCGAGGATCAGGATCATGGAGGCATCGTCTGGCACCCCATCCCACTGGCAGGCGATGCCGCAGCGATGGGCTGGCTCAGTCGAACCGGGGTTAGTAGCCAAAACGTCTAATGACCAAAATGTCTATTCATTATGACAAATGGACAGCCCATCTCCGGGAGCGTCCCAAGCCCAGTCTCTATCAGGAGGAAGCCAACACCCTGCAGCTGATGCTCGGGCAGAACAGCCATCGGCGCCAGCCCCATACCCTCTCGACGCCGATTGCCCTCGACAGCGGCGGGACTGAAAAATAGGATGTGCCCGATCACAAGATCCCCCTCTGCGGCCACCAGAGATAGAGCAGACCTGGGGAAGCTCTCCCTTATGAGGTCCACGATATCCGCCTCCGGCGCCTGGCCAAAGGCCTTCGCTAAAAGATTCCCTGTTCACTCGCCTGAGAGACTCGATATCGCCCGCGCTCTCATCTCGGATATGCAACTATACCCCCCCAGTTTACACTATCCGCCAGTTCCTATAACCTGGTATTCCCCCTCCGGAAAAGCGCCTGCAGCAGCTGTGAGCTAGCCCTGTCTTTATGGCATCGGGATTATCCCCAGCTGCATCATCAATCCCATAAGGTTGGCTTCTCCCCACAGCTCCGCTATCTTTCCATTGCTGATCCGGAAGATCTCGATACCCGTCATGGTTATCGGCTTTCCCGTAGGATCCAGGCCCATGAATTCCCCTCTATGAATCCCGCTGGCGGTGAAGCGAGCTGCCACCCTGTCGCCCTCTGCCACCATATCCTCCACATCGACGTTCAGATGCTCGAAAGCGGCCCGGCAGGTGGTTATCACATCACATATTCCCTGGACGCCTGGCGCAGCCGGCAGAGGGACGTGCAACGTGAAATCCGGTGCCAGAAGCTCCCTGGCAGCGCTTATGTTTCCGCTGGATGGGCCAAGCTCGAAGAACCGGCGGACGATCTCCTTGTTATCTTCTATCGACATTTTCTTTGCCCCCATTTACCCGGCATTCAGTACATAAATAGCTGAGGGGCCCAACGCAGATCCATAAGAGCTGTCACGAAGTCCCCGCTGCCCTCTATCGCCCGACACCAAGACCTGCCCCACCGAGCCCGTATGAGGGATTTTGCATCGCAAAGATATGCTGCGCGGGTCTGCCAGGACATCCCCTTCGAAATAAAGAGGTAATTGGAGCCTATGGCAGAAATTCAATTGGAGTTAGTAACCGCTCATCATCATAAATCCAAGACAACATATAATCTGTTGTATATCGTAAAGAGGGCCCTAGAAAGCAAACCATTTAATTTGGAGAACGGATTATTCAAGAGGAGGTTTCTCATGGTGAAGCCAATAGCTGATAAAGTTATACAAAGAATCGATCAGGCGTTAGTGCTTTACCACCGTCTTATCGTGCTAGTGGCCCCACCCTGTGGAGGCAAGACCGCTGCGCTCCAGGAGGTTCATGCGCGCACATCAGCACCGCTGATCAATGTTAATCTTGAACTGTGTAGGCGAATGCTAAACCTAGCCGAACGCCAGCGAGCTTTGCATTTGCCCCGACTACTTGGAGCACTTGTAGACGATTATGCATGCGATGTAGTTTTGCTGGACAATATCGAGGTACTCTTTGAGGTTTCGCTCATGCTAGATCCGCTACGACTGCTGCAGGGACTTTCGAGAAATAAGACTGTTGTTGTTGCATGGAGTGGCTCAATAGAAGACAATTGCTTGGTCTATGGGATCCCATGCCATCCAGAATACAAACGATATCCTTTAAGTGATTTCCTGGTAGTAAACCATAAAACCCTTGCATGAAGACCATTACCACAGAAAACGAGGTATTAATGCTATGAAATATGGAGATTTGATCCAATTTGAGCCAATTGAATCCGTTGTCCAGTTACGAGACGCCGACGAGGTAACGGCTGCCCGCCAACTTGTCAAAACCTACGTTGTCTCCGAAGAGATGGCTGATAAGCTGGTCAACCTCGTAATTTCTCAACTTCAGTTCGACAAACCCAGGGATAATAAGGGGCTGCTTGTTGTCGGCAACTACGGAACGGGTAAATCGCATCTCTTGTCCGTTATCTCTGCATTGGCCGAGAATGATGATCTCGCTACTTATCTGAGCAACACAAAAGTTGCAGCCGCAGCCGTCATGATTAGTGGCCGCTTTAAGGTAGTCCGAACCGAGATCGGTGCTACGACAATGTCTCTGCGTGACATCATTGTAGCCGAACTCGAAGAACACTTAGCGGCCATGGGTGTGAGCTATTCCTTCCCTTCAGCGGATAAAGCTCCTAGCAACAAACCAGCCTTTGAAGAGATGATGAGCGCCTTCCACCAGGAATATCCCGACGATGGATTGCTCCTCGTGCTGGATGAATTGCTCGATTACTTGCGAACGCGCAAAGACCAGGAGCTGATACTTGACCTCAATTTTCTGCGCGAGATCGGCGAGGTATGCAAAGACCTGCGATTCCGTTTCATCGCTGGTGTCCAGGAAGCCATCTTCGACAGCCCGCGGTTTGGTTTTGTCGGCGAAGAGTTTCTGCGAGTCATTAGAGCTCGCTTCGAACAGGTTCACATTGCCAAAACAGACATTAAATTCGTAGTGTCAGAGAGATTGCTTAAGAAGACTGCCGACCAGCAGGGGAAGATCAAGGATTACTTGACCCCCTTTTCTAGGTTCTACGGTCATATGAATGAGCGCATGGATGAGTTCGTGCGCCTCTTCCCTGTGCATCCCGACTACATCGACACCTTTGAGCGAGTAACTGCAGTGGAAAAGCGTGAAGCGCTCAAGACGGTGTCGCTGGCCATGAAGAAGCTGATGGATCAAGATGTGCCTGATGACCGGCCAGGAGTCATTGCATATGACAGCTATTGGACAATTCTGCAAGAGAATCCGTCATTCCGCGCAGTCCCAGCCATCAAGGCAGTCATCGATTGCAGCCAAGTACTTGAATCACGCATACAGCAAGTTTTCACCCGCCCAGCTTACAGACCCATGGCCCTGCGGATCATCCGCGCGCTTTCTGTTCACCGGCTCACGACTGGGGATATCAATGCTCCACTCGGTGCAACTGCAGAGGAACTGCGCGACAGTCTATGCCTCTTTCAGCCAGGTATTGAGGGATTGGGTGGCGATCCGGCCGATGACCTTCTCTCTCAGGTCGAGACGGTTCTGCGGGAAATCCACAAAACAGTAAGCGGCCAGTTTATCTCCATAAATCTTGAAAACCGTCAGTTCTACCTGGACCTAAAGAAGACCGAAGATTTCGATGCACTGATCGAGAAGAGAGCCGAAAGTCTTGATCTATCTCAGCTCGACCGCTACTACTACGAGGCGCTCAAGCGGCTCATGGAATGCACCGACCAGACTTATAAGACCGGGTACAATATATGGCAACGAGAGCTTGAATGGGTGGAGCGCAAAGCTATGCGCCAAGGGTACCTATTCTTCGGCTCGGCCAATGAACGTTGCACAGCGATACCGCCACGTGAGTTCTATCTTTACTTCATTCAACCCTTCGACCCACCTCGTTTCACAGACGAGAAAAAGCCAGACGAGGTGTTCCTGCGTTTGACAAATAAAGACGATGAATTCCGCTCGTCACTTCGAAATTACGCTGCAGCCTTGGATCTCACATCCACTGCCTCAGGTCATGCCAAATCTACCTACGAATCCAAAGCATCATACTTCCTTCGTGACCTTGTTCAATGGCTTCAGAAGAACATGACCAACGCCTTCGAAGTTACCTACCAGGGGCGTTCTAAGTCCATGATTGACTGGGCTAAAGGCAGGTCAATTCGTGAACTTTCAGCCTCTAGCCCTCACGAGCGCATCAACTTCCGTGACATGGTATACACCATCGCCGGTATCTGCCTAAGCACACACTTTCAGGATCAGGCTCCAGAATATCCATACTTCTCAGTGCTCATCACTGGAAAGAACCGGCCACTAGTTGCCCAAGACGCTTTACGCGCTATCGCTGGACCGAATCGCACAAAGCAGGCCACTGCGGTGTTGGATGCCCTGGAGCTTCTTGACGGAGATAGGCTTGATCCATCTCAATCCAGGTACGCTAAGTACATACTCTCAATGCTCAAGAAGAAAGGCCAAGGCCAAGTAATCAACCGATCCGAGGTGATCCAGAATATCCTGGGCGTGGAGTATCTGGCACCAGAGAGCTTCCGGCTTGAGCCTGAATGGGCCGTGGTGGTGTTGGCAGCACTGGTCTACTCTGGCGAGGTGGTTCTCTCCATTCCGGGCAAGAAATTCAGCGCCACAGAGCTTCCACAACTGGCCGGCACTAGCATCGACGAACTGTTGCAGTTCAAACACATCGAGAGGCCTAAGGATTGGAACCTTCCGGCCCTCAAGGCGCTCTTCGAACTGCTCGGACTTCCGCCAGGCTTTGCCCAACAAATTACCCTGGGTAAGGACGAGCCTGTGCAGGAACTTCAGAAGTATGTCACAAGGACCGTTGAACAGGTAGTGCTTGTTCAGCAGAGCTTGCAATCAGGCCTGTTCTTCTGGGGTCGAAATCTTCTGACTGAGGATGAGGCAAAGATGCTTTACTCCAAACTGGATGCGACCAAAAACTTCCTCGAATCTCTACAGGCTTACACAACGACCGGCAAACTGAAGAATTTTCGCTACGATGCTTCAGAAGTCTCTGCCCATCGGGATGGACTTGCCTCCCTGGCTGAGATTAAAGCGCTTGAGGATCTTATAGCAGACCTCGGATCGACCGCCTCGTACTTGTCCACCGCTGAGGCTGTCCTGCCTGCAAACCACGAATGGATTGAAAAGATGAAGGCGACTCGAAATGAGGTCTTGGCATCGATCAGCGATCCCGTAAAGCGGAGTGCGGCCAATTTCCGTCAGCTGACTCAGTTCAAGCTCAGAGAACTAAAGAAAGCTTACTTGCTTTCATACCTCTCCATGCATGCCAAGGCGCGTCTGGGTGTGAATGAGGATAAGCGCAAGACCCAGCTCATGAGCGACGATAGGCTCAAGAAATTTCAGAAGCTCTCCGACATTGAACTGATGCCGCGCCAGCAACTCTCGGACTTCCAAAAACGACTTGAAGGTTTGAAGAGCTGCGCTGCTCTCATTGAACAGGAACTAGAGGCCTCGCCGGTCTGCCCGCACTGCAACTTCAGACCAGGAGCTGAAGCTCCCGCCGCACCAGCCGCAACGATTTTGGATCACTTGGACACTGACCTTAATAATCTGGTAGATAGCTGGACCCAGACACTGCTTGCCAACCTCGAAGACCCAACTATCAAAGAGGACTTGGGCCTCCTCAAACCCGAACCGCGCAAACAGATTGACGACTTCATCAGAAAGCAGGTCCTACCGGATGACCTGGATCAGGACTTCATTCAGGCATTGAAGGACATTCTCTCGGGACTCACTAAGGTCTCGATAAAAATAGGGGACCTACAGGACGCCCTTCTTGCAGGCGGCTCTCCAGCTACCCCAGAAGAGATGAGGAAACGGTTCGAGGGATACCTGAACAGACTTACCAAAGGAAAGGAGCCCGGCAAAGTGAGAATTGTGCTGGAGTAGCAAAATGAATCAGGAAGATTTGATAGCTCGGCTCAAGAAGTACGAATGGAATGATATCGAATTTAAAAAAGCCCAGCGTGGTGTACCGAATGACGCATATGAAAGTGTTTCTGCTTTTGCCAATACTGCGGGAGGCTATCTTGTTTTCGGCGTCGAGGACAACAAGGGATCTTTTAAAATTGTAGGGGTAATCGAGGTAGACAAGGTTCAGAACGATTTCCTGAGTTGTTTGCGGTCCGTTGGTAAGTTTAACCGCCCGATTCCAGTTCAAGAAAGCACATTAGAGCATGAAGGAAGGACCTTGTTGGTTTTCTATGTACCCGAAGTGCGTCGCATGGACAAACCAATTTACCTGAATGGCGACGTCACCGAATCCTACATCCGACGTGGTGGTGGAGATGAGCGATGTACTGGTGATGAAATCAAGCGCTTCCTTCGTGATGCAGGGAGTATCACTTACGACAGCGAGGTACTGTCCGATATAGATCCAGAAGATTTTTTTGACCCCTCATCCGTGGCTTGGTATAGGCGCGTACTTCAGGACAAACAAGGAAAACGGCATGCTGAATTGAACGATGTTGAATTCCTCTATGAATGGGGATTTGTGGTAGAATCAGATAAAGAGCTTCGACCCACACGCGCTGCAGTATTGCTTTTCGGAAAGACAAGGTTATTGCGCCACTTATTGCCGCGTGGCATTGTAGATTACCAGCGCATCGACGCAAGATTCGAAGATTGGTCACCTGAACATCGGTGGAGCGATAGGGTCATCGTGGAAGACAACATTATCCAGGCCTGGCAAGTGCTCGTCGAGAAATATTTTCGCCTTGCTGACAGACCGTTCTCGGTAGATGTTGTAACCTTGCGTCGCCATGATGATCCGCCAGATTACATATCCTTCCGTGAAGCTGCCATTAACCTGCTAATCCATCAGGATTTTGGCGACCAAACTAGAAAGCCGGTTATAAAGATATTCTCGGACCGCACGGTTTTTTGGAATCCGGGAGATGCTTTCGCCACCATGGATCAGCTCTTGGACCCGATCGAAAAAGAAGTCCGAAATCCTGCTATTGTAGCGGCTTTTCGACGCATCGGGCTGAGCGATCAGGCTGGCACGGGCGTTCGTTCAATTTTCGGCAATTGGCAGCAGTTGGGATTTGTCCCTCCGAGCATCGTTAATGACAAGGGGGAGAAGACCTTCGAGATCACTTTGCTCAAAGAGATATTGTTAACCGAGGAGCAACGGCTATTTCAAGCCCAGTTGGGCGTTAGGCTCAGCGAGCAAGAAGCTGCCGTTTTTGCATATGCCTGCCGTGCCGGTGCAGTCAGCGTTACAGATGCAAAGGCAGTGATTGGACGCGGCTCTGGAGAAGCCGAAAGAATATTGGACCACTTGGTCACCCAAATCCTTCTTGCAGTTGTGGAGCCAAGAATGAGCTGGGAGCTGGCACCTCATCTCCAAGAGAGGTTTGCTCATGGTGACCAAGTACCTCCCATGGCGAGAGACTTGGTCACTGACCAACCTGAGTCGGAGGCAGTCAGCTTGGTCACTCCAAAACTGACCAAGTTCACCGAACAGCAGCGAAAGATTCTGGCGCTTTGCGAGGTGCCACGAACCCAGGCTGACCTCATGAAGACACTCGGAGTATCTCATCGCACCTTTTTCCGCCGCACGCATTTAGAGCCTTTGATTAAGGCAAATCTGGTGCAAATGACCCATCCTGAAGAGCCCAATCACCCGAACCAGAAATATGTAATCACTGAGGCCGGGCTTGGCCTTATCTCCTCTTGGAGGGCCAATGCAGAAGGAAGAGGTAATTCATGAGCATTATCATCTGGCAGGACAGACATACTCCATCAACCAGCCGACTTGTACACTGCACAAGTTCGCTCCCTAGCAGAATGGTTGGTGACTCTTAAGGTCGCTAAGAATGAGGAAACCCATGAAGAAGCATAAACGCATCGAAGGCAACAGCAAAATCCAATTGGGGACGGCAAAACCACAAGGGCCGGTAGAATGCCTGGGCATGAGCTTCCCGGACGATAATGCCCGTCGAGAGCATTTCCTTGGCATTCTGAGGGAGAAGCTGAAGGATCCGGAATTCCGGAAGATAGAAGGATTCCCCATCGGCTCAGATGAGGATATCCTGGCGCTGTCAGACCCCCCATATTATACCGCCTGTCCGAATCCGTTTATTGCTGACTTTATAAAATACTATGGCAAGACATATGACCCGACAAAGCCCTACAGCCGTGAGCCTTTTGCAGCAGATGTGAGTGAAGGAAAGAACGACCCAATATATAATGCACATTCTTACCACACCAAGGTTCCGCACAAGGCCATCATGAGGTACATCCTCCATTATACAGAGCCAGGGGACTTGGTATTTGATGGATTTTGCGGAACAGGGATGACGGGTGTAGCGGCTGCCTTATGCAGAGAATCCCGAAAAGATCAAATGACGTTTGCCCGAAGAACTTTAGAGGGACAGCGATGGGCAATTCTCGCGGATCTTTCACCTGTTGCAACATTCATCGCAAGTAACCTGCTTAGACCTGTTGATCGGACCGAGTTTCAAAAGGCATTTAAGGCAGTTTGTGCAGTCGTTGAAAAAGAGTTTGGGTATCTCTATTCAACCCACCATTCAGGATGGAAGGTTCGTGACAGAAAAAATGTAGGACACAGACAATATGCAAATAATTATAATACACAAGGTAGCATTGAGTTCACTCTCTATTCTGATGTCGTTAGATGTCCTGAATGTACAACTGAAATTACGCTTTACGAAGTGCTCGTAGACGAGAAAAGCGACTCTCTCAGGTCAGATATTAAATGTCCTAACTGCAAGGCGGTAGTTCCAGAATCAAAATGGGAGTCGGTGAATACTGCATTCTACGATACAATTCTTAAAAAGACCATCCAACAACTACGCATTGAACCGGTTCTGATCAACTATAGCGTCGGATCAACAAGATATGAGAAGTTTCCCGATGAGCAAGATAGAGAGAAATTAGCTACGGCTGAGAGGCTGCTTGCTACTGTAGGGTTACCGGCAATAGCTCTAATCGAGGGTAAGGAAACACAACGGAATATTCCAATTGGAATAACTCACTTACATCATTTTTTTACCCATCGTGAGCACCTATTTGTGGCAGCTCTATTAAAAGAAGTACAGAAATATCCTGACAGTAATATACGTCAGATGCTGCTTTTTGCCCTAACTGCTTCGCTTCCATACGCATCAAGGATGCGTCGGTTTCGTGCAGATCGAAAAGGAGGCGGTCCGTTGTCTGGCACTCTGTATATAAGCTCATTAATTACGCCTCCACATGTATTGAAGACGTTTCTGAGAAACGCAGCAACTATTGCAGATAGCCTGACGCCTCCCGTTGATCCCATAGGTGGCCACATAATCAGTACGCAAGATGCAGGGCACCTAAATCAAATACCAGATTCAACTGTCGATTACATTTTTACAGATCCTCCGTTTGGTCATAACTTCGATTATTCAGAATTGAATTTCTTTTGGGAGGGATTACTCGGAGTTGTTACTAACCAAGAGCATGAAGCCATAGTTAGCGTATCACAGGGGAAGGATATTGATAAGTATCGTGATCTTATGGAAAAGAGCTTTTCGGAATACTACCGCATCTTAAAGCCTGGGCGATGGTTGACCGTAGAATTTTCCAATACAAAGGCCTCTGTGTGGAATGCAATCCAATCTGCTCTAGAACAAAGCGGTTTTGTTGTAGCCAATGTGGCTTCACTCGATAAGAAGCAGCACTCGTTTAAGGCAGTAATGACTCCTACGGCTGTTAAGCAAGACCTCATAATCTCGGCCTACAAGCCCAATGGCGGTCTTGAAGACCGTTTCAATCTTGAAGCAGGTACCGAAGAAGGTGTCTGGGACTTTATCCGCACTCATTTAAGGCAGCTTCCAGTCTTTGTATCCGATAAAGACGACGTCGAAGTAATCGCCGAGCGTCAAAATTTCCTGCTCTTCGATTGCATGGTAGCTTTCCACGTTCAGCGCGGTGTAACAGTTCCGCTATCCGCTGCAGAGTTTTACGAAGGGCTTGTCCAGAGATTCGCTGAACGTGATAATATGTACTTCCTTTCCGAACAGGTGGCTGAGTACGACAAAAAGCGCATGACAACTAAAGATGTTCTACAGCTTAAGCTATCAGTTACAGATGAATCCTCGGCCATCCTTTGGCTCAAACAGCAGCTCCTCAAGAAGCCCCAGACCTTTCAGGAACTTCACCCGCAATTCCTCAAGGAAATTGGTGGAGGCTGGCAAAAAAATGAGAAGCCATTGGAGTTATCCGAACTGCTCGCACAAAACTTCTTGCGCTACGATGGCAAGGGCGAGGTGCCACACCGCATTCACAGCTACTTATCTACTAACTTCAAGGACCTTCGCAACTTGCCCAAAGATGATGAACGCCTGCGAGCCAAAGGCAAAGATCGCTGGTATGTGCCCGATCCTAACCAGGCAGGGGATCTGGAGAAGCTGCGGGAGAGGTCGCTGCTCAAGGAGTTTGATGAGTACCGGATGGCAGGCCAGAAGCGTCTAAAAGTCTTCCGCCTCGAGGCCGTCCGCGCTGGCTTCAAGAAAGCATGGCAGGAGCGAGACTACGATACCATCATCTCTGTGGCCCGCAAGATTCCTGAGAACGTTCTGCAGGAAGACCCAAAACTCCTCATGTGGTATGACCAGGCGCTCACACGTTCCGGAAAGGAATAAAAAATGCCAAGAGCCAAAAGGGATGTTGCAGAGCTTAAGAAGCGAGCCGTTAACTCCTTGGTGCTTGGAATCGAACTGTTCAATCGACCACATGAGCAAGGGCGCTCCGAAAGCGTCCTGATCCTCTTGCATCATGCCTTCGAGATGCTTTTGAAGGCAATTATCAAGGACAAGACGGGAACAGTTCATGCAAAGGGGGAGAAATACTCCTATGGTTTCGATAAGTGCTTGGAAATCGCCCAGAACGAAATTAAAGTGATCTCTCCTGATGAGCGCGCTACTTTGTCGATTCTTGATGCTCACCGAGACATTGCCATTCACTATTATCAAGAGGTATCTGAAGATCTTCTTTATCTACAGGCCCAAGCGGCGGTCACATTATTTGATGATTTGCTGCAATTGGTCTTCACGGAGAGGCTTGCTGATTGTATACCGAAACGAGTTCTGCCAATTTCGACGCGACCGCCGAAAGATCTAAAAGTGCTGATAGACAGCGAATTGAGCCAAGTCGACGAACTACTACAGGCAGGGAGTCGCAAAGGAATCCAAGCAGCAGCCAGATTGAGGCCTATTCTAGCTATGGCAACTGCTACTCGCGAAAACGCGGAGCGAGTAACTGAAAGTGAATTGCGAAAAGCTATAAGCAGAAGGCGGCAAGGAGATGACTGGAGTATCATACTTCCTGAAGTTGCTCAGCTCAAACTTGATACCCAGGGAGACGGGATCCCTATTTTCCTTCGTATCAAGAAAGATGCTGACATTGCTGTTCGTATTGCCAAAGACAACGAGCCAGTCATTGGAACATTGATCAAACAAGAAATCAACATCTGGGACAAGTACAACCTTGGCAGGGATGATATTGCCGAGAAGCTAGGTATATCTGGACCAAGAACAAGCGCTCTGATATTTGAGTTGAATATTCAAAAAGATCCAGAATGTTTCAAAATATTGCGAAGAAAATCTTCAATATTCAAAGGTTACAGCAAAAAGGCATTGGAGCAGCTCCAGTCAGCCATGCTAGGTGGAATAGATATAGATGCCATATGGGAAAAGCATAGAGATCGGTTTAGAGCCAAAAAGCGGAAATGATGGGTAGTTTAACAGGTATATGGTCCCTATGCACTTCGAAAAGCTTGTAATAATAGGCGAATGGCGATGGGCATGAATACCTGGCGTGATGAAATCCTGAAGGAGTTCCCCACTGGTATCGCTCGGCTTACTATCGTAGTTGATCCCGACGCGCTTTTGTTCGAAGAAGGTATTCTTGAAGCGGTCCGTGAAAGGGGATTTGAACTCATACCTTTTGAAGACCATATTGCATTCCGCTATGCTTATGAATCGAAATTTCGAACTCGCTGGGACCGAGGCGAGCATATCGACCAATGTGCCGTATTGCACTCTCAAACCAACGACCTAAGTGGAGTCCCCTTCGATTTACTGCAAGCTGGCCGCAGAGTATCGTTCAGTTTGGGCGATATCTTTCCAAACCTCAGCTATCCGGTCGTGTCCGCATTGGATCGAGAAGATCTCGATGCTCTATATGAGGCTCAGAGAATGAATGCTCCGGGCCCTTTGGGCGACAATGCCACCAAGGAGTTCATACTTAGGCACGTCTATAAAATCGCACCTGAGCTGATCAAGCAGCCATCGGAACTTCTTTTGGTGTTGCTGCGACGCCACTATGCAGGCCAGAATATCCCTGAGGTGCTGGATGAACGATTCATCCAGCTCCTGCATCAATGCGCTCAATTCGACGACTGGCCGCTCGATGCACTGGTTACAGATCGAGAGGCTTTCTTTGCATTCCTGCAAGAGCGATGGCCGATCTTCCTCGACCGCGAGGCTGCCGAAAGAACGCCCCTGGTTGGTGAAGACAATACATCCTATAGTTTGGCCTTTGAAGGACCTGCTGATCTGCCCTTCGATCACGATGACGTTCGTGTCTACATAGACAACCTCTTTGTAGAAGGACTTATACATCCAGTATCTCATAAGCACTCTGACATATTGTCCAAAACTTGGGCCGGCATAGGGATTCGAACCTATTCTATCGAAGATAAATCACGTCGCCTGGAAAAACTCATCGAGAGTCTAAAGGCATCCATTCCGGTCGAAGATGCAAAATATAAAGATTGGCTGCACTTTGCACGAGGATGGGCGGAACTGGTTCTGCTTATCAATGAGCAAGCTGAGGGCATTTTTCGAGACCTAATTGAGCAAGCCAGAAATCTGCAGTCACAGGTAGATGCACGTTTTACAGACTGGCTCCTCAATCGCTACTCCGGGCTGGCCAATCTGCCGCCAATGCCTCCTGTGATGTTACACCACGTGCCCCGATTTCTGTCTCGTCAGATGGACGGCGACCGCTATGCTAAGATGGCATTGATCGTGGTGGATGGCCTTTCCATGGATCAATGGCTGGTGGTCCGAAACTCCATCTCCTCGTGCCATTCAAGCTTTCGTTTCCGAGAACAAGCGGTCTTCGCTTGGATTCCGTCGCTCACATCCGTTTCACGCCAGGCCCTCTTTGCTGGCAAAGCCCCCATATTTTTCCCAAGCAGCATCCAGACCACGGACAAAGAGGCTTCACTATGGAGGCAGTTCTGGTCGGACTATGGCTTAAAGTCAAACGAAATCGTGTTCATCAAGGGTCTGGGCGATGGCAGTTTAGATTCCGTATCAGAAGCAGTATCTCATCCTAAGACAAGGATTGCTGGATTGGTCGTGGACAAAGTCGATAGGATCATGCATGGAATGGAACTGGGCATTGCTGGCATGCACAATCAGGTCGGCCAGTGGGCCAGACAACCAAATTTAAGTAACCTCTTCAATCTGCTTCTGGATAATGGATTCCAAGTCTATCTGACTTCTGACCACGGCAACATCGAGGCAGAAGGCTGTGGCCGCCCTGCAGAGGGAGCCGTGGCAGACTTTCGCGGTGAACGAGTACGAATCTACTCTAATCAAGCCCTCCGCAGTAGGGTGAAGGAACACTTTCCTTCCGCATTGGAATGGGACCCCATCGGCCTCCCGGACGATTACCTAGCACTTATGGCTCCGGCTAGACGAGCATTTGTCCAGGAGAGACAGCATACTGTAAGTCATGGGGGCATATCTATCGAAGAACTCATTGTCCCCCTTGTTCGGATAGAGAGGATGGGCCAATGATAAGACGAACAGATCAGATCGGATTCAATCAGCGAGTGCGGATGGAATGGTTTGAACAAACCGCCAATTTGGCCCTAGCTGGAAATGACGAAGCTATGGTTAGAGAGGCTTTGCAGGAGCTTCTAAAAGACAAAGTCTCTGTGGGTAGCCAAGCCAAGCGCAGTAATCGTGAAAAGGTCATCACAATTCTCCTGAAAACGTGGATAACTGTTCCGACCGATCTTGAGGAAATGCGTGACGAAGGGCTTGAATATTTAAAACGTCTTCCGCGATCAGATCATCTGATCATACATTGGGGCATGGCAATGGCTGTTTATCCGTTCTGGTCTAGTGTAGCTTTTCAGGTGGGTCGACTATTGAGACTTCAAGATTGTGCAGCTGCCGCTCATGTGCAGCGCCGTATCCGGGAGCAATATGGCGAGAGGGAGACGGTCTCCCGCTCAGCCCGCCGAGTGTTACGTTCTTATCTAGACTGGGGCGTGCTTCAGGAATCCAATTCAAAGGGGATCTACACCGCCGGAAAGACGCTTTACATTGATGACCCCCGCTTGATATCTTGGCTGATTGAGACTGATCTTCATGCTCGGGTCAGCGGGTCGGCACCATTGAGGGAATTACTTGATAGCCCGAGTTTATTTCCATTTAGGATCAAGCCTATATATGCAGAAAACCTTATGACAGTATTGTCCAGAGTCGAGATTTTCCGCCAAGGGTTGGATGAAGATATTGTGATGCTGCGAAAACCAATCACGAAAGAAGGTGCACCCTGATGCTACAGGGTCCTACCTCCGCAGACTTCCGCTTTCCCTCGTACTTATCCTTATCTTCCCGTCTTTATTCCAGTAAAGTGCGAGGATGGCGCTCATAACTCGCGCTGGCTCCAGCAGAGCTACAAGTGGCCTTGCTACACCTCATCTTCTGCGGCACGCGGCTGTCCTGCTCTGTGAAGCTCGACCACCTGGGCTTGCTCACCCTTCATCTCTGTCTGCTCCTGGGCACCCTGATAAGGTCTTTATGGTAGCTGACAAAAACCGCGGCAAAATAGAGCTGGGCGGAAAAATAGAGCCAAGACAAGCTGAGGATCGCTGTACCGAATCCCCATTATGAGGACTGATGAGTGAGGTCATATTTCCTTAATGAATTACATGTGACCGATAATATAATGATCCTTTTTAAGTTCTAAGCTTTGTAACCTTAACGCCGCATCATGTGGGGAATAGATAGTTGTGACAGCCAATGGGTTTCGATTTGAGAGTCACATATTCCCCAAATGTGGGGAATATAGTTCTCAGGTCACCGATAGCATGAGGCTATGTTTGGGATGACTATTCCCCAATCTTGCAGAGTTAAGATTTGTAAATTGTTATGTCGGAAAATAGTAGCAAATGACCCCTGCACCCCTCATGTTAAGGTTGCGTTCTTGCTCTCCGCCACTTAGGCTCAACTATTTCGCGCAATTCCTGACCTCTGATAGAATTGCTATGACCAGACGGTCTTTGCTAGAATCGCAATCTTATACAAAAGATTGCAGGTAAAATTACGCCGAGGGTGAGATTCGAACTCACGAGACCCTTTCGAGTCACCAGCTTTCCAGGAGATCTCTCCAGGCTGGCGCCCTACCGCTAGACGACCTCGGCACTATCGCCTGTACTGACCAGGCTGCATCTTCCAGCGCCTGGGATAGATGCCCGTCTCCATTATGACCCTTTCGGTCGAGACCACCAGCCCTTGTCGGGCCTGATGCATATGACCGCTATCCATAGCTGCCTTTCCAACAGCCACAGCCTCACCCTTAAGGGTGTACATGGCCACGACATCGCCCTGATTTATATCTGTTTCCAGGCTCAGCAGGCCTGGCGCGGCCAGGGGAGAGCCGTGGCATATGGCGTCAACTGCGCTGTCGGCTATGACCAGACGGGGCAGATGGGAGATGGCTCTCTCAACTGGAAATACCGCCTGGCGCAAAGCGCCCTCATCCCCGCCCTCCCGCCAGGCGAGATAGGCGTCCTTGAGCTGGTGCAGTGTCACCAATCCCTCGTCCTCGCTAAAAGGGCCAGCCCTCGTCCGGCGCAGCTCCTCCATATTTGCGCCGGTGCCAAAAACCAGACCCATATCGAAACACAGCTTGCGGATGTAGGTCCCTGCCTCGCATCCTACCCGCATCAGAACCCTTGGGCCGTCGATCTCCAGCACCTGCAGATAATATATCTTCCTCGTGCGCAAAACCTTCGCCACGCTCGATTTCAGTGGCGGTCTCTGATATATCTCCCCAGTGAACTGCTGACAGACCTCAAGGACCCTCTTGCGGGGGACGGCCCCGTGCACGCGCATGAGGCAGATGTACTCCTTGCCGGCGGTAAGCAGTGTATCCATCACGCGCGTGGCATCCCCCAGAAGAACCGGCAGCACACCGGTCACCCGGGGATCGAGCGTTCCGCTGTGCCCGGCTTTCTCCACCTCCAGGATGCGCTTGACCCAGGCCACAACCTCATGGCTGGTTGGCCCCGAGGTCTTGTCCAGGTTTATGGCCCCCAGACGCAGATGCCGCTCCATGCTCCTCTTCTCAGGCTCGGTCCCGTAAGAGGGATCGGTATGGCCCTTCTTGCGGACCAGAACCGACCTGACCCGCTGGGATGGAAGTATGGCCGAAGAACTGTCATCTGACTTCATGCCGCTCTCAGCAATACGGGATCTCAGGCCCACTGGGAACTGCTGCTTCGGCGAGCCCCCCGGCTAAGGCCCCCCTCCTCCAAGCAGCGCACGGCCGAAAGACTGATGGCCAGCGTGCCCTGCTCGTTCCAGCGATCGGTATCTATGACCAGATCGTAAACGGTACAGTCGTCCATATCGATGTTGTAGTACTTCTTGTACCGGCGGGCCTCGCACTCCTCCCTGGACCGCGACTCTGCGAGCGAATCCTCGAAGAGCTTGTTCTCCCGCCTGGCTATCCGCTCCGCCCGCACCCGCAGATCGGTCTTGAGCATGATCTTTAAGTCGGCCTCGAGGACGTGGCCGGAGAGCCGGCCTTCGAATATCCCGCCACCCTCCCTCGCCAGCTCCCTCTGGGCGTCGTCGATGAGATAATCGACCTCCGGCCCCTTCTCGGCAAGTCTGCCAAGCTCCTTTAGGGTGATGCCCTTCTCCGTGGCCATCCGGCGGAAGATCTCGCCCGAGTTCACGTAGCGAAGGCCCAGCTCTGCCGCAAGCGCCCTGGCGAGAGTGCTGGTCCCGGATCCAGGAGGACCACTGATAGTGATTATCATTCCATACCGCCGATATCCAGCGCCTTTCTGATGAACTGAGAGACCGGGATTGAGCAGACGAAGTACCAGTAGAACCAGTAGAGAATCGGCCCAAGCACAACGTTGTTTATGGACTGCTCCCCCCAGAAGGGAAACGTCATCATGATTGTGTTGTTGTGGATGTACAGGTATAGCCACATGAACAGGGGTATCGAGACGATGCCGATGTAGGCCATCGGCTTGAACTGCATCTTCATCATCTTGCCCTGATCTCCCATCATCTCCAGCTGCTGACGCTGCAGATGCTGAACCCTGGCCTGGTCTCCGGCAAGCTGAGCTGCCCGCATCTCCCCCTGGAATGACTTCATCCGGACCTGCTGCTCGCGCAGGAACTCCCAATCCATCGTGTACTTCTGGATCAGGGTGGCGTAGAGGCCGGTTATGGCCGCCAGCACGAAGATCACCATTGAGAAGGGGAGGGTGGCGGGAAGCCAGCCGAGCAGGGGCTCCATAAAAGCCCCTATGGTGTCCCTGAACTCCGCGCTCACCATTATCCCCACGGTAAGTGCAAGGCCCAATCCCAGTGCCAGGTTCTCCACGGACTCGCTCAGCTTGGAGTTCATGCGCTCTCTCCGAATATGCGCTGCATCATCGGGTACATCTCCTGTATCTGCTCGCTGGCGATCTGCTCATAGAGCCGATACATGATGGAGACTGTAAGCAGCAGACCGGTTCCTCCCGCACCTCCCAGGGTTCCCAGAAGGCTTGCCACGACGGTCAGCAGCCCGATTATGACGCCGCCAATCACCGTCACCTTCGGGATATACCGATCCATCAGCCGCTCGATGCTTGCCGGATTTCTGCGGTAGCCGGGGATCTGAAGGCCGGATGCATGGATCTTGGCTGCCACAGACTTGGCTCCCATGCCGGTCGTCTCGATCCAGAATATGGCGAATATTATGCCTCCAACGATCAGAAATGCGGCATCTATCAGCACATGAAGCCCGATCTGCCAGCCGGCGATCGGACTTAACCCCAGCTCCACCATCCCCGGATTGGATTGGGATACCATGGAAGGTATCCAGTCGCTCGGACCGTTGAGAGGAGAGAGGTAGTACATCATGCCCGAAATTGGTTGAGGTGAAGTGGCGCTTATGGCTGCTCCAGTGACATCGTTGAACTTGGCCTCGGAGATGAAGGTCCCAAGCCAGGACTGGTATGCGGTGTAGACCGTCCGCACTCCTTCAACCGTTGTTGTGGCAGTGGTCACCTCGCCCAGTTTTGCAGTCAACAGCGACCCAAGCATCTCGATGTTGGCCTGAAGCGCCCTGACCAGGATCATTGGAAGGACGCTGGCGTAAACGAGCTTCACTGGGAAGCGCCCCCGAGCTCCCCTCACCCGGCTGTGGGCAAGGGGGATCTCGATGCGTGTGGACTCAACCAGGACTACCAGCAGTATTATGGCGATCGTTGAGATGAGGGCCAAAACCCCGCCGGTGACTAAGATGAACCTGATGCCTTCAGACGTGAATATCGTGTCCAGACCGATCAGGTTCTCCTTGATTATGAAGAACCACTTGGGGATTATGCCTATGGGCAGTCCCTCGTCGCCACGGGCCCAGTTGAACAGCCCGGTGATCAGTTGCTGGCTGACTCCAGCCACGATGAACAGGCCCACTCCAGATCCGATACCCCATTTGGAGACAACCTCATCCATATACAGGATCAGGACGCCGCCCACACAGACCTGAAGGAATATCAGCATGGTAATCATGCCAGGGGAGACGCCCAGCATGTTGGCCAGGTTCAGATCCGGGAGGAGGTAGCCGCCGAATACCTGGGGAAGGGCCTCGACTGCGATCATCACGAATACCAGGGCTTTTTGCGTCCCCTGAAAGACAGCCTGGTCACGCGGGTCACGCAGGTTGAGCTTGATTATATCGGCACCCACCAGCAGCTGAAGCACGATGGACGCGGTGACTATAGGGCCGATGCCCAGGAGCACCAAAGAGCCGAAAGATCCGGCGAAGAATGCCCGGTACATGCCGAAGATATCGATGGATTCCTTCGACAGGCCGAATAGAGGTATGTTGGATAAGACGAAATATAGGAGGAGGACCCCGAGGGTCCATGTCAACTTCCTCTTGAAGTGGACGTGGCCGGTCGGCCGCACCACTGCGGGAAGCCTCCTCACATAGGGCTCGATGGCGTAGAAGAAGCTTTGCTGGTTCATAGTACCACTACTTCACCGCCGGCTGCTTCGATCTTGCTCTTGGCAGAGCCAGAGAAGGCAGAAGCGCTGACAGCGAGCCGGCGGGTTACCCTGCCCCGCCCCAGAACCTTGACCCCGTTAAGCTCCACCTTGCCTTCAGGGCTGACCATCTGGTCCAGCATGCCGACATTGACGGTATCCAGCTCCTCACGGCAGCCATGAATCGTGAAACCGTGACTGCCCATCTGGTCTCCGCGCATGATGGAGCGGACCCAGTGATGCTTGCAGTTCCCCGCATTGCCCCGGCCGCCTCTGGAGCCTCCGCCCCTCTGGTTCTTGTGCTTTCCGTGATAGGTCCTGTGACCACGGCCCTTCTTGGTGTGCTCTTTGACCATGATACTACCTCATCTTGACGATAAGATCGGCTATGGTGTCGTGGTAGCCGAGTTCGCCACCTTCCTTCACGGATTTCTTTATTCCGTCGTGGCCTTTTCTGGGCGGGTGAAGCCGGAATACCGGCTTGATACCGTAGTCCCTGAGGCTCGCAGCCCCGGATGTGACCGCCGCTGCCAGCTCCTTGATGCTCCTGTATGGGGTGACCTGGCTGACGACAGAGTCGCTCAGGCGGCGGTTGCCGCTCAGTCTTCCCCGCTTCTCCAGCAGCATGGCCACGAGATCGGCATCCACCTGGCCCCAGGCAACGAAGTCCTTCACTACCTGGATCATCCCACGGTAGTGTTCGTCCTCCCTCACCACGACGCAGTGATTGATCCTGTCCAGATGCAGCATGCTCAGGGTATCCTTGATATCCGGCTTGGTGTTTACACCGCCCCGGAGCCTGATTATGGCATACATCGTCAAGACCTCACAGTGACCGTGCTACATAGAGCGTTATAGGTGGCCTTGGCGAAATTCAGGGTTGTCCTGGTGGAGCCTTCCGTCCTGGTCCATACGTCCCGGATCCCGGCCATCTCCATTACCTTCCTGGCTGTGTCGCCTGCCGCCAGGCCGAGTCCCCTGGGCGCCGGGATCAGGAAGATCCGGACCGATCCGGACTCCCCCAGCACCTCGAAGGGAACGGTGTGCACCTGGCCGCAGCCGCACTCCCAGCTGCCGCAGCCCCTCTTGATCTTAATCATGTTCAGCTTGGCGTCTTCGATGCCCTTCTTGATGGCTCCGCCAACCTGAACGCCCTTTCCCTGGCCCAGGCCCAAGTATCCGTCCTTGTTGCCGACAATGACCGTGGTCCTGAACTTGACCCGGCGGCCGGAGTCGGTCATCCTCTGGACCATGTTGATGTCCAGCACCTCGTCCTCCAGGCCCGGGATGAGCATATCGATGATCTGTGGCTCTTTTATTGGGAGACCAGATCCCATGGCCTCGTCGAAAGTGGTAACCTGCCCTTCATAGACCAGCTTACCCAGCCTCGTGCGGGGGATCCACTCCTCGGCCTCATACCGCTGCTTCTTCATCCCATCACCTCAATATGTTCTCGCGCGCTGTCTCGAACTGAGCCACAACATCAGCGCCGGTATACTCCTTGATCTCCTCGCCCCGGATCCTCTCGTCAGAGGGGAATATCTCCGGGTTGTGTGGCACATCTGCCCCTGCATCCACCACGCCCTTCAAGGCCGAGTAGATCCGCCCGCCCCTCGTGCTGGCGTGAAGTCCGATGTCCAGCACGCCGTTTTCCTGGCCCAGTGCCAGCATCTTCTTTCCGAAGAGCAGGCCGGTGAGGTAGGCCGCTGGCAGGTTGCCGGTATTGTGGGAGAATCCCAGATCCCGGAGCTCCTGGGAGGTAACTGTCAGGAGGGTCTTATCCCCGCCCAGTTCCGCCACGACCAGCTGGATGGTGACGTTTGCGTTGCTCTTCCGGATCACCACCCGGGGCGTCTTGGACAGAATAAGCCTGTATCTGACGTGATAGTTGGTCTTGCCCTCTCTCCGCCTTCGGAAGGGCACTTTGTATCTAGGTCCTGTCGCCATGGACTCATTCACTCCTGATGAGGCCTTTGGCCTTGACGTACGCGCTCAGATGGGCGGTGCTGCGGTACTCTCCACCCTTGGCTTTGCGGTAAAGCATCCGGTAGGAATGCCGGTCAATGGCACCACCATCCCTCATCTCCCGCAGCTTGCGGCGCAAAGCCCTGATCTTGGACATCCATTGATCCTTTCCAGGGTTCCTGGCGCCTTTGCAGCCTTTCCTGTGACCTGGCCCCTTGCAGTGACCGTAGGCCCGCTTGGCTGCCCGTGCCCGGTATCTGGCCCTGCTGTTGCCTTTCTTTGGCTTTGCCTTGATGTTGCCGGCTTCGATCTGGGCCCTGATATCGTCCCGGGTTATGGCGTCGGTGAGGTCGCCTGCCACCTCAGGATCGGGATTGACCCAGACCCTGCTCTTGCCCACACCAAGCTCGCTGGCAGCGAGCCTTTTCTGAGTGGAGAAGTCAGGCATTCTTCTTGCCTCCCGTCTTGGCGTTGAGTATCTTCAACTTCATCTCGCGGGCAGCAGCCTCGATCTTCACCCTCTTTCGCATGCCGACGGTGCCGGCGATGCGAACTGCGTGCCCTTCGGCCCCTTTCAGGTCGCCCAGGCAGTGCACGAGCAGCTCCGGAAATCCGCTTGGGTGATACCCGCGTACTGCCTGTGGGCTGCCGTAACCCGGCCGCACCAGGGCGCCTTTGGCTGAGACCTGCTGGCGGAGCTTGTTGTGCAGGCCCCGGGGCTTGCGCCAGCTGTCGCCAAGCCTTGCTTTCTTGTGGGAGTCATGGCGCCGGAAGGCCGGCTTCTTGGCCTTCTGCCTGGCCCTCACCTTGAGCAATCTCTCCATGATGGTCACCTCTTGTCCACCAGGTATATCCCATCCTGGAAGATCCTGACATCGAATCCCCGGACCCTGGTGGCTTGCTCGATATTGGCCATGGTCTGGCCCACGCTCTCCTTGTCTATCCCCCGGATGAATACCTCGTCCTTGCCCAGCTCCACCTTGGCGCTGCCGTTTATCTTGGCTGTGCGGGACTTTCTCTCACCCAGGAAGTTGTTGATTATCACTTCTTTATCCGTTGCCTTGAGCTGGATGGGGAAGTGGGAATAGACCACCTTCATCCTGTACTCAAAGCCATCGGTGACACCCTTGATCATGTTCTCGACATGCGCAGCCAGCGTACCTATGACGGCCCTCTGCTGCTTTCTGTCTATATGGGAGGTCACCACCAGCTCGGAGTCCTCTTTTCGGATCTCGACTCCGGGGAAGACCAGGTCTCGGGAGAGCTCGCCCTTGGCACCCTTGACGGTGACCTTTTTGCCCTCCACCGTGAGGGCGACACCCTCAGGGACCTTGACCCTCCGTTCCACCTCTTTGACCATGAGACCACCTAATATACATAGGCCAGCAGATGCCCACCAACACCTCGCGCCCTGGCATCGGTGTGTGGGATAACCCCCTGGCTGGTGCTTAGTATCAGCACCCCGAAGTTCCTAGCCGGGAGAAAACGCTTCTCCCACTTCTCCAGTTCGGCGACCCGAGAGGCAAACCGGGGCTTGATCACACCACAGCGGTTGATCCTGCCCAGGAGCTTGACCCTGAACATTCCGGACTTACCATCGTCGACGAACTCGAACTCTCCGATGTACCCGAGATCGGCCATGACCTTCAAAGTCATGCCGATGAGCTTGGACGCTGGCTTGATGACGCACTCGGCCTTGCCGACGTCTTCTGCATTCTTGATCGTGGACATCGCATCAGCGAGCGGATCCAGTAACATAAACCTCACCTAAGAGTATTTCTCGAAGCCCATCTCCCGGGCAATCTCTCTGAAGCACTGCCTGCAGAGGTATATTCCATATTTTCTGATCAGGCCTGGCTTTCTGCCGCAGCGCCTGCACTGGTTGGCGCCTCTACCAAAGGCTCTCTTCTTCATGCCGCCTCCACGATCTGGACGCCGAACGTCTTCTGGACGTAAGCTAAAGCCTCATCACGGTCGATCCGCTGAACGGATGGCAGCTTTCTGCGGGCCACCCTCCTCCTGGATATCCTGTATCCAGGTCGTTTCAGGGATACTGCCACGTCCATCCCGAATATGCCGATGTCCGGCTCATACTTCATCCCTGGAAAGTCCGTGTGCTCCTCAATGCCGAAGGCAAAGTTGCCGCTCTGGTCGAACTGGGTCTGCTTGATGACGTTTCCCGCAGCCTTGAAAGCGGTCTGCAGGAACTCCTCTGCAGTCTTGCCGCGCAGGGTCAGCTTGATGCCAATGGGCTCGCGCTTCTTTATCCCGAAGTTGGGCAGAGTCTTTTTTGCCAGGGACCGAACAGGGGTCTGCTTTGTTATCTGGGTGAGGATGGTCTCGGCGTTGACCAGGCGCTGACCGCTCTCTCCCACGCCTATATGGACGACCACCTTGTCGATCCGGGGCTCCAGCATGGCGTTCATCTCAGGTCACCCAGGTCGAATATGGGCGACTGCTTGCCCACCATGTAGACGTAGTCGATAATCGTCTCGAAGTCCTGCTCGCCGGATATTATGACCCGGTTTGGCATGGAGCTCTTGGTCACCAGGATCTCCTTGATCTGGCCCACCTGACCGGTATGAGACCCGCCGACCACCATGGCAGTGTGGCCAGGCTGGAGACTGATGACGTCCTCAATCTGAGCCTCGCCCAAGGAGAGGACCAGCGAGTCGCCGGTGTGGTACTCGCCCTCCGCCAGGAGGTTGGTGCCGTCGCTCAGATTGAGCTGGAGCTTGCCGCCCTTCAGCAGGGTCTTATTATCGATCCGAACCAGCCGGGATGCCTTCTCCCCGCCGATGAAGACCATTGTGAACTGGCCACGGGTGTTCTTGAGCATCCGCCACTGCTTGTTCAGAGCAGGCACTGAGATCACGTCGAATATGCCCACCGGGAACTTCTCGTCCCGTCGGGGCTTTCCGTTCACCAGGACCTGTCCCTCGTACAGGATGCGCTTGACTTCTCTGGCATTGTCTGCCAGCTTGAGCATATCCCTGGCCACCAGGAGCAACGGCATGCTCCACTTGGCCGAGTGGGGCCCAGGACTGAGCTTGGCCACCCACTTGGACGTCTTCCTGGCAATAGGCCAGCTCTTGGGGATGGTTACCCTCTTTTGATGTCCGCTCACTGAGAATCACCTGGTGAAGATCTTTTCCCGCTCTGGGTCTTCCAGGTCGAGCTTGGTGATCATGACGTTGGACGGATGAATCGGTCTGGGCACCTCTGAGCCGTCAGCCTTGAAATTGCTGACACCGGCCACCTTGATGGTGCACCTCTTCAGGTCCACGTTCTGCACTTCTCCCTCTACCCCGGCCTGATCTCCGCGCATCACCTTGACGGTGTCGCCGACCTTGACCTGGGCGCTGCGCTTACTGTACTGCTTGCGCAGCTCCTCGCTCAAATGAGAGTGCATATACTTCTGCCGCTGGTGCAGGGGTGCGGAGAACCGCGCCTTGCGCTGCTTTCGGGGTTGTATGCTGGTCATAGCGATCACACTATCATGGCTGCTGCCGAGGCGATCTTCCCGAAGCGCTCTGCCACTTCCCTGGCCACCGGGCCCTTTACCTCAGAGCCCTTGGGCACGCCCTCTTCATCGGTTATGACCGCCGCATTATCCTCGAACTTGACCCTCAGGCCATCGGGCCGGCGGAACTCCTTCTTCTGACGGATGATAACCGCGTTGAAGATCTGCTTGCGCATCTCAGGCGAACCTTTCTTGACCGAGACCACCACCATATCGCCGATCCCGGCGCATGGCTGACGGTTCTTGACCCCCCGGTACTTCTTCACCGAGACTACGAACAGGGTCCTGGCACCGGTGTTATCCACGCAGTCCAGGTAAGTGCCGGTATTGATGGAGCGGGGAATCTTGGCCTTGTTGCCCTTCATCTCCTAACCTCCACCACTACGAAGGTCTTGGTCTTGCTCAGCGGCCGGCACTCGGCTATCTTGACGTGCTCGCCTGCCTTGGCCGCCAGACAGGGCGGGTTGTGAGCGTGGATCTTCGATCTCCTCTTCTCGGAACGCTCATACTTCTGGTTCTTCTTCTCGAACTCTCTCATGACTACCACGGTGCCGGACATCTTGTCGCTGACCACGATGCCATCAAGCACCTGGCCGCGGACGGAGAGGCTTCCGTGGAAGGGACACTTGGGGTCGCTGCAGGCCTCGCTCGGCGCGCCAACGTCCAATCCGATATCCCTCATAATTTCCACCTCGATCTCTGCATGCGTTTGTTTATTCTGTTCTCGGGTTGTGAGATTAAAATAGAGCCGACTATCCTCACCCTCCGCCCATCGGGCAGGGTGAAGACGAAGCTCGACTCCGCTTTGGGAACGCGTCTCTCGCCGCGCGGGGTCTCGATAACAAAGGTGTTTCTGGTCTCGTCTACCACCCAGCCTGTCATGCCAGCCATGGTGCGGTTTGAGGTATCGAGAACCTCGACCTTCAAACCTATCAACTCATGCCTGGCAAGGTTATCGGGACTCGCTCTCACTGCAGGGCTCGCTCCCTCTGTACCGTCTTGATGCGGGCGATTGTGCGACGGACCTCTTTGATGCGCCCTGGCTTCTCAGGGGCACCGCCGGTGGCCACAAGACCACGCTCCCGTACCAGCTCGGTCTCCAGTTTGAACAGCTCCTCGGCCATCTCCTCGGAGCTCATGTTCCGAACCTCTTCCATCTTGAATATCGCCATCTCTGATCACCCGGGTGGCTACTGCTCAGGCTCGCTCTTGGCCTCGTCTGTCCCTGCTGACACAGGGACTGCGGGAGATTCCTTCGCCGACTCTGACGGTGTCTCTGGCAAAGCTGCGGCTATTTCAGTCGCTTCCTGAACCGGTTCGGCTGCAGGGGCAGGGGCTTCAAGCAGCTTGTCCAGCTCGCTCTTGGCCTCCTCCTTGACAGGTTCAGGCGCTGGCGCTGCAGCAGGTGCAGCCTGCGGAGCTGCTGAGGCCACAGCCTCCGGCTCGACCGCTGGCACAGCCTCTGGCGGCGCCACGATCTTGAACTCGTCTGGCAGGACCGCCTCGGGCGGCACTATCCGGACCTGGCAGCCTATGGCTCCCAGCTTCTTGACCGCGACGGCATAGCCGGTGTCAACGATCTCGTCCGCCGGCTTGCCTGAGTGCTTGATATATCCTGCCAGGAACTTCTCAACGCGGGACCGCGGACCGGTCAGCTTTCCGCTGATAACGATCTCGCATCCAAGCGCCCCTGAGTCCATGACCCGGCGCAGCGTGGACTGGCCTGCCTTTCTGAAGTACCAGCCGTGCTCAAGCGAGCTGGCCAGCCGGTTGGCGACCACCTGTGCGTTCAGATCTCCCTTGCCGACATCCTGGACGTCGATCTGGGGATTATCCAGCCGGAATTTCCGATCCAGGTCGCGGGTGATCTTGCGGATCAGCTTGCCGCCCTTGCCGATGACCATGCCCGGCTTCTCGGCGAAGACCGTGATCTGGGTGCCCATGGGGGTGCGATTCATCATCATGCCGCCATATCCGGCCCTGACCAGCTCCTTGGCCAGGAACTCGTCCACCAGAGCCTTGGTGAAACCGTCCTGGACGAACTTCTTCTCGACCGCCATCTCAGACACCCTCCGTCAGGATCAACTCTACCGACACCGTCTCGGTATTCTTCGGGGTGGCCCTGCCCATAGCCCTGGGCATCCACCCTGGAAGGGTCCGACCCTTCTTGGTGTTGGCAAAGCCGATCCTCAGCTTCTCCGCCTCCATACCTTTGTACTCGGCATTTGCAACCGCATTCTTCAAAACGACCAGGATCTCCCTGGCCGCCTTCTGCGGGTACCGGCCCGCCGGCCAGCCGGTGGTCATACCCGGTTTGTGAGCCACGTTCCTGGCGTACCTGCGGAAAGGCACCGCCTTGCGAAGCGCGATTACCTCCTCCAGGAACTGCTGGCCCTGACTGGCCTTCATCCCCCGGAGGGCCAGGCAGATCTCCCGAGCGTGCTTCTGCGAGATGTGAAGCTCGTGGCCCATGGCTCTGGACGACCGTCCCCCCGGATTTATCGAATAGTTCAACCTTCCCAAGATCACACCTCACTTAAGCGGCACGAACTTGCTCGACCTGGTGGCACCGACGCCGGCGCTGCCGTGGGCAACCCTGGCCCTGGTAAGGGCGAACTCGCCCAGATAATGCCCGATCATCTCAGGCATTACCTCCACCTTCTCGAAGGACTTGCCGTTGTATACGTTTATGGTCTTACCTACCATGTCCGGGAGAACTACGACGTCTCGCAGATGGGTTCTGGACCCATCTCCGGCCTTCAGCTTGGCCAGGAACTTCTTGTGCTCCTTGGACATGCCTCTCTTGAGGCTTCTGCGCTGACGGGCGGGGAGCAGCGAAGCCACCTCATCCACGTTCAGCTTGACCAGGTCCGCCACCTTACGGCCACGGTATGTGAACTCTTCCTTCCTCTTCGGAAGCTTGGATCCTGATTTCTTAGCCAAATTCCCTTCCCCCTCAACGCTTGCCCGTCCGGCGGGCGGCAATGGACCCGACCTTTCGTCCGGGCGGGGTGTTCCTGCTTACGGTCTTTGGCCGGCCGGGGTGCTGCCGTCCACCGCCACCGAATGGGTGGTCGATGGCATTCATGGCAACGCCGCGCACGATCGGCCACTTGGTCGCCTTGGACCGATACTTGTAGAAGCTCTTGCCTGCCTTGACCAGGGGTTTGTCAGTGCGCCCACCGCCGGCTACCACGCCTATAGTTGCGTAGCAGCGAGGATTGAGCCACTTCATCTCGCCGCTTGGCAGCTGGACGACCGTGGTGCCCACATCGTGAGCCACCAGGATGGCATATACCCCGCTTGACCTGGCGAACTGACCGCCGTGGCCGGGCTTTGACTCGATGTTGCAGATCGGAACGCCTTCCGGTATATCGGACAGGGGCAGGGTGTTTCCTGGGCGGATCTCAGCCGATACGCCACAGGCCACCTCCTGGCCCTCGTACATTCCCTCAGGCACAAGGATGAATCGCTGCTCTCCGTTATCAAGGGAGACCAGAGCCACCGGGGCTGTCCTGGCGGGGTCGTGCATTATCTTCTGGACCACACCGCGGACTGTCTCAGATCCGGATACCCGAATCTGCTTGATGTCGGCCCGGTATCGGTGAGAGGGGGCCCGGTAAGTGGGTGAGCCACGACCTCTGTTCTGAGATATGATTCGCTTTCCCATGACTACCACCTACAGCAAGCCGAGCCTTGTGGCCAGCTCGTTTGCGCTTCGTTCTCCGGCCAGCTTGACTATGGCCTTCTTCTGCCCGTGAGGCGTGACCATGGTCCTAACCGAGACCACATCCACACCGTACAGCCCCTCCAGCTCCTTCTTGATCTGAGACTTGTTGGCCTTGATGTCCACGATGAACTCCATAGAGTTATTGGAGTCGATCATGCCGGTCACCTTCTCAGTCACATAGGGGTTCTTGATGATCATCTCTTATCCCCCAGCACCTTGAGGGAGTTCTCAGTCCATATTGTGAGCCTTCCAGCGTGGGTTCCAGGTGCCAGAAGCTCGGCGTTCAGCCGGTCTGCTGTCACGAAGTCCACACCCGGCAGGTTCCGAGCGGCTTTGCCGATGCCCTGATCCTGGGCAACCACGATGAGCAGGCTCTTGGGCTGCTTGAAACGCCGGCCTCTGAGCTTGCCCTTGCCTGCCCGCACCTTTCGGCCATCCTTGGACCGGACCACGTCGCTCCACAGGCCGGCCGCCTCCAGGAACTCCTTGACCTGGGAGGTCTTTTGAAGTGACTCGAGATCTGCCCGGACCACCACAGGTACCTCGCCGGCGAAGCGATGACCACGGGTGGTCACCAGATCGCGGTTGGCTGTGGCTGCAATGGCCGAGCGTATGGCCTTCCTGCGCTCCTTATCGTTGATCTTCTCTGCCAAAACGGCCCGGGGGTCCGGTGGATGGGAGGCACGTCCGCCCCTGGCCATTGGAACCATCCCGGCCTTGCGACCGTTGATCTGCCTTGGAACCCTGGATACTCCGTGGCCCGGACCCCAGGATCGGTAAGTGCCATTCATGCCTGCATAGAAGTGAGGCCCGTACGGCTGGAGCCGGTTTGCCTGGGCGGCCAGTACCGCCCTCTTGATCAGGTCAGGCCGGTACTCCTCCTCGAAGACCGATGGCAGCTCGATCTGACCCACCGGATTTCCTGATAGATCGATAACCTTGGCGTTCATCACAATCCCTGCTTAGACTCCTTGCTGACGTGGAGGACTTGCGGCGCCTTGGCCGGCTCTGAGCCCGGCCTGATTGCCTTTCTCATCCTGATCAACCGCTTGGACGGCCCAGGCAGGCTGCCCTTGATGACCACGTAGTCGTTCCTGATTATGCCGTATCCAGGGAAGCCGCCGTCCGGAGTTATGTCTTCTCCGTTGCTGCCAGCACCCATGATACGCTTGTTGAACTCGGTGCGCTGCTGGTAACCCATCTGGCCGAGCTGCGGCACACGCCAGCTGATGCGGGCCGGGTGCCATGGTCCCAGGTTGCCCACATGCCGCTTCTTGCCGGTGCGGGCATGCTTGCGTTTCTGAACCGCTATTCCCCAGCGCTTGACCGGGCCCTGGGTTCCCTTGCCCTTGGTCACGGCGACCACGTCGATCCAGTCGCCGATTGAGAATACGCTGCTGAAAGGAACCTGATTTCCGAGAAGAGCCGCTGCCACTTCAAGCCGGTCAGCTATGGACCCGCCGGTAATTGGCATCTCCATCATGTCCGGCACCTTGCTTGGGACTCCCGAGATCTCAATGGGATTGGTATGGGCTAAAACCCTTACATCCACCAGGTCCTTTGCCCCGGCCTTTATCTGATCGATGGAAGTGCCCCGCTTCTGCTGAGGGGGGGTCATAGCTCTGGCCAGGGCCGGGCTGAGTTCCTCGGCCCAGGTCTCGCCTATGGGCCGCATCCCGCCGTTGTACTTGTCGTACACCCGGAGCGCGGCTATGTTCATGGGCGGAACCTCCACAACGGTGACGGGGACGCTTATCTCCATCCCCTCGGTCAGGCTACGCGCCCGGTCATCAACCATGATCATGTGGGTCATGCCGGCCTTATAGCCTGCAAAACCAGCCATCATGGCTTTCTCGCCGTCGCCAGCCCAGCATCTTATCCTTGGAATCTCGCTCTTCGCCCGCTTCCTGGGGCTGAAGGCCAACGACCCCCGCCTGGGTCGGTGTATCTTTGCCATTTATTCCTCCTCAAATCTTGCCAGGTTGAGAAGAGACAGGGTGGCTAATGCCGCCTCCTCCACTCTCACCGTCTGTGTGCCCTGGCCTGGAATTGTGTTGATCACACAGCATCTGTCCAGCATCTCACGGCTCAAGAACGCGTCAACGCCTCTTGCAGGAGAGCCGAACATCACCGCCAGGCTGCGATCCATTGATCGCCCCAGGGTTCTCAGCAGGTCGGTGGTTACCGGCCTTCCCATGCGGGAGGTCGCTATCACAAGGTCGTCCCGGCTGCTCAGATAATCCTGAGCGCTGGCCACGGCGACCGTCTCATAGCCCCAGTACCCCGGGATCTGGTCCCGGTCCACCAACTCTGCAGCGAGCGGATTTAGCGAAAAGATCCTGACGTTGAGGCGTTGCCCCGGCCGGACCTTATCTTTGGTCCGCAGGGGAACTGGGCGATCGATCCCGATCTCAACCCATACGCCGCCATCAGATCCGACGCTATCGACGACCACTCCGACTCTGATCTCGCCAATTTTGAGCGTTGAACTCGCTTTGTTCACAGGATGATGAGCGGTACGCAGCGGTGGCAATATCCCCGCATGACTGAGCTCTCGCATCCTCGGGAAGAGGAGCTTCCTCAGATACTGAGGGGTCTCCGCATACCTGAGCACCGTGGTTATGAACCGGGTATCATCGAACTCCCGATCCCTGTAAACCACGATTCGGTCTACGCGAAATACCGCTGCTGCTCTGGCGAGCAGTCCCACCTTGAGTGTCTTTACCCTAATGTCCGCCGACTCCATCGTATAGGAGGAGGGGATCAGGATGGACCACTCGCGCCGCCCGTTCATCAGATGTCCTGCCCCATGAGGCAGTAGCCTGTATAAAAAGCTTTGTGAGAAGGGAACGGTAGCCGTCGCCCCAATATCGGGCGAGCCTTTCATCTGTTACGCAAAGGATGTGCGGGCTGGTATGCTAGCGGCAGGGTGAGAAGTCACGAGGATCGATGGTGATTCCCTTCTGGCAGTAGGAGCACATGGTCTCCAGCCCCGTCCGGCCGGCCCAGGCACGATCGACCGAGTCCTGGGTGGGCAGGTACTGGGTCATCTCCTCACCGCAGTGGGGACATGAAACTCGCAGCCACTCAAGACGGGTAAAAGCCCGTATGGCGCGGATTAGCGACCCCACTGCATCCGGAAACCTCTGCGGGCTGAACGGGATGGGCGTGAGGTGGTCTATGAGAAATGGCAGTTCTGAACCCTCCTCGATCAGAGGGACTATCAGGTGGTCAATGCCGCGGGCAAAACCAATCTCCTGATGCACAGTGCGGGATAAGGACCCTTCCTCGGTTATAAGGGCAACCAGAAGGTCGGAGCTGCGTATGCCGTACATCACCCGTTCCGCCCAGCCCAGCTCAGCAGGCTGGCGGAATGATGCCCATTGGCTCTCCAGTCCCAGCCTGCCAAGAGCTGCAGCCAGTGACTGGGCAAGGTGCTGGTCAGCCTTGGCGTGTGAGATGTAGATCTTTCCGATCATAACTGGCCGGCATTTATTGCCGGCGGTGTAATCAAGCCTGCGGTTGGGAAAGGAGACCGCCAAAGAGATGCCAAACCGTGTATCAGCTCAACCGGACCCGGCCCTGGGACTTGAAGGCCAGCTGGAAAAGACGATTGCAGCGACGATCATGTTGTGTAGAGCTGGCTGGTCACAGGTCTGGCCAATTGCCGGTAAACATAAGCGTAAGCAAGTGCAGTGACCGGCAGGGTCATCAAGAGCCCGATTCCCAGTGCCAGGGCCCCGCACAGGTTGACCAGCAGCAGAACCGCCAAGAAGACCGATAGCCTCCGTATCTGGCCGTCGGTGATGCTCCAGCTCTTCCGAAGGGAGGCAGCCCACCCCAGGTCCATATCAACCACAAGGTAGCTGTAAAATTGCATCCGAAGCATCAGGTACAGTCCGGGGACCAGAAGGAGAGCCAGCCCCGCTGCCACGACAACCGCATAGGCCAGGGATGCGAGCAGATACGGGATGAAGTGCGGATAAAAGAAGAACAGGTCGGAAAGGCTGGGCTTTCGGCCGTCGTAGAATTCCAGGGATATGCCTATCAGTCCCAACTGCAGGACCGATCCCATGACAGCGGAGACCATTGCGATCAGAAATGACATGACAGCCCCGGCCGTCCGGCAGTACAGGACATCGATCGCTATCTGGATAACGAGAAAGAGCAGAATCAACCTCAGGAAGTACCCGGCATTTCCCCGAAATGTCACCCAGCCGAAATTCATGGCCGCCATCCATGAAAACTTCTCCGACATATGAAAAGAGTAACAATTGATGGTATAAATAATGCCCTATTGGAGGATCTTACTGGAGCGGTGGATGCGGACGGAAATGGAAAGGACGGCCAAAGCCCTCATATGAAGTCGCTGCCGGGCTGCGACGCAGGCCTTCAGAGAACCGCGGAAACCTTCCCTCTGATATATTTGTGGCGAGTACAGGCATTTGACTTCAGGTGAGGGCCTGGCCGCAGACCTCACGAAAACGGCAGTGAGCACATCGACCCTTTTGTTCGTGGTTGCGCCTGGCGCTCCCGTCACGAAGCCGGGCCCGCATTCCTTCCAGGTGCTGGTGGAGATCTCGGCGCAGCGAATCGTCAAAGTGAACCTGATGCTGCCGGCCCTGATAGACGAGTATGCCGTACGGCACGCGCGTATGATAGTTCTCCTCCACAAGCAGACAATACGCAGCCAGCTGGAGCATATGGCTGCGATGAGGCTGCCTTGCCTGGCTGCTCTTGACCTCCACGGGTATCATCTGCCGCCCGTCCCGCACAATATAGTCCGGCTTTCCTGCGATTCCGTGCCTTGAAGAGAACAGAGAGTGAGCCGGCCGATCCAGGTCAGAGTAGACCACCTGGCCCTCCGGTATGCCGAATCTCTTGCGCAATCCACGGGCTCGACGGGATCGCCGCCAGGATGCTGCAGCCAGGAGGAGGGATGCCAGGAGCAAGACGGATGCTGCCACCAGCTGGACCTGGGCAGCCAAGGCGTCAGGATCCGGAATTTTCATAAGAGCCACCAGGCGAAGACGGCAATTGACAGAAAGAGCAGCAGCATCGATAGCCTGCGAAGAGCCCTGGATGTGGCCTCCTCGGCCTGAAGCCGGTTTATGGCCTGGCCCACCCTGGCATGCTGATGGAGGCCCTCTTCCTGGCCAGGCGTACTATCTTTGGCAGAACCGGTCAGCCGGCCAAGCCACCCTTTCCACGACCTTCGCCCCGCTTCCTGGCGGCTGAGATACCAGGAGAGCGGGCAGTAGGAGTACTGGGCGATCTCCGAGGCGCTGAACATCTCTTCACGGCGGGCCATGCTTACAGGAGTTGAGGGAAGAGTGCAAGACTATAAAAGTATCGGACTAAAAAGTCGGCCCCTCTGCCGGAAATGCCTGAACCTCAACATCTTGTGAAATGATCGAGAAGCAGCCTCCCGCCTTCACATTCACGATTACATCAGCGAAATTACTGAGATATGCAGATGCCGCGGGATCGCGGGAGTTCACCGGCCAAGGCACAAGGCATATATACGGATACGAGAAGGCATTACGACGATCGTCGTTTTGGACGGGATCGTGGTGGTGGGCGATGAGGATCTCCTGGGGAGGGGGTCTTCTCCGCTTGTCAGGCCGAAGATCGAATACGTTGGGAGTGGGGTTGTGTTGCAGAAGAGAAACGGAGATGCCGACCACTGGTTAGCCGGGCGGAGAAGTAACCGGATGGTAGCGGTTGTGGGCATAGCTCTGCTCCTGATAGCTCTCGTTGCCCAGGCCGGAGGGCCACAAACCGGCAGCTTGAGCTCTACAAAACCTGAAGAGGGCGACGACAGCTTGCTGAGAAGCGAATCGTGCCAGGGCAAATCGGGACTTGATTCGCCTGACCCGCACGAAGCGAGAGGCGATTTTGATCAGGATCAAAGCGAGATTGCCGCAGGCAACATGACCCTGCATAAAGAAGATGATCTGGCTGCTGCCAGGGCCTGGCTGAAGGCAGGCCTGGCCTGGGAAGAAAAAGGAGATCGGAAGCAAGCCAATGAAGCCTACTGCCAGGCACTGAACCTGACAGAGCTATCCCTGTCTGAGACGAAACGAACAGAATCCATGAAGAGGTCTCACGGCTGGGAGCTGCAGGGTTGTGTGCTGGAGCGCCTGGGCAGAGCTGAGGAGGCACTCGTCGCCTACGAGAACGCCCTTGACGCCGATCCTTCAAGGAGCCGCGTAAGATATATGATAGCAGATCTCCTGGCCGGAAGCCTGGGTCGCTACGATCAGGCACTGCAGGTCTTCGAACAGGCCCTGGAGATGGATCCGGACAAGGTGGCGGCCCTGGTGAAGAAGGGAGATGTCCTGCTGTCAATAGGGGAGTTCGACCAGGCTGCACAGAACCTCGACCTGGCCCTGGAGATCGCGCCAGACAGCTACAGAGCCTTGACATCAAGTGGACTGCTTAACGCCGCTCTGGGAAGATACGACCAGGCCCTCCACCTGTTTGACCAGGCTCTGTATATCAATCCATCATGGGCCAGAGGCTGGCTTGGCAAAGGCGAAGCCCTGCGAAAGCTTGGAAAGCACAACGAGTCGCTGCAGGCCTACGAATCGGCGCTGCTGCTCCAAGAGCCAAAGCTGTCTGGGGAGGCCTTGATCGGCAAGGGGCAGGCCCTGGAGAACATGGGCCGCTTCAAGGAGGCCTCCTTGGTTATGCTTCAGGCCCTTGGCTACTATCAGAGCGAGGTGAAGAGGACGCCTCGCAGCGCCTCGTCCCTGACTGGCTTGGGAGACGCCTTCCTGGGACTTGGCCAGATCCAAAAAGCAGTTGACGCCTACAACTCTGCCATTGAGATCAATCGCAACAGCCCGCAGGCCAGGCAGAGGCTGGAGCTAGCACTCCGAAAGCTGGACGCAAAATCGCAAAGCCGCTGATATCCCAGCTCATGGCCGCTTTTCTTCGCAGTCTGCCACCCGCATCAAGCACCGCTATAGCATCGAAGCCAAGCTTTGCAGCCACCTCCCGACATCTGAAGTAAAGAAGACGCAGCCGCATGGACCGGCGCACGGGGGGTGGCAGCGCAGGGAAAGACTGGGCAGGCCGGAACAGATAATCATTATATTGATGCAGAACGATATCTGCACTTTGGCGAGAAAGATGAGACTGCTTGCCCAAAAGGCATAGACAGATGTGCAGGTGAGATTGCGAAGGACGCCGGCATGCATCCGGCCCGATTCGCTTCTCACCAGCCACCGAGCTTTTTCGCAGATAGGACCTTATGACGGCATTTTGCGTGGTTGATGGTGCAAAGAACCACTGGCATAAGAGATGGGTCGATTCGGATGATGGGACGAATTGGTTTTACGCTACTGTTGGCTGCCTCAGTGCTGCTGATATGGACGGCGCCCGCTGCCCGCGCACAGTGCTCTGGCTGCCAGGTGACTGCTGGAAGCTGGGACCCTTACGATTTCCTGGATGCTGATCTGAGCGTATCCCCTCCTGCGAGCGGCCAGCCTGTCTCGACAGGTGCAGCGGCAGCGTCTTCGTCCCTGTACCGTTCCGGTCAGTTCCCATCAGACCTGCTTCTGAAGTCACCGAAAAGCGTATCGACCTCCGACCTTATCCTGGATGTATCCGATGGGAAGCGGGACTGGTATCCGCGCGCTGCTGTGGGACTGCCCTATACAGGCCTGATGCGTGGCAGCGGGCTTCGCAGCTATTCGGAGATGGCAGCTGCCCTTTCCGAAATTGGATTGAGTAACAACGACTCGGTGGTGGTGGCCTCTGAAGACCCTGCCCAGGCCGCCCTGATGGTCTGGGCGCTAAAGTACCTGGGGACGGTGGATGCCTCCCTCCTTGACGGCGGGTACGAGGCCTGGAGGGCGGCTGGCCTGCCCCGCGACACCGCCCTGGCCTCCAGGAAGGCTGGCGATTTTTCACCGGAGCCAAATTACGACCTCCTGGCCACATCGCTTCCCGCTGGCGCTACGCTGGTGGATGCCAGGCCGTTTTCAAACGCGAGCCAGGGCCGGCTTGCAGGTGCGGTCAATATAGATGCCCGGGAGATTGTAAGGCAAGGGCGGATCAAGGACGGGCTGGAGCTGGAAAGGGTATTCTCAAGGCTGGACCGGGACAGAGATGTCGTTGTCTCCTCGCCGGACCTGACCCAGGCCGCAATCGTCTGGTACGGACTTGAGCTAATGGGATTTCAGGCCTCTCTGATGGAGTGGGAGAGGGCCAAAGAGGCTCCCAAGGCCCAAACAGGCGTCTTTTCGCTTGGCTAGGGAGGGGGCAGGCCAAACAGCCGACGCCTGCGATGGCGTGTGAGGTGCCGGTCTTTGGGCGGCTGATGTCATCACCAATTGGGCCTTGCCGCTGCGCGGTGCAGGGCACTGCCGCGGCGTTTCCTTCGTCATGCCTGCCGTGTCGGCTCCGCTGGTTCCGACATTCACCCCTCACTGCCGTTTTCGCAGCTGTGGAGGACCGTCTCCTGTACTGGTCCCAGCGGGCCCATCTCACTGAATATCTGAGCCTCGAAGCACTGCACCTCTGTCTCCCTATCCAGCCATGCATCCACAGGAAGACCTGCCTTGAGGCATGTCTGGCAGAGAAAATCCTCAGGGTCCAGGCCGCATTCTGAGGCAACCTGCGGCAGGAGAAGCCCTGAGAACGGTCCCCTGCGTACCAGCAGCCCGTGACGTCCCACCTGCACCGACCCCGCCAGGCGTGACCTCTCTCCGGTCATAATCTCTGGCCTGGTCAGGATCGTCACCTCGAACTCGATATCCTGGAGTTCGGCTAAGGTGACAGGCGAGAACCGGGGATCTCCAGTGCCAGCCTGAACCGCAGAGTCCACTATGGCCTGTCCAAGCGGCATTACAGGGTAGGGATAGCCTATGCATCCCCGCAGCTGCCCGTCCAGGTGCAGAGTCACAAAGACCCCCCTCTCCTCCGAGAAGACCGGCGGCAGGCCCTGCGGCCTGATCCGCTCCCGCCGCTTTAGATATTCAGTCAAGGACCGTCTGGCCATCTCCACTGCAAAACGTCCCTCTTCTTTGCCGAGCATGATAGGATATCAGTCCTTGCAAGATATTAAGATTCTCAGCTCGGGAGAGAGGCCCGGTTATCGAGGGCCTGATCGTCACGACCTCCTGACGATACGGCAGAGACTACGATCCGCCCCTGTCGTCAACCGGGACGGGTATCCCTGGGGATCTAGACGTGCCCCCAAGCACTAACCAAAAGGTATTAACCATTGGATAGCCAAACATACGATGTAGATCGCCGTTAAAAGGAGGATCTCTGACCATGTCCAAGACCGAGGAGCATCTCATTGAGGCATTTGCCGGTGAGTCGCAGGCGAACAGGAAATACCTGGCATTCGCCGAGAAGGCCGATGCAGAGGGCTATGCCCAGGCTGCCCGGCTCTTCCGAGCAGCCGCTGAGGCGGAGACCGTACATGCCATGAACCACCTGAAGGCCCTCAAGGCCATCAAGTCCACAAAAGAGAACCTGCGGGAAGCCATTGCCGGGGAGACCCACGAGTTCAAAGAGATGTACCCGGTCATGATAGAGGCGGCCCGGGCCAGTGGGGATAAGGCGGCAGAGAGATCCTTCAGATATGCGAACGAGGTGGAGATCGTGCATGCGAAGCTCTACCACGCAGCCATGGAGGCCCTGGAGGCCTCAAAAGAGGAGTTCTTATACTACGTCTGTCCGGTCTGCGGGCTGACTGCCGAAAAAGAGCCGCCTGAGGTCTGTCCGGTGTGCAAGGCCAAGGGCAGCATGTTCAAGAAGGTGGAGTGACCTGCCGCCCAATGGCCCGGACAGGTCCTTCTTTTGCCAGATCTAATGAGGATGTCCGAAATCATCTTATCGTCGCTCTCGGGATTTCCCGAGCGACGGTAATATTAAGTTAGTAACTTTGAGTTAGGTTTATATAGGAATAGCCTCCGAATGAATGTCATCATGAGCTTTGAGAAAGATCTGGAGGAGGCCAGAGACCTGGCCGACATCTTCGAGGTGGTGAAGTCCGCCGTGCTCCGGAAGACTGGCCAGAGCAGGGGTGGGCTTATGCTGGGATTGGCAGATTTAGGCAATCATCCCCATAGCTTCCTCGGCGGGTTCTTCAGCACCGGCAGCAATGTCATAGTTATGAACAGAAATCCTCTTGACCGGGTGGCAGAGACAAAACCAGACCTCTACAGGGCTTACGCCTTCCACGTGCTCCTGCATGAGTACATCCATTCGTTGGGCTGTCTTGATGAGGAACAGGCCAGGGCCAGGGCGCTGAAGATATCAAAGGAAGCCCTGGGAGACGACCATCCGGCAACCTTGCTGGCCGCCGACGTTAATGGTTTCATGAAGTATCTGGTCTACCCGGACTACGCCTGGAAGCCTGACGACGAAAGGATGGAGCTGGTAAAGGGCTTCGACCGATCCAGCGTGTCTTACATAGCTTGATGCCAAGCCGGACCCGCCCCATCCGGCCAAAGCCCCTTGGTTACGAATACCAGCGGTGATCCCGTCCCAACAGGGGGACTGGACTAGTATCTCCTGGCTTAATCCTCACCTCCACCAGGTTCTGAGAGGCAGGGTGTCGCCTGGGCTTGCCCTGCTTCAGCATTTCAGACGATGGTTTGGATTAGATCTCAACTACCGTCCTGCCGGCGCTCTGAGCAGACATTCGGGGATTCCGATATTAGGGCCATTTGAATAACCCTTCATCGTGTTGCTGCTGAACATTTTATAGATGTTTGAGATCTTTTCATAAATAATATGATAGATTTCCGACAATTCAATCCAAGCTGCCGGTCGAGGGCCAGCCGGCGAAGAGATCGCAAAGAGCCGAAATGGGTGAGCGAAGATCAGGCCGATTGACAGATGAGCGAGGCCTGCCCACCTGAAAAGAAGATCTGGAGAAGGGCGGTTGCAGGCCAGATCTTCGGACGGCCCAGGGATATCGCCAGACGGGCGCATCCGATCCAAATAGCGGCAGATCACCGGGATACGCCCGGCCTGAGGTCGGGTCACTGGTTCAGAGCTCGAGGTACATCTTGACCACATATATGGCCCCGGCCACCAGGGCGAGAGCCAGAAAGAGCGATGCCAGCTCAAGTATCATCATGATGTTATCCCCCTTGCTTCTTTTCTGCTGGCCAAATCCGCCTTAGGCCAGCTCCGACGGACGGAAGCCTGCCTGCCAGGCTCTATGGGGACTGCGCCTGCGATTATGGCCATGATGCGCACGCGGTGGCCCATATCCCTCTCCACCCGCGCCCCCCAGATCACGTTGGCCTGCGGGTCGAGCTCGGCTGTAAGCGTGCTTGCAATGCAGGCCGCATCGCGTAGAGTCATCTCCTGGCCGCCGGTGATATGAAGCAGGCAGCCGGTAGCTCCCCGGATATCTACTGGGAGCAGGGGATTTCCAAGCGCCGAGCCTACGACCTTGTCCGGGTTTCGCAGGCTTCCCTCACCAACCACGACGCAGGAATGGCCACCGCAGCGCATGACCGTCCGCAGGTCTGCGTAGTCCAGGTTGATCAATGACGGCCTGGTAATGGTCTCAGCCATGCCCTTTATGATCTCTGCCGCAAGCTGGTCCAAAAGAGCGAACGCCTGGGCAACCGGGAGATTGGGTGCGATCTCGAGCAGCCGGTTGTTGTCCATCACGATCATAGTGTCGGTCTGCCCGCTCAGGGCTTGAAGCCCAGAGGATGCTGCATTGAATCGTGAGCGTTCCAGCTGAAACGGCATTGTGACAAGGGCAACAACGGTTGAACCTCGCTGGCGGGCTATCTCAGCCACCACCGGCGCAGCCCCGGTGCCGGTTCCACCGCCAAGCCCAGCTGTCAGGAATACGAGATCTGCCCCATCCAGCGCGCGTTCAAGATCGGGGCGGGACTGCTCCGCTGCCAGCCTTCCCATCTCGGGTTCGCCCCCAGCCCCAAGTCCTCTCGTGATCGACTGGCCGATCAGAACCTTCTTGTCGGCGGCCACGCTCTTCAGCTGCTGTGCATCGGTGTTTACAGCCAGCGTCTGAGCACCGTCGATCCCAAGTCCAGCGAGCCGGTTGATTGTATTGTTCCCTGCTCCACCCACGCCCACTACCAGGATCTTGGGCAGGCCCAAGACCTCCACCACTCCCCCATCCACATCCCTCAAGAGCTCCATTTGAAATCCCTCCGGTCGGGCGCGCCGAGCACTGGAATAGAATAGCAGATCTACATGGCTCAGAGCCGGAAAAGATAGCCTCGTATCTTCTCATCCAGCATGCTCCTCTGCCCAAAGCCTGCTTGTGTCTCGCCGCCCCAGACACGCCTTACCGGTATCCCCCTTCACTTCTGAGGCCTTCCGACCTGCAGATGATACTATATTTTCTATTAATTAAGGTAGATAAGAGTTCCGCCGACGTAGTTGATGGTTTGAAAGGACAGGCAATCGCCAGCCGAACGGATAATTTTATGAGCGATCCCACCTTGCCACCCGGATATGGCACTTGATGAGGTCAAGGTGACCAGAGCGATTGTGGAGAGCTACTTCGAGAGCTTCCTCAAGTACACCGAAGCGGACGTGGCCCTGGTGGGGGCTGGACCTGCCAACCTGGTGGCAGCCAGGCGGCTCGCTGAGGCCGATGTCAAGACCGTGCTCTTCGAGAAGAGGCTGTCTGTGGGAGGCGGGCTTTGGGGCGGAGGCATGATGTTTCCGCGCATTGTGGTTCAGAAGGAGGCCTGCCGGATCCTGGACGATTACGGCATCTGGTACCGCGAGTTCGAGAACGAGTATTTCATAGCCAACGCCATAGAGACAGTGGCCAAGCTGACGGCAGGCGCAATCGACGCCGGTGCCGAGATAATAAACCTGGTGTCTGTAGAGGACGTTATGATTCGTGAGGACGATCGGGTCACAGGACTGGTCGTCAACTGGACTGCTGCCGAGATGGCCGGGATACATGTCGATCCTCTCTCAATCCGCGCAAGGCTGGTGATCGACGGCACCGGTCATGAGGCATCAGTCTGCAGGGTGGTACAGAGGAAGATCCCTGGGGCCTGCGTGGGAGCCACAGGGGTTAGGGGAGAGAAGCCCATGTGGGCTGACGTGGGTGAGAAGACTGTGGTCGAAGCCACTGCCGAGGTTTACCCCGGCCTGATCGCCGCCGGCATGGCCGCTGCCACGGTGGCTGCCGGACCCCGCATGGGGCCGATCTTCGGCGGAATGCTCCTGTCCGGGGAGAAGGCGGCGGCACTCGCCATAGAGATCTTAGGCCGCTAGCCTCCTGGATACCCATTGGTGATGCGGGGGGCCGGAGATAAGGTGAGGGGAGCCGCAGATATAGCCTCGTTTATCCGGGAGCATTACAGCGGCAGGCTGGTGGAGGTGGGTATAGGGCGCCGGTCGGATGTGGCCGACCTGCTCGCCGGTCTGGACCTGGTTGCCACCGACCGTGAAAACCGCCGGATCGGATACATTGAGGTTGTGGGCGACGACATATTCAATCCGAATCTGGAGATATATCAGGGAGCCAGCCTGATCTACTCCATTCGCCCGACTATGGAGATGCAGCTGGCTTTGGGCCGGCTCGCCTGTATGGTTGGCGCAGACCTGCTCATACGCCCCCTTGGCGATGAGATCGCCGACCTGGCCAGGATGAAGCGCCAGCTTGTGAACCGCGGGTGGGGGCGGTTTTACCTGTTCCGGCCAGAGCGTTAGATCGGCCGCTCTTTTGCCTCCGGCCGATCTGCTCAGGCACCAGCAACTGGCTCTGGGAAGCTTTCTGCAAGAGCTGCCTTTTGGGATGCGGCAAAGCTATAATCCAGGCAAGATCCTCTTCAGCACCTCGGCCGCAATAACCACGATGGATGTAGTCGCCGCTATCTGTATCCAGCTCTCAGCACTCAGGGGCACCGTCTCGAATATGGGCTGAAGAACTGGCAGATATATCACGGCCAGAACCGCCAGTCCTGAGGCCAATATCCCGGCGAGCAGCTTCTTGTTCTGACGGGGATTCATATGCAGTATGGATAGGTGCAGTGAGCGGCTGCTGTAAGCGTTGTACATCACGGCCACGCCCAGTGAGGCGAAGGCCTCGGTCCTGGCATACCCCAAGGAGTCGCCGATATAGCACCCATGCAGGAACAGGCCGAGGGACCCCAGGAATATGGCTGATGAAACCCCCAGGGTATAGATCAGGAGGGATCGTGAGAGCAGCGGTTCGGAAGGGTTGCGGGGCCTGGCTTTCATGATATCCTTCCTGGCCGGCTCAACAGCCAGCCCGATTGCCGGAAAGTCCTCCGCAACCACGTTGATCCACAGTATCTGAAGTGCGAGAAGAGGCACTGGGAGGCCGGCTAAGACCGCCACCAGTATCACCATGACCTCGGCAAATGTGCAGGACAGCAGATAAGAGCAGGCTTTGCGGATGTTCTCGTAGATCCGCCGGCCTTCCTCCACTGCCGCCACAATGGTGGCGAAGTTGTCGTCGGTGATTATCATGTCCGAGGCCTCTTTGGAGACGTCGGTTCCGGTTCGCCCCATAGCCACCCCGATATCGGAAGCCCGCAAGGCCGGGGCATCGTTTACCCCGTCCCCGGTCATGGCCACGATATGGCCCCAGCGCTTGAGTGCGCCCACTATCCGCACCTTGTGCTCGGCAGTGGCCCTGGCGAAAGCCGAGACCTCCCGCACCCGCTGGTAGAGCTCCTCGTCGCTCATCCTGTCCAGGTCGGAGCCGTCTATCACCTGGCCGTCTGATATTCCAAGCTCTCTGGCAATGGCGCCGGCGGTGAGCCTGTGGTCCCCCGTTATCATGACCGGCCGGATCCCCGCCGCCTGGCAGACCCGGATAGCAGAAGCGGCCTCCTGGCGGGGCGGGTCCATCATGCCCACAAGCCCGGTGAATATCAGATCGCGTTCCATGTGCCCCCTCTCCCGGGGCTCATCTGCGGACTGCTCCTTGTAGGCGAATGCGAGCACACGCAACGCTCTGCCGGACATCTCCTCGGCCGCCTGGACGATGGACTCGCGGTCCACCTGGTTCAGAGGCCGCAGCCCATCAGTCCCGAGAATGCCGCTGCACCGATCGAGCACCGTCTCCACCGCACCTTTCATGGAGACGCGCATTGCGTAAGGCCCCCGATGAAGGGTGGTCATTCGCATCATATCAGAGGAGAATGGAAACTCCATAACCTCCACATGATTATCTCGCACATTCTCCAGGAGCCCGGACTTGGCTGCCATGACTATCAGAGCGCCCTCCGTGGGATCTCCAGCCACCCTCCACCCTTCCGCCCCCTGTTCCAGGTCTGAGTTATTGCAGAGAACGGCAGTCTCTATTGTGGCCATGAGAGACTGATCGGCGCTGGGGTCGATCTCCTTGCCGCCCCTGTGAAAGCTGCCCACAGGCTCGTATCCGGACCCGGTCACCTCCACACGGTCTTTGGTCTTGATCTCCCGGACGGTCATCTCTCCCCGGGTCAGGGTCCCGGTCTTGTCTGTGCAGATCACCGTGGTCGAACCCAGGGTCTCCACCGCCTGGAGGCGGCGGACAATGGCTCCCTTGCCTGCCATCATCTGGGTTCCGTATGCCAGGGCCAGCGTTACCACAAAGGGCAACGACTCCGGTATGCCGGCAACTGCCAGTGCCGCTGCGATTATCAGGGTATCGAGGATGGGGTACCCCCTGGCCACCTGGATGAGAAATACCGTGCTGGCCGCCACCAAAACCAGCACAGCCAGCTGCTTGGCCAGATGCTCCAGCCTGATCTTCAGCGGCGGCTCATCTTCCGATTGCTGTATCAGCCCGGAGATGCGGCCAAGCTCGGTCTCCCGACCGGTTGCAGTTACCAGAGCCCGACCGTTCCCGCAAGAGACCATGGTCCCGAGGTAGAGCATGTTCTTTCTCTCAGCCAGCGGAGTGGCCGCAGCAAGAGGCGCCGTCCCCTTTCCCAGAGGGGCAGACTCGCCGGTCAAAGAGGCCTCAACGGTCTCAAGAGTTGCGGACTCAATTATCCTGGCATCGGCAGGGACGAGGTCCCCGGCCTCCACGTAGATGATGTCCCCAGGAACCAGGTCCCGGGCGTCCACCGTAATCATCCTGCCAGCCCGAATGACGTCAGCCTCCGGGGCGACCATCTTGCGCAGGGCATCCATCGCCCTCTCAGCCCTGTACTCCTGGACGAACCCCAGTATGGAGATGAATATCAGTATGCCCAGAACCACCAGAGCGTTGGTCTTTTCGTCCGAGATCCAGGAGATGGCTGCAGCTGCCAGGAGCACAAGAACCAGGTAATTCTGGAGCTGTCTTATGAGTATGCGGGCAGCTGAAGGCCCGGCCACTCTCTGCAGCTCGTTTCTCCCATAACTCTCCAGCCGCAAACCGGCCTCTTCAGGTTCGAGGCCAGAAAGCCGGGAATTGAGCTCTGCAGTCGCATTTTCTACGGATAGGGCATGCCAGGGTCTGCTCATCGGTCACTCTCCGCGAGGGCTGTAAGCCGGATGCAGATAAATATCATTGCTCGCCTGGGGCTGCCAAAGGAGAGCAGAAAAGATAGCACACTCATGGATATTTCCGGAAATGAGGCGGATCCATAGTATAGAACTGCCAAAATCGCGATTTGCAGATGGGATTTGAGGATCCGTGTGACTTAGGTCAAAGAACACGAGCGCCGGGCAAAAGCCAGCAGTTTTAGAGGGATTTCGGAAAGCAACAAGCAGGCAGAAATCGTTAATCTTATATATAACAAAATAGAGTTATTAAAAGAAGAAGGGGGTAGCATTGGCCAGGAGATACAACTGGGCTGGAGACGTGATCGTCCGGGACACAATCGTCTGGAACAAACGTACCGTCATAGGCCACAATAACGTGTACATTCCCTGCGATATACGGGAGTGGATCACCTCCTCTAGGAGCGAGGTGATGCGTCAGGCCTTGCAGGAGATAGACCTGCCCACCTCTCGGTCCTCAGGCACCTTCGATCTTCGAGCCTGGAAGATCTGGAAGTACGTGGCAGAGAAGATCGATTACGTGAACGATCAGAAGATGACCGGGAAATCCGACTGGTGGCTCTACCCGGCTGAGACCCTGGCCCTGGGAAAGGGTGATTGCGAGGACTCGTCCTTTCTGCTGGCCACCCTGATGGCTGGCAGCGGGATTAGCGAGGACTGCATCAGGGTGGTTCTAGGCAGGGTGCTCAGCAAGAATGGCTCTTATGGCCACGCCTGGGTGGTGTACCAGGCAGAGAGTGGGGAGTGGTGCCTGATGGAGACCACATCCAAGAGCGTTACCCCAAGGCTGATCCCAGCCGATCCGCTGACCGAGGATGGGGCAACAAACCGCTATGAGCCCAAGTTCTGCCTCAACTCAACCCACCTATGGAGCATCCTCCCATCCCCGGGCAGCATGGCCGAATACATCAAGTCGCGGGAGCAGACCGCTTCCCCAATCGGACCGAGCTACCCCCGCCCTTCCCGGGGTGACGGCCCGCCATCCCCCATATAGGAGAGCCGCCTTTTGATGCCGTTCCAGTGAGAGCCCGTCCAGTAGCGCCGGCCGCAGCCCCGGCACCTCCATGACTGCCCCGGGCTCTCCGCCCTCCGTTCCTCTTCCAGCAGGTCGTTGCACAGGGTGCATCTCTGCGGATTGAGCTGCAGCCTCACCCCGGCTGATTTGAGCTCCTGTAGCTGTTCATCAAGCTGGTCCGACCTTATCAGAAGGCAGTCCTGTCCAGAGCCCAAACAGCGCTCTGCCAGGGCCCGGTCCCGTGTGAGCATGACCCGGCCCTCGGCCAGCGCCTGATGCAGCAATGCCGAGTCGTCAACCGAGCATGGATTGGCCACATCCTTTCCACACAGACGCATCCAGCGGCCCAGACGGATCAGCATGCAATCAACCAGGAACCTATTCGCATCCATTTGGATACCCCGCCCCACGCTTTGGGACATTATACGGAAATACCAGCGCAAACACGCGAAAGCCGCACGCAATTTCCGAAATCTGATGGGCAGATTGGTCCAACTTATGTTATCCTTCAATGGTATCAGCTCTGCGGTCCCAGAGCAACTGTTTTATCGCTGCAGCGAAAACCAGGCGCTGTTATGAAGAAGGCCATGAGCAACGTGGATGTCTTGGCAATGGTAGCCGAGCTCTCGGAGCGGCTTGTGGGAGGATTTGTCGGCAAGGCCTACCAGGTAAGCGGTGATGCAGTCTGGCTGACGGTCCAGTCACCTCAGGAGGGCCGTCTCGATCTGCTGCTTGAGGCTGGCAAGAGATTGCATATCACCACCAGTACCCGCCAGTCCAAGAAGACGCCACCCCAGTTCCCCACCATCCTTCGTTCCCACTTATCCGGCGGCAGGATAGTCGCAGTGGAGCAGTACGACCTTGATCGAGTTGTGCGGATCGTGGTGGAGAGAGGAGACGGCCGACGGTTCCTTGTGGCGGAGCTCTTCCCAAAAGGCAATCTGCTGCTGCTCGACCAGGACGAGCTGATCATACTGCCGCTGCGTCCTATGGCCTTTCGCGGAAGAAAGCTCCTGGCCGGTGAGAAGTACGTATATCACGCCGGCCAGCAGGATCCCCGCACGGCTAGCTCTCAGTATCTGGCTAACCTCCTCGCGACATCCGACTCCGACCTGGTGAGGACGCTGGTGCGGGGGCTGAACATGGGAGGCGTGTATGGTGAAGAGGTCTGTCTGGTGTCGGGGATCGATAAGGGCCAGCCTGCGGCCAGCTTAAGCCCCGACCAGGTGGAGGCTGTCCGCTCTGCTCTGGCAATGGTCTTTTCGCAGACCCAGGCCAGCCCAAGAATAGTCCTCAAAGACGGGACCCCCTTCGACGTGACCCCATTTCCATTGCGGGTATACCAGGACCTGGAGAGCCGGGAGTTCCCCAGGCTGAGCCAGGCATTAGACGAGTTCTTCGCGCTGGAGGCCCCGGCCCCTCAGCCGTCTCCCCTTAAGAGGAGGGAGGAGCTGCAGAGGCGGGCTGTTCAGGAGTTCGCAGCACTGGAGCGGGAGATGGCTGGCAAAGGCGAGGGGATATACGAACGCTACTCAGAGGTGGAGGCGATCTTGAGCGTCGTGGCCCAGGCCAGATCCCGGGGCTTCTCATACCGGGAGATCGGCGAGAGGATCAAAGGATCTGACCACCCGGCCGCCTCCACCATCAAGTCCATCGATTATAGGGGCCTGATGGTGGTGACCATCTCAGGGATGGAGCTTGAGCTGGACGCAGGCCTCACCGTTCCCCAGAACGCCGAACGCTACTACCAGAGGAGCAAGGAGGCGGGCCGAAAGATGGCAGGGGCCGAGGTTGCGCTTCATGCCACAGAGGAGCTTGGAAAGGGCAAGGAGCAGGTCCGAAGGAGGGCTCAATCATGGAGACGCCCGCGGCCCAAGTGGTACGAGAGGTTTAGATGGTTCCACTCATCAGACGGGCTGCTGGTGATAGGAGGCCGGGACTCCGATGACAACGAGGAGATCTATGCCAAGTACCTGGAGAAACGGGACCTGGCAATGCATACGGATTATCCGGGCGCGCCACTGACCGTGATAAAGACCGAAGGGCAGCACGTTTCAGAGAGCACCCTTGAGGAGGCTGCCCAGTTCGCTGTCAGCTACAGCAACCTCTGGAAAGGAGGGCTTGGCTCCGGGGACTGCTATCTCGTGGGCGGCGAGCAAGTGACGAAGACACCTGAGTCTGGCGAAGCGCTTCGCAAGGGAGCTTTTGTCATCCGTGGAGAGCGGCGATACTTCCGTGGAGTCTCGCTTGGTGTGGCGCTGGCCCTGTTGAGAGACCGGCTTATAGGAGGCCCCATTTCCGCCATCAGGTCGCAGGCGGAGGATGCCGGTTCTGATGGCGAGGACAGGCCGCTGGTGATGGAGATCGAGCCTGGGGAGCTGAGCCCTGACGACTTAGCCCGCCGGATCTACCGCGGCTTCCTGGAGCTGGATATGGATCGCCGGACTTTGAAGGCCGTGGCCTCGGTTGAGCAGATAGTCTCATTCCTGCCTCCTGGAGGATCACGTATTAAGGACATGAGGGATGGGCAATGAAATTCTTTACGGCGGCTGCAAAGACGCGCAAACGGAGAGGTTCTGAGCGCAGGGCCCACAATGGACCTGAGAAAAGGCAGCAAGACCCTCCCGAAAAGCTGGATTTACCATCTCGGTTGAAAATGGCAATTGGTGCAGCCGAAAGAATCTATCCGCAAAGGAAGTGAGTGGCGGCCGCGATCACCCAAAACGAGAATTTCGATCAACTAATACATCAAAATATTTATATAGTATAAGCACTATTAATTATTATGGATTCGTTTATAAGTTTTGGCCTTAGGCAAGCATATTCCAGGTTGGCGAAATTGGGGGATCCATTGGCCGAAGCCAACACGCTCATTGATTGGGAAAGGTTTCGTTCAATTGAAGATGGCTTGTATGATAATAAGACCGAGAGAGGAGGTCATCCCAACATTGATTTTGTCCTGATGATCAAGATTTTGGTTGTGCAGCATTGGTATAACTTATCAGATCAGAAAATGGAACGTGAGCTTGCCAATAATCTGTCCTTTATGAACTTTCTTGGCTATCCAGCATCCATTCCCGATTCCACAACGATATGGCTATTTCGTGAGCGTCTTAAGGAGAAAGAGAGATTTGATTCAATCTGGCAGGAAGTTCAAAGGCAGCTTGATGCTAAAGGATTGACCGTCAAAGAAGGCTCCATCCAGGATGCTACGTTCATCACATCGGATCCTGGCCGATCTGGCAATAAACCTCGTGGTAGTGAAGCAAGAACACGCCGGAGCAAAGATGGTACCTGGGCAAAGAAGGGCGAAGAATTGAATTTTGGTTACAAGCTTCACGAAAATGCAGACAAGAAGTATGGTTTGATTCGGGCAATCGAAACCACTACTGCTTCGGTTCACGATAGCCAGGTAGATTTATCCAGAGCAGGTGAGACTATCTACAGAGATAAAGGCTAT
>MVQI01000030.1 GCA_002067795.1 Methanosaeta sp. PtaB.Bin039
ACTCAGATTGGGACTACAATCTGTCGGAATCAAAACCGTAGAAGCCTTACCCCTTCAGGGGTAGGGAGTAGTCACCTCATGGGGTGCAGGAGATATCATGCACCTGATAAAGGTTATCCGGAACCGGCCTGGCGACGACTTCGTGCCTTTGCCCCAGGCGTCTGCAAAGGCCGTAGGCCGCCTGAAGGAAGCGGCGATTCAAGACCCATATTTCGGTCGGGCCTGCGCCGGACTATTCGGAACTGCGCTTGCTTGCGCCCTCCAGCACCTTGGCGGTAAGAAGGGCGGCCTTTGCCTCTTTATGTCTGCCCAAAGCCCGCATGGTTATGGCCTTGTTATACCAGGCACCGATGAAGTAGGGATCGATCTCCAGCACGTGGTCAAAGCAGGCCAGCGCCTCATCGAATCGCAACAGCCTGCCGAGAACCATTCCCCTGTTGTTGTGGGCCATGAGGTGCCCGGGATCGACCGAGATGGCCTGGTCAAACGCCTCGAGGGCTTCCTTCAGGCGCTCGAGGTTCACCAGTGCGATTCCCTTGTTGTTCCAACCTTCCGCTAAAGACGGGTCGGACTTCACTGCCCGATCGTAGGCATCCACGGCAGCCTTGTACTGGCCGGCGTTGCACAGGGCGTTTCCCTTGTCCATCCAGCCCTGAGCAGAATCGGGCAATGCCAGCAGAGCGGTCCATACGAAGGGATTCATATCCGGTCAGGTCATCTTTCCAGGCTAAAGGCTTTGCGAACGCTTATCTGGAGGAGACAGGGTCTTTGCACTCCGATGGCTTGGGGCTATTCGCAGCCCTCCAGTCGGCCCGTCGGACTTTCGCCTCACTCATCAGCCCGCCTGGCCGATCGAATGGCATCTTCAACGCTGTCCCGGATTATATAGCCGGCTTTGTGAAGTATCGTGTCGCCTATCTCCATATCTCTCTCCATGCTGGCAGTGCATGGGTAAGCGTGATGGGCCTCAGATACGCGCTCCCGCAGGTCAGGCTGATCTGGCTCAAGCCCCACCATGCGCTTGGCCACGAACCATGTGGACCCGCAGGGAGCGGAGCGCACCACGTTGGCTGCCAGGATGCTGTCTTTGCCCTTGCGTCCCTTCTGCATCACCATCTCAATGACCGGATCGCCGATCATGGCCTTCTCCAGGAATGCGGAGATCTTTGGCTTGGAAGGATCGGGCCGCAGAGCGCAGAAAGGCTTGGCGAACATGGCCTCCATCCCCAGTTCTGCCGCCTTCTCCTCCACCTGCTTTCTCAGGCCAAGAGGCATCTCCTTGGGACGCTCCGAACCGCCCACTATGCCCTGGATTCCTGCCTCCTTCATCAGAGGCAGCATGCCGAAGAGAATGTCCGGATGGACGTTCACCATTACGGCTATGTCGGCCGGAGGGACGCGGGGAAGAAGAGGCTCCACGTCGTCTATGAAGTCGCCAAGCGTATCTGGATCCGGCATCTCCACCAGGGCCACGATATCCTCGGCGGCGCTGTACTTGCCAGATCGGCACTGGTTGCAGGCCTCACCGCAGGAGATACAGAAGCCGGAGTAGTTGAGAAGGTTTCCAACCAGGCGCTGGCCGAAATCACCGTTGTAAAAGACCACGATCTTCAAGAGTACACCTGCCTCAGACGCACTCATGGGATTGGCCGGGCATCAAGATAAAGGTTTTTTTCAAGGGAAAAATCTTGGGCGGCTTTGGATGGCCACCAAAACCCACCCATCAAGCCATCGTCAGGCCCGAGCCCTGGCATACAGGGCATGCACTATAGCTCCGAATCCGAGCGAGGTTGAGATCAGGGCCAGGATGCCCCCCAGCACCGGCACCAGGAACAACAGGTGCAGGACAACGAAACCTGTCAGATAGGCTGCCATCTCACCCAGACCCATATGCGCCATCCCCACCAGATACCTGCCCAGGCTGTAAGATACGAATAGATTGGCCAAGAGCAGGGCTCCCAGATAGAATATCAGCAGCATCAGGGATGACGGAATGCCGATAACCGTCATTGCCAGAATAAGCACCAGGATCAGTATAGCCACGATCCCCAGAAAACCCATCACGGCCTTGACCAGAGGAGAGCTGGAGATCTCAGAGGATATCGAGTCGAAGGTCGACGGGAAGAAGCGGAGCAGCAGCAGGCCGGCTATCAGCCACCCGAGCGCCATGACTGCCGAGAACAGGCCGGCTCCAGCTTGGGGTGCGCGCGCTGCCTGCTCCACCTTCTCCTGGGTCCTGTGGTACTCCAGGCGGCCGACTGTTCCGTTTCCCTGCATTGTATCCGCACTGACTATCATAGTCCCATTGACCCGGCCGGCGTTGTTCACCGTGCTGGCGGCGATCAGGGCGTCGCGCCCGATCAGAGAATCCCGGTTCAGGTTCACCATACCCCCGGCAAGTATGGCGTTTCGCGATACCTGGGATCCCAGTGCGATCGTGCCGCCGGCCGCCACCAGCTTGCCTCCTACCGGAGCGTTGACCAGAGACTGACCTGATAACAGGGCCACATCGCCGGATACCGGCGCGTTTATCATTACGGTTCCCCCTGCCACCATGAGGCTGTCCACCGGCGCATTGACGGTTACCGAGTTGCCAACCGCCAGGACATCATCGGAGATCGGCTCGTCTATCGATACCAGATCCCCGGAGATCAGCCGCAGAGCCTGCCCATTCGAAGCCATCAGGACAAATATGATTAAAAGCAGTAAGATATCCCTCATATCGATTCCCTGCGGTAGTTTTGACGCCTATTCGATAAAAAACTACCCGAAGGCTTGGAGAAAGATCCATTTTCGCCGACGGACGAGAGTATGCCAAGAACGGCCTGCTGACTGCCCCACCAATGTCCAGAATAACGTCAGAATCCCGGCAAAGAGACCGGCTCGACAAGAGACCGAACCGATGAAAGAGATGAGATCGTGGCCACTGCGACGAGAATTCCAGAGCTCTTAGCCCCGGCCGGATCCTGGCAGGCCCTGGTGGCGGCGGTGGGTGCCGGTGCCGACGCGGTCTACCTGGGAGCAAAGCGCTTCGGCGCAAGGATGCTTGCTGACAACTTCGAGACGAAAGAGCTCAAAGAGGCGCTGAATTATGCCCACGAACGCAACGTCCGGGCCTATGTGACTGTAAACACCCTGATCCACGACAGTGAGCTGGAAGAGGTGGCAGGCTACCTGGTTGACCTCTATTCGGCAGGTGCTGATGCCGTCTTGGTCCAGGACCTGGGTGCTGCAGCTCTCTCATCCCGTGTGGTGCCAGACCTGCCACTGCACGCCTCCACCCAGATGAGCATACACAACGCCGACGGGGTACGCTTTGCAGCCCGGATGGGGATGAAGAGGGCGGTGCTTGCCAGGGAGCTGTCTTTGGCAGATGTGCAGGCGATTTACAGGGAGACCAGGGATCTTGGCATCGGGCTTGAAGCATTCATCCATGGCGCGCTGTGCTACTGCTACTCCGGCCAGTGCCTCCTTTCCTCAGCGATCGGCGGCAGAAGCGGCAATCGTGGACTGTGCGCCCAGCCATGCCGCAAGCCGTACGTGCTCATGACCGGAAAAGCCGATGGACTGGGCCGCCCGCTTGACCTGCAGGCAACCGCCCTGCCACAGTCGTACCTGATGTCGACCCGCGACCTGGCCGCATACCCACACCTGGACCAGGTGGCCAGATCCCCTCTGCAGTCCCTCAAGATAGAGGGGCGGATGAAGTCCGCCCAGTACGTGGCAGTGGTGACGAGCGTATACCGCCAGGGCCTCGATGCCATCGCGGAAGGTCGCTGGTCCTTCGATCCGTCCAAGATGAGGGACCTCGCCCTGGCCTTCAATCGGGACTTCACCGACGGCTACCTCATGGGATCAGAAGACATAATGGGCCGGGAGATGTCTGATAAGAGGGGGATTCTGATAGGCACGGTCGCGGGTTACGACCCGGGCAGCGGCCTGGCCACCATCGCCCTGCGCGGACATTTGCGCCCTGTCAGAGGGGACGGCCTGGTCTTCCTCTCGCCTGGAGAGGAGGTTGGGATGGTTGTTCGCTCAAGCCCATCCGGATCGAAGAACCAGATCAGGCTGCATACCCCACGCAGGGTGCGGATGGGGGCAGCGGTCCGCCTGACAGCAGCGGCAGCCCTGGAGGAGAAAGCGGCGAAGATCGCTGCTCAGGCCCGCACAACGCCTATGGAGGCCCGTGTGTGGTGGGAGGACAAAATACCGGTGATCGACGGGTCGTTTCCTGGACCCCAGGGACCGGTGAGGGTTGTTTACAGGTCGCCGGTTCGGATGGAGGCAGCAAGACAAAGCCCCCTGACAAGAGAGGCCATAGCCGCTCAGCTGGGCCGGACTGGAGGGACGGCGTTTCGGTTCAGCTCGCTTGAGCTGGATTACCCTGGCGGGCTCTTTGCGCCGCCGGCAGTCCTCAACCAGCTGCGTCGGGATTTCCTGGCCGCGGCAAGGTCTGCCCTTCTGGAGGCCTACTGCCCAAGCGAGCAGGCGCGACAGGATGCGCATGTCAGGCTGTCCCAGATCGAGCCTGCTCCAAGCGGGATATCCGCTGCCCATCACATGGACCTGGCCGTCTATGTTCAGAGCCTTGAGGGTGCAGAGGCGGCCCTGGCAGGCGGCGCCGACAGGGTTTACATGGAGCCGCTCCTGGGCGCAAGGGGCAGATACCAGCTCGCCCAGGAGATCTTGAAGGAGGCAGAAGAGCTGGCACGCCACCCTGGCCAGGTCGTCTGGAAGTGGCCACGCATAACCCGCGACGATTTCCTGAAGGCAGCCAGCCAAGCTCTGAACAGGACGGGATGCAAGGCGGTGATGGTCGAGGGAGCCGGAGCCGCACTGGCCGCGGACCGGGCCGGGGCAGAGGTCTGGGGCGGGCCCGGACTCAACGTATGGAACCACCAAACCGTCGCAAACCTCTCATCTCTGCGGCTGCTGACCCTCTCTCCGGAGCTCAGCGCCGCCGATATGGCAGTCCTCGTGCCAGCAGCCGCTGCCCGAAATCCGCCAATACTGGAGTTGCTGGTTCAGGGCAACCTGGAGGTGATGGTGACCGAGGACCGCCTCGTCGAACTCGGTCCACGGGCGGAGTTCACCGGCCTGCAGGACTTCAGGAGGGTCTTTCCCATCTGGGCTGACGGCGAGGGCAGAACACACATCCAGAACTCGGTGGAGACCTGTCTGCTGGACCACCTGCCAGCCGTCAGCGACCTGGGCGTCGACTCCGTTTCAATCGATGCCAGGCACAGGCCAGGCCGCTACATCCGGGAGATGACCGAGATATACGCCCGGGCACGAAAAGCCATGGAAGGAGGGGAGGCAGAAAAGCTGGCTGCGCTAAAAGAGGAGGCCCGCGATATATCCCTTGGCGGCATCACTACAGGCCATTTCCTAAGAGGGCTCAAGCAGGTGATATGAAGGCAGGCGGGCATCAGATCTGGGATCGCTTCGGCTCCTTTTCTGCCAGATATGTGTAAGAATTCGTGGGATATCGGACCGCTGCCAATAACCTGGCAGGGATAATCGGGAGACATGAAACGGCAAGCGACTCCCAGCTGATATGCGCATGCGGATATCTGATCAGAAACGCTTCTCTTCGTGAAATGCTGCCATCCGGCCCATCGGGCAGGCGGAGGCGAGCCGGCGGGGACAAATCTCGCAGGCGATGCCGCGTGACCCCGATCCTCTGAAAGTCCCTCTTGGCCTGCGCCCAGATAAACGGGGGAGGGGCTCTACATCCACTGCCTAAAGACCGGGGTCTTTCGCGCCTCTACGCTCCCTGTCGAGATAAAAAGCAGTCGGACAGCTCACGGAAAAAAGCAAGCCATGCAAAAAGACGTCATCTGACAGATCGAGATGACGCCTTCTTCACGCTGTCCCCGGGAGATCCCCCCAAAGGACCATTCACCCCTGGCCCTTAGAACGTCTTGTACTTCAGCTCGGTGGCGGCGGCTGAGGAGTCCTTGGACTCGAAGGCCACGCTGGCATCGCCATCCGCGATCAGGACGATGGTGTACGGGCAGCCAGTGGTGCAGCTCTCCACCGCTTTCTTGACGAGAACAGTCGCATCCACGGTCACCGGCCCAGCCTCGTCAACCTCTATCTCGACTGCCGATTCCGTATCGTAGTTGTCGCTTCTGTCCATCCATGTCAGCTCCGGCGACGTCCAATCCTTCAGGAAATAGGCGGTTACGGTACCAGCAGTCGCCACCTCGGCCACAGTCAACGTGAGCGTGGCAGACTCGATCTGCTCAGAGGACCTTATGCCCTGATTGCCGAAGACCTCGGAGACGTAGCCGAGGTAAACTATCTTATTTGGCTCGCCCCCGACGGACGACGCCCATAAAAGGTCCTCCTCGCTGAATGTGGAGTTAGGATCGTCTTTATCCAGATACGTATCCGTATCAACTGGTGATGTGAATGTGCCGGCCAGGCAGATGCCCGTGGTCAGTGCCAGGGCAACGATCAAGCAAACATACCTCAAGCTGAATTCACCTCAGACTGGTGATGAGCAGGCCAAATAGAATACCTTTTCGTTCATCTATGGCCTATATGAACGGGGCGATGCCAGGAGGGGCTGGAATTGGGTCCGGACAGGCATAATTCCCCGAACTTCAGATGAGCGTCCTCTGAAGGTATATCTTATAGTGCAGTTATCTTTATAAGAGAACCGGGGGTTTTCTCACACGGGTGGTTCGTTGAGCATTTCAGCATACTTGCGTGCATGGGCCTGCCTTGCCGTCCTGATCGCGGCCTGCAGCAGCATCCTGGCCGTTCAGACGGCCTGCGCTGCCACTGTGACGGCCGGCCCCGACGTTCAGAGCAGCATCGATGCAGCTTCCCCAGGAGACACCGTGCTGGTCGGTCCGGGAAGCTTTGGACCCCTGACCATCAGAAAGAGCATGACCCTCATAGGAAACGGATCGCTGGTGAGGACATCGGGCACAAATGCCTGCATCAGCGTGGAGGCCTCCGGGGTCACAGTGTCCGGATTTCAGGTCAGAGACGGCCTTTACGGCATCCGGCTCAACAATGCGACCGGCTGTACCATCGAGAACAATACCGTGATAGGCTGCAAGCAGCCGGGAATAGCGCTTCTCTTCTCGGACAACAACGTGATCAGAAACAATAATGCGTCCTTCAACGGCCTGGGTGGAGAGGGCTGGTACGGGATATATCTATCCAACTCAAACGGCAACCTGATCGAGGACAACGTGGCCAACAACAACGGCGCCTACGGCATCAATCTGTTCCCCTCCTGCAACAACAACACGATCAGGAGAAACGTCCTGCAGCGGAACATGTACGGCCTGTATATGTTCACGAGCTGCGCCTATAACCGTATCTTGGAAAACGACATGTCCTACAACACCGCATCAGGCCTGGACCTGCGCTTCAACTGCCACCACAACATCATGAAGAACAACAGCATGGTAGGAAATGTGGTCGCCGGGGTCTCGTACCTGGACTGCGGACAAAACACCCTCTCTGAGAACGTGATAAGAGGAAATGGGCGCTTCGGCATCCAGATCCTGGGGCAGGGATCGGAAAACGCCATAATCGGCAACAATATATCCGCCAGCCCGACCGGGATCTATCTGGAGCCCGGCAATAACCTGATTTACAAAAACCGGTTCATCGATAACGTGAAACAGGTGCAGGAGAAGGAGCGCAACCGCTGGAACGCGCCATACCCGGAGGGCGGAAACGCCTGGAGCGACTATGCCGGAGAGGATCAGCTCTCCGGACCGGATCAGGACGTGCCCGGACCCGACGGATTTGGGGACGTGGCATACCAGGTGAGCCCCCTGTCTGAGGATCGCTATCCTGTTATGGGTGCCAGGTTTCAGCCGATAGTGGTAAAGAAGAGCAGCATCGAGCCGTCACGGGCCACGGTGGGCGAAAACGTCATCATCAAGGCCTGGCTGGATGCGACCTACGGCATAACCCAGGTCTCGGCCAAACTGCCGCAGGCCTCGGCCACAGGCTATGCGACCATGAACCCTGAGGGGGACCATTACCAGGGACGTCTGGTTACCGCGCTGCTTGAACCCGGAGAGTATCAGGTCATGGTCCGGGCCAGGGACGGAAGAGGATATGAACTCGAGGAGAACATAGGCAGGATCGAGATCGTTGCAAGAACAGGTCGCAACTTCGACTCTGCCATGTCTAAGATCAAAGGATGAGGAGATTTACATGTCATCGAGGATTACTATTTGCGAAGAGGTAGTGGCCCGGGCACTGCCCGTGCTGCTGGCCCTCTTCGTTATTGCCATGGTGTGGGCAGGGCCAGCCTCTGCCGAAGGATGCGTAATGTGTGGATCAGATCCTACCAACTCGTGGCGAGGTGGTGTAGAAGCATATATGAACACACTTACCCCAATGCCAGAGCAGACGGGCGGCCCATCCTACACCGCCAAGATGGCCAGGGAAAAGGACCCGGGCTTTCTGAACATGTCGGACATAAAGGAAAAGCAGCAGACAACAGGGGTTACCAAGGAGACTGATACAAGCTCACCCAAGACCGCCCCCGACCGCAGCGAGGCTGCCGGCAGGATGCTGATCGCCCCTTCCGAGGTCGGCAGGTCTGACCTGGTTGTGGACGTTGACGACATGACCTCCACCTATGTGGACGGGTCCATCTTCTTGCCCTACACCCAGTTCTTCGATGAGAACAACCGGCTGCGTTCGGTTGACGAGCTGGCTGCCCTTCTGGGCAATGCAGGCATCGCCAGGACGGATTCGGTGGTGCTCCTGGGTACAGATACCGACTGCCCCACCTGCCAGGACGGCCAGTACGCTGCGACGCTCGCATACTGGATGCTCAAGTACCTGGGCCACGACCAGGTGTGGGTCCTCGACGGCGGGATAGAGGCCTGGAAGGCTGCCGGCCTGCCTGTGAAGAGCGCTGCGGCAACACGGCCTGCCACCACCTATACGCCCGTGCTTCGGCCTGAGCTGCTGGCCACCTACGATTTCGTGGCCAATGGAGGAGCCCAGATAGTGGACGCCAGGGCGTTTGAGGACTTTGGGCAGGGATCGATACCAGGCGCTGTGAACATAGCTTACACCGAAGTCCTGGAGAACGGACTTCTCAAGGATGAGGCAGCCTTAGCCGAGGTCCTGGGAGGGCTGCGCAAGGATGTGCCGGTGGTAGTCTACGCCAATACCGAGTTCAAGGCATCCATGGTCTGGTTCGCGCTTCAGATGCTGGGCTACGATGCCCGTATCTACACTTGGCCTGACTGGCTGATGAACCAGCCCACCCTCAACATCGACCTGGACCCATCCCAGACAAGAGCCGAGCCAAACCCCTCGGCCCCAGGTCCGGTGCAGATATACGCCGGGTTCGTTCCGGCGGCTGCAGCAACCCAAGAGAAGCCGGCTGCGACAACGCAGAACAACACGACGCTGACCGTTCAGGGATGCGCGACCTGCGACCCGATCACATTGCTGGCAGGCGGCTCGCTAACAAAGAACAAGAATCCTGGAACCAGGCTTGGTGCCGGTGTCTCGTCCACATTCTCGTGTCAGGCGGCGGTATTCGACTCGGCCGGAGAGATGGCCGCCACGGTCCCCATGACCCAGAGCGCCGACGACCTGTATGTCGGGACATGGGATGCATCAGCTGCGCCCGCAGGAGACTACACTGTCAGCTTCATGGCATCGGTCGCCGGTGTGAGCAAGAAGTTCGCTGACGCTCTGAAGATAACCATAACCTGAAAATGAGTGACATACATTCGGGGCGGGGCGATTGAGGCACACGGCTTACGTCCTCCTGGTCGCGGCGATACTGCTCTGGTTCGCCGCCGACCTGCCCACTGGGGCTGGAGAGGCCCAGATCTACGACAAGGCCTCCCGCTGGTTCGACCGGGAGGTGCGCTCTTTTCTGACGATTCCCCAGAGTGATGACCTGCCGCCGACCATCACAAATGCCCGCGTATTTCCTGGCCAGCTCAAACGGGGGGACCCCGTCGCCGAGATAACCGCCTATGTCAGTGACCCCGCGGGGATCTCTTCAGTTCACGCCCAGGTAGGGCGAAAGGTTGTCCTGATGATGGATCCGGACGGGGACGGCAAGTACACTGGTTATTGCGGATCGAACATCGCACCCGGACACCACAATGTGACCATAGTGGCCGTGGACAAGACGGGTAACATCGCAACATCCTCCTGCCAAATGGGATTGAATATGCTCGACCCATCAGACCTCAACGGCAACCACATAGACGACTCGCTGGAGAGGCTGGGGCAGGTGGAAGCCAGGGTGATCGTCCTGCATGACAGAAACCTCACCGCATCCCAGGCCCAGGATCAGAGGGCGCTCGGGCTTCTGCCCGGCAGTGCCATGACCTTGCGAGGCGATCAGATCGCTGCGCTCTCCAAAATGGAAGGGGTTAAGGGCATCTACAAGGACCAGAGGCTGCGGGTCTTGGCCGCACCGGCGAAAACCGACTCGACGAGAGGTGTGCCTGACCCCCGCCGGTCCGGATTGGACCTGACCGGCCAGGGGGTAACAGTTGCTCTTGTGGATACCGGTGCAGATCCAAACCACAGCTCGCTGCAGAGCGGCGACGCGAATGGCGGCACGAAGATCGTCGCGTTCCAGGACTTTGTAAACGGGCTCTCGCACCCGTATGACGACAACGGTCACGGCACTCACTGCGCCAGTCTCATTGCAGGTTCGGCAGGTTTGGGAGTGGCTCCAGACGCCAAGCTGGTCGTCGTGAAGGTCATGGACCGGGACGGGGCCTGCTACCTCTCTGACGGGCTGACTGCCCTGGACTGGTGCCTGAAGAACCGGGACCTCTATGGCATAGATGTGATCTCGTTCTCGGTTGGTGGGGAGAGCCCCGAAGAGGAGAACTCGCTCCTGGACGAGGCCTGCAATCGGATGACCCAGGCAGGCATAGTCATGGTGGTAGCAGCCGGCAACTCAGGACCTGCGCCGATGTCTCTGGTCACGCCAGGGGGAGCTGAGCAGGCCATAACGGTAGGAGCCGTGTACGGTGACGGAAGCCTCTTCTCCCGTTCGTCACGCGGCCCGACTGCTGATGGCCGGCTCAAGCCGGATCTTGTAACCCTGGGGGTAGGGGTCGTATCGGCTGTGGCAGGCACCAGGGACGGGCAGGGGCCAATGAGCGGAACCTCCATGGCCGTGCCCCAGGTATCAGGGGCTGCCGCCCTGCTCCTGGAGGGCTTCCCAGACCTTACGCCATCCGACGTGAAGAGGATTTTAGCAAAGACGGCAGTTGACCTGGGCGAACCTGGCCCAGACTATAGCTACGGCTGGGGGGCTCTGAACCTGCAAAGAGCTGTGCAGGCTCTGCGCGAGGGAGAAGACGAGGTTGTGGCGGGGCCGGAGATCACAAAGGTAGTGCTCAGCCGAGATCAGGGTCGAATAGGGGAGCCTGTGGTGATAGAGGCAGGCATCTTTGGAGAGATAGCAGAAGCCAACACCCGCATATCCGGGCCCGCCAAGGTCTCGGATATCCCCATGGTCGACTTCGACTCAAACGGCGTTTTCACAGCATTTTGGGACACCAATTTCTGGGATCCAGGAGACTATACGCTCTCTGTGGAGATCAAGGGAAGGTATGGTGAGAAGAGGTCCACCTCTGTCCCCTTTCGTCTGAGTTTTGCTTCATGAGGAGGAAAGTCCGTTGGACGAGGGCTGCCAGCAGATAGCTGAGATGGGGAGGTGGGTGATTGCGGCCGGGCTGACCAGCTCCCGATTTGGAAACATCTCGGTGCGCCTGGAGGACGGGATGCTCATCACCTGCACAGGCACCATGCTGGACCGGCTGACGCCGTCTCAGATCGTTAAGGTTGGCTGGGAGCCTGGCCCCAAGGACCTGCAGGCCAGCTGCGAGGCCCCTGTTCACCGGGCCATATACCAGGCCACTGAAGCACGGGCGATAATCCATACCCACTCGCCTTGCGCCGTGGCGCTATCCCTGCTCGAGCCCGTGATCCTGCCTGAGGACAGCGAAGGCCTCGCAATGCTTGGAGCTGTCCCGGTTGTGGGAGGTTCTTTTGGAAGCAATGAACTGGCCTGCGAGGCCTCGTCAGCCCTGAGGAAGGCCAGGGCCTGCGTGGCCCGCGGCCATGGAACTTTCGCAACAGGAAAAGACCTGAAGGAGGCCTATACCGTGGCCTGCATGACCGAGCACAGCTCTCATGTCCGGTACCTGGTGGAGATGTGGAGAGCTGCACATCGCGGCCTCCAGGAACAGAAGTAGATCAGGGGCTTTTTCCGGGCAGGTCCGGAACCGCCCTGGTCGCAGCGGAATTCCTCGCGATGCATGGACAATCATGGATACGCGAACAAGCCCGTATTCCTTGAACGGAAAAAGCGCGAAAAACCATCTGCCCCTCCGATTGTCCTGGATGAATGGCGGCCTGAAAGACGACCATGGTGACGTCTGGCTCTGCCAGGGGCAAGCTGGCAGGAGAACGCCTGGGAGCTCGTCGTGAACAATGGCCAGACCAACATCAAGAATAATGTGCGATAGTATCGAAATCTTTATCTAGCTTCGTCCCAGCCTCTTTGGTGAGCGGGTAATGCCTGTTTTTGCAATCCACACTGAACCCCCACTCTCCTACCCGCTCACCTAAAAAACCGTGAGATCCGATCCTGCCTCCTGGAAAAAGCTCTATTTATGATAAGGAGAGAAAACTGGGCATGAATACCGCTTTTCAGATCGGGAAGATCATGGAAATCCCGATCCGGCTGCACATTACATTTCTGGTGATAATTCCATGGGTGGCATACGCCTTTGCCAGCGTCAGCACCTATATATTCGGCAAGCTCTACGGTTTCGGAGCGGTTGAGCCTGCCACCCTGCGCTGGATCTACTCATTTGCATTCGCCATACTCCTGTTCGTCTGCGTCGCCCTGCACGAACTGGGCCACTCCTTTGTTGCCAGGCGCTTTGGGATAAGGATAAAGAGCATCACCCTTTACCTGTTCGGAGGGGTGGCCTCAATGGAGGAGATTCCCCGCAACCCTGCCCTGGAGCTGCGGATGGCTGTTGCAGGCCCTGCGGTGAGCGGAATGATCGGCCTGGCTGCCATAGCACTATACTGGTGGGCAGAGAGCCTCCTCGGAGCTGCTCATCCCGCTGCCATACTCATGTGGACTCTGGGGATAATGAACCTGATTCTTATGGCCTTCAACCTCATACCCGCCTTTCCCATGGACGGGGGGCGGGTCCTGCGGGCATGGTTCGCCACACGTATGCCTTATGTCCTGGCAACCAGGAGAGCAGCAAGCATAGGCAAGGCCTTTGCGATGCTGCTGGGATTTCTGGGTCTGTTCTCGGTCAACATTCTGACAATGGTTGTGGCCTTTTTCGTCTATGTTGGGGCAACTGAGGAGGAACGCGCCACTACAGTCTCGGACAGCCTGCGGGGAATCAAGGTCAAGCACATAATGTCAGGCCAGGTGAAGACGGTAGGACCCGAGATGAACCTGCGGGATCTGACCGACCTCATGTTCCGGGAGAAGCATCGAGGCTATCCGGTTATCGTGGACGAAAAGCCGGCTGGGATAGTGACAATAACCGATTTGCAGCGGGTGGCAGAGGAGAAGCGAGAGGGAACGCTCGTAGGCCAGGTCATGACCAGAGATATATATGTCATAGGACCTGAGGAAGAGGCTGCCTCCGCCATGAAGCGCATGACCGAGAGCAACATCCGGAGGCTACCGGTCATCTCAGACGGGAAGATGGTTGGCATAATATCCCGGGAGGACCTGGTCAGAGCCATTGAACTATGCTCTGACGGCCGGTGATCAGAGAGGAGGAGTTGGAACAGTTGGATCAACCAGAGGAGCGGCCCCCTGCACCACTTCAGCAGGAGCGCCACGAGGTAACGATTATTGGCACCGCCCACGTCTCGGAGAAGAGCGTGGCCGAGGTGACCAGGGCCATTGAAGAGAGAAGACCCGATATCGTGGCTGTGGAGCTGTGCCAGGGCCGCTACCGGGCTCTGACCGGACAGGATCAGGCCGAGGAGATCAAGATAAGCGAGATCTTAAGCGGGGGAAAACTCTACTTCTTCTTGGTCCAGTGGCTCCTCGCCTATATTCAGAAGAGGATGGGCGCCGAGATGGGGGTCAAGCCTGGATCTGAGATGCTGGCGGCAATGGATGCGGCCAGGGCAGCCGGATCCAGGATAGCCCTTGTGGACCGGGATATAAGCATAACGATTCATAGGTTCTGGTCCAGCATGAGCTTTGCGGAGAAGGTGAAGTTCTTCTGGGGGATCATCCCTGCAGCCCTGGGCTTCGGCGACGAAGATATAGATATCGAACACGTGACCGAGGACGATGTGGTATCCCAGCTGATTGAGGAGTTCCGACAGATCTCCCCTGGAGCTGCCAGGGCACTGGTGGACGAAAGAGATGCCTACATTGCCAGAAACCTGCACCAGCTGGCAGCAGAGGGATCGGTGCTGGCTGTTGTGGGGGCCGGCCACGTGGAGGGGATAAGGAGATATCTGGCCCATCCGGAGAGCATCCCAGCCTTGAAGGCGCTGGAGACAAAGACCGAGAAGAGAATCACAGCCAGCAGGATCTTCGGTGCGGCGGTCATGGCGTTCATCATCCTCACATTCGCCCTGGTGCTGCGGTCCGGCTACTCCAGCCACAACCTTGCGCTGGCCTTTGGGATATGGTTTCTGGTTACCGGAGGGCTGGCCGCGTTTGGAGTCGTGCTTGCCCGTGGACACCCCCTGTCCGTCCTGACAGCCTTTCTAATCGCCTGGATGACAACGCTCAATCCTCTCGTGGCGGCTGGATGGTTTGCCGGCATGGTCGAGGCATGGAAGAGAAAGCCAACCATAAACGATCTGCGCAAGCTGGCCCAGTGCAACAGCTTCGGAGAGATGATGACGAATCGTTTCTTCAGAGTCGTCCTCGTAGCAGCCCTTGCCAATCTGGGAGCTACAGCCGGGACATTTCTGGGGATTTATCTGATCTGGCAGAAGATGGGGTTGATCAACCCTTCCGAGCTGCTGCACGGACTTATATAAGCGCCGAGAGAACCAGATAATATATATATTAATTAATATTTGACTAGCCAAATTGTTTGGAGGGCGTATCTCTCGGCCGCGTCTGCGCCTAGGCCTGCATTTTCCAGGACGAACCGAAATCCTTGGGTGACTACTCCTTGCCCTGAAGAACGGAGTTTTCTCTACCCATGCGCCACGACGCTATGATCACGGCCAGCCCGGGCCAGGGCGCAGGAATATCAGACGCAGAACGGCGGACGCCAGAACATAGACTGCCATGCCCAAGACGATCGACCTCAATGTTCCAAGCCTCTGAAATCCAAGAAGCACCACCACCACATAGCAGATCCAGGCGGGGGTGAAGAGAATTAGCCCTCGCGCATATTCGGCTACATCCGCTGGGCGGCCTTCAGCTGAGACCAGCAGAAAGGTGAGGGCTGTCAGAACCGGGAAGGCCGCCACGAACGCCGAGAGCGTCCCTTCCCCACGGTTTGCCAGATATGCGACCAGCGCGGTCACTGTGCCGCCAAGGAAGAAGTACAGCAGAAATCGCATCATATGGTATCGGCGTAGTTCTGTGATGCTTAGAAGGGATGGCACGAGATGCGAAAGGGAGTAGCAATGAAGGGGGTAATAAACGCGACCTCGTGCCACTATTTCTCGCTTGACCTGCAATGCTCCCTTGCCCTTCTCATTGCAGTTACCACTATCATGTACCTCCTACCTTATTAAGCTTTAGGTAAGGGGCTGCAATATCGTGAAGAGGCGGCGCCTTATTTCGACCGGCCTCGCCTCGCCAGATCCAGCAAGATCGCACAAAGCTGGTCGGCCCTGGCATCCGTCTTGATCCCAAGTCCCGAGAAGTGCGTACGGGAAGCGGAAAAACCGCAATCGTGAAGGCTGGCCACCACATCCTCTATCCGCCCGGGAGCGATTCGGAGATCCTGGCAGATACTATGATGATCGTAGTACATCGGCAAAGACAACTCGTCCTGGCAGGATCGGAGTATCTTTGCTGCGCGACTGTCCGGATCAAGGCCGCATAAGGCCCCCTGCAAAGTATCCCGGTCGTGCAGCTTGCCGAGCCAGAGAGGGCCGGCCGGTATGGTGGGACCACCGCAGGTGGGACATCCAGGGTCACGGCACCTTGGCGAGGCTGTCCACCCACGACAGGACCTGCAGTGATGTATGTACCCCATCTCCAGCAGGGACTTATCAGCGGCTCGTGCACCGGGCAGCGCCCGAAGATAGGTCCGCACGTAATGATCGGTGACGTGGGTCAGCAATACCTCCGCCCCCTTATCCACCCTGGCAAGCTCCCTCACTGCCGAGCCGAGCAGAACCCTGGCCCCCATCTCCCGGTGGTAATCGGTCTTGACAGGCAAAGCCATGTACTTCCGAATTCCGCTTGACTGGTGGGCTCCGCAAAGAGGGGCAGTGTCAGTGGCGGTCATGAACAGATAGGAGAGGGCGCTTCTGGCTGCTGCAGGCAGGAACGGGGAGGGGGATCCGAACGGGTCCAGGTCAACCGCCTGAAAATGCCGCTGGTGAAACAGGACGTTGGCATTGCACTGCGTTGCCTCGCAATTGGCAAGACCGTTTCTTGCTATATTCTCCAGCATTCGCTGATAGGCCGTGGGGCTGACATCGTTTAGCACGACTTGGGCAGTCCCCGCCTCCCTTGCCACCCGCAGACCCCGCAGACCGCTGGCTGATAGGGCGTCGCAGTACTCGTCCAGTCCAAGGTGCCTGACTACAGCCACGCATATGTCTCGATTGAGCTTCATTCGGGGGTTGTAGAATACACCGCCCGCCTCTACAGTGACCTGGCCTTCTTGGATCATAAGACCTCAGAAGATGTCGCCGTGAACGGCAGAGAGACCGGCCTTCAACTGACAGAGCGTCTCATCGAGCTCTCCTGCGAGGCGCACTGCCAAATCGCGATCCGTCCTGGCACAAACATCTGGAAGGTTCAATGGCTCTCGACCGGTCGACCTGCGTATGAAGTCCACCCACCACCTGGGCTGATCCAAAGGCATCTCCTGGCCCTTTAAGAGCTGAAAAGCCATTGACCAGGCAAGAGGCACAACCTCCATGTTGTATCCGCCGCCGCCCAGAGCCAGCAGCCGCCCTTCCGAATAGCGGTCGGTCAGACGCCGGATGCACCTGACCAGTCCTGCATAGCCAGATAGCGTCAGATTCAGCGAGGTGAGCGGATCGGCGTAGTGTGCGTCCACACCGAGCTGGGCCACAACAGCCTCCGGACAAAACCACCGGAAGACCGGGGCGACGATCTCTGAGAAAGCCCTCTGGTAAAAGGCGTCGTCAGATCGCGAGGGAAGCGGTATATTTACGGAATAGCCAAGACCGTCTCCAGATCCCAGCTCGTCCACAAATCCGGTCCCAGGGAAGATATGCTCCCCTGACTGGTGGATGGACAGCGTGAGGACCGACGGGTCGTCGTAGAATATGCTTTGCACGCCGTCGCCGTGATGGCCATCGATATCGATGTACAGCACACGTGAGAAGCGCTGTCGCAAAGCCAAGATAGCCAGTGCCGCATCGTTGATCAGGCAAAAACCCGATGCGCGGTCGGGCATGGCGTGATGCAATCCGCCTGCGAAGTTAAAAGCGGAGCAGTCCTCCTGAACAACACGCTTGGCAGCCTCGATGCTGGCCCCTGCGATCATGCGAGCTGCATCGTACATCCCAGGGAAGACAGGATTGTCCTGGTCAGATAGCCCAAAGGCGGGATTTGGCTCCTCCGCCTGTAACGCTTCCAGGTAACCGGTGGTATGAACAGACAAAAGCTCCCGGTCTGAGGCGTAGTAGGGCTCCACCCGTTCCGCATGCCAGTCGACGAGCATCCCGTACTCCTCGATCAGGCGGTTGGTCAGCATCAGCCTGGCAGGCTGCATGGGGTGCTCCGGACCGAAGTCGTATCCCATGAAGCATTCGGTGTAGTAGAGGTAGATCATCCACTGCTCCTTTGCCGGCCACGCTCAAGATCCGGCACTTCCTGCAACTCCAGCACTCATCGGCCCGTTTGGCATCTTATTTGTAACCCTTTTCCACCAGACCGTCGCTCCAATAGTTATCGCATTTGGGGCAGTAGTAGATAGTCTCCACTACGAGCTTCTGCCACTTGTCGGAGTCCAGAGCCCGGCGCAGCTCCTTGGGCCAGCACTCGTCTCCGCACTTGGGGCAGAAGGGAACGTAATGATCCAAGACGTTGCGGTCCTCGTCCATAGGCTCCCACCTCCTGATCACCGATCCCCCGACCTGGAAAAAAAGTTATCGGTTGCCGGTCAGAGCAGACCCGTCCCAGACCATGTACAGCCGATCAGAAATCCAAGTATCGCTCCCCCGTTTAGGAACGGCAGCCCGGCCTGGGGTCGGTCACGGGATGTGAAAGAGAGAGCAAGAAAACCAACGTAAGTTCCGGCCATGGCTCCTGCCGCTGGCAGCGCGAGGCCGAATATGGATGGGGCTGGCAGCGACCACATCGCTGAGACTACCAGTACTGTGGGGATCACCGCGTCCCCAAGCCCAAGGAAGTAGGCCCCCTTCTCTTCTCGCGACTCTCTGGCAAGGAAGCTGTAGCCCTTCTTGCGGGGAACCACGAATAGAAGGGGTGCCTTGATCTCGATCGCCCGCTCGGCCAGGGCAACCATATGCCTGGTCTTGTAGACGGACAGGGCGTCGTACACGGCCAGGATCAATAAGAGCAGCAGGGCCGGAAGCACAGTTAAGCTCAGCCCGAAGAGAGCGGCGACTCCTGCGCTTATGAAAAGGCCCACCGCATCGAGCATGTACCATTCTGGATAGAATCGTATTGCCAGGGTCAGGGCTCCGGCCAGAACCAGTGAGGCTATCGCTGGCAGGAATGCGGATAGAACGTAGAACAGGCTCATGGCCACCGAGATCTGGATCACTGCGGAGACCACCCAGCCGCGACCCATCCTCATGGCAAGCAGGAGAAAAGCTGTGAAACCCAGCACTAAAAGCAGGTAGAGCAGGGCATTGGATGCTGAAGACGGATCCTCAAAGACCCGCACCTCGGTTGCCTGCAGGCCCGGCGTCATGGCGACCGCCATCACCTGCACCAACACAAGTAACAGGAGCATCCAGAACATGGACTGGTCGATCTTAGGCATGCCGATGACAATCAACTCCTCAGGGTCTTTCCGAAGATGCTTCGAATTTTGGCAAAACTGGATTTTAGACACGCTCAAGCAGCATCTCAAGATAGGATTTTCGTATGCACTCCTCTGCGCCAAGATTGCCAAGTATGCCCAATACGCGATCCCGGGCACTGCCCCAGTCAGCGCTGACCCCCATCTCCACCTCCACGAAGCTGCCCAGGCCCTCCACCTGGTCCACAGCAACCGTGGCCTCATCCAGCAGGTACTTGCGGCGGGTCTTGATGACCTCCGCAAACCTGACAAATCCCAGGGAGGTCAGGATCTCCTCGAGCGCCTCTGCATCTGCCACCGGTACCGTGACCTCCTGCCTGGTCTTGGTCGATGAATCCAGACGAGGTCCCTTATAAGTGAGGTACGCCCCGGAATCCTTGGTGCGTATGCGCAAAGCCTCGTCGGTCGCTTTAAAGTCCCGTACAGGGCTTCTGAAGTAAATGTCCCGGTGGCGTTCAACCGCCCCGGGGACCGCCTTGCACTCGCTCAGCCTCTTCAGCAGATCCGCCGGTGCCCGCGCTTTGACCTCCACCTCGATCAAGCCGGCCTCCGCACCAGCACCACCGCGTCGGAGACCCGCAGCACGTCAACCGCCTCTCCAGCCGAGAGGGTCTCGTAGACCAGCTCCACCATCTCACCGGTCAGCGATATGCCATCGAGCACCAGCTTTCCGGCTGCGAGGCAGTCGCGCACATGAACCGGATCAGCCGCTGCCAGGGCTTCGATCGCACGAGACGCCTCGCCCTTGAGAGCAGGACCCAATACCTTCATCACAGGCTTGGCCAGTTTCGGCCTTGTCTCCAGGTCAGGCAGGCCTGCTCTGACGGTTACATCAGAGTTGGCCACGCCGCGCAGGTCCGAGGTCTCTATATCCATATCCGTATAGATCTCCAGACCGGACAGCGGCGCATTCAAGGCCATTTTCTTCTCCGCCTTATACCGCCGAATCGCCCCTGCCAGGTCCTTTATCAGAGCACCCTCTAAAGAGCTGAACTCCTGAACCTCCGGCCAGCTCTGCTGGTGTACGGATCTGCCGGCAAGCCCGCAGTAGATCTCCTCGGCGATAAACGGTGTGAAGGGGGCCATCAAACGGGCCAGGGTCTCGAGCGCCCTGTATAAAGTGGCCTGAGCAGCCTTCTTCTCCGGCCCGTCCTGGCCGTATAGCCTGGCCTTGGCAAGCTCAATGTAATGGTCGGCCAGCACATCCCAGGCAAAAGCCCGGATGGACTTGAAAGCCTCGTCGAACTGGAACCGCTCCATGGCCGAGGTGCAGGTAGTCACCAGGGCCGCCAGCTCCCCTAAGAGCCAGCGATCGACCTGGCCGAACCGGGCATCGCAGTCCATCGCAAAGGGCGCTGCGAAACGATAGATGGACCACAGCTTCTGAGCGAAGCGGCTGGCTGCTGTGATCTCCTTCCACTGGAACATGACGTCAGAGCCTGGGGACCCTCCAACTGCCGCCCACTGGCGCAGGGCATCGGCCCCGTTCTTGACGAAGACCTCCTCAGGCACAACGAAGTTGTTCAGGGACTTGGACATCTTGTGGCCGTCTTCACCCAGAACCATGCCGTTGACCAGGATGCAGTCCCAAGGCCTGACCCCCACCAGCGCCTTGGCCCGAAGTATGGTGTAGAATGCCCAGGTGCGGATGATGTCATGGCCCTGAGGCCGAAGCTGGGCAGGGTAGCGCACGTCTGGCCTGGATAGCCAGCCGCAGACGTTGAGGACGGAGATCGAGCTGTCCATCCACGTGTCCAGCACATCGGTTTCCGGGTCAAAATGGTCGGAGCCGCATGAGCAGGGCTCAGGCGGCGGGACCTTGTTGGGATCGAGAGGCAGCCAGGACTCCTTGGCCACCTTTACCTCCCCGCAATCATGGCAGTACCAGACCGGAATAGGGGTGGCGAAGATTCGCTGCCTGGAAATGCACCAGTCCCACTCCATGGTCCCTGTCCAGTTCTTGAGCCGGGTCTCCATATGAGGCGGGATCCACGTGATCTCCTCCGAGGTCTTCATGATGGCCTGCGGATCTATCTTCACGAACCACTGCCTCTCAGAGAGAATCTCAATCGGCGTCTTGCATCGCCAGCACAGCCCCACGTTCTGGTCCAGAGGTTCCTGCTTGAAGATTATCCCCCGACTTTTCATGGCGCTTGTTATGGCCTCCTTGGACTCGGAGATGGACATCCCGGCAAACTGCCCGGCGATGCTGGTCATCCTGCCCTCCCGGTCTATGGCCTGGCGCAGCGGAAGGTCGTGCTCAACCCACCAGCGGACGTCCTGCTTGTCTCCGAATGTGCAGATCATCACAACGCCTGTTCCGAATTTCGGATCAACCGACGGATCGGAGAGCACAGGTACCTGATAATCGAATAGCGGAACTGTGACCTTCGTGCCGGGGTAACGGCTGTAGCGCGGATCCTCCGGATTGACCGCCACTGCCACGCAGGCTGGCAAGAGCTCCGGCCTGGTGGTGGCTATCTCCACATGACCGTCACAGGCCTGGAATTTCATGTAGTTGAGCGTCGTCTGGCGGGAGTCGTACTCCACCTCGGCAAAGGCGATTGCTGTCGCGCAGCGCGGGCACCAGTTGACGGGATGGTCCTCCCTGTAGATCATGTCCTTCTGGTACATCTGAACGAATGAGGCCTGGGTTTTGCCATAATACTCAGGCATCATGGTGATGTACTCGTTGGACCAGTCAGTGCTGATGCCCAGGCGGGTGATGGTCTTTCTCATCCGTTCTATTGCCTGGGCGGTCATCTCCTCGCACAGCCGGCGGAACTCCTCTCTTGGCACCTGGTTCTTCGTGATCTTATGGATCTCCTCCACCTTGACTTCGGTGGGCAGGCCGTGACAATCCCAGCCCTGGGGAAACATGACGTTGTATCCCCGCATCCTCTTGTAGCGGGCCACGAAGTCTATGTAGCACCAATTGAGGGCGTTGCCGATATGGAAGTTGCCGGTGGGATAGGGCGGAGGTGTGTCGATTATGTACTGTGGTTTGTTCGAATTCCAGTCGAAATTGTAGATCGACGTGTCCCACTGATCGACCCACTTCTCCTCTACCTGCTTGAAGTCGTATTCCTTGGAGACCTCGCTCATCCGAATTATCTCCTGGCCAATGCTTGCCAATTCCCGCCTTTTGGTCCTGACCGCCGGACGGACCCAAAATGCAGATTGGGAGTTGAACACAATGTTAATAGGATTATCGGTTTACGGTAGATTAGATGGAGCTGCTGATCTACCATGCCGACCAGTGCGATCCCAAGAAATGCTCCGGCCGAAAGCTGGCTCGCTTCGGGATGGCCCGCCTTGTCAGGCGACCTCAGATGCTGCGAGGTTGCCTGGTCTTAAGCCCGTTCTCCCAGACGGCGCTCTCGCCAGCTGACCGTGGACTTGAGAGGCTTGCCGCTCTGGACTGCAGCTGGGCTCATGCCGAGGAGGTCTTCCGGGGCCTGGGCGGGCCAGCCCGAGCGCTGCCGTTTCTGTTGGCTGCCAACCCGGTGAATTTCGGCAAGCCATTCCGGCTCTCAACAGTTGAAGCACTGGCAGCCGCTTTATACATCCTGGGCCACCCAGCTCAGGCCGGCGAGATCCTTGCCAAGTTCTCCTGGGGGAATAACTTCCTGAAACTCAACCGCGAACCACTGCAGGAGTATGCCGCTGCAAAGGACAGCGGAGAGGTGATCAGGATCCAGAGCGAGTACCTGGACGGCCCTTGAGCAACTGCAAGCCTTGAGCAAGGCAGATATCTTCGGCCGTGCTAATGGTAACTGGTGATTGAATTGGCCATAACCCAGGACGATTTGAAGAGGTTTCAGGAACGAATGGCGCGGATGATGGAAGATTTCGGACTTGATTCCAGAGAAGGCCGCCGGATCCAGGAGAGGTTTGGAAGCCTTCTGGACGAGTTTGGGGCTTCTCCCCAGGCAGACCTGCAGGAGACCGAGGAAGAGCTGATACTGCGGATAGACCTGCCGGGTGTGGAAAAGAAGGACGTCGAGCTGACCATATGGGATGAGGGCGTCAAGATCAAAGCCAGCCGCACCATACCGCCGGGGGACTACCTTATGAAAGAGAGGCGGACCGGCTTTGAGAGGGAATACGACTTGCCTGTTCCGGTGCGTGGAGACCAGGCAAGGGCCAAACTGGAAGGCGGTGTGCTGGAGATATCCATCCCCCGAGAGGTGACGAGCCGCCGCCGGGTGAACGTGGAGTGATAGGCGCTCATAGCCGCTTAATCGCCGCTTGAAATCTCATTCCTTGGGGGACTCGGAGAGCAGGAGCATGTGGTTAAGCTTGTCCCTCTTGGTCTCCAGGTAGCGGCGGTTTTCGGTTGTAGGGGGGATCTCCAGTGGTATGCGCTCCTTTATCTCCATGCCATAGCCTTCAAGGCCGATAACTTTGCGGGGATTGTTTGTGATAAGCCTGATCCTGCGCACTCCTAAGTCAAGCAGTATCTGGGCGCCTATGCCGTAATCACGCAGGTCTGCCGGGTACCCCAGACGGTGGTTGGCCTCAACGGTATCGCTCCCGGCATCCTGCAAGGCGTAGGCTCGGAGCTTATTCGCAAGCCCAATGCCGCGGCCCTCCTGATGCATGTATAAGAGCACACCGTTGCCGTTCTCGGAAATCATCCGGAGAGCCCGGCTCAGCTGCTCACCGCAGTCGCAGCGGCGCGAGCGGAAAGTATCGCCGGTCAGGCACTGGGAGTGCACTCTGACCAGGGCATCCTCGGCTGTCGGATCTCCGGCGATCATGGCGACATGGCATTGAGCGTCCAAGAGGCTCTCGTAGCCGATTGCCCGGAAGGCGCCGTAGTCGGTTGGCATATCCACCTCAGCGACCCTCTTAACCAGCCTGTCCCTCCGCAGTCGGTAACGGATGAGGTCCTCGATGGTGGCCATCTTTATGCCGTGCTCCCGAGCGAACTCTTCCAGCTGTGGAAGGCGGGCCATGGTGCCGTCTTCAGCCATTATCTCGCAGATGACCCCAGCCGGATAGATGCCGGCCAAGCGAGCCAGGTCGACTGCCGCCTCCGTATGCCCTGCGCGGCGGATCACGCCCCCGTCCATAGCCTGGAGGGGAAATGTGTGGCCAGGGATGACCAGATCGGCCCTGGTTGTGGCCGGATCGATGAGTGCCCGTATGGTCTTTGCCCGATCAAAGGCCGATATGCCGGTGGTCACACCGGACTTGGCATCCACCGATACTGTAAAAGCGGTGCCCATCTTCTCGGTGTTGTGCTGGGTCATCAATGGTAGATCCAGGTCATGCACCCTGTCTGCGCTCAGCGGCACGCAGATCAATCCGCGGGCATGCTTGGCCATGAAGTTTATGGCCTCCGCGGTGGCATGCTGGGCAGCGATTACGAGGTCGCCCTCATTCTCCCTGGACTCGTCGTCCAGGACTACCAGGAACCGTCCCTGCCGGATCTCCTCTATGGCCTCTTCCACGGTGCAAAACGGCATAGTCATGGCGGGGGACCGGCCCTACTTAAATCTATTCTCCGCCCAGCTCCACGATGTCCCGAAAAACGATGGCAGCGGCTTGGGCACACATCCGGGTGGCAGAAACCACCTGCGGTATAGCTGCCCATCCCTCCTTTGACCGCCTAATCCCCCCACACCCCGGCTATTGACCTCCCGCAGATTGGGCACCTTCCTTTGGACACGGAATTTCTGAGCACCCTGAAGTACGAGCGTTGCACAAGTGACTGGCCGCACTGCGGACAGTTGGTATCATCCCCCATGTTCGATACGTTTCCAGCATACACATAATGCAGGCCGGCCTGACGGCCGATCTTCACTGCCCGCTCGATGGTGCCTGGGCTTGTTGGCGGGGCATCAAGCAGCCGGTACGAAGGATGAAACGCTGATACATGCCAGGGCATGTCGGGACTGGTCTCTGCCAGGAAGCCGGCAACCTCCTCCAGCTGGGCATCGGAATCGTTATAGCCCGGGATCACCAGCGTCGTCACCTCGGTCCATACACCCAGCCCGACAAACTGCCGTATGTTCCTCTGCACCGGCTCAAGCTTCGCTTTACAGACCTTTTTATAAAATGCGTCATCACCTTTGAGATCGACGTTTATAGCATCCAGGTAAGGGGATATGGTTAGCAGCGCCTCTTCGCTCATGTAGCCGTTGCTGACGAAGACGTTTTTCAGGCCAGCCTCTCTGGCGAGAACCGCCGTATCGTAGGCGAACTCGAAGAATATGGTGGGCTCGGTATAGGTGTAGGAGATTGACGCTGCCCCCGCTTGAAGGGCATCTGCCACCACCTCCTCAGGAGCCGTATCCTTGCCCACAATGGGACCGTTTTGTCTTGGGAGCTGGGAGATGTCCGAGTTTTGGCAATGCAGGCACCGGAAGTTGCAGCCAACGGTGGCCACCGAATAGCTGAGGCTGCCAGGAAGGTAATGGTAAAGCGGTTTCTTCTCGATAGGATCGAGTTGAGCTGCGATCAGCTTCCCATAAACCAGGGACTCGAGATCGCCATCCCGGTTCTCCCTGACCCCGCATATCCCCCTCTGACCAGGCCTGATCCGGCAGAAGTGGTTGCACAGACCGCAAAGCACTGATTTTTCCTCACCTTTTTGGTAGAACATGGCGCTAGACATAGCCGAAAGCCTCCACGAAGGGTCCATTAGGGACCCGATATTGCCCCCGCCGTGTTGTCCACGTATTGACGTGCGGGAAAGATCCTGATCAGCCCCTGCGTTGCCGCAGATTTCGCTTGGGGCAAAGAGCCCTGATTGATAACTAAAGCATGCAGCATCTAATAACAGACAGTCCTAAAAGAAAAATATTATCCAAAAAGGAGGGCCAGATTGGCCCAAAATCCCTCCACGAAGGAGGATTTAGTTGCGCCTTCCCAATACCATGTAAGCGACTGAAAGCAGGCCAGCGATGGCGAAGACTGCCTCAAATCCAGGAGTGCCCTTGGCCTCGGCCGGAATTGTCTCGTTCACCTTCTCCTTGGCGGACTCAGCGGCCTCGCTGACAGTCTCCTTTGCCTCTTCGGTTGTCTTGGCAGCTTCCTCCTTTGCCTCCTCAGCAACGGAGGCAGCCTCTTCCTTCACGGTCTCGGTAGCGTTGGAGGCAGCAGCTCCTACTGCCTCAGCTGCTCCGGCAGCCTCTTCCTTTACCTCAGCAACGGCGCCAGCGACTTTAGCGACGCTCTCCTCGCTTGCGACTGCCATCGTGGACAGAGCCAGTACAGACAGTACCAGGACAGCCAGAATGCTCATGCTCTTCAATGATATTCCTCCTACATTCCCGTTCGTTTCTCGGTCAAAGCGATTGCCTTGCCCTTCCCGGAAAATCCATGGCAGCATCCATCCGATCTCATAGCTGCTTGGACTGACAAATCCGCCCATCCCTCCATCATCCCGGAACAGGGCTCTGAGGCTGCTCCTCACCTTAAACATTATAGCTTTTTTGGTGGAATCATGCCAACTTAACCTAGCATTTTCCCAATTTTAGAAAATTAGGCAAAAGCGGGCACGTTGTCAAGATATTGACGTAAGTCAGCCAAAGATCACGAGAAAAAAGATAATTCGCTGGAGAGCGACCTTTTGCTCTCCAGTGAAGCGTTCTTCTTAGTTCTTCCTGTTGACCAGGTAGGCAACCGCCAGCAGGCCGGTCACTGCGAAGATAGCCTCGAAGCCGGGCATGCCCTGGCTCTCAGCGGGCTTCTGCTCAGCAGCAGCCTCGGCGGGCTTCTCTGCGGCAGCAGCCTCAGCGGGCTTCTCTTCTGCAGCGGGGGCCTCAGCAGGGGCCTCAGCGGCTGGAGCCTCCTCGACAGGGGCCTCAGCGGTTACATTGGCCTCAGCGGGAACCTCAGCCTCTACGGGGGCAGCCTCAGCGGCGGCACCCTCAATGGTCTTGGCAGCGTATATGTAGTAGCGCAGTGTGTCGTTGTCGGCAGTCTTGATGTGCACGTCGCCCATCAGCAAGGTGTCCTTGTTCTTGGAGAGGGTGATCGCGTTGTCCTTGTTGTCCATGGTGATTGTGCCAGCGGTGGCATCAACCGTCCGGATGGTCATCTTGTCGTATTCAGTGTCTGCCTTGACCTCGGTGGCGACATCAGAGATCTGCCACTGGCCGTCGATGGTGGCGATGTCCTGGTCAGCGCCGCGGAAGGCGTTCTTGAAGTGGACTGCTATGATGACCAGCTTCTTCTGGTCTCCGACATCGGTCTTGTAGAAGTAGGTCTTGTCAGCCTCGGTCGCGCCGTCCTTGGATGGGGAGACGACCTTGGTGTCAACGCTCTTGCCGTCCTTCATGAGCTCCAGATAGACCTTGTTGCCGTCGATGTCGATGGACTTGATGCTCAGCTCGTAGCCCTGCTCCAGTTTGAACGGAGTGCCAGAGGTGAGGGTCATCTCCTCATCGTCATCCACCAGGATCTCCTGCAGCTGCTCGTCGGACAGAGAGTTCTCGTCGGTGGACTCCTTGAACATGACGTTCTTGCCAAGGTTCTCGGTGTTCTCTATGTAGCCTGCGAAGTACTTCTTGGCCATGAATCCGATAACCTTGTAGGTTCCCCAGTCCTCGAACTCGTAGTCCTTGCCCTGGGCGGTGGTCTGGTAGATCACGCCGTAGGGTGCATCGCCGCTGAGCTTCTTGCCCTCGGTGATGGCTGTGGTCAGGGTCTCAGTGCCCAGATCCTTCTTCAGGTCGTAGTAGAAGCCGGCGAAGTTCTGCGGGTTCCAGGAGAAGCTGTCGGTGGCGACCTGTCCGCGGACCTCGTAGTCACCGGGCTTAGTCTCTTCCTTGTATATGTAGTAGCGCAGTGTGTCGTTGTCAGCGGTCTTGATGTGCAGGTTCTCCATGAGGAGCGTGTCCTTGTTCTTGGAGAGAGTGATTGCGTTGTCCTTGTTGTCCATGGTGATTGTGCCAGCGGTGGCATCAACCGTCCGGATGGTCATCTTGTCGTACTCG
>MVQI01000031.1 GCA_002067795.1 Methanosaeta sp. PtaB.Bin039
CAGTGCCTCAAATGCCGAGCTTTGAGACTCTGCAATCCAGGTTCACCGGCCTGAAGATTTAAATAGAAATCAGTGACATTTAGATATAAGGAGGACATATTATATGTTGGTGTATATATTACTGCCAGTCCTGTTAGTTGTATCGATGGGAACAGGACTTGCAGAGGATGTAGATATCGGTGATGTGGGGGCTTTCAAGCAGGCCTTGGAGCAGGATGGATTCAGCGTACAGGAAGGTTCGCTGACTTATTTTGATTTCATGAAATTATATAATGAAGGGATATTCCCTTCAGCTTACGGAAACAATCCTGCAACGAAATATCTGGTATATCTTATTCCACCGCCATCTGGTCAGCGTGTAGGCGGATTCATTGCTGAGGTAATCAAAGCACTTGGAGTAACAGCGAACGTAACTCCTTTCTGGAGCCTTCGCGAGGATGAGGCTGTTGTATTTGTTGGTAGGACCCCCCCGGAGTGCAGGTACTTCAGTTTCGATCATTACCTGATGGAGAGGACATATGAAAATGAGACCAGATGGATCTTTGCCAATTTAGCAGATCCAATAAATAACATGGTTATCAAGACTGAAGGAACCCCTGATGGGTCGCCTGGAAATCCGTTCAATCAGACCGCGATAGTAGTGACTACTGCCGATAAGGGCATTGATCAACGCATCCGTGCAGCTGCCCAATTAGCAGGATACTCAGATGGCATGATTAACACCCAGGTGCTTCCCTCAGCTATGTTGAAGATGGGCGTGGAGAATAATTCTGATACATTTGGCGTATTCATCCGGCCGTCTCTATTCGCAGATGAAACAGCTGGTGACGATTACATCGATAGCAAACCCGCTGTTGTCTTCCGCATAACCCCCAACGAATCTGCAGAACTGGACCCCTATGATATGCCAGAGCTGAGGGTCCGTGGAACTGGAACGACAGAGTTCGACCTTATGGATGATCTCGAAGAGCTGAGGATCGCTATTCTCGACAGATACGCGGATCTAAATGCAAGAGAGCTTCCAGTTAGTCAAACAGTCTCGACAGGCAGCGACGGAATTCAGAGAGGAATCGATGTATTAGGCCCTGCCAACGATGCATGCTATCTATGGACTGCAAACCAATCGGTATCCTCGCCGACACCTCCCTTCCCCGATCTATCGCAATACTATGATTTCTTGCGAAATCCAGCAGTCACCTTAGGTAATGATCCCAACGAGTTCATGATCATCTATGGGATTAACCATGTGGCCACTGGAAAAGCGACGTACCAGAACTTTGTCCCGTACGGTGCGGATGTGTGGAATGGCGTTGGAATGATCACCGACCTGGAGTTCAATGGAACTGCTGATGAGTATCTTCCAGATAATCCTAATGCCAAATACCTCTACGTCTACAAGATAGCGAGGAACTGCAGTGGCGATCCGTACTGCTATGAGGTTCCCTACAATGCAAAAGGCTATGGCATAGAACTGGATCAGCCAATCATGATAGGCTTTAGGAGCTACCTGGAAAAGGCAACAAAGACCGGGCCATCCTACTCTGAGATACTGTACGATCGGGCCATAAAGTTCGATCCAAAGGAGTAAGGGCAAGAAGAGCTGGGGTATTGAATCTATACCCCTCCTCTATTATCCAAGAGGTATCGAGGCTACAGTTTATCAAGCCACATCTCCAGCCGCAGCCTATTTGCTGGCAGAAAAACGCAGGCGATCGACTGCAAGAAAGATAAGACCTCCAATACCAGATCTCCGGCCAAGTCCATCACGAGGCATCTCCCGGAGTGGTCTGGCCTTATTTTTTCGCCTTTGGCTCGAAACCTGACCAAGCTTTCTTGGGCGCCCTGTTCTGGACGATTATGTTATGCTCCGTACTCTGCCAGCCCACCTTATCGGTCATCCCCGGCATCTGGCTTATCATTGCCATGGCACGCTTCCTCGATATTCGTCCATTTGGCCACATCTTCCTTGTCCAGATCCTGCCAATATCGGACTCAACCTGGGCGAAAATCATTAGTCGTCTCTCTTTTTGGTGTTTTGATTCATTTAGATTATGAATCTATAGCAGTAGATTTGACATATGGCTCGCTTCAGAATTCCCGGGGTCCTTGAGAAGAGGCAGCTGATCTTGTGGACAAATATTTTGGTTTTTAACCTTTTTACCATAAAAAATAAATACCTAAAAAGCACAATTCCTTCTTGCAAGAACGTAGTATAAGATCGCAGGATGTATCGATATTTCCATCATGGCCATTGGGGGTGACAAAAATGGAGAACGTGTTTCCGTATTGGATTGGAATACTCTCGCTCGTATGCCTGAGCTCTATTGGTTCCTACTTCCTTCTCTAGAAAGATCGCCGGTGAATCTTCACATTTTTTTTGAAGGCTTCGGATACGAGAGTGCGGGCATCAGGCCAGGATAGATTCTGGTTCATAGCGATGCTCGAAATGCATGCCTGGATTGAGATGGCTATTGGGCTTTTTTGATGGGCGATAACGGTATTGGCCAGACGAGTATTATAGTCAAGAACTAATTACTTAGATAGATACTATCCAAAGCAGTCGACGCATTGTGGTGATATGTTCAAATCTCTGGGTTATTGACTATAATTGGCCAATCTTACCGAGCTTATTGTGACGCATGATCCATTTCGACAGATTCTCGTCTGCTTTTTTGGCTCGCACAAGACGTCTTCATCGGGGAGGTGGACTGGATTTTAGTCCTTCATTTGGCCAGTTTGTGAATTTCAATTGCCTTGCGCGAGATCTCTGAAATCCTTACCCTCGGCATAGTCGAGCCAAACCTCGGCAGCCGTTTGCCAAATCCTCGTAAATGGCCAATACGAACTTTCAGCCATCCGACAGCTCGAGGATTGGCCTCTGGTGCCGATTGATCTGGATCGAATTCCACGCTGCAGCAGCAGGGTGCGCAGCCGCAATTTAACTTGGGAATCAATTAACTAGCTATTCTTTCCGCCCCCCCTCCAGCTCCTTCACAATCTCAACAAGCACCGAGAAGACAGCTGCCTCCAGGGGGTCATCCAGAGCGTAGAAGGCCTCGCTAGAGTGCTTCTTGGCCATCTCCGCCAGCCACAGGCCATGGTCCTGATCCTCCTTCTTCAGTGCCCTGCTTGCTTTGCGCCACCTTTCAGAGACCTCCTTTGACCCCATCCTCACGCTAGGGATGCTTCGTCCCATCCTCTCTCCTCCATCCTCCTCTGTATAATCTCCTCCACATCCTCGCGCCGGACGCCAAATACCTCGCCCAGCATATCCTTGGCTGCCTGAAGCTCCCTTCCACAGCTGCCGCCTGTAGGTCCCAGACGGGCCGAGTCAGCCCTGATCAGCACCGTCCACCTCATGAGTATGCCCCCAGCGTAGTCGGGGCGCGCTCCGACTTCTGCCCGGCGCGGTCTCTGGGCGAGTCCTCATCTTCCTGATGGAAGCAGAACACCCGGCGGGCAGCCTCGGCCATGGTCTGCATGTGCAGGTCCATTGTCGGCGAGTAGAGCATGATGGTGGACACCCCGGAGGTCTGACGCAGGCTCCTGGCCTCGCACTCGGCCATCTCTACCGAGCCCTCGTAGAGCAGCGGGTCGTGCTCCACGATCAGAACGGTGTGCAGGTTCTCATCGAGAATGGCCATGAGCCGGAAAGATGCGAGGCCCCGGCGGACCTCTGGTGTGGTGATATTTCTGTTCAGGCTGCCCAGGATGCGTGAGAAGTTGCCGCATACCAATGGGACCCTGTGGTGCAGAATTATCTGTCGGCTGTCCAGGGCCTCGATCAGCATCTCCGCCGGGATCACCATGACGTTGAACGTCTCCGGCTGGATGGAGACCGTGGAGTTAATGTCTATATCCATGATCAGCCACTATGATGGCAGGGGATATTAGGCCAGGGCGGGTGCGGGGCGAAAGTGGTCGATGGGAGTTCGGGAAAGGTCCGGATATGACCGAACAGTGGACAACTCAAAGCTTAAATCGGGATAGTATGCTCATATCGATGGTGAATGGAGATGAAGCTCAGCGCCAGGAATATGCTGAAAGGCAGGGTCAAGAACATCGTTAAGGGTCCCGTCAGCTCTGAGGTTACAGTTGAGCTCATGGGGGGAGATACCATAGTCTCAGTGATCACCAAGACCTCTGCTGAAGAGCTGAAACTCGCAGAAGGAAAGGAAGTGCTTGTCGTGATCAAGGCCAGCAGCGTGATGATTGCGACCGATTGATCTTCGGGAATCGCTCGGTTCTATCCGCATGGTGCCTTGATATCGCCAATCTGGGCAGCCTTCCCCTCCGAGACTACGCTGATGCCTGCATCTTTGATCTTATTCTTGCGGGCGGCATTGAGCAGCATTGGAGTCAAGCTTTCGATAAGCGAGGATGCCTCGAGTGGTCCGACCATCAGCGGACGGATGCTCCTCATCTCCAGCGCCAGGCCTCTGACCAATTCTAATGCCTGTTGATCGTCCCCACAGAGAAATGTGTCGGCCCTTAATTCGACCTCTCTTGCCGCAAGAGCCGAGGCTGAGATTGTATGAAATGCCGATACGATTCTCGCATCGGCTGGAAGCAGGGATTTGGCCTGCAAGGCGGCGCTGCCCTCCGACGGTGGACAATACCTGAAGAACTTGCCGTTGTAGCTCATGGGCACTATGGGCGATATGACGACGCAGCCTTTGATGCATCCAGTCAGATCGGCTGCAACTGATGAGAGATGCTCATGAGGGACGCACAGCACGATCGCATCGGCTTCGGAGACGGCGCTGCTGTTGTCCGCTCCCCAGACGTCTCCTTCGTGATCCAGGATTTGTTTGACGGCATATGCGCTCTCGATGGCCTTATCGGCCTTTCTTGAGCCTATGACTATCTCATGATTGGCTGCCCAGCGAAGGGCGAAGCCCATCCCCATGTCACCAGTGCCTCCTACAAGAGCGATCTTCATGACGTACAGCCCCTTGGCGGAAGATGAATGCCTGGTCAATCATATTTATATGTTCTTCAGGGATCGCCAATCCCCACCAATTCTCAAGGCTTGACGTCTGCACCTATGGTCTTTTCAGCCCTTCTCCGGACTTGGCTCTGGGTCCTGTGCGGTTTTCGATATCGTGGAACAGCGCCGGCGGCTTTTCACGGCTTGAGCCGGCGAACCTCCATATAGCGCACCCCGTCTCCCTGGTAAGCGAATAGCATGGCCTTTCTCACGCTATGGGCCAGCCGGACTGCCCGCGATATCACTGGCAGATGGAATACATGGTCGGCAGAGACGGTGTGCACCAGGTACTCGGAGTGGGGGACTTTCTGTGGCGCGTCCACCCGTTTGTAGACCCGGAAATGAGTGCCGAATTTGAAGCCGGTCTTTACCACCAGGCGGCGGTTGCGCAAGTCTCTATAGACCCTGTATTTCATATCGAAGTCGTTTTCAATGGTGCTGGCCCGCCTGCCGAACTCCTCGACGTCAAGTTCCGCACCTTGACGGTCCACCAGCTTGATCAGGCCTTTCTCGAGCAGATAGGCAGACTCCACCAGCGACAGCTGAAGCCGCCCTCCCACCGGCTGGCCGTAGAATCCATCCCGGTGAAGCCTCTCAGATCCCTGCGGGTCCCACAGTACAACCCGGTCCTCGAGAAGCGTGGCCAGACCAGCCGGCTCCTCCTTTGGCATTGAGCCGGACGGGGCCTTCTCTCGGGCTTCGTAGTAGGTGATGTCGCTCTCTTCGTCCACCACCGCCAGCATAAGGCGCTTGCGCATCTGGCCGGCCACACGAACCGGCTCTGCCAGATCGGCCAGAGGAAGTGGCGTGCGTTCTGATACGACCGAGACGTAAAACTCGGCCGGGGTTTTGCCGGGATGGCCTCCACGGGGATAAACCCGGAAGTCCGGCACTCCTGGCTGGACGTAGTATCCCCGTTCTCGGAGGTCTTTATACACGACGTAGCGGAACTCAAATCCCTTCTCGGCAGCCGATGCCTGCTCGAAGAGGGCCCGGAAGTCCAGAGGGCTCCCTCTGGTGCCGCTTACCTGAATCCTGCTCCTGTCAAGCAGGTATGCGGCCTCCACCAGGGAAAGGTCCAGACCCTCACGCACTCTCTTGCCGAAATAGCTCTGATCGTACAGCTCCCTGACCGCCTCAGTTCCCATGCGGACATGACGGCCGTGCAGCTTACCGGGCAGAGGCTCCTGCTGCATTCCCTATCAGCAGCTCAGCTGGCTTGGCCAGATCCCGTGCACGGCACCAAGTGCGCCATCTACGGTAGAGTGAACCTGGTCTGCCGGAATTCCGCAGGACAGCAGGTAGGACTCCACATGGTTGGGAACGGCAATGGACATCTGCTCCACCATGGAGACGGTCTGCATTATGGTGTAGTCGCCCAGCTCGAAGGGTATGATGGCGTCTGATACCAGGAGCTCGAATATCTCCGGGCACACCGGCCTCTCGAATCCGGAGAGGAAGGCCTCCAGTATCTCGCTGGTCCACTCGTGCTTCTTTCCTCCGTCGTCCTTGTATGGGATGACGACGACCTCCCTGGTTTTGGCCAGCTGCTCCACCAGGTCGGAGGGCTTGGGATGGCCCTTGAAGACCAGGTTTAAGAAGTTGGTATGCGGCACGGTTGTTGGGACTTTGGATGCACGGATGGAGAAATTGACGTCTTCAAAGACTGTTCCAGCGTCTGTTCCCTGATGACCGGCCCTCTGGCCGAACTGAATGGCACTTGGAGACGCACGGACCACGGTATGGGGATCGCCGTGGCGTCGGTCGATGTTGCCGAGCACCGCGCACAGACCAAGTGGGCGGGCTGCCAGGGCAAGCCGGCTAAGCCCTGTCGTGTTGCAGGAAGTGCATTGTACCAGCTGAGGCTGGGACTTCAGGAATAGCTCATAGTTCTCCAGGCCGAAGAAGAACTCTCGTGACAGGTCTGCTTTCAGTCCATCGCTCAATGCTACCTTTTCCTTCTCAAGCTCTTCTTGGATCTCGTCCCTGTGAGCTCCTCCCATCAACGACACGAAGCATCCGCTTTCCAGAGCAGACTTGACGTACGGCGCCTCTTCATCACCCGGAGTACCCACCATGACGAAGTCGGAGGCCCCGAAGAACTGGTCGTATCCGCCCTCTATCTGAAATCCCAGCTTCTCCCACTTCGCCTGGTCGTCCTTCTCGCTGACGTATGCCTTGACGCCGCATAGCCGGATCATCTTTTGCAGCATTGACTGGGCACGGGCGTGTGGCTTTCGCAGCAGAACGTTCAGTTCGCCACCGATGCCCGCGGCATTCTTGACCGCATATGTGGCGAAGATGGTTCTCTTGTTCTCGGTACCATCAAATCCCACGAAGCCTGCATTTTTTTTCAATGGATCACGTCCTGCTGGGCTCTCATCGGTAACGTTATTTTAATTTTCCGGAGACTTCCAAGCAAAACAACTGCAGATTTCCGCCGGAAATCGCTATCCTCCTATGGCATTAATCTCTTATTGCCAAGGGATG
>MVQI01000032.1 GCA_002067795.1 Methanosaeta sp. PtaB.Bin039
ACTAATTAAAATATCGAAGGGGGTAAATTATGAAGAAGGCCATTTGTGCTTTAATTGGGATAGCTTTGGCTATGCTATGTATATCTTCCCTAGCGCAAGAAGATGACATTGAATACTGGCTGAACATAGGTAACGTTTCACTGGAAAAGTTAAACAGCACGCAAAATCAGACGGAAAAGGAGCAGATCATTCGGGAAGCTCTTAAGGAGTATGATAAGGCTGCAGAGATTGATCCACAATCGGCCGAAGCATGGTATCTGAAAGGCAAGGCTCTCACCAGATTGGGCATGCTTGATGAGTCTATCGAGGCGCTCAATAAAGCCACAGAGATAAATTATCGATACGCAGATGCGTGGCTAGAGAAAGCTAAGCTATACCTCGAATTGGGTAGGTTTAATGAATCGGTCGAAGCGCTTAATAGACTTAGTGAAGATAATCCGCAATCGTCACAGGCATGGCTGGATAAGGGCAAGCTTCTCATTGAGCTGGGTAGATTCGATGATGCTCTCAACAGCTTCAATAGCTCCATTGAGATAAATCAGGACTCAGCTGACGCCTGGTATTGGAAGGGTGTTATTCTCCGAGAGATCGGAAGGTATAACGAATCCGTCAGCGCCCTGGATAGAGTCACCGAGATCGATCCAGAGTTCGCAGAGGCTTTGCGAGACAGAGGTGTCATTCTACAGGCGCTTAACCGTCATTCCGAGGCCAATGTGGCATTTGCCAAAGCCCTGGAAATCTACAACAGAACCATCGAGACCGACCCGCAATCGGCAGATGATTGGCGGAATAAAGGGCATATTCTCCAAATGCTCGGTCATGAAGAGGACGCCAAGACAGCCTTTTTTGAGGTTGTAAATATCTACGACGGTTATATAAAATTGAATCCGGAGAATACCAGTGCTTGGCTCCTCAAAGGAGACGCTCTCAGAGACCTCAATATGCAGGAGGAAGCTACGATGTGCTATGACGAGGCTATCGAGCTAAATCCGGATGATGCATATGCTTGGAACGGCAAAGGGCTCAACCTCTACAGCCTTGGCAAATACGATGAGTCTATCAAAGCCTTCGATAAGACTATAGCGATACGTCCAGCATACGCCAGCTCATGGTACTACAAGGGCCTAGCCATGGAGAACATCGGCCGCAACGCTGAGGCAAAGGATGCCCTCGCCAGAGCAGCCGAACTGGGCTTCCCAATTGAACCTCACGAATCGAGCGCATGAGGCGATGTAGGGGCAGCGGAGATTAACTATTTCCAACGACCGCTACTGGTAGAACAGGGTGCCAACGAGCCTGCAGTCAAGCGAAGTGAAACGGCGGCGGCGCACCCGCGCAGCAGAGCTGCGGGAATGCAAGGCGCCGCCGCATAAAGACAAGAGCAGGCCAAAGTCTCAGCACCTAAGCGTCGGATTGTACCCGCTTCATTTCCAACTGCGGAAATGACGCGAGGGTATGGAGACATGATCGGAAAGACCGCGGTCAAAGTGCATCCACTGATCAGATGTGTGTCCATATAAATAACATGCCAAAATCGATAGTTTGAATGCGCATATGGGTATTTGAGCTCCTATTTGTCTCTATATTAACTCACAAAGGGTATTTCTGAGGTATATATTAAATTCATGTTAAGCCACCCGATGGGAATTTACAGAACGCCAACTTCATCGATATCAGCATTCGTCCGATGAAGAGTGAGTCTCACCTTTTCGGTCTGGGCGGCAGATGATTTCCATTTCTCAGAGATCTCGATGATGGATGTTGGAATGATGAACACTACCCCAGTCACATCATAATAAGAGAAGGTCTTAAATAACGTGCTACAATAATACCATGATGTGATGATTTACTATGTTTCGAAGATACGATAATCTCACCGTCGCGCGGGCTCTCTCGAGCCGCCTGCCAATTATCGGGCTTGCCGCCACTGGAATTCTGCTGCTGATGCTCTGCATCCCAGCTCCCGCAGCCGATGAGACCGTGGACATGCTCACCGTTGCCGATCCGACCGGAGACTGGGGATTTCCGTCGCCCTACGCCCATTACTCCCGCGGTCCGGGATACATCAGGATGAGCCTGATCTTCGATACCCTCGTCTGGAAGGACCAGACCGGATTCGTCCCCGCTCTTTCGGAGAGCTGGGAGTACGAGGCTCATGAAAACGCATACGTGTTCAACCTGAGAAAGGACGTCCGCTGGAACGACGGCGAGCCCTTCAGCGCAGACGACGTGGTCTTCACTCTGGACTATATCAAGGAGCATCCCTACAGCTGGGTGGACGCCGAAATCGTGGACAAGGCCCAGGCCCTCGACGACAGCACGGTTAGAATCACGCTTACCAGGCCTTACGCTCCGTTCTTGGACCAGGTGGCGGGAACCCTCCCCATAATCCCAGAGCACGTGTATAAGAAGGTGAGCAACCCTGAGGAGTTCAGGGATGCCCGTGCTCTGACCGGCACCGGTCCTTTCAAGCTCCTGGACTACGACAAGGCCCAGGGCACCTATCTCTACCAGGCCAACCCGGACTACTACCTGGGCTTGCCAAAGGTCCAAAAGCTCAGGTTCGTAAAAGTGAGCGAGGAGATGGCTGCTGCCGCTCTCAAGAAGGGCGACGCCGATGCTGCAGCCGTCCAGGGCGAGTCGGCAAGAGAGCTTGAGAGGGCGGGCTTCACCGTTCTTGAGGGCTCACACGACTGGATTGCGAAGCTGATGATCAACCACAAGAAGCCTCCGCTCTCCGAGGTCAAGGTCAGGCAGGCCATCGCCTATTCGATCGACCGCCAGGCCCTCGTCGAGACCATCCTGCGCGGCTTCGGCCTGGCAGGAAGCCCCGGCCTCTATGCCTCAGACAACCCGTGGTACAACCCCGACCAGGAGCAGTATGCCTATGACCCGGCCAGGGCCGGAGATCTTCTCGTGGATCTTGGATACAGCAGACAGGGCGACTGCTATGCCAGAGACGGACAGCCGCTTCATCTTGAGCTGCTTGTCACCTCCTCAAACGAGCGGGCAGGAGAGATGATCCGCCAGCAGCTGGATGACGCAGGGTTTGAGATATCGATGAGGAGTGTCGATTCGAAGACCCTGGACAACCTGGTGGGTGAATGGAAGTTCGACCTGGCTCTCAGCGGCCACGGCGGCCTGGGCGGCGACCCTAACATCCTCAACAAGGTCATCCTGGGACAGGGGTTCAACAGCGCCAGATACGACGCCGATACGAGGCTCAGCGATGTTCTAAAAGATCAAAATGCCGAGATGGACCCCGATAAGAGGCGGGATCTTGTGTTCTTGGCCCAGCAGATCTATGCCTCAGACGTCCCGGCTCTGAGCATTTATTATACCAACACCTACTGGGCCTCCAACCAGAAGGTTGACTTCTACTTCACCCACGGCGGTGTGGGAAGCGGCGTCCCAATCGCCCTCAACAAGATGGCACTGGTGTGAGTGGGTTGGACGAAAGATACCTCAGCTGTCCAGGCGGCCAGGGCAAAGCCGCTCATTACATCCAAGAAGCGTCCTGGTATGTCCTGCAGATGGAAAAGTCTTAAAAGATAGCCATATGATATCATCAGTAATACCGGAAAGCACGAATCCCAAGGACATACGACTATGTAATCCGAACGGAGATGGTCTTATTGGACGAAGAAGTTTCAATGATCTCAAGACCCATTGGGGAAATTCATACGCCATACAGCCGAATGGAGGAAATCCCGCGTCAGGGCAGGCTCTCTCGGGAGATTTGCGAGATAGAGGTCTTCGAGGAGTTTGCTGACGGGCTCAAGGACATAGAAGAGTGCACGCACCTCTTCGTCCTGTTCTGGATGCACCTTGGGGATAGGACCAGGCTTTCCGCAACTCCACCTCATGACCACCGGCCGCATGGGGTGTTTGCCACCCGCTCCCCCAACAGGCCAAATCCAATTGCTCTGGACATAGTCGAGCTCCTGGCGGTGAGCCGAAATAAGCTTAAGGTTCGGGGCATGGACGCGCTTGACGGCTCCATTCTTCTGGACATCAAGCCGTACTCGTCTGAGATGGACTCCTTCCCCCTGGCCAGGATCAGCTGGCAGAAAGGAAGCCAGGAATGACAGAACCTGATAAAGAAGCACTGAGCCGGCAGGTGGTCGCCATCCCATGAGCGCCAAAAGATCGGTCCGGGGCAGCCTCGCCAACTACCTGCTGGCTCTAATAGCCATATTCTCGCTCAACTTCGTCCTGCCCAGGATGATGCCAGGGGACCCTCTTCAGGCAATATACGGCCAGGAGGCTCTGGTGGCCATGACCCCTCAGATGGAGGCCGCCCTGATCCAGAAGTTCTCGCTTGACCAGCCGTGGTCGAGCCAGCTCTATGCCTACATCTCCGGTCTCTTTGAGGGCGATTTGGGGTACTCTTACTATTTCCGGGACCAGGTGTCTGCTGTGATCCTGGGAGCCCTTCCGTGGACCCTTATCCTAACCGGATCCGCCCTCATCCTTGCGACATCGCTGGGCATCGTGCTTGGGATGGAGTCAGGCTACCGCAGAGGAGGATCACTCGATAGGGGATTGATCGCCGGGCTGATCTTCATCAGCGGCTTTCCAGACTTCTTCGTCGGCATCGTGCTGCTCCTGATCTTCGGGGTGAGCCTGGGGATCGCCCCGCTCTACGGGTCTATAACGCCCTATAGCGGCGAGACCGGACTTGCTTACCTGCTTGACATACTCCACCACCTGGCACTTCCTCTGGCCTCTCTCGTGCTCGTCCAGCTTGGCGCCGTCTACCTGCTGACCAGAAACACAATGGTCGTCGTTCTCAAGGAGCGATTCGTGCTGACGGCGAGGGCCAAGGGATGTACTGACAGGGCGGTCAGGTACAGGCACGCTGGGAGAAACTCCCTTCTCCCCGTGATCACGGCCACCGGAATCAGGCTTCCTCAGCTGATCACAGGAGCGCTATTCATCGAGATAGTCTTCTCATATCCTGGAGTGGGCCTTCTGCTCAGCACCGCTCTGGACGCCCGCGACTATCCGCTTATCCAGGGAATACTGCTGCTTGTAACAGTTGCAGTGCTGACAGCGAACTGCGGAGTCGATCTGCTTTACAGAAGGCTGGACCCGAGGGTCAGACATGCACGTTGATCTGCTGGGAGCTGTCTTGAGAGATCCATTGGGCATGACTGGATCGGCTCTTCTGGGGCTTGTGACGGTTATGGCGATTCTTGCACCTGCCCTCTCCGGATACCCTCCGGACCTCTACACGGGCCAGATCCTATCACCTCCGTCCGCCTGGCACCCCCTGGGCACCGACTCGGTTGGTCAGGACATATGGAGCAGGCTTCTGTGGGGGGCCAGGACATCCCTGCTTGTGGGAGCTGCCGTCGCCCTGATCTCGACGTCCATAAGCGTTATCATCGGGACTACCACTGCCATCTTCGGAGGCCTTTACGAGCGCTTCTGGATGAGGGCTGTCGACGCCATGCTCGCCATACCCCCAATCATCGTGATGATACTGGTCGCCGCCTACCTGAGGCCCAATCTGCTCGTGCTGATACTGCTGCTTTCAGCACTATCCTGGCCTGGTGGAGCCAGGATCTGCCGGGCTCAGACCCTGTCGCTCCTGGAGAGAACGCACTTATCAGCAGCTGCCACATTTGGGGCGGGCTGGAGGCACATCATCCGAAGGCATATCCTGCCAGACCTGACCCCCATAATGCTTGCGTTGACCGTCGGAGCAGCCAGAAGGGCCATCTTCATGGAGGCCGGGCTATCCTTTCTGGGGGTCTCAGATCCAACCATGGTCAGCTGGGGAAAGATTATGCAGCAGGCACTGCAGTTCACATACCTGGACGTCTGGCGGTGGTGGCTTGTACCAACCGGGCTTGCCCTCTCCCTCACCCTGGTGTCTCTGAGCCTCCTCGGGTTTGCCCTGGAAGGGGCGATGGACCCCAGGCTTGACGGAGGGCAGAGACATGGTGACACCAGGAGCAGCCATGCTTGAGATACGGGATCTTGTGGTGTCATACCACGGGTCCAGGGTGCTCAGCGATGTCAACCTGAGGCTCGAGTATGGCGATTCCATGGCCATCATAGGGGAGTCGGGGGCGGGCAAGACTACGCTTGGCCTGGCCATCATGGGATTTTCAGAAGGTACCACCTCAGGACAGATCTGCTGGCAGGGAAGAGATCTGCTCAGACTGCCGGAAGAGGATATGAGGTCGCTTCGCGGAAAAGTCGTGGCCATGGTTTTTCAGAACGTGGAGGATGCTTTAAATCCAGTTCTAAATATTCACGACCAGGTGAAGGAGGCCATGACCGTTCACCGCAACGGCCCGGGGCACGCAGCCTCTGCCAGGGCCTTCGGGCTTCTTGAGGCAGTGGGACTGGATCATGAGAGGGCGAAGAGCTTTCCGCATCAGCTCAGCGGCGGAGAGCGGCAAAGGGCATTGATTGCCATGGCCCTGGCCAACGATCCGGATATCCTGATTCTGGATGAGCCTACCGCATCCCTTGATTCAGTTACCAAGGGAGACGTGATTGAGATACTGAGGGCTGCCGCATCTGACAAGATCTCGCTCGTCATAACCCACGACATCTCCACGGCCGCCAGCCTCTCAAAGAAGATGGCAGTTCTCTATGCGGGAACCATCGTCGAGATGGGCAGAACCGAAGATCTGCTAAAAAATCCGCGCCATCCATACACCCGCGGCCTGATCAGGTCCTACCCCAACATGACCACCACCAAAGATCTGCAGGGGATACCGGGTCGAATGGACCGCGAGGCCGATGGCTGCCCATTTCACCGGCGCTGCACCCAGAGAACCGATATCTGTTCTCGTTTGCCGCCCTCAATGCAGGAGACGAACGGCAGGCTCATCGCCTGCCACCGCGGTGGGATAGTGCCCCTTCTGAAGCTGAGGGGGATAACCAAGTCGTTCGGCCAAAGGGAGGTGTTGAGCAACGTAAGCCTCACGGTTCTGGAGGGAGAGACACTTGCCGTTGTGGGCGAATCGGGCTGTGGAAAGACGACCCTGGCCAGGATCACAATCGGACTTTGCGATCCTGACAGAGGAGATGTGCTCTTTGAGGATGAGACCCTCAGAGTTCGAGGCCTGGAGTTTTACAGGAAGGTGCAGATGATCTACCAGAACCCAGCAGAGTCCCTGAGCCACAGGATGAGCGTCCTCGATCTGGTGAGAGAGCCGCTTGACGTGCAAAGGCTGGGGGGGCGACAGGAACGGGAGGCATCGGTGAGAAAAGCATTGGACGATGTCGAGCTGCCCTCGGATGACCGCTTCCTTGCCAGGTATCCGCACCAGCTCAGCGGCGGCGAGGCGCAGAGGGTGGCCATTGCCAGGGCCATGGTGCTGCAGCCAAAGCTCTTGATTGCAGACGAGCCGACGTCTGCGCTTGACGCCAGCATACAGGCCAAGATCCTGAGGCTGCTGCAAAACCTGCAGGAGAAGAGGGGGCTCTCGATGCTTTTCATCACCCATGACCTGGCCTTGGCCCGCAAGGTGAGTGACAGGATCGCTGTTCTGCACCGTGGAATGTTGGTGGAGGAGGGGCCGGCCTCCCAGGTCGTGTCCTCCCCAGCCCATCCGTACACCAGGTGCCTTTTAGAGCAGGCGGCCCGTCTGGATGCGACTATTGGTAGCCCTGGCGTGGAGAGCTCGGCAGGGAGAGGGGCGGCAGCCCAGGATCGTGACCGGTGGATTGGGGCTGCGGCAGTGAACCGGTAGCGCATGACGAGTGGCTGCCATTTGCGTCAGCCTGGCTGCGCCTCTTTTGGGGGAAGAGGCAAAATTATCATGCAGGGTCGAGTCCCTCTGCTGGCAGATGACAGGACGGCCGACCGATCACAGGACAGACTGATAAAGGGATAAAGGATAGCAGCAAATCGGGATTAGGCGTTTCCAATTGCGAGGCGGCATAATGGACGAAGATTATCGGAGTGCGGTTAGATTTCACGGACACGAGTGCCCTGGCCTTGCCATGGGCTACCGTGTTGCCAGATACGTCAAGGATCGCTACCAGAGGGCCGAGGATGAGGAGCTGGTGGCTGTGGTTGAGAACAACTCCTGTAGTGTGGATGCGGTGCAGGATATGCTGGGCTGCACCTTCGGCAAGGGCAACCTGATATTTCTGGACAGGGGAAAGCAGGTTTTCACGTTCTATCCCCGGTCAGGAAGAGCGGACAAGGCCCTGAGAATATACTTCAAGGACGATCTCCTGAGAGATATGGGGGATCTGCGCTCCAGATTCTTCGGCAAAACCCTCTCCGAGGCAGAGGAGAAGGAGTTCGAGGCGCTGAAATCCAGGATCGTTCGGTCTATCTTGTCTGCACCAGAACAGGATGTGCTGTCGGTCTCTGAGGTGGAGATGCCAGAGCCCGAAAAGGCTCGGATATATCCGTCCCTCAAGTGCCAGCAGTGCGGGGAGGCTTTCATGGAGGCGCGTGGCCGGACCGCCTGCGGCAAGGTGGTCTGCATGGATTGCTTCGAGAAGCTTGATGCATGAAGCGCACTCGAAAGTTCAGCTGATCTGGCGTGCTCTCCATTTGGAGGGGAGCCGGAGAATGGTGATTGGCCGATGAGATATCCCGCCTGCTTCTTAATGGCCAATCCCAGGCCGAAAGGCCGGATCCGACCGCCATACGGCCCCGGTGCTCTGAGCCGATTTTTCGGAATTTTCATCTTTGGCTCGGTCTCCTTTCTCCATCTCCTCAAAATGGCGATATTTCTTCCGCGCTCGTCCTGTCGGCACCAGATCTGTTTGCAGATATCTGGGGCAATGGCCCCTTGTCGATAAGATTGTGGGAAGATGCCGGGCGATTGTGGGAGATGCCTCGAATTCGACAATGCTGTTCTTCCGCTGGGATGAAGGATTAAATAGGAGTAGAATAACATTATTAAATGGGTGAAATACCATGGGCGACTACATCCAGCCGGGAATTCCGCCTGCAGGGACCGAATCTAAGGGCTGGCAGGCCTATACTCCGCTATTGGCCATGGCGGCCATCGGCCTGTTTGCTGTGCTGATCGGCCTGCTGCTGAGGATGTACTAGGCAGAATGGAGCACAGGCAGGATCTCGAGGCCGGAAGCGAAAAGGCGTTTCCGGCCTCGCCCTTTTTCAGTCAAATGACGCGAGCTTGCACCATATGCCTTGCGGCCGGTGGGGCATCAATTGCGGCGGGATTTTGCCAGTCTCGGCTTGGCACCTGCTGTTCTTTGCCATTTTTGGTTGAATGGATGATCGAAGATCGATCCGCCTCATGATATCGATATGCTGGAGGCGGTGGCCGGAATCTGGCAGGCTCAGACCAGGTCCATCTATCTTCATCAAAATGCCACTGATCAACGAGCTGCGGGGCTGTCAGCACGGGCTTGTACCTGCAATCGCAGTACAATTCACGCTGGTCCAGTTGTAGTCGAGAGGACATGTCCACTCGTATATGGGCATAAGTTCCGGCCTCCTGATCCAGCCGGCTGGCAGGGTGCAGTTGGATGCGTTTTCAAGGAAGGCGCATTCCATGGACGAATCGTTCCTGATCATGTTCTCACAGTCACCGGGAGCGCCACTGTGCCCTTCGGTGCAGCAGAACGGATTTCTGCCTGACCAGCATATGCCGCTGACCGAGACGACCGAGTAGTCGGAGGGGCAGGACTCCAGGCTGCCGTACCCGAGGCTGCGCCAGCCGGCAGGAGGCTCGCAATAGCTGCATTCGTCTCCGGCGAAGAACTCAGAGCACTGGCGGAAGGTATCGTTGACTATTATCTCTGGCGGCATGGGTGCGGCAGATGTCGGACCACACTGAGCCAGCAGAAGAATGGTCAGTGCCGGGACATATCCGAGAGGTCTCATGGGGAATAACATCACATGAAAATTATATCAAATTTTCCGCGGTGATGCGCCTTTTTAGGCAGGCTTTTCCTCGTGACATGGCCCGGGGTCGCCTGCTCGACATTGTTTTCTGCACAGCATCCTGGACTTGGGCCAGAGATACCTCCGGCAAAGCATCCGAAAAATCCGGGGCTGATGATAAAGGAGGAAATGGTGGTGGTTCTTATACGATGTGGTTCATGCTCTCGAGTCAGGATAGAACTTTGGCGAGGTGACGATACCGTGAAGATCTCATTGATCCTGGCCAATCCCAACTTGCGGAGCTTCAATCACGCGATAGCCGGTGCTGCTGCGGATGCATTGCAGGATAACGGCCATCTGGTTGCCTTTCACGACCTGTATCTTGAGGGCTTCGACCCACTTCTTCGAAGCACGGAGATCCCCAGAGGCGCACTTCTTGAGCCGTCTATAGAGACGCACTGCCGTGAGATCGCCTCGGCGCAGGGGATAATCATAGTCCATCCCAACTGGTGGGGCATGCCTCCCGCTGTGCTCACTGGCTGGGTGGACAGGATCATGCGGCCGGGCCTGGCCTATGAGTTCTTGGAGGGCGACAGCGGTGAAGGTGTGCCCAGAGGCCTGCTCCAGGCCAGATCAGCCCTGGTGTTCAACACCTCAAACACCTTTGTCGAGAGAGAGCAGCAGGTCTTTGGCGACCCGCTCGAGTCCATCTGGAAGAACTGCATCTTCGGGCTGTGCGGCGTTGAAGAGTTCTACCGAAGGACCTTCTCAGTGGTTGTGACCAGCACTTCCGAGCAGAGGAGGGAGTGGCTGGAGGAGGTCAGGGAGACGGTTGACAGTGTCTTTCCGGCGGAGCGGCGCGGGGCTATGAGGTTTATAGGGTCATCACGGCAGTCGATCATGCACGATTAGACAAATCCTGCCGTCTTTCTGCCAGGCGCGACTGGACTTGGTTCATGTTGCTCTCCAAGATACACTGCTCAAAGATCCGACGATACGAGATCGATCTAGGCCTGGCTGATGGAGAGGGATTAGCAGCCACTTCATGGCGCCTTTGCTGACGACATGCCTGACCGATGACCAGCTTTATATATGTACCTTATGATAAAAAGAAGAGGCCTAAATATTGACGGCGAAGACCGCCGGCTGGCCTCATGGTCCGGTTGGCGCTATTTGTGGATGTCTGAGGGCGATTAGGGCGGGGCTTCCCCCAGTTCCGCAAGGCCATACGATCGAATCACCTGCCGCAGCAGGCCAGGCGTTTATTCCTGCAGGCGCCCTAAACCGCCATGCCTCGCGCCCATCTTCCCTCAGGAGGGCATAGATCATTCCATCGAATGTGGCGGTGAAGACCAGATCGTTGATCACAGTTGCCCCTCCCACATCGATCGAGTCGAATGTCCTCTCCCAAAGGATCTTGCCTGTTCGGACATCGATGGCAAGCAGTCCTCCATTGGCCTGGTCCAAGCTCTGTGCACCGGCTATGCTGCTGTCTGTATAGTTCGTGTACAGATCGACATAGGGGACGAAGACCACTCCATCAGCATATGCCATAGGTGTCTCCACTCCTCCGAAGTACCCTGGATATACCTTCGTCACACCTTCAGGCAGACTCGCCAGCTGGTCGTTGAGATGTGTCCCGACGAGCGTTGACCAAAGCGTACATCCGGTGGAGCGGTTGAAGGCGTAGACCTTCCCCAATTTGCCTGCACCAATTACTATTTCCTGCAAAATTCCGCCGACCTCGGCATGAGCGAGGATTGGTGGTACCTGAAAGTCGAGGTCTAGGAGATCGTGCGGATTTACCTGGTTATACCAGATGAGCCTGCCGTCTCTGCTGTCAAGTGCCAGGATGCTATCGGTGTAGAGGTTAGGGCCGGGACGGCTGGACCCATTGGGATACTGAGGAGTTCCTGGCCAGGGTGCCGGATTGCCTACACCCCAGAACATGATGCCAGAATTCAGGTCCACAGAGGGCGTGTACCAGCAGCCGCCTCCGCTGTTCACCTCCTTATTGCCCCATAGCTCCGGGCTGTCAACTGTGCTGAAGTTCCACCTGACCTCGCCCGACTCCTGATCAAGAGCGTAGATCACGCCGATGCTTCCGCCACTGTAGAAATCATCCGGACTGGTCCCCGGGACGGTTGATACGTAAACGGTATGGTTATAGATGGCGGGTTGAATATCGATTCCAACCGTGCTCCTTTCTGAGATGTTTTTCTCCCACAGCTCTCTGCCTGTCGCCTTATCCAGAGCCGATATCTTATACGCACCCTTGGCGGAGAATACCTTTCCCCAGCCAACGGCCGGCCCATTGGGACCGATGCTGGTGAGGTTGTAGATCTGCTCCCATATCAGGCTTCCATCGGCCAGATTCAGCGAATATATGTTGCTCTGAAGATCCTGGAAGTATACGACATCTCCTAATATGACTGGGTTTGAGGATGCCCCACCAAAGAGGCTAGAGGCGTTTATCGGAACCGACCAGGCTACTTCAAGAGAACGGACGTTGTCGGAGTCTATCCCCACATCAAACGTAGCCCTTGTATTGGCATAGTCCTTGTTGGCAAGCGGCCAGTCATGCGAGTACTGAAGCACTTCTGGGGGCAGTGGTTGATCCGCCTCTGCCCATGATGGCAGCACGAGGATAGATGAGATGCAGATCAGCATCAAGGCCGCCGAAATGCGGATGTCTTCGGACTTCAATTATATCACCAATTCTCTGCATTCACGCGAGATTCCTGCGCAATTTCCTTATCTATCTAACAACGAACTGGCCGTTCATGATCTGTGCGTGCGGATCGCATCGGAAGAAGTATACTCCTGGCTCCTCTGGTGCCTGGAAGGTATAGACGATGGTTCTTGGTCCGGTTATGATGTCTCCTTTGAAGATCACTCTCTTTGCTGCAGCAGAATCGTATAAAGCGAAGTTATGCCGAATTCCAGAGTCCTGGTTGTCGAAGTTCATCGTTATCCGGGCTCCTGCAGGGACTGTGATGCTCTTTGTGTTGAAAGCCACACCCCTGGCAATCAGATCCACAACCACCTCCTCAGATGCATTGACCACGGTGACGTTCACAGAGCTGACTGCCGGAGGATCAAGAGGGGTATGGTCGTTATTCACCAATTGCACCGAGAAGTTGTGCTGCCCAGGTGTTACATTTTGCCACGTATGGGCGATCTCCACCGAGGGCAGATAGGTGCCAGGTGCTGATATAGCGGGTTTTCCAGGTTCTGTTGGTACAGGCGTATCCATGTAATAGTGAATATGCCCTTCTTTGGCGACATTTTCTTGACCGAATTTATCTGCGAGCGAGAAGTTCATAACCTCCACGGATATCGTCACATTGCCTGCAGCGACTTCGAAATCCCCTGGCGGATCGGTAATCGCTATTTCGGGGATTTCCGCTTCTTCTGACAATGCTGGCGGAATTATAAACAGAACAACCAGTAGCATAGACATTATCATGATTTTACATCCGAATGGTCTGCTCATAATACTCACTCCACGATGAACAATAATTAATAATAATGAATATCCTTTATATTTATGCTTATCGCAAGTACCTGTGTGAGATTCAAGAGTTTGTGAGAATGAAGGACGAAACCGCAAAACGAAGCATCGGGTAAGTGCGACCTGGAAAATGACCATCAGCCCGGATATCCTGCACTATCTTTTCAAGATAACCGCCTGGGGTCCTTCTGGATCTCGGGAGAGCCGGTATACATCGGCGAGTTGACCGAAAACTCAATATCCGGTGAGATTGCCTTAAATAGGCAATTAGGTTTATATGTGCGACCCGTGTCTGACTGCTCTGACGTCCCTTATTGGACCAAAGCCGCTCTGATGTCCCTTATTGGACCAAAGCCGAGAGGTATCCGGCCAGCCTGACGTGAGTCAAGCGAAGGGCAGCCAGCAATTCGTCCTGAAGTGAAACATCATTCGGAGGCGAGCAGGGTGAGAGTACCCAAGCCAAACTTTGCAGCACAGGTCTTTGCAAGCATCATCGCAGGGACCGTCTGCGGATTATTCTTCGGGGAAGAAGCTCAAGTCCTGGCACCACTGGGGACGATCTTCATCAAGCTGATGCAGATAACCGTCTTGCCTTCGGTTGTGATCTTCATCGTCACAGGCATAGGCAGCATCAATCAGGCCGATGCTAAGGAATTCCTCAAGAAAGCGGCAGCTATAATGCTCATGATGTGGCTTTTGGGATTAGCAGTAATTTTCTTCATGCAGCTTGCCTTTCCTGATGTGCCAAACACCTCTTTTTTCAGCACCACCCAGCTATCTATGTCAGGCGGTACCGATCTCATCGAACTCTTTATCCCATCCAATCCGTTCAAGTCGCTCTCAGAAGGGCTCATGCCTGGCATTGTCCTCTTCTGCCTGCTGTTTGGATTCTCTCTGATAGGTGACGAAAGGAACAGGCCTTTTATTGAGCTGCTCAAGGGACTCTCCTTCACCCTCTCCAGGATAACAAACCTGTTGATTAGAACCGCTCCCTTCGGCATCTTTGCTATCACAGCAGAGACCGCCGGGACCATCACCATACCGCAGCTCCTTCAGATTCAGGTCTTCTTCTTATCAACTGTTGTTCTCTCGATAGTATTTATTCTGCTGGTTCTCCCCTTATTAGTCTACTGCCTGACTCCTCTCAGCTACAGAGAAATACTCTCGGCTGCAAATAAAGCGGTGATATTGGGATTTTCCACATCCCAGGTCTTCATAACCCTGCCCCTGTTAACAGAGGGCGTTGCCAGCCTGTTTAAGGAGCCTCACAACGAGGTGAAGGCCAGGTCGTACAGCGGGATATTGGTACCACTGGCCTACAGCTTCCCACCTCTCGGGGACTTCATGGTCCTGCTGTTCGTCCTTTTCACAGGCTGGTACTATAACGATCCACTTGGATTAAGAGATCAGGTCAGCCTGGCCGTGATCGGCGTGCCAAGCTTCTTCGGGTCCTCCAAGCTAGCCCTTCAATTCCTTCTTCAAGTGATGCAGCTACCTGCAGATGCCCTGCAGCTATTCATCATATCCAACTCTTTCCACATCTATTTCTCCACAGCTCTCACCTGCATGGCCATCTTTTCCTTCTCCACTATCTGCACGGCATTTCTATCTGGATGCGGCGGGCTCAGGCTTAGGAGAGCCGCTTTATCCCTGATCATATTAGTAGCAATTCTGATCTCTGTTGTAGTTGGACTAAGGGTGGGCTTCGCCTCAATGTTGGGCGACTCTTCCCTTGCTGACGAGACTATTTTGAGCATGAAGATGCCCCTCGACGTAACCGGAAACCGGATCGGCCAGTTCGTGGAGACCAGGGTTTACAGGTATTACTCCGAGGTTCCTCCGGTTCGTGACAAGCCAAACGCCTTGGAGAACGGCAGCCTCTTGTCAAGGATAAGGGGCAGAGATGTCCTGCGGGTCGGATATGTTCCTGATATCATGCCCTTTGCCTTCTTCAACAAAGAGGGAGAGCTTGTAGGCTACGATATACACATGGCCTACGACCTGGCAGGGGTCTTAAACGTATCAAAAGTGGAGTTCGTGCCGGTGGAGAGGAGATCCGGGTACGACATGGTCAACAATGGGAGCTGTGATATAATCATGTCAGGAGTAGCCTTGGTCCCCGGGATGATAGGACTCGGAAGGTTCACCTCGCCCTACATCGACCTGCACCTGGCTTTCGTAACCAAGGATTATAGAAAGAACGACTTCGAGAGGGTGGAGGATGTCGCAAGGATGAAAGGCCTCAAGATAGCCATCCCCACGGGCTCGGAATACTATACAGCCGTCCGCAATATCTTCCCACTGGCGACGATAATCCCCCTTGACCACCCCAATCAGTTCTTCACCAGGACAGACGCCGACGTCCTCCTGACCACCGCCGAAACTGGTTCTGCCATGACCCTTCTGCATCCGTTCTATGATGTGGCGATCTTGCAGCCCTATGACACATATAAGATCATGTGCGTCTATATCGTCTCCAAGGACTGCGATGATGCCACACTGATGTTCCTGGACTATTGGCTCAAGATGGAAGAGGAATACGGATCGCTGGATAGAAAGCACAAATACTGGATATTGGGAGAAAACATAGAGAATAAGCCGCAGAGATGGAGCATCATACGAGATGTCTTTAATTGGGTAGAATGACAATTGGGCGTATCGATGGAATTGATGCTCTGCCAAAGTTCAGTCAAGAATGATAATTGTACGCCAGCTATTGATATCTTCAGAGGAGGATGGCTCGGCGATTGCGACTTGTATGCGATTTGCTTTGAGCAAACTATTTCCGTTTATGATATCCATAACAATCAATAGTAATGATTTTGGGAGGCGGTGAAGTTATGTCTAGTAAGGGGTGGATATTGGAGAAAAAGATCGCACCAATTGCCATATTGCTAATGACAGTTGTGACAAATTGTGCATCTGCAAATGCTGAAGAGCCTTTCGTTTCTGCTGATTTCCTGGAGGCAGCGGATGACGTCGGAATAATCGTATGGCCGGCAGAAGATGGAGGATTTCTCTTCGCAGGGCTCACCAAATCTTTTGGTGCTGGAGATACGGATGCCTGGCTGGTCAAGACCGACGAAAACGGCACCGAACTATGGAATAAGACATTTGGTGGGGCAGGACGGGACGCCGGAGTTTACTTCAGGCCAATTAGAGAAGAAGGCTACATCATCGCCGGCTGGACGAACTCATCTGGAGCTGGCGGCGACGACGTTCTTGTAATCAAGACAGATGAGAACGGCACGGAGATCTGGAACAGGACTTATGGGAGTAAAGCCGACGAGAGAGGCCGTACAATCCATCAGACGCGGGACGGAGGGTACATAATCGGCGGCATAGCTGGCTCTTTAGGATCTGAAGAAAGGAATTTCCTGCTTATCAAGACCGATCCTTCGGGCAATGAGGTATGGAACAGGACCTACGGAGGATCAGGAATGGAAGTATTCAATACCGCCCAGCCGACGACTGGCGGTTATGTCGTAATTGGCGGGACAAACTCCACATCCTCTGGTGACTGGGACATCATCCTTATTCGGGCTGATGAGGATGGAGATGAGATATGGAACAAGACCCTTGGCGGTCCCGGCAATCAAACCGCCATCTCTTTCGACCAGAACATGGACGGCGGATATACGATCACCGGCTTTGACGATGTTGCTGGAAATAACAATGCCTTGCTGATCAAGACGGATGGAAAAGGCGACGAGATATGGAGGAGATCCTTTGGAGGGGCCGGAGACGACCAGGGCCGGGATGTTTTGGAGACTAGAGACGGCAGATACCTGATAGCTGGCTGGACGAACTCATCAGGCGCCGGAGGGACAGACCTCATTCTGATTATGACAGGTGCCGACGGTCGGGAGATCTGGAATATGACTTACGGGGGGCAGGACGATGACCGTGGACGGTTCGTCTCTCCAGCATATGACGGTGGATACATAGTCGTCGGCGAGAGCAGATCCGCAAGTGGTGACTGGGATGCCCTGCTGGTCAGGACATATTCAGACGGCATCGAAGCGTGGATGAACACATATGGCGGAAAGGACAGATAGCCCTTTTCCGTCATATATTTCTTGATATCTCGGTGAAATAGGACAAGATGCAAATTCGGTGCATGAATGGTTTGGCACATCATCGATTTGTCTTCCATACGAGATGCTAATCTGTCGGTAGCGGTTTTCCAGATAATCACCCAAATCTCCAGAGCACCTTTGTGCGAATCCCACCGTCAGTGATAGATAGTACCGTCATGCATACCGCATCGGCTGATCAGGTGGAAAGCAATGAGGTTGCACTATCTTCAGCATGTACCCTTTGAGGACCTCGCAAACATCGAGGTCTGGGCAAAGGATAGGGGCCACAGCCTCTCAAAGACCTTGCTATTTAATGGCGAACCTGTTCCAGGCCTCGATAAGTTCGATTGGCTCGTGGTCATGGGAGGGCCGATGAGCATCTACGAAGAGGAGAAGTTCCCATGGCTAGCCCACGAGAAGCGTTTCATCAGGCGGTCGATCGAATCGGGCAAGATCGTCCTGGGAGTCTGCCTTGGCGCCCAATTGATCGCGGATATCCTGGGAGGAAGGGTGCGCAGGAACGAACATAGGGAGATCGGCTGGCACCGGGTCTCTCTAACATCTGACGGGCTAAGATCGAGGATCTTCGGAGTATTGCCTGAGCACTTCACAGCGTTCCACTGGCACGGGGATACGTTTGATATACCGCCGGCAGCTGCGAGGATGGCAGAGAGCCGTGCCTGTCTCAATCAGGCATTTGAGGTCGGCAAGTCAATCGGCCTTCAATTCCACCTTGAGTCTTCCATGAGCAGCATCAATAGTCTTATAGAGAACTGCCGTGAAGAGCTTGCCGGAGGGGAGTTCGTCCAGCTGCCGGAGGAGATAACCGGCTGCAAAAGATACATTATCGAGACAAACGGATTGATGGAAAAACTGATGGATCGTATCGAGGACTGTTTCTGGAATTAGGGCAGTCATAACGTGTGTGGCCTCGAGATCCTCCAAGAGCCCTGTATCCTTGAGGTTCTACAGAGCACCAAGACAGATCCTTTCGGGCAAAATCCGATATCAAAGGCAGCTTTGGCACGAGGCAGGCCGACGAGAGACGGGATTTGAGGTGGCGCTTGGTCATGAGGCGATGACGCTCAGGCCCGAGCGCCCCGCTGGAACCTGCCAGGAGAGCAGAAGTCGGATTGGCCGGCTGGTGTTCTTTGTGATCCTCTAAATCCGGGAACTTATAGAAAAACGCCCATGACTCAGCGTCACCCATGAGGATGAAAATCGGGATATGAATAGGTTTATCTAATTGT
>MVQI01000033.1 GCA_002067795.1 Methanosaeta sp. PtaB.Bin039
TGGAGATCGCCGAAGCGATCTCAGCCTGTCTCCATCTCCTGACAACTTGGCGACGGTTAGCCTGGGCTCTCCTGATCTTGGTGCGGCCTATGGAGTGCACGGTCTCACCAGATTTAGCCCTTCCACCATGGATAATAGCCAATTCCGTCCCGGCCGTTCGCCCTGGCAACAATCACGGATCTGCCGACCAACCGTTGTATTTTGGGCAACAAGGCATCATCCAGTATCAGCTTGAACCGACCGACCTGGACCGTGATAGTACCATCCTGGTTGGCCTGAAATCCCGTCAACTTGCCCCACCGAACGTCACCAGACCGCAAGGACATCGCCTTAGAACCACGGTTCAACGGCTCAACTGATCCATTTTCAGGCGCCTTGGTCAGCTTATAGCAGCACCTAGGCAGCTCGAGAACCTCACCACGCTTTTTCAGGATAGTGAGCATCAGGTGGGCGGTGTCCCCGGTGACGTTGAACTCAGTCGTAATATCATCGACTGTGGCCTTGCCAGCCACCGCCAGGTAACTGAGTAGGTCCTCCAGGTCTTCTGGCGGGATTGATCCCCGTTCTGTTCGAACAGTCATTCAATGACCGCCTCCTCGTGGTGGGCTAGATCCTCAGGCAGATCGTGACCGTTTTTCAGCAACCAGATAGCCGCTTCCCGAGGGCTGATCTCCTCCACACCCTGCCATTGCGAGATGTGGACAATATAGAACCTCCCCTTCCTGGAACGGTAGAGATCGACGTGGTCCCACTGGCCTATGGCTGTCTTGCCGTCTGAATTTTCCCCCCAATGATGCCCCGCTTGGTCAGTGTCCACAACAACATTATCGCCTAGCTGCAAGCGGACCATCTCAGACCACCTCTGCCAGCTCCTCGCCCAGCTCTCTCAGATCAGCGTAGACGACCGCGGCATCAGGGCCAAAGGTCTTCGCCATGGACTCTAACCGTTTCCTGGCCAGATCAACAGGAATGCCAGTCCAGTTGGCCAGATAGGCGAGGGCCTTGGGATCCTGTAGGAGGTTGATTGGAGGGGTCATTACCAGACCACCGCCAGAGGCTCACGATGCTTGAATACGGGCCTGAAGTCGCCTATGTCGCCCAGGTTCTCTGAGGTGGTGGCAGGGGCAGGGAAGTACAGCCTCTGATGTTTGCACGGCTTCCCTGGGCTGTAAGTGGCCGCAGGGCAGGAACAATCGTTAGGCGTGGTCACATAGTAGGCATCGCCCTTCTTGCTCCTCACCAGCACCATATTCGCGCTAATGCGGTAGAAGTCTGGCATCTCCGCGGGCCCCTGGCCACGATTGCGGTATTTTATCAACTGCGTTACAGCCTCCACCGTCTGAGTGACAGGAGAGGTCATAGATAGAATGGTCTTTCCATTCATTGCTTTGCACCAATAGCACTATAGCACTAATGGATATAAAACTCTTTTGGTGCTATTGCACCATAATGCTTTTAAGCCGAAAACGCCCACTACATGACATGGGACGAGTCAATGTGTATCTCCCGGATGAGCTGGAGAGGCGACTAAAGGACTTCGTTTATAAGAAAACGGGATCTTTTCGCGGGCAAAGCGAAATAGCAGTCCAAGCCATCAAAGAATACTTGGAAAATCACGAGCATGAGCTAGAGAAAAGCGAGAACCCTTGTGAGGCCCTCGCCTCCCCCTAAGTCATTGATTTGTGGTGCAAAGCAATGACAATGATCCGTTTTTCTAAGGCATTTCCCATTTCAGTTTACCTGTAAGAAAGCGCCGAGGGAGGGATTCGAACCCTCGATCCTCGTGAGAGGAACAGGTTTAGCAAACCTGCGCCCTACCTGGCTAGGCTACCTCGACCCGGATAGGCCCTTTCGCTTTTCGATATTTAAACCCTCCGTTTTCTGAGAAGCCCATGCACTGCCTTCCTTTTCAGGATCCGAACCGCTCCATCTTCTCCAGATAGGCAAGGCCGACAGGCGTAAGAGTCAGCCCGCCCTGGCCCTCCTCGACCAGGTGAGCCTTCTTAAGCACATCAATGTGGAAACGAAGGGCCTCCTTGCCCATGCCAAGCTCTTCGTGCAGATGATCCAGCGAGACCGACTCCCGACCGATGGACACAAGCAACCGTCGCCTCAATGGGAGCTGAAGGGCCACCAGGGCGAACCAATGGTCCTCGGCCGTCACCCACCATCCCGAAGAAGAATCGCCATCATCCCCGATACCCGGTCCCGTCGGAGAGGTCATATCGGAGCCTCCGCGAAAGCTGCACATGCGGCCGACGCCATGCCCATCTACTCCACACACCTGAGCAGATCCTTGCTTGTGACTATTCCCACCAGGGCCCCGCCCTGGACCACAGGCAGCCGGCGGATGTTGTGGCGGATCATAACCTGGGCAGCCTCCTTTGCTGGGGCTTCTGGAGATATGGTGACCAGAGGGGCAGGGGTCATGATCTCCGAGACTCTTACCGTCTTGGGATCAAGCCCTGGGGCCAGTACCCGGGCGAATATCTGAGTCGTGGTGACGATTCCTTCCGCCTCCTTCAAGAGACCCTGCCTGGCAACCAAGACGCTGCCGCGGGAGCCTGAGACCATGATCGAGATCGCCTCAAATACCGTTGCATCAGGAGAGACTGTGACTATAGGGTAGGTCATGACATCCATTACCTTCATGAGGCCAGCTCCAGGTGGCTATCGTACCTCCAACCCCTTTAAGTTATCCAAAGATGCCAAGCGCCCTTACACATCCAGCCACTCGACTGAGATCCCGCGGTCCCCCAGATCTACCAGGGCAAAGTGGCCGCGGCGAAACTCGCCCACGTTTACAACACAGGTCTTGCCCAACCGGCAAGCCCCCCGGTCCTCGTGTATATGTCCGCACAGCACAAGGGCAGGCTTCCGGTCGAGGATGAACCGCAAAAGTCCAACAGATCCGGATTCCTCACCGTTATAGAGTCGGTCCTGAACACCCCTGGGAGGCTGATGGGCCAGAACAACACGCCATCGGCTGACGGCAGCGGCGCTGTCCAGACTGCAGAGGGTCTGAAAGACATCCTCATCTGTGTGATAATACCGGTTGGGGTCACCCACCCGGGACCTGTCGCGTGGCACCATGCCACCCATACCGTAAAATGCGGCCTCGCCAATCAGGGCGCAGCACCGGTGAACCAGCTGCAGACCGTTACCCGGCCATATACCCTCCACCAGTTGTGGCTGGTCCATGTTGCCAGGCACAGCCAGACATGGCATGGATAACCTCGAGAGCGCATCGAGAATAGGCCGTGCCGCAGATGCATCGCTTCCGTTGTGTATATCGCCGCAGAGGGCCAAAAGGTCGGCCTCGATGCCGCTCAAGCCTTCCAGCCGCTCCCATCGATCGTGAAGGTCGGCCAGAGCCAGGATCCTCATAACCGGATATATCATCAACGATATTTATCTATTCTTCCAGCAGGCATGCAATGATCTGACATCTGATGAACATCTGCTGGGGCGCGCAAAAACGTCCGATTGACTGCACCTATGGAGGCCCTCGAAGCCCCAAATCAGATAGGCAAAAGGAAAGACGGGTGGGTTTTAGCAGGCGAATGAGACGGCAGGGAACCGAGGCCTGGCCGGCTGCAAGATAGCGACCGGCCAGCCTATACGGCCCATTGTTCCCGATGAACTCAGGTCTCCAGCTCCATCCCAACCACCGGCTGCTCCAGGCCAAAACCGGTTATCACCGCCGGATGAAGCTCTCCGAAGCACCCAGCCCGCCTGCCTTCAAGCATTATATCCGCCCCCCGTCCTGGGATGAAAGCACCGTCTGCCGAAGGCACTATCCTGGCAGGCATACACAGCTCACGAAGAACAGCCTCTGCAGCAGATCGCACCTCAGAGAAGCCGGCTCCGCTGTGGATTGATGCCGAGGCCAGATGGCTCTCAGTCCGCCCGCCAACAACCACATCCCCTACCGCAAAGATGCGCTGAGGCAACGGGTGGTGCTGGTTCATGGAGAGTATCTCCAAGAGACCTGGCAGGATATCGGTCCTCACCATTGTGTGCAGCTCGCTTATGGGGTGCAGAACCCTGGTATAGTGGCACGGTTCGCGCCTCATCAGCTCGAACTGACTGTGCTCGCTCGTCAGTGTAAACGGCATGACCTCCAGATAGCCGAGACCTGCCAGGCTCTCACGAACCCGGCTTCTGTGAGTGGAGAGCGGATGCGACTGGCCCATTGTAACTGTGGCCGGCATCTCGGCCTTGAGGTTCTCGTAGCCGAAGGCCTTGGCCGCGTCCTCGAATATGTCCCATGAGTGCATTATGTCCGCCCGGTAAGCCGGCACCAATACCTCCACCATGGACCCGTCTGGCCTGGCTCCAAAACGCATCCTCTGCAGAGCAGAAGCCAGCTCTTCCGGTCCCAAATCAAAGCCGATCAGGCTGTTGGCCTCTGCCGGGTCAACTACCCAGCGAGACGGTGTCAAATCAGGCAGAACCTTCTCGCCCTCTTGGGAGCGCAGCGTAACCCCCTCAATCCTTCCGCCCCGCTCAGCCAGAGCTGTCACCACTATGTTCAGCGCCTTGAATACGACCGGATCGGTGCCTGTGACATCTATGAACAGATCTCTTGTCTCGTCCCGCACCCTGGTCAGCTCACCGTTGATGATTGGCGGAAAGGACAGAACCTGGTCGTCCGAGTCGAGTATGAGCGGATAGCGCGGGCAGCCTTCCAGGATGTGGGCGAATGCGCGGCCCTTGGGATGGCGCTCTAAGACCTCCCGCATGCTCATCGAGTCCTGGAAGTCCAGTGGCACGAACCGGAAGGATGGGTCGGCTGCAAGATAGCGAAATGGCGGCCGGACCTGTGATATGTCGTGAACCCCTATTGCCACCTTGCGGCGGTTGCGTCCCAGCCCCCAGTGCAGATCCTCCTGGAGGTCCATCAGGGACTCTATGGCCGGATCGCTGAAGTGAAGATCGCGAATTACAGCACAGCCTATCACCGGCCTGACCGCCCTTACCGACGGGTCCACCTCCATGACGATGGGCCCCCGAGAGACCTGATATTCGGGAAGGCCGGCATTCAATCCGAGAAATCCGGTCATGGCCCGGGCCACGCCCTCAGAGCAGTACAGGTCCGGCCGGTCTGGGAAGAACTCCACATCGACGTGATCCTCCTCCAGCCGCTTGCCTATATCTGCACCCATCATGGGCAGACGCTCCAGGATCGTCTCCTTTGAAGCGCCCACCATCTGCTCCAGATCCTCGTAGTAAAGCCTGACTACCGGCATCTCAATGACCCCCGTAAACTGATATGGGCGTGTCCCGCAGCCACTCCAGATCGGATTGATAGAGCAGCCGAAGATCTTTCAGGCCGAGAGTCAGCATGGCCAGCCGGCTGACGCCTAGCCCCCAGGCCAGCACCGGGTGGTCGATTCCGAATGGTGCTGTCACCTCCCGCCGAAATACCCCGGCACCACCCAGCTCTACCCAGCCCAGGCCGTCGATCCATACCTCTGGCTCCACGCTGGGCTCGGTATAGGGGAAGTAGCCAGGCCGGAAGCGAACCTGGTGAAATCCCATCTTGGAATAGAACTCCTTTAGCAGACCAAGCAGGTTTGCAAAGGTGACGCCGCGGTCCATGATGACGCCTTCCAGCTGCTCGAACTCCGGGGTGTGAGTGGCATCTATCGACTCCCTGCGGTAGACCCGATCTATGCAGAAGGCCTTGACCGGAGGCTCGGGGTGATCTGCCAGGTATTTTATGGTGACTGCAGTGGTGTGAGTTCGCAGGACCTCCTGCCTGGCCACCTCTTCTGACCAGCAGCCGCCCCATCCGGTGGAGCCGGTATTGCCGCCACGCTCATGCATCTCCTTTACCCCGGAGCAGTCGGGCAGGTCGGCCTTGGTGGACAGGTAGAACGTGTCCTGCATCTCCCTGGCAGGGTGATCCTGCGGCTGGAAGAGAGCATCGAAGTTCCAGAAGCTGGACTGGACAATATCTCCCCGGATCTCAGCAAAGCCCATCTCAAGCATTATCAGACGCATCTTCTCGAGGAGCCTCTGATAGGGATGGATCTTGCCGGGAAACAGCCGCTCTGCGCTTAAGGTGACGTCATATGGTGTGAACCGGCGATCCCGCCACATTCCGCTCTTCAGCAGCTCCGGCGTAAGCTGCTTGATGGTGACAGCCGCCTCGCCTGCAGTGCCGGACCGCGCGGCCAACTCGGCTCTGGCCTTTTCGGTGGGGCGATAGAGCCAGGACTTTTGCTCGCTGGAGGTCACCAGCCCTCTGCCCTTAAGCGCGGCCAGAGCCGATGCCGAAAGCCCAGAAGCATCTCTTGGCCCGCCATGCAGGGCCTGCAAAACCGCCTCATCCTCACCAGCCGAGACATGGCCAGAGGGTCGCATAACTCCACCCTCTATGACAGCCCAACCCTTCTTCTTGATCCAGCCGATGCCGATCTTCAGCGTCGGATCCCTCAGCTCCGAGAGCGGGACTCCCTGGCCCAGGCGCTCGAGAAGCTGTCTCTCGGGAAGCCCTTGCCTGGAATAAGCCTCCCCTTCGCCGGTCAGCGAGAATATCTCAGAAACTGTCTTCTTGACCTCGATCAGGCCCTGCTCGCCAAGCGAATCGGCCGAGGCCCGAACCGCCTCGACCTTCATGCCCAGCTTATCGGCGATGGCCTTGGGGTCCTGCTCGCCTGCAGCTATGGCCTCTAGAACCTTTGCATCGCTCTCCGTCAACATAAAGCATCATCTCTCAGGTAGGACAGGCCAGCTATCCGGCCACCCTATATTTAAGGAGGATGTAGCTTGTGAATTTCCATCTCCCAACCCGCGATGCCCATGAAGGTTCCCCATCAAAAAAGCCCTTCCTGAGATAGGCGAAATCATCCGGAGAGATTGCCGATGGCCTTGTCGGAACTCTAAAAAATATTGGAGAATCTTCCAGAAGTCGCCTATTCCCTCAGCACGCCACTGCCAGGCGGATCGGGAAAGCTCTCCAGCTCGTCGAGAACCTCCAGGACGCCCTGCACCGCAATCTGGAAGAAATGGCTGCCCTTCTCTGCCGAGGCCCGGGATGGGTCGCCCATGATGCCGTTTCCCATGAGGTGCCGCACATCTCTGAGAACAAGGTAACGCGGCCTTTTCGGATGGTGGGCTGCTGGCAGGCCCTTAACAAGATCCGGCCGGTGATAGAGCATCCTGGACGTCTCGACCTCTCCAGCATGTCCATCATCGGCTGCCTCTACCGCCTCGCTTAAAATGAAGTCGAAGTCTGTGACGAGGCTGACCCGCAGTCCTGCAGCCGCGGCATCCTGACAGGCCTCCTTCAAAGCTGCCATGTGCTGGCCTCCGGCATGTCCGGCCAGGACCAGTACATGCTCAAATCCGCACTCGCTCAAGGAGAACAGGATGTCTCGGACATAATGGCGAAGGCCATCGAAGGTCACGCTCACCGTACCTGGAAAGCCGCGGGTGCTGCGGCAGACTCCGTAGTGGACAGGCGGCGCGATGAATATGGGCCTCCTCCTTGCCACCTCCCTGGCGACCTCATCTGCCTGCAAGGTATCGGTGATGGTGGGCAGATGGGGGCCGTGCTCCTCCAGTGCGCCCACCGGCAGAAGCACGGTCCTGGTCCTGGCCAGGCCAGCCTCGATCTCCGGCCAGGTCATCTCCTCCATCATCATACTTCTATAACTCCTCCGCTCTGCACAAGCTCCTCGGGGACCTTCACCTCATAGATCGAGCCGCCTGCTGAGAGCTGGTAAGGCCCAGCCGGTGCAGTGTCGAACCTTGTGCCGTCAGGCAGCGGTCCTTCCGTGGAGTATGGCACCACCAGGGTGTACTGACCCTGGGAGTCGGTCACATTGGACTGAACATAGATGAAGGAGCGGTTCTGGTTGGTCATCACTGCCACAGCTATCATGACCTTGCTGCCTGGTGCCGCCGTGCCCCGGATCGTCGCTCCGGGGACATGCTCGAATGTCTTCACGTACTTCTGGCCGTCGCTGGTCGCAGCGGTAGGAGACTCGTGGACCAGCCGGTAATGCTGGAGTGCCTCCACATGGATTGGGGAGATGGCGAAAGACCGGCTCACGATGCTCGCGTTGTATCCGGCCTCCTGGCTCTTGTTGACGAACTCCTCGAGCTCGGTCCTGTTCGTTGATATCAGCGGCGCCTGGGTAACCAGCATGACCTGGCTGCCGTCATTGGTCTGGACCTTCTCCACAGCGATGCCCACCGCCTCGCCTAATGGAATCTCGCTGCCGTCGAAGAAGTGCAGACGGGCCACCATGGTCCTGAAGTAGGGCTCAAGCCAGATCTGGATCGGGACCAGGGAGCTCTCGCCCTGCGCCTGGAAGACGTATCCGTAATAGCGCCCGGTATTGATGGCGCTCCATGCGGCCATGGCGTGGAACTTTGTGACCGCCATCTCCACATCTGTCATCACGTACCTGGTATTGAAATAGGGCGAACGGCTGGTGTTAAGCCCGGCCAGCACCGTCTCTGCCTCGGCCTCAGACTCGGCCAGGAAGAACGGCGAAGACCCCGGAATCCCGGCGGTCTTGTTACCGATGCCCTGCTGGAAGGGATTGGCATTGGGGTATCGCCCACCAATGGTCTCGATCAGGTGCCCGTAGTCCCACCAGGACATGACCCCATAAGCGGTTGCAGGGTACTGGAATTTCTGGCCGGATGGCGGCCTCTGGTACACCTCGTAGATGGGCAGTCCAGGATCGGGAGTATTGTTACCCAGCCACTTGATGGAGCTGTACCAGTCTGTATTCGGCCCCCTCGAGTATGTGGCGGTCTGGATGGAGTCCTGCAGACTGGGCATGGCCAGGAATAGTATCACCAGGAATATCAGCAGGGCCGATCCCATGCTTATGACTCCCGGCATCTCCGGGGTCTTTCCCTTCACCAGCCCTGCCAGGTAGCCCTCGATTGAAGAGAAGTCTATCTGACGGTAGGCTTCGGCTGCCAGGTAAGCGCAGAGCAGGGCTACGTTGACCCCGTAATAATAGGCAGACCTGTTCGCAGATAGGGTGATCAGGAAGATTACGATGCTCCAGACCAAGAACAACAGATGGGCCGGATTGGTCTCCTTGACGCTGCGATAGGCAACCAGGACCATCCCTGCTATCGAGAAATAGAACGGAGAGAGGTAGTGCGAAACGCCCGGGAAGTTGGCATCTATTCCGGTCAGCTGGCCGTATGTCCTCTCGTAGATCGGAGAGAGTTCAGCAACTGTGGCCGCACCGCCAGATCGCGGAAACAGATAGGTTCGCATGCTGCCAACCAGTGAGCCGATGAAGCCTGGCATCACCACATAGGCGACAAGCGCCACAAGGATGACCGCTCCTGGAACGGCTCCGGCCAGGACAGGCCAGCTCTGGCCACGCTGGCGCAGGAAGCGGGCCAAAAACGCCACTGCCAGGACGAAGATACCGCCCGCCAGCAGCATGACCGGCTGGAAGAGAGAGTAATAGATAACAGCAAAGCCATTACGCGCGTCGGCGAATGGCAGCACCATGAGCAGTGCAACCAAAAAGCCGATGCCACCTATTATTCCAGGGTACTCGGCATCTCTGCCGCGGACATATTCCGCCGCTGTCTGCAGCAGTATGAATATCATCAGTATGCCCTGGAAGAGGATTCCCATGGCCCAGGCATCAATGTAAAGACCCAGCATCACCCCTGACGCAACCGCGACGGCCAGAGGACGTTTGATCCTGGCCATGTCCATCTGGGCCAGAGAGCTGAATGTGAGATTTTGGCCGATTCTGAAGGCCATCATGAAGAGAAGGATGGCAGTGGTGCTGAGCAGCACCTCTGATGAGTGGTGGTCGGTGAATCCAAGCACGGTCCTGGAGAAGAGCTGCCCGGGCAATATCACTGCCAGAAAAGCAGCAGTCATTCCGCAGCCGCGGCCTCCCACCTCCTTTCCGATGAGGTACACGGGGATTACCAGCAGAGCTCCGAGGATTGCCGGCCAAAAAGCGCCCACCGTGTCTACCACCTGCAGGCTGGACCCGCCCAGAGCCAGCACCTTGGATATCAAGGCTATGCCCCAGCTGACGAAAGGCCCGAAGTGCAGTCCCGCCCCATTGGGGAAGTTGGTGAGTGGATCGAACCAGGGGCGCTCCAGGTGCAGGAATGTGGTCTTGGCCAGCATCATATGATACCAGGCATCGCTCTCACTGCTGAAGCGCACACCATCGGCTAGGAATACGTTCTTGAATGGGATAACAACCCTGAGATAGAGAGAGAACAAGAACAGCACGCACAGACCGCCGTACCAGTAAAGGTCGGGCAGGCGCGCCAGCTTACGGCCCCGATCCGGCTCGGACCTGTCCCGGGCTGGGTTTTCGCCAGACTCTCTCTTTTCTCCGCCATCTTTTCTCATGTCCACAAATCTCCTGTTCTATCGGTGGGAAGAGCGCATCCCAGGAGATAAAAGTTTTGAGGCCGAAAAAAGGATTTTCCAGTAAGCAGCCGGCAGATACACGGAATTTGGGTGCAGCTGGAAGCGGTGCAGGCTGAAAAATGGCATGTGATTTGCAGCGGAAAGGCCAGGTACCCGGCTGACACGAGCGGACCTGCCTGCTGGTCGGACCGGAAAGATGGGGAGGGATAGGTTAAAGGTGGAAAAGGCCGCATACACTCAGACGGAGGATTGCTATGGAGAAGCTCGCCGACTTTCATGGGCTGGGTGGCATGCTCAACAGCTTTCGGGACCTGGTGCAAGAGGATAGAAAGATCACCTTCGTAGGCTCCCCTGGGTTTTGCACACCATTTGTCCTCTTCTTGGGCTATCCGATCAGGAATAAGGAGATGGTATTTGTGCCGGGGCTGGACAAGGAGCGTGCACGCCGTATCAAGCCCACAGACTACGGCCTGGAGCTTGGAGAGGCATCGTCAGCTGACGCCGATACGCTCGTTGTGCTGGGCGGCATGGCCATGCCGAAAATCGGCGTTAGTGCCGAGGAGATGGCCGACTTCCTGAGGGCAGTTCCACATCGGCGATTGATAGGTGTCTGCTTCATGGGGATATTTGAGAAGGCAGGATGGTGTCAGAAACTGCCCTTCGATATCGTAATGAACACAACGTTAGACGGAGATATATCAGGGCAACGTAAGTGAGGAGTCCTCGACTCAACACAGAGGGCCGAGGAGATGAAGAAAAGGTATATAGTTGCGATCCCAAAGGCCAGTCGTTGGCCACAATGGAGTGGGCCCGACGCGATTCGAACGCGTGACCTCACGGTTATCAGCCGTGCGCTCAACCTGGCTAAGCTACGGGCCCAAGCGTGAAGGGGAGATTGAGCAACCCATTTATAACTGTTTCCCCCGGGGAGGGGGCAGCGGTATTTGAGTCCGGAGGTGCATTCATGGGACTATTGGAACGGATGAGCACGGTGGTAAGGTCCAAGATGAACAGGATCATGGACAAGGTTGAGGACCCTCGAGAGACGCTGGATTACTCTTATGAGAAGCAACTGGAGCTGCTTCAGAATGTCAAGAGAGGGCTGGCTGAGGTGACGACCTCCAAGAAGAGGCTGGAGCTGCAGAAGGCCAAGCTCACCCAGAGCATGGATAAGCTGGACGGTCAGGCCAGGGAGTCTGTGGCCTCTGGCAGGGAGGATCTCGCCAGATTGGCCCTGGAGAGGAAAGCTGCACTGCAGATACAGTCCCAGAGCCTGGACGGCCAGATCGCGGATCTGGAAAAGGAGCAGCAGAAGCTTATTGCCGTGGAAGGCCGTCTCTCGACCAAGATAGAGACATTCCGGGCCAAGAAGGAGACCATCAAGGCCCAGTACTCGGCAGCAGAGGCCCAGGTAAAGGTAACCGAATCGGTGACCGGGATCTCTGAAGAGATGGCCGATGTGGGGCTTGCGGTTCAAAGGGCTGAAGAGAAGACCGAGAGCATGAAGGCCCGATCATCAGCTCTGGACGAGCTACTGGAGCAGGGAGCTCTGGAGGATTTCTCGTCAGGGGATGTCCTGGAAAAGGAGCTCAACAAGGCCAAAGCAAGCGGTCAGGTAGAGGCCGAGCTGGCCAAGCTCAAGGAGGAGATGAAGAGATGATAATCAGAATCATGGGCGAAGGGCAGTTCTCAGTCTCCAGCAGCCTGATCGGCAAACTGAACGAGATCGACAACCGGATCGTCGAGAAGGTGTGCAGCGGGGACAAAGAGGGCTATGCACAGGAGCTGGCTCGACTGATTGCAATGGTTAAGAGCGAAGGGGAGATTATGCAGAGCAGGGAGATCATCAGTTCCGACCTGATTATCCCCCCGCCCGATATGACTCTGGAAGAGGCTCAGAGGATATTCAAGGACGACGGGCTCATTGCTGACTGATGGGCAAGCCGAAATCCGCCTGTCGCCACCGAGACGAATAGCTGGCGCGTCCTGCCCCTGGCAGGATGCGCTTTTTCAAGCGATTATCTTTCACGAGCATCAATTCGAGGCATCGGTATCCAATCTCTTTTTTTTCGCTTATCTGGCATGGGTGATCACGAATGTCTTTCAGCAGTCCGGCATTGGGCTTTGCGAATCCTGAAGGATCCTCTTTGGTCCCACCGTGGATATCATGAATTCGAGGTCAGAAATATTTGGCGTCGCTTTCAGCCTCAGTGCCTCTTTGGTCTCACCGTGGATATCATGAATTCGAGGAGGATGATGGATAAAATATTTACAAAAATATAAATCACATCCGGACAATTGCGTTCACCTGACATCTTCAGCGGAGACCTCTTCGGGCAAAGCCCAGGCCACGCGTATGCGAACATCCCGCGATAATTGTGCCTCATGCAAATCATCTCCCATGATCCGAAAAATCGAAGGCAGCGTCGATTTAGGGTGACGAGGGCTTTCTTGAAACATAAAACCTGGGTTACGATTGTACTTAGATGCTGATACGCCCCCGCAAAAAAGAGATGCGATGGCCCGGGAGATAGACTTCACCCAATCAAGGGCTCGATCCGTCATCTCCAAGCCCCCGCCAGCAGTCCCGGGCCGATCACGGGGTCCGGGCTTATTTCACATATACCCAGATGATATTGCTGTTCTGACAGCAGCAGTCACCAAGCCACAGAGCGTGCCAGCCCCGTCCCTGACCCTGCCAGGAGATGACGTAGTAACCGTACATCAGGCATCCAAGGTCGCGGCTGCGCACCGTGCCATCAGGCGACCTATCGTAGAGCCTGATCTGCCTGCACTGCTCGATGTTCACAAGGATATTGGTGGACTGGCCGTCCTTGAACGCTGCCGGGCCAAGCGACCACATCCTGTCGTAGAAGATCCACCCAAGCAGATCACCATCCCCGCACTGGCCATAATAGGGGTGATTGGCATCATACTGATGGATGTATATAACAGGGGACTCGAGAAGGTGGATGAACTTAGCTATGGACTCTTCTGAAACCCTCTTGACCTTGGGTGCAAGCTTGATATCGCTCGACGCAGATATTGCGGGCACAGATGACGGAGGCGCCAAATCCATGGACTCAAATGAGTACAGACAGTCTTGCCAGGGGCATACAGACCCTGGCTGACAGTAGCAGGCTTGACTCCCTGGCATCGATCCGCCCTGGCATGAAATGCACTGGTCCACAAAACCACATCCCGTGCCCGAAGAAAGCAGAAGAAAGGTACCGATCAACAGAACACGTCCCCACCCATTGCAAAAGATCTCGCTCATCGTTCGTATCCTCCACACGATTCATCTGTTTGGAAAACTCACCCTTGATTAAGGCACCTCTATTGAACAGGTATAAGCTTTTTCATCAAAGGGCGCAATCTCGATAAGAGAAATCGAGATGCTTGGAAATATCAATTTAATTTAGCAATATTGCCATAAGAAATATACGAACGCGGATAACTGCCCCTAAACCGGCATACCCCATAGCGGGTACCAGCGGGACAGGTCTTTCTCGATTGGCAGCTCTGCCTCAAGGGCCGCCCTCAGGCGGAGTTCCATCTGAACATCCCTCTCCTTTCCACGGGGAACGAAAGGATAGTAATTTCCCTGCTTGAAGTTGAATATCCAGTAAGCCCTGAAGTCCCCAGAAAAGGGGTATACGGCGCACAACAGCTGGGGGCCAAAACCCTGCTCGGTCAGTATCTGGGCAGTCATTTGCACCGTGGCCACGATGTCTTCAAATTCCGGATCCCGCAGGACTACCCACAGGTAGCCGTACTCATCCTTGCGAACCTCCCACTCAGTCCCGCTCTGCTTGGCGCCGATCCTCAGCAGATCCTCTATCTCGGCTGCCACCCGCTGGTAAGCAGAAGATTCCACAGGCTTTATGCACACGCCGGCAGTCCCGGCGGCTTTCAGCCCCATCTTGGCCTCCATTGTAATGGCAGCCGTGGAGATGGCGAATTGCCGCTCCACCTTTGGCTCGGGCAGCTCAGATCTGCCCAGGATCACATCGAATAGGCCCATATCGAATATATCCCCCCTCACCAGCAATCTGTCGAAGGCTTCACAGCTGGCACCACCCAAAAAACGCCGCCTGACACCTCACAGCACCTCGCGCTGCAGCTTCTCAAGGGCAGCTATTCGATCTTGGATCGGTGGGTGAGTGGAGAACAGGTTGAGCAGGGCCCCGGTTGGGATTATGAAGAAGGCGTTCATGCCCTCCACCCGGCGCAGGTCCTCCTTGGGCACTGTCGCCATGCTCCCGCTTATCTTCATGAGCGCGGAGATAAGACTTGAGGGTTGCCCGGTTATGATGGCTGCACCCCGATCCGCCGAATACTCCCGATATCGTGAGAGAGCCTGGATCAGCAGGAAGCTGACGATCCACACCAAGATGGAGACCAGCCAGACAATCATCAGATTGCCGGATTCCCTGTCATCCCTGCTGCCGCCCATGAAGAAGAAGTTTTGGACTACCATCTGGGCAACCATGGACAGGAAGCTGGCCATGGTGATCACCATAACGTCACGGTTCTTCACGTGGGTCAGTTCATGGGCCAGCACAGCTTCCAGCTCGGATCTGTCGAGCCGGCGCAAAAGGCCTGTGGTCACTGCCACCACAGCATTATTCTGACTTCTGCCAGTAGCGAACGCATTGGGGAGATCGGTCTTGACGATGGCTACCCTCGGCTTGGGCAGGCCAGCGATGGCGCACAGCCGGCTTATCGTCTCGTGAAGTTCAGGAGCCTGTGACTCCGAAACCACCTTGGCCCCCATGCTGGAGAGTGCTATCTTGTCTGAGAAGAAATACTGGATAAATATCATGCAACCCATCAGCAGCAGCATAGTCATCCTGCCCACGCCCATGCTCCATAGCACGGCCAGGAAGAGCAGGTAGAGTGCCGCCAGCAAGAACATTGTGAGAAGCATCCTGGTCTCCAGACCCAAATCCCGGCTCCATCGTTTCATCTGATATACCCCATATCTCCAGGGGCTGCTTACCGACAGACAGCCCCATAAATTCAGTCTCTTGTCGTCTTCTGGTTTAATGTACTTTTGCCCGAGGCAGAAATGGACCCGATAACCGCGCTATCCGGTCCTTCGACAGACTTAAATCCGCGCCGGCCCTGCATGGTTTTCATGGAGCCTGAGGCGAGCAAGGAGAAGAAGGATCAGAAGGGTCTCTACGACCTGGCAATCCCGCTGGGTATGCCATTTTCAGTGATACGGGAGCTGGTCGAGAAGTTCGACTTAGACCTGGTCAAGCGCAAGGCCAAGGTGGATATGGTGGGCGAGGTTGACGAGCGCGAGATCCTGGTCCTGAGAGGAGACCTAAATACGGTACTTGAGGCAAAGGAGCACATGTTCGCCGCCCTGGATCGCAAGATATCGGACTGGGAGAGGGACGAGCGTGGGGCGCGCCACCGGGAGATCTTCCGGCCGCTCTCTGCAGAGGAGAGGGAGAAGAAGAGGCTGGAGGAGGAATCCGGCCAGATGCCCCAGTAGAGCCAGATCCGAATTCCCATATTACGGCAGTCCCATCATGAGGTGGGCCTGGGGTATGACAAGAACAGAATCGGCGAAGGCCGAAGCCGCATCTTGCCACCGCATGAGCTGGGCTGGGGGAATACGCCCCCTTCCGGACGCGGGCTGAATTACCAGGGAGTCTGGCTTGGCTATGCCATCGAGAGCTTGCATAAGCTCGCTGTCGCATGTCTCCGGAAGGACTACCACCTTTGCGATCGTATAGATACGCAGGCGGACCGATTCCCTTATGCAGCCGAGCTCGTTCTCGTGCAGAGCTGGCCACTGGTCGTCGGGGCAGCAGGCGTGGCTTGGCAGCTTCAGATCTATCGCAGCATAGTCGATCCACTCGGCCATTGAGGAGAATCGCCCGCAAGAAAAGCCGTTGGTCTCGAGATAGACTGCTATCCCCTCATCTTGACACCGCATTGCAAGCCCCTTCATGAACCGATCCTGACAGAGAGGCTCTCCGCCGGTCAGGGAGACGCTGTGCAGTGCCGGACCCTTCAGCGATCTGATGCATCTCATTGCCAGGTCAGCATCGAGGGGATTTTGGAGCAGGCAATACTCGCCCTGACCGGGGATCGTCTCCACCCGGCAGACGTGGGTTTTGGCCATGGCGTGCCTGCTGTCGCAGTAGCAGCAGTTAAGGCTGCATCCCGCACCTCGCACGAAGATCTGGCGACGGCCTATCAGGGGACCCTCCCCCTGCACGCTGCAAAATATCTCGACAAGGCTGCCTTCTGGTGGCGTCGTCTCTTCCGACATCGGATCGGCCTCACATGTACTCGGTTGGATCATCTGCCCCAGCTTCCCTAAAACCCCTCTGTCGGTGCTGACAGGACTCGCACCTTCCGCAATGCTTGGGTCCTTCGAGATAGCAGGACCAGCTCATCTCAAGAGGAGCCCCTACCTCCAGGCCTTTGCGCACGATATCAGCCTTGAACAGGTGCAGCAGGGGAGATACGATGACCGGAGGGCGGCTGAAAGAGGCCACCGATCTCTGAAGCAGAGAGTTGAACCGGTCCACGAACTCGGGGCGGTTGTCGGGATAGGACTGGGCCTCCTCGGCATTGAAGCCCACGTAGATCTTCTCCGCCCCCAGGTACTCTGCATAAGCTGCTGCCATCGATACGAATACCAGGTTGCGGCACTGCACCCAGGTTGATGGGGTGGCTGAGGCGTCGAGCACAACCTGCCCGTCCATCGGCAAGGCTGCCTCCCGACTTGTCAGGGCAGACATGTTGCGGAACATGTCCACATCCACCGAGAAAACCGGTGCGTCCAGGAACCTGCCCAGCCGCTCAACGACCATCCTCTCCTGATACTCTGCCTTCTGGCCGTAGTTGACGTGAAAAAGCCAGACCGAATTTCCCTCTGCCCTGGCGATGGTGGCGGCGATGGTGGAGTCCAGGCCACCCGAACACAGGCATACTGCCCGGTTCACTGAGAGTCCCCCTCGATCATGACCCACTTGTTCTTCCCCTCCCACAGACGGATCGAGACGAGCGAGACGCCATGGCCCTGAAGCTCCTGATCCAGATGCCTGTATATGCGATATGCCAGGTGCTCTGCGGTTGGATTGGGCTCGACCTCATTCAGATCCCGGTGGTCCATCTCGCTCACCGCCGCCGCCAGCATCTCCTTAACCAAGAAGAAGTCCATCACGAAACCATCCTCGCCCACTGGCCCATCCAGGACCGCCTCCACGCGATAGGTGTGGCCATGAACCCGGGCGCACTTGCCAGGATATCCGGGAAGCCGGTGAGCGGCATCGAACTCCGTGGCCAGGCCGATCTTCATCGCCCTTCCTCCAGCCTGCCGGCTCGCCTATCGATCTCATCGAGCTGGTCCAGCATCTTTCGCAGAGCAGTGCGCACTGCATCGGAGAAGTTGACGAACTTCTTGCCGTCACCCACGTGGCGGTTGACATCATCGATTATATGCTTTGGAATCTCCACAGTCACCTTGGGCAATGTATTCCCCCAGTATGCCGGCAAGAATATTCAGGGAATATAAAAGCCTGCCTGAGACATGGGGCAGCCTGTAAAAGATCACAGTCATTGACTGAAAACATCGGATGAAGCAAGTCCATTTCGCGTGGGATCAAGGTCGATATGCTGCTGGCCATCTGCTCAGAACATGGGACTATTCGGAGATGGGCTTCATAAGAGATTAGATCCCGAAGATGGAGCCAGGGGCAGCATATCCGGCTGGCGGACGAAAAGGGGGTGCCCGACCAAGAGAGCGGCGGCAGTGGTCTCGCATCAGGTCAGATCTCGAACCGTCGGACCAGCTCAGGTGAAGCTTTGGCCAGCACCTGCAAGGCCCGGGCTTCCATGAAGTGCAATCCGCCGGGCATCACCAGGATATGAAGCGGAGGGCCGAAGTCAATCTCGACGAGCTGGGACAAAGTCCCTGCCCGGACCATACAACCGTCGGAGCCTGCGCGCGCCACGCCCACCCCAAGGGCCTGGCCAAGCTCGGTCTCGCCGCCGGCAACAGCGACCTCAAGCAGGCACTCTATGCCCTGATTGACCGTCATGAAATGATCTTCCTGAATGTCGAGGTACAGCAAGGTGTGCAAGTTCTGTCTGCGGTTCTCCGAGAAGACCATGTACGGGGTCTCCGGAACTATGCGCTTTCCCCTCGCCTTGTAGGGAAATGGTATCGAGGCTGACCTGCCGAACCGGTAGTTCTGCAGCCCGGTCAGCCCAGGGACGGCCGAGGCGATTGTGGATGAGTGGATCACACGTGTCGGTATGCCCATCTCCTCTGCCCGAAGACGCAGATCCAGGTGGGTGGTCGATATCATGGGGTCACCGCCAACCAGGAACGCCACATCCTTATCCCGGGCCTCTGACAGCCAGCCGGGCGACTCCTCCACATCAGACCGGCTCAACAGGGTGACAGGCCTGCCGTAAAGCTGAGAGAGCCGCTTCGCGCTGGAGCCCATCAGCCGTGAGGTGTAGAACTCGGCCAGTACCAGATCCGCCTGCCGCACAACCTCAAGGCCCCGGACCGAGATATCCAGCTCATCGAACAGCCCCAGGCCGACGAAGAACAGCATGGTGGATAGACCATATTTGGCAGGGAAAAAGCTTTGCCTTTAAGACAGCCCGGCCAGCAGGCCCCCTCGTTAAGGCTATATCCGAGGCTGGCCCAAAAGCCTATTTCATGATAGGCAGGCAGACACAGGTGGTGGATTGTCGAGAGAGCATGGGGCTGGCCAAGGGTGGCGGGCTGGCCCAGAGGGGAACGCTCTCGGAAGCAGCCCGCCCGGATGTTATAGCCATAGCCATGTCCCCCGGCCGGCGCCACATTACCAAGCCGGTTTGCGAGATAACCTATGGTCTGCGCAGGGAGGGCATCCAGACCAGCGTGCTGGTGCTGGAAGCAGGTACGGGAGTTCCGGAATCGTTTCCCCAGGCATCCCGGGGCTACGGTCCCACCTTCGGGCTAAACCCCACCGAGCTTGAGCAGGTCGCCAGGCACAAGATCGCGGTGATCCATCTGGGCAACGTCAAGTCCCACGTCATCCACAAGGCCAAGGAGATACTCTCCCAGGTGGACATACCGGCCGTGGTCGTGGCCCAGTGCCCGGTTGACTTCGAGGACTTCGCAAGGGAGGGCATCAAGACAAGGCTGGTTATGCCGCCGAAGAAGAACCTGGCCACAGCTGGAACCGTGGTTGATATAGTGACCGGTGTGACCAGGGGTGCCACATGCGGCCGCGTCAAGCTCAACACCCTGGCCAAGGTCCTGAACAAGCACCTGGCAGCAATGGGTGCGGGTCCGCTTCAGAGAGGCACATCCCCGGACAAGACCCTGACCAATTGATCGGCCTGCATTATGGATGAAATAGTCAGAGAAACAGCACATCGATAATTTATCGACGATTGGGCCAGAAAGGAGCCGCGCTGGACATGAATGGATCACATATGAAGTTCGCCATCCTGCTTGGAGACGGTATGGCTGACCAGGCATTGCCGGAACTGAGCGGAAGAACGCCGCTTCAGGCAGCATCCACAGGGTCCATGGACGCTCTGGCAGCCAGGGGGAGGCTTGGGATGGCAACCACCGTCCCCCCAGGATTTCCCGCCGGCAGCGATGTGGCCAACCTCTCGGTGATGGGATACGATCCCCGCCGATACTACAGCGGCCGGGCGCCGCTGGAGGCCGCCGCCATGGGAGTCCCGCTTAAAGATGGGGATATCGCCTTTCGATGCAACCTTGTGACCGTCCAGGATGGACGCATGGCCGACTACAGCGCCGGACATATCAGCTCTGCTGAAGGAGCGGAGATAATCCGCTCGTTGCGGCACCTGGTTCCCGGCGAGAGGCTGTACCCTGGCGTCAGCTACAGGCACCTGGCTGTGCTGGAGGATGGAGCGAAAGCCAAGTGCACCCCACCCCACGACATAACCGGCCAGCCCTTCAGGAAATTCCTTCCCAGGGGACCCGGAGGAGAGATCCTGAAGGATATCATGGACCGGGCTGCGCCGATCCTCGCAAGCCACCCGGTCAACAGCCGACGCGTTTCCGAAGGCAAGCGTCCGGCAAACATGATATGGCTTTGGGGACAGGGGCCGGCTCCGTTCATGCCCCGCTTTCGCCAGCTGTACGGCCGGGACGGCGCGGTGATCTCGGCAGTAGACCTTCTGAAGGGGATAGGGATCTATGCAGGGATGGAGGTGGTGGATGTTCCTGGGGCCACCGGGACAATAGATACCGACTACGAGGGAAAGGTCGAAGGGGCCTGCAGAGCTCTGCACAACGTGGATGTGGTCTATCTCCACGTGGAGGCCCCTGATGAGGCAGGCCACGCCGGAGATCTCGATCAGAAGATAGAGGCCATAGAGCTGTTCGACTGCCGGGTGGTCGGCCCGATGGTAGAGGCTTTGGAGGCGTCAGGCCACCCTTGGCGCGTGCTGCTCATGCCTGACCACCCAACCCCCATACCGCTCCGAACCCATACCGCAGAGCCGGTGCCATTCCTGATGGCAGGAGAGGGGATAGCTCCGGACAGATGCAGAAGCTTCGACGAGGTCGCTGCCAAGGATGGCGGATTTGGCCTGGTCGAGGGCTTCGAGCTCATGGGGAGGATGCTTGGGAGACACGACTGAATCTGGACGTGAGCCTTCAAGGCGCAGAACACGGGAATCGAGGGCATCAACATCATCCAGGGCCTCGGCTGCATCGCAGCTGAGGGAGATGGACGATTTTCGCATCTGCCTTGGAAGACGAGCCAGGCTGGCCCTGCGATGAATGGATGCGTGGGAACGCCTGATCGTCTCCAAGGGCAATCCTGCAACATTTCCGCACGGGGATAGCCTGATTCTCGTTGCCGAAAACCGACTTCTGGAAAAAGCTTTTCCCCTTGGCCAGACAAGTAGTCATGGGGCAATATCATGAATGAGGTTGAAAGCCTGCTTCGAGCGACCTTCGGGGAGATGATCCAGGTGATGTCTGCCCGAACCGTGGTCGGAGATCCTGTGACCCTGGAGGACAGGACGGTTATTCCCCTCGTGAGCGTGGGAATGGGTTTTGGGGCTGGTGCCGGGGCAAAGGAGTACGGGCAGAGCGGCGGTGCCGGCGGCGGAATCGGCATCAAACCAGTGGCTGTCGTCATCATAGAGCCGCAAGGCGTAAGGGTGGAACCGGTATCCTCTGCCCCGCACTCAACTGCTGAGAAGCTGACCGAGAGCGTGCCCAAGGCCATAGAGGCAGTCGCCAATTTGCTGGGCAAGAGGAAGAAGGAGCCAGAAAGCCCGCCTGAGGAGAAGGAGGTCGAGGAGAAACGGCATGTGAGCGTGCCGGTCACGTGACCGCGGCATGTCCGACCCCCTGCACATTCTGCTGCTGGCCGCTGCCTTTGCAGCATTGATTTTGGGGCTGGCTTCTCCTGTCGAGCTGGCGGTCCTTGCAGGGGGCGGGGGCGAGTCCTGGCAATGGAAGATCTCGGTTTGCTGGCTGTTCGGCCTTGTTAGAAGGGACCTGAACGGCGGGAGGGGCTCAAAGCCCAGGGCGGCAACAAAGCCTGCCAAGAAGTCCGGCCGCACGTCACCGATGCCCGGGCTTCTGAGGGACGGAGTGGTGCGTGAGAGGCTGCTGGCATTCCTCGGGGCCACCCTTGGGGCGGTGACTATGGGACGATCTCGCCTGCACCTTCGGCTGGGCCTCGAAGATCCGGCTGATACCGGATCGGTTCTTGGTCAGATATACTCCATACTCCCCCTGATCCGAGCCTGGGCACCACGCATGGTGGTGACGCTGCAACCTGAGTTCGAAGAGCAGATCCTTGAGGCTGAGGCCGACTGCCGGGTGCAGGTGGTGCCGGCCCGAATACTGCTGCGCTGGTCCAGGCTCCTTTTTGACACACGCACGTGGAAGGCTGCAATACGGATCTTGAGGCGAATTTGAAGAGCGATTTTTGGAGAGATAAGGGGGAGGGGCGTCTGGTGCATGCCGAGCCAGCAGTGACCGTAGGCGACGTCACTGTGATCCCGCTGTCCGAGCTATCCTGGCGGATCGTTCTCGGAGAGGAGGCAGCCGGCATGACGGCCTCAAAGTCTCCGGTGGCGGTTGTCGTGCGATTCCCTGACCGCATCGCAGCTTTCCGGATGGATGGAAGCGAGATCAGCCAATCCGAGATGCAAGACATCCCGGATCTCGAAGACCTGGAAGTCGATCTGTGAAGCCAAAGCCTGCCGTTTAGAGATCGAATCGGACTGCCAACCTGCATTTAAAAGAAAGGAGGTCGTAGGGAGGAGCCACCGCCAGGGTTCGAGATCGCCCACATAAGAAGCATCAGGTTCTGATCTGCTGGTTGATCCTCGAAGACGGCATCGCCGCAGCTGTCCGGACGACCGGCTTTAAGCATTTGATGTTACATCCGGATCCAGACGTTTGCACAAACGATAAAATTCATAAGCTGGCAGCAAAGGAGTACCTCGTGGCAAAGGAGGCAGAGTATGGAAGAGATCCTTGCAAGAACAACCGATCCGAAGATGCGGGACCAGATGGAGAAGGTAGCCCAGCTCCATGGCTACCTGAGCACGGGGGCCTTTGCCGGCATACAGATGTTCAACATCGCTGAGAGGATACTGGGAACCGGAGACGGCGACCGTCTCTTCGTCACATGTGAGACATACCATTGCCTTCCCGACAGCTTTCAGGCACTTGGCAGCTGCACCATAGGCAACAAGGGGCTGCGCATCCTGGACTACGGGAAGATGGCAGCCACCATAACCCGTCGTGCTCCAGCCGGGTCCAGGGTAAAGGCAGTCCGTGTGATACTCGACCCAGCAAAGACCGTTCGTTACCCCCGACTTCATTCCTGGTACATGAAGACCGAGAAGGTACCCCATCCCGAGGCCATATCCCTCCTGATTCAGGCAGGAGAAGGCGTGTACTCATGGAGGATCATCGAGCATGTCGTCCCGGAGAAACCGCAAAAAGTGATAGTGCTTTGCGAGAAATGCCAGGAGAGCTTCATCCGGCGCAAAGACGAGGCGCTCTGCCCCAACTGCCTTGACGGCGAGAGGGCCGGCGGCATATGAGGGGACTGCCCGGTGCCCGGGCCTTGTATCACCCTTCAGGTGGAAACCCATTGCCGATAGCTGATAGTGAATGAAAATTTGGAGAAGAGGTCTCCGACATGGATAGGGAGAACTGGCATGCCAGGCGCATATCAGAGCCACAGATATCGTGGAGAGAGGAACGGCTGGAGGAAGAGCCGTCGTTCTTCTCCACAAGCTGCCTGGAGATCAGAGGCGACCAGCGCAGTGTGGTGGAGGTGGATGTGGCGGTGGAGCAGACCATCTCCATCTATCTGGACGGGCAGATAGCTGGCCGGGTTCCGGCCATACCTGCGGAGCTGAAGGAGCTGGCTGTGGGCTTCCTTGTCGGGGATGGGCTTGTCGGCAGCATAGAGCAGGTGGCAGAGGCGAGGTCGGATAGGGATCGTGTCCTCTGTAAGACCCGCAGTATGCCGAATGTGGCAAGAGGGCAGGATGACCGACCCGGGCACATTCTACGCCGCGTCATATCCGAGGCCCGCATATCTTCTGCCAGCCTCCTCGACGCTGTCGACCAGCTCAACCAGCGCGCACGGCTCTGGCGGCGGACTGGAGCAGCCCACGCAGCCATGGTCTGCGATATGAACGGAGGGGTGCTTGTGTTCTGCGAGGATGTCAGCCGGTCCAGCGCCATGGACAAGGCATTGGGATCTGCCCTGTTAAGAGGGCTGGAACTGGCCGAATGCGCTCTCGTTACCAGCGGACGGCTCTCGGAGAGCATGGTCAAGAAATCAGCCAGGGCAGGCGTCCCAATCCTGGCCAGCAAAAGCGCACCTATTGCTGGTGGAGTAAACCTGGCGAGAGAGATCGATATGACCCTGGTGGGCTTCGCCCGCCGGCCCAACGTGTACGTCTACAGCGGCGTACGCAGGGTGATCTGAGATCGGCCCCTGTCAGCCAATTGCCTGGCATTAAACGTTTTCGCTTAATTTTTCCCGAATATACGAGCTATATCGCAAACTTCATAGCCATTCCCGGGATATGATGATGCCGGCAGTCTGCTGAGGCAGGATTGGGCTCATGAGAGAGGTGGTCTTTGAGGTCAGGGAGGATAGAAGCCAGGTCTATCTTCCGGAAAGGTGCATTGGGTGCGGGACTTGCGTCGCAGCCTGCCCCAAAGGGGAACTCGTTATAGGCTCGGTGGGAGCGGTGGCCAGAGGGGTGATAGACCGGGATTTCCTATCCAAGGGCATGGCAAAAAACTGCGTCTTTTGCGCCGTATGCGCCCGGGTCTGCCCGAGAGGAGCCCTGGAATTCCGAAGGGACGGAAAAAGGGAGATCGATGATGGATACCTGCATTCAGCGCTTTCGCCAACCACAGTCAACGATTATTGCGTGCATTGCGGACTGTGCGAGGAGGTCTGCCCACAGAGATGCATAAAGGTGGAGGTTAAAGGCCTTGCTCAGGACGGCAGCCTCAATCTGGAAGGCGAAACGATCGTTGATCAGGACAGATGCGTTCACTGTGGATGGTGTGCAGCCGTCTGCCCAACCCGGGCCATTTCCGTAAAAAAGCCATTTTCAGGGGAATTTTCCAGGGACGACGGGGCCTGCCAGGCCTGCAGGACCTGCATCTCGGTCTGCCCGGCAGGAGCCCTCTTCAACCGGAGATGGGGCCAGGGAGAACGGATCGAGAAGGTCACCCACCGTCCTGGTGCCTGCCTAAGCTGTGGAGCCTGTGCACTGGCATGCCCGGTCTCTGCGATCACGGTCTCGAAGACCGGAATCATCCCGGATGTGAAGGGCAAAGGGGGACTGCTGAAGAGAATATCCGGACCGGCCATCCGCCCGGCCCTCACCTCGATCCTTGTGACCGATGAGCAGGCCTGCCTTGGATGCGGCAACTGCGTCATCGCCTGCCCGGTCAACGCCATGTCCGACGCCTACCTGGCAGCAGGGCATCTGAACGAGGTGGATGAAAAGCCCCTGCTTGAGGTAGAGAACGGCAGCATCAAGGTCGTGAATCAGGACCTGTGCGGGTCCTGCGGCACCTGCTCCATTATCTGCCCGGTGCAGGCCGTTCGGCTAAAGAGCAGGGAGGCGATCTGAGATGTCTTCGCTCATAATAAAAAACGGCTGTCTCTTCGATCCGCTTAACGGAATCGATGGAGAAGTCAAGGATATCTTCATAAGAGACGGCAGGGTGGTGACCGATCTCAGCGGGACACAGCGTCGAGGTGCCCAGGTGATCGACGCCGCAAAGAAGACGGTGATGCCTGGAGGAGTGGATTCCCACTCCCATGTTGCAGGGGCCAAGGTCAACGCCGGGCGGCTGATGCGCCCAGAGGACCACATTCGTACAGTGAGAGCCCGAACAGCCATTACCCATGGCGGAAGCGGCTACACAATCCCTTCCGTCTACAAACAGGGCTACGACTACGCAGGCATGGGATACACCACGGTCTTTGAGGCAGCCATGCCGCCTCTTGAAGCCCGCCACACCCATGAGGAGATGGGAGCGACCCCAGTACTGGATATGGGGGCATACATGGTCCTGGGCAATAACTGGTTCGTCATGCGTTACCTGAAGGATGGCGACATCGACCGGACAGCGGCATACATCGCCTGGATGATGCGCACCCACAAGGCCTATGGGATAAAGTGCGTAAATCCGGCGGGTGTGGAGAACTGGGGTTGGGCAAAAAACGTCAACTCCCTGGACGAGCCTAACATCCATTTCGATATCACTCCCAGAGAGGTTATCCGGGGACTTGCCGAGGCCAACGAGCTCCTCGGGCTTCCGATGTCGCTGCACCTGCACACAAACAACCTGGGCCACCCAGGAAACTGGGAGATAACAAGGGAGTCACTGAAGATCACAGCCGGCCTGGCCCCATCATCCCGGGCACAGGTCCCCTGGGCAGAGACCAGGCTGGACAGCAGGCGTCAGCAGACGGTCTACCTGGCCCACGCCCAGTTCTGCTCTTTTGGTGGGACATCGTGGAGGGACTTCCAGTCCGGCGCGCAGGGCGTGATCGATTACGTCAACTCTGCGGAGCATGTCGTCATCGACAACGGGGCGGTGCCGTTTGGGCCAGCTACCGCCATGACCGGGGACGGCCCGGCAATCCACGATCTGTACATGCTGTCCGGGCAGAAGTGGTCCAATACCGATGTTGAGCTTGAGTGCGGGTCGGGTGTTATACCGTTCGTTTACGCCAAGAGCAGCCCAATCAGCAGCATACAGTGGGCAATGGGTCTCGAGCTTCTGCTGCGAATCAAGGACCCATGGAAGACGATTATGACAACAGATCATCCCAACGGCGGCGTCTTCACCGAGTACCCCCAGGTGATGACCTGGCTTATGTCACGCAAAGCAAGGGATCAGACCGCCTCGGAGTGCCATAAGTGGGCATACGATCGCTCCAGCCTCGGCGAGGTGGATAGGGAGATGGACCTCTTCGAGATGGCCGTCCTGACCAGGGCCAATCCGGCCCGGACCATCGGGATCTCATTTCGGAAAGGTCACCTCGGAGCCGGAGCCGATGGGGACGTGACGATCTACGATATAGATCCGTCCACACTCGATCCTGCCCACCACCAAAACCTCGCTTCCGCCCTGGCTCGCCCCTACTGCACCATCAAAGATGGGGCGGTGATAGCCAGGAGAGGGGAGGTGCTGGCGGTCCCGGAGGGCAGGCGCTTCTATTGTCAGCCATTCTCAGACCAAGAGGAGGAAAAGGAGATGCTGTCCGACCTCAAGGAGTGGTTCAAGTACTACACCGTGGGCTTTGCCAACTACCCGGTGCCGGATAAGTACCTGAAAAGGCCTGCCCCCATTGCCGTCAACAGGCCGCTGGAAGCCCTGGCCAGGAGGCGATGATGACCGAGATAATCCTTGAGGTAAAGGGGCCCATCGGTCTGACAGTTGAGGCCGAGGCCGTCTGCCCCCATCGTCTGTCAGGGCTGGCCCCCGGGGAGATAGAGGCACAGCTGGTCTGGCAGGGGCCGGCACAGCTGCCGCTCTCCGACTTCTTCGAGGTGGAGGTCAGGGAGGGAGAAGGCGAGGTCAGGATCGCCATCGAGGGTGATGCATCGAGGATCAAGCGAATCGGCCAGGGCATGCGTTCCGGTTGCATAGAGATAGATGGGAGCTGCGGGATGCACCTGGGCGAGGAGATGGAGGGCGGATCGATCCTTGTCAGGGGCAATGCCGGCTCCTGGGCAGGGATGGAGATGAGAGGAGGCCTGCTGGAGATCGAGGGGGATGCTGGAGATCACGTGGGCTCTGCACACCGCGGTAGCTGGCGGGGCATGAGCGGCGGCGAGATCAGGATCGGAGGTTCTGCCAAAAGCCAGCTTGGAGGGGGGATGATTGGGGGGAAGATATCAGTTGCCAGGGATGTGCAGAACTTCTGCGCCATCAGGCAGAGCGGCGGGCTGATATTAGTTCATGGGAGGGCTGTGCGAGGTGTTGGGGCGGAGATGACCGGTGGAGTGGCTGCAGTGCTAGGAGGTATCGAGCGCTTCTCCCCAGGGTTCGTTGAGACTGGGATGGAAGAAGATCCTGTTCTTGGCGGGGAGAAGCGACCTGGGACGTTCATCCGCTACTGCGGAGACTACGCTATAAGCAAAAATCCAAAGGGGACGTTGTTCGTCCGGGGGTAGGGGATGGGGTTCATGGAGGCGACGCTAAGCCAGTATTTCTTAAATTGCAGCTCAGGAGAGGGTTGTGAGGGTATGAGAGAGGTTCTTTTGAATACGGGCAGTACGATTGAAGAGGGGCGGCTGGCGAAGGGCGGAAACAAGCTGGGTCCCGAGTACGTAGAAGAGTGCGCAGTCTGCGAGATCAGCCATGTGGACTATGCAGAGCTTGGATTTCCGGACAGGGTCAGGATCTGGACACCGGATCGAAAGCATAGCGTGGCGGTCCATGCCCGTCCTGCCCGGTCGCTTCAGCCCGGACAGATCTTCATGCCCAGGGCGATCTGGTCCAACCTTGTGGTGGACCCCGATACGTTCTCAACCGGCTCCCCACTATACAAGGGCAGCCCTGTGATCATAGAGCCTACCCAGGAGGACGTATTGAGTGCGGCTGAGATAGTGCGAAGGCATTACTCACGGGGCAAGAGATGATGTTCAGGAACCTGGTATGCCCGGTCTGTGGTGCCTCCTGCGACGATATCCAGGTGGAGATGACGGCAGAGGGCATCGTGGCGAAGAACGCCTGCAAAATGGGCAACGCAAAGTTCCAGGAGCTGGCAAGCCCTCACCGGATACGCCAGCCATTGATATGTCAGGGCGGAGAGATGCTGCCATCCGGATGGGAGGAGGCGCTGGACCGGGCGGCCGATATCCTTGCAAGCTCGAGCCGGCCCCTGATATTCATTGGCAGCGAGACCTCGTGCGAGGCGATGGAGGTCGGGCTGCACCTGGGGGAGTATCTGGGCGGAGTTGTGGACTCCAACTCCACAGTATGCCACGGGCCAACAGCCATGGGTATTCAGGAGGCAGGGCGGGTCGGCGCCACCGCCGGCCAGAGCAAGAACCGGGCCGATCTGACAGTCTACTGGGGGTCCAATCCCCTGGAATCCATGCCTCGCCACATGTCCCGATATGCAGTATATCCCCGAGGCTACTGGACCAGGAGGGGGCGGTTCGACCGCACTGTTATAACCGTGGACCCAAGACGCTCCCTGACAGCGGAGAACTCCGATCTGCATATCCAACTCAATCCAAATACCGACTTTGAGCTGCTCTCCGCCCTGCTTGCATTGCTGCATGGCCAGCAGCCCCACCCTTCGGCAGAGGAGGTGACAGGCGTTGCGATCAGGCAGATGGAGGAGATGCTGGAACTGATGAAGGGCTGCAATTACGGAGTGATCTACGCCGGCCTTGGCATGGCGTCCTCCTACGGAAAGCACCGCAATGCGGAGATGGCGTTTCACCTCGTGCAGGAGCTGAATAACCATACCAAATTCGTCATCGGAGCGCTGAGAGGCCACTGCAATGTGGCTGGATTCAATCAGGTCGCATCCTACCTGTACGGCTACCCATTCGGCCTCGACTTCAGCAGGGGCTATCCTCGCTACAATCCGGGCGAGTTCACCGCCGTGGACCTGCTCAGAGAGAGGGACGTGGATGCGGCCCTCGTGGTCTGTGCCGACCTGGTCTCCCACTTCCCGGCCGACTGCGCCTCTTACCTGGGCGAGATCCCCATGATCTGTATCGATATCGCGTCATGCCCAACTACAATGCTGTCGGATGTTGTGCTGCCCGGGGTGATCGACGCCATGGAATGCGACGGCACATTCTACCGCCTGGACGATGTGCCCATCTACTTCCAGCCATTCACGGCCTCGCCGTTTCCTTTTACCGCTAGCAACCAGCATACACTCCAGCAGCTAATGGAGCGGGTCAGGGGACGAAAGGAAGCAGGGAGCTGAGGAATAACAGCGGCGTGCGAAGAGTTACAGTCGTGCCTCCGTCTGAAAGGTCGGCCGTATCCCTGATCAAGCCGCATCTCTTTTGCCCGCGCTGGACGAAAAAAAATGAGGCAAAGACCCGGACAGGTCCATCCCGCAGATGCATCCAGACCGGGCACTTAGGCTGGCTGAATCGAAGCCGTTTTATTTTTATGGTTCGGATATCTATCCATGGCCAGTCATCACGGATCGGCAGTCGAGAAGTCCAATTCGACCACCGCACTACCGCGGTCTTTCCGTCAGACTGTGCATTTCTACATGATAGATTACAGGACTGCCATCGGCAGAGGAATCGACGTCTTCATCATCGCCCTCAACCTGCTGGTCTGCGGGATATTCGTGGCCAACACATATCCCATATCCGACGATTTCCGCAGTCTGCTGTGGCAGGCTGAGCTGGTGGCGGTCTTCTTCTTCATACTGGAGTTCTCCGCTCGCCTCTACGGCACGTACGACCGCAGAGGCCACATGAGAAACGTCTACACGATAATCGACTTGGTTGCCATCTTCCCAACCCTCTTGGAGCTGGTCCTGCCTGCATTCGGCTTGGCCGTCTCCGTGGGGTTCATCAAGACCATCAGGGTCTTCGCCGTCTTCCGAATCTTCCGGTTCTTGCGCTTCTTCGCCTCAGACCATCTCTTCTTCGGAATCATCGCCGCCGATCTGCTCCGCGTGGCCAGGCTGACGCTGACCATACTCATAATATTCTTCGTATCCTCCGGCCTGTTTTACTACGTTGAGAGCCCTTACAATCCCGACGTGCAGGACTTCGGCGCTGCCTTCTATTTCACGGTGGTGGCACTTTCAACCGTGGGGTTCGGCGACATCACCCCGGTCTCGGCGGCGGGAAGATTGGTGACGGTTCTCATGATCATCTCCGGAATCATACTGATTCCCTGGCAGGCCAGCCAGATCGTTAAGGAGTGGCTGAATATATACGGACGGAAGAAGGTTGTCTGCTCGAACTGCGGCCTATCTCATCACGAGTTGGATGCCTCACACTGCCGGCATTGCGGGCAGGTTCTCTTCATCCGTGAGGACCTGTGATCGAGATTTAGGCTTAAGAATTCCAAGACGAGCCATAATCTGCCGATGTAGCACTGATACAAAAGTCTCAAGGCTGGCCGAGGATCGACTTGGACCTGCATAGCTTCTCTTTGTGCAATCGGTGACAGCCGGCCTGTCCCCCCCGTGTGGGCAAGGCGGCATGTCATCGCCGTCAGGCAGTACAATTGCCAGATAGGGACCTGTGCTCCGTAAGATTATTATACGTCGATCGACGTTATTGATCACGGCGCAAGCTGGGACCCCGGATCGGCAACCGGACATCCCCGCTCTCGGCACCCAGCGCATGGGGATGGTGGCGATCGGCCCTGAAGGCCGCCGGGAGGGCGATTGAGATCCGTGTATAAGAGAATCTGTCTGCTGGCGATCCTTGTGGCTGCTGCGGGCAGCTCGCCGGCTGCTCCGGATCTGGCAGGCCACTGGCTGATGAATCTGCAGGTGCAGAGCAGCAATGGAGAATACCAGATAGGGGAGGCTGGCCTTCTGATACTTCATCAGAACGGCTCAAAGGTCACTGGAAGGGCCGCCCTGGGAGACAGATCGGACGGCCTGGTGGAAGGCAGGTTCAAGAGAGGCCATGCCGACCTCACCCTTACGTTCTCCGCGGATCAGCCGTCGGTGGTGATGATGCTTGGAGTCGACCAGAGCGGAGAAGGGCTGGCAGGCCGCTTCTCAGCAGCGACCTCTGACGGCGGGGTCTACAGGGGCAGCTTCTCAGCACACCCCCAGGCAGCTGGATCCGTGGATACACCAAGCTGGCAGGACAGGCCGACCAGGAGGGAGAGGATGTCCCCGGAGTATATCTCCCGCTTCGTGACCTACGCAACGCCCACATCAACGGTCATGGACGACCCGGAGTACCACTACAAGCAGCAGCAAGGGTCGATGGTGAGGAAGACGTATGTGATAAAATACGATAGGAACTCCCTTCTCATGGTCAGGAACAAGCCGTTCCTTCATCAGTGGTGGCTCTGAGGCGACAGCTGGAAAGCCGCTTTTGCCGAAATGGCCGGTTGTCTGAAATCCGGTTCCAAGGGACTCGTGGGCCCAGGGCCAGGAAGAATCCCTCTTATTGCCTCGTTGAGCCCTGGACGATCCCAACGCGTTGGCCTCTTTGCTGAAGTCGGTCCAGCAGATCTGATGCGCCTCTTCTGGCCGCCGTGGTCGCATCTTCGTCCTTCCGAAGGATAAGCTCGAGCACATCCCCCTCAGAAGTCTCAGTGGGGAGGAGGGCCAGTGGCAGCTCTATTCGCATCTCCTCGCCAGGCTGCCCAGCGACATCACCCGCCCTCCGTCTGCCCACAAGGAGGACGGCTCTTCCGCCCTCAATCCGGTCAACCGTGGCCCTCATATCTGATCTCCTCCGCCAAAGAGGTACTTAAGGATCCACATCAGCAAGTCCCATATGCTGGTATGAGACGTCTGCTCGACATCCGGACTGGCAAAATCGTCCCTCGGCATCTCGCCGTCCGGCTGCTTGCTGCTGGTGGTGACGGTGAGGCCCTTGCCGTCTGTGGACACGACGATATCGCCGTCCTGATCCGTCCTGTAGACAGCCGATCCCTGGGCGGCCAGGGACCGCAGCACCCGGAAAGAGGGGTAACCGTAATCGTTGCCTGAGCCAACGGTGATGACGCTGACAGACGGCATAACAGCCCGGAGGAATGCCGGCTGAGAGCTGTAGGGACTTGCGTGATGCCCGACTTTCAATACCTCGCTCTGCAGCCCGCGGTGAGAGTCCAGAAGGCTCTGCTCGGCTGCGGTGCCGACATCAGACATGAGCAGGAAGGAGACGCTGCCAAAAGTCGCCCTCAACACAATCGAGTCCTCGTTGAGTCCCAGGCCATAACCTTCAGATGGAGGGGATAGCACCTCTATCCGGGCGTCCGGGCCAAGGGGTATTATCTGGCCGAATGCGCCCGCTTTGAGGGGGATTTCCATCTGATCGGCCAGTGAGAGAAAGCGCGTATAGCTGCTGGTTGTATGGGGCTTGCCGCTGTCCAGCACCTGGCGCACCGGAATGTTCCGAAGCACAAAGCTTAAACCACCAACGTGGTCGGAGTGGGGGTGGGTAGCCACCACCAGGTCCAGTGAATCGGTCCCAACTGAGGTCAGATATGATACCACGACAGGGCCCATCTCGTATTCCCCGCCATCGATCAGAACATTTTTTTGGCCGCACTGGATCAAGATGCAGTCCCCCTGTCCCACGTCCAGGAAATGGACGGTCATGTTGCCGGCAGCATAGGCGGCGCCTGAGACGGAGGCTGCCGCAAGCGCCAGAAGCATCGCAAGCAGGAATGTTCGGACGGAATTGATATGGCGGGAATTCACGGGTGCAGACCTCCTCTGGAACTGAGCCAGGCATGGCCAGGGTATTATTTTATTTTTTCGACAATCGACAATATTGTGAAAATAGAGCGTTTCTGAGACTGGCAAGGCCCCCATGCAAGTCCATCTGGCGTACGCCCGTCGCTGCATTGCGGGGAGCGGCAGAGAGATATACCACTGCTGACACTACCGCACCAGGTGTTGCAGGGTCCCTTTCAGAGGCCGCAGCATTTGAGGTTGCGGGGTTTGCCAAGCTGGCCAAAGGCGCAGGACTTAAGATCCTGTCTCGCAGGAGTTCGCGGGTTCGAATCCCGTACCCCGCATGGCAATCTATCATTAGATAGTGGTCTTTAGGAGTTGTCCCTTTATCGCTTCATGGATAAATGGAGTATTCTTTTATATGACCCTTTTGATGCAAAAGGTACAATCCTGTCGCGTTAGAGTCGTGCTGGCTTCCTACTTGGCCCATAAGATAATTATATAAATTACAATATATAATGACGTTGAAGACCGTCTAGGTTTTAGGAATCTACTCCAAGATAGTCATATAACTGCTATTAAGAAATATCATGAGATTCTCAGCATACCGATCTTGCACCATGGCAAACGAGATCGGAAGTGGTTATTGATATTTCGATGAAGAAAATGAGCGACAACTCTTGTGTGGTTAACGGTATATCAAGAAGCTTGTCATGCCTAATACCATCTTTTATAAGCATCGTAATTTGGAAAATTGTCCCTCTAGATTCGTGATTTGGAAAATTATCCCTCTAGATACTAGATGATAAATTATCACTTTGGGGAGTCCTATGCAAGATAATGTAATATAATATAGATGATAAGGCAACAAACATATTATAACATTTAAAGATTTTATTTTTTTAAAAATAACTCCCTAAAGAGAGGATCGCAATTATGTCAATATCATTTCCATCATGCTCAAGCCAAATACATATCGCGGAACATCCAATAAGGCCCGGGGGGATTGCCATAGAATCCCCACAACATCATCGATAATCTACTTTTCATTTATAAACAAAATCGTATATGTAGGTATGCCTATATATAAGCCTTGCGATATACTTATATACTATGGCCCCCACACAACGTGTTTGGAGGCCAAAGAAGTATGGCCGAATAGTCCGACGCTTGGTCGATTCTGACGCGTCGGGCAAGAATATGCCAAATTAACAAAGATAGCTTACGGTATCGAAGAACAGGGAGATAATAAAACAAACTAGTGGATCGTATCTAAATGGAATATCGAATGAACCGAATAATAATGCAACCTAGAAGATATGAAATTGAAAATAAATCATCTTCGTATTTCACATATTGCAGCGAAGTGGTACTGCTAATGATAATGAGGTAATAATATGAAAGACGAACGTGAAACAGATGGAACGTCAACATCGGTATCGGTTCCACAACAGACAGTGGAAGCCGCATTACTGTGTATGAGCTCGGCCTGCGACGGTGCAGAAACTCGTGATGGGAGAGGATACAGCAAATATGATTCCGAGTTTGGAAACGACCTCGCCGAGAAATTGCGGAGAGGAGATAAGCTAACCCAACAAGATGTTGATAAGGCTATACGGATGCTGGCCAAATATAAGGGTCAGCTCTCCAAAGCTGGGATACAGTTCGAATTGGTGGAGGCCGAAGCAAAAGAACGCCAAATGAAAACGCAGAAACAGGAATTCTCTCCCGAAGTTATCGCAAAGGCACAGGAGATAATTGACGGCGGCACGTCCTACGAATTCCTTTATTCGACCTGGCAAAGGATGCATTATGGCGATGAAGCACTTGGAAAGATACTAATCATCAGCACCGCCGTTGGGTGCTCGACCAATACCAAAGGTCTACATGTGTTAGCATCAGGACCAAGAGGTTCAGGTAAAACCGATGCGGTCAACAAGGCCCTACATTTGGTGGATGTGAACCATCGATTTCCAGGGAATGTCACTCCGCAGGCCCTATTCTATCACAGAGATGGTTTTGAGCCGGGCACCATAATTGGAATAGATGATCTGAAATGGAACGACGATCTAGGCGTGTCTGTGAAACAGATCACTGCTCGTTTCCAGGAGAGAGTAAAGCGGGCTACAGTGAAAGAACAAGAAGGATGCGAATTCGAGGCGCAGAAGCGCCTCACATTCTGGGTAACTTCTGTAGATAACCAGGGAGATGAGCAAATCCGAGACCGCTTCGTCATGATAGAGGTGTCCAGCACTCCCGAACACAAGAAGAAAGTTCAGGAACACATGAAGTTGCAGGATATGGGAGTTGATGATCCAGACGTCATGGCATTCGACATATCGGTATGCCAATGTATTGTTGCCGATATGCATAAGCAAGAATTCGACGTGATAATACCATTCGCCGATCGAATAGTATATGATGGGGATAACCGCGGTTACGGAATGCTTGGTGACATGATTAAGGGTCTCGCTGTCTTGAGATATGGGATTAGGAGCTCTGATGAAAATGGTCGTCTAATAGCTACAGAAGAAGATTTCAGAGATGCGCAAGAGCTATTCAAGGCAATCGGCGGTCATTCCGCTGATAAGTACACAGATGCCGAATTGAGAGTATTAGACGCGATAGTTGCCTGTGGCCGTGCCGCTACCGTCACCCAGATATGTGCTCAGACTGGTCTCTCTGACCAGCGAGTCTATGAAA
>MVQI01000034.1 GCA_002067795.1 Methanosaeta sp. PtaB.Bin039
AAGGATAATCTACTTTGATCATGTGCTTCATGTGCCAAAGCCGGCGGATCAGAAGCTTGAGACGGGAACGGAGAAACATAAAGAGATGACCTCAAGAGAGAGACGCCGAAAAGGTGCCATCTTCTATGATTCGGATCTGGACAGGGCAGAGAAGCTGTTCAGAGTTGTCCTCGAAAGCAGCAATTTGGGCCTTCGTGGCGTCTTGGACTATCTTGTGAAGACCGAACGAGAGTTCGTGCCTGTTGACTACAAGTTCGGCTGCTCCAACCACGGGGGGATCTACCTCAACCATAAGTACCAGCTCGCGGCTTACGCCCTCCTGGTGGAGGATAACTTCAAGACCATAGTCCGCAGGGGCTTCATCCACTATAGCAGGGACCGCGTGAACGTACAAATAGATATCAACGATGAGATAAGAAGAAGAACACTGAAGATGATCCGGGAGATCGGCAAAATAATCGATTTGGAGACGGAGCCGACAGGCTCTAAAAATTTTAACAGGTGCACTGATTGCGAATACAGTCGCTACTGCCATATATCGACTGAGTAGCATATGCCAATAGTCTCAACGAAATGAAATCTGGAGGCGATAGCCACGTATTTCTTTTCAGAGGAGGAGCGGAAATATCTACTGAAGAAGCTGATACCCAAGGCCCGGGAACTCGGCATAGCTGAACAGCTGAGGGGCTGGAACTGGCATTCGTCAGAACTGTCCCCACCACATGACATAATCCTGCCGGTCTGGGAGGTTGCAGACAGGTATTGCGAGACCTGCAGGGACTCTTACCTGAGACATGTTCATGGTATTAGCGTCCCAGCCAATGCGGAAATGGTTGCCGGCCGCCTTTACCACCAGGCGATTGCTGAGCTTTATCCTATGGTTAAGAGGCTGATCTACAGGGAAGGCCTGGGCGTCTGCACCAACCTGGCGGAGATCCTGATGGAGCGAATGCCTGAGGCCGTTTTGGAAGCTGAGGAGCAGATTACCAGGGCAGGCAGCTCGGACGGAATAGCCGAAGATGTGGGGGAGAACGTAAGAAAGCTCTGGTCGTTCGAGGTATCCAGGATTGTCTCCTCTGTCCATTCCTATCTTGGAAAATACAGGTACCTGAGCGATGATTCTCTGGTCAACCATGCTCTGCCCTTTGTAATTGAGCACAAGCTGGACGGCCGATATCTGGGCTTGAGCAGCAATCTTTCTGCAGATGCTATAAACATGAGTGGAATGCTGATCTGTGACCTGAAGACTGGCCCGAAATGGGACTTTCACAGGCTATCAGCCACGGCTTATGCCTTGGTCTATGAAAGTCTCTATGAAGTGCCTATCAACATCGGCTGCACGGTCTATTTGAGCTTTCCGCGGAGCCACCCCACACCTCACGTAGATCGCGATTTCTTCATAATCAGCGATGAGGTAAGGCAGTGGTTTATCGAGGAGAGAGACGCAAGGCAGGACATGATCTTCTACCAGAAAGATCCTGGAAGGTGCCAGGATCCTGAAAGTTGCAGGTACAGAGATTATTGCAGATAAGCTGCTCGCTTCTGACCCATGGATCGGTGTGCAAATGCGATGAGGACGCGCCTTCATTTGGGATTTCGTGCACCGCCATTTTACGTCTCATCAGTTTTCGGGGATTTTTCTAGCCCCGTCTGAGGAAATCTGAGAGTATTTTTATCCATTCAGATACAAACACCAACAGTCGTTATGCTTGGCGGATTGTCGAGCACGAGCCAACATCACCGTGAGCGGATTATGCCATTAAACGAGAACCTTCTTGATGCCGCACGCCTTGGAAGAGGGTCCCCGGCCATCTCTGAAGTGGCCAGAGCAGAGGGACTGAGGCCCGCCTTCCTGCAAAAGCAGGTGGCTCTGGGGCGCGCAGTTATAATGCAGAGGGACGGCCAGGCGCCCTTGGGAATCGGCGAAGGCCTGACGACGAAGATCAACGCAAACATCGGGACCTCGACCGAGGTCTGCGATATCAGCGAAGAGGTCGAAAAAGCGAGAGTAGCGGAAAGATATGGCGCAGATACCATTACCGACCTTTCAATGGGCGGTCCCATAGGCGAGATCAGGAGAAGGATATTGGAGGCGACATGCGCCCCGCTGACCACCGTGCCCATATATCAGGCAGTTGTTGAAGCCGGCTCCATCAAGGCCATAACAGAAGCCGACCTCCTCAGGATGATAAAGAGGCATGTCGATGAAGGGATATCCTCAATCGTGGTCCATGCCGGCTTCACCACTGATATGCTTGAGGAGCTCCGGGGCAAAAAGAGGATAATGGGCATTGTCTCCAAAGGCGGCTCCTTCACATCAGCATGGATGCTTCAGAATAATAAGGAGAATCCCTACATCTCCCACTTCGATGATATATGCGGAATTCTCGCCGAGAGGGATGTTGTGCTCTCCCTTGGCAATACCATGAGAAGCGGCTGCATTCACGATGCTATGGACGAGCCGCAGGATCTTGAGATCAGGATGAATGCCGGTCTTGCTAAAAGGGCTAATGAGCTGGGAGTCCAGGTAATCATCGAGGGAATGGGAGGCCACGTCAGCCCGAACCTGATACCGGACTTGGTCGCCCACTACAAGAGAATTACAGATAACAGGCCTCTATTTTCAGCAGGCCCCCTTCCGATTGACATCGGGGTCGGATACGACCATATCGCGGGATGCGTGGGTGGGTCCCTCGCCGCAGGTGCTGGAGCAGACTACCTCTGTTATATCACTCCCTCAGAGCACCTGGCACTGCCAACTGCATCTCAGGTCAGGGAGGGGGTCGTCGCATTCAGGATAGCAGCCCACATCGGAGACACCATGAAGTATGGTCCAAGGCCAGAAGACAGGAAGCTGGCCGAGTGCAGGAGGGCGCGGGATTGGGAAAGCCAGTTCAGGCTTGCCATAGACGGTGACAGGGCCAGGGAGATACACCTTCCCAATCAGACGAAGACCTGCTCGATGTGCGGGAGGTATTGTGCGATAGCCATTATGGAAGAGTTCTTGAGATGATGTCCGGCTGCCTGAACTGATTTCGGTCCGGAAGACGGCCCAGGGCGTCCTATACCGCCCCGCCCCCACGCTCTCTGGTCCGGACCCTTATCACGTCCTCCACAGGATAGACGAAGATCTTGCCGTCCCCGGCCTCGCCTGTCTGGACTGTGCTGCAGATCAGGTCCACCACCTGGTCCATCTGGTCGTCCTCAACCACCATCTCCACCTTCATCTTGGGCATGAAGTCCACCCGGTAGTCTCCAGCGCGCCACTGAAGGGCTATGCCCTTCTGGCGCCCGCGCCCCTTGACCTCGTATGCTGTCATCCCGAAGTATCCCCGGGAGTCCAGAACCTGCCGCAGGTTGTGCAGCTTCTCCGGCCTGATTATCGCCTCGATCTTCTTCATGGTTTTTAGCTTGCCTCCTGAATCGACAAAATGTCTTCTACCCACACTTCCTCAGGCGTAAGCCCCTTCGCCGTGCTGGCTGATGTCCAGGCCAACCGCCTCCTCCTCATCCCTCACCCGCAGCCCCATGGTTGCGTCGATCACCCTGGCAATCCCATAGGTGACTGTGAAGGAGTAGGCCCATGTCGCGCCTATGGCGATTATCTGGGAGACGATCTGGCTTGGATTGCCGGATATCAGCCCAGATGCCCCAATTGTGGCGAAGATGCCGGTGGCAAGGACGCCCCATGTCGAGCCCATGCCGTGACAGGCCAGAACATCCAGGGAGTCGTCAACCCTGTGGCTGCCCCTGATGTACAGAATGGAGTAGTAGCCCACCACGGAGGCTACCACACCTATTGGTATTGCCGCCAGAGGGGTCACGTAGCCGGCTGCCGGAGTAATGGCTGCCAAGCCTGCCACAGCTCCGGTTACTATGCCCAGCGCGCTTGGAGCCCGGTCCCTCCAGGAGAGGAGCATCCAGGTGGTGGCGGCGGCCGCCGCCGATATATGGGTCGCCACAAAGGCGTTTGCTGCCACGGCATTGGCTGCCAGCGCTGACCCTGCGTTGAAGCCGAACCAGCCAAACCAGAGCAGCGATGCGCCGATCACGGTCGTGGGTATGTTGTGCGGCTCCATGGGATCGGTACCGTAGCCCTTTCTCATGCCGATCACCAGGGCCACAGCCAGTGCCGAGACCCCGGCGCTGATATGAACCACCACCCCTCCTGCAAAGTCCAGCACACCTATCTGCATAAGCCATCCTCCGCCCCATACCCAGTGAGCTATGGGGTCATAGACCAGTGTGGCCCACGCCAGGGAGAATACAAGAAAAGAGCTGAATTTGATGCGTTCTACGTAGCTTCCCGTTATCAGGGAGACCGTGATCACGGCGAACATGGACTGAAAGATCATGAATGTCATGGAGGGGATCGTGGTCCCGGGTTGCAGATCCATTCCAATTCCTGCCAGAGCGAGATGCTCCAGGCCGCCGATCAAGCCTTTTACGTCCTCTCCAAATGCAAGCGTATATCCGAAGAGCAGCCACTGAAGGGTGATCACCCCCATTATGGCGAAGCTGAGTATAATGGTTGAGATCGCGTTCTTGCGCCTGACCATGCCTCCGTAAAACAGCCCTACACCAGGTATCATCAACAGGACCAGGGCAGAGCTGATCAGCACCCAGGCGTTGTCTGCGGGATTCATCTCGGCGGCGCAGGCCGGCGAGAGCCAGGTCAGAATCCCTGCCAGAAGCATCATTACGAGATATGTCCTCATATTCCCACCATCTATGCAGAAAATGGGCGAAAAGATAAGCGTATTTGGGAAGTATTATGCTGAGTTATGGCTTATTGTGAAAAGATCATACATTGTGAAGAGCCACCCCCGGAGGTCTGGCCCCTGAATGAGATGACAGCAGCCCAATCAAGATCCATCAAAAGAGGCGCAACAGGGCAAGCAGGAACAGGAGACGAACCAGGACGCTGATGCCGGTTGAGAATGCCACAACCGAGAGCCCAAGACGCATCCCAAAGATGGCTGTGTAGTTTGGCACCATGCTGCGCAGGGCGAAGACCGGCAGCATGAACATGCTTCCAAGCATCAGGACCTCCAGTGCCTGGGGTGGGGAGATGGACCCGCTGTGGATCATAGGACCCAGAAGTGAGATCCCCAGGATTGGGCTTGCCACATAGCTGGTCAGAGGAACTATTGCCTCGGGCGGAAAGTGAAATGCCCTGGCCAGCGGAAGGGCTGAAAAGGCCTGGAAGAAGCCGCGCTCCTGCAGGTTGAAGACGAGGAACGTCATTGCCAGATAGACCGCGGAGATCCGGAAGAATAGTCGAAGCTGGCCGTAAAGAGCCCTCTGAACCGCCTTGGCCGCAGTGCCAGCACGCTTTGGCAGGCCACCGATCGTCTCATCCCGATACACCTGGCTGGGAAGCAGCAGTCGCCCCAGAAGTACCACGAGCGAGACCTTGACGAAGGCTGTCACCAGGAAGACAAGGCCGTAGGCTCCGCCCACAACAAATCCAAGAGCGGGTATCACTATTGGCAACTGATAGGTGAATATCTCCCGCAGATAGACGGGTATGCTGTTCATGACCGAGCAGAGCAGGGTTTCTCTGTCGCTGAGCAGGCCCTCTTTATGGAAGCGGCCGATCATGCCGTTAGCTGCAACTGCAGATCCCAAAGACATCATGAAGGCAGGAGCAGATACCGGCGGCAGATGGGCCACTGCCACCAGTGGCCGGGCCAGGGCAGCCATACGGTCAACCCAGCCCATCTCGAGCAGGAATCCGGCCAGAAACAGGCCAGTGAATATGGTGGCCAGGACCGGAGCGGCGAAATCCAGCGTCCTCAGGAGGATATCCAGCATCCAGTTCACCTCAATCTGGAGATAGATCAAGCTTATTGCCTGGCAGCCAATACCGCATGTTTGCTATGGGCCTGATGAAAAGCAGGACATGTTTCCCGAGGATTTCTTAGCAGAGGCATTTTTGGTGCAGCGATGATGCAAAGACTCCATGCCTATGAGCGGACGATCGATGGACTATATCCGGAAATTGACGGAAGGTGGATGCGGAGGGGTCGAGATGAGCCCTGGCAGAGATATGGGGTACGAAACGTCGCTTTTTGAGCTGTTCTGGTCGTTCTTCAGGCTTGGCTTGACATCCTTCGGCGGTCCGGCCATGATCGCCTTCATCCGCCGGATGGCAGTTGATCGGAAAGGCTGGCTTGATGGCCGGGCTTTCGGTGACGGTGTAGCCCTCACCCAGGTCATTCCAGGCGCCTCCGCAATGCAGATGGCAGCTTATGTGGGGCTGCGGAAAAGAGGGCTATCTGGTGCGGCGGTCGCGTTCATCGGATTTGGGCTGCCTGCCTTCCTGCTCATGATGGCGCTCTCAGCGCTTTATTCCCAGAGCCATGCAGCGGATGCGGCGGTCTCGGCCTTCTCCGGCCTGCAGGCGGTGATAGTGTCAATCGTAGCCAGCGCAGCAATATCATTTGGCCGTGTCTATCTGAGATCCTGGCGGGACTGGTCACTGGCCGCGTCTGCCGCTCTGCTGTTCATGCTTCAGGTAAGCCCCATCTACGTGGTAGTGATATCTGCCCTGGCCGGATTTATGCTGTATGGCAAGTTGGCCGGTGTCCCGATGCCAAACAGACAGGCCGAGGCCTGCCAGAGCGGAATTACGGGCAGGGCAGCCTGGTGGATCTTGCTGCCTGTTGCAGGCGCGTCAGTATTGCTGCGCTATTGCAGCCCCCAGCTCTTCGACCTTGCCTCACTGATGTTTCGGGTTGACCTCTTCGCCTTCGGCGGTGGATTCGCATCGCTTCCACTTATGTTTCACGAGGTGGTGGAGAGCAGGGGCTGGATGGACGGGGCCACATTCATGAGCGGAATTGCGCTTGGCCAGATCACTCCCGGTCCCATAGTGATCACCTCCACATTCGTCGGATACCAGGTGATGGGAGTATCAGGGGCGATCGCCGCAACTCTGGGCATGTTCCTGCCATCATTCCTGATGATGGTGATTGTGTATCCGTACTATCGCCGCCTGAGCCAATCAGACGTATTCCAGACGGCTGTCCTCGGAATATTCTCCTCATTTGTGGGGCTGCTGGCTTCGGTAACCTTGCGCTTCGCCATGGAGACACCCTGGGACCCGGCCCGGATAGCTCTGGCTGCTGCTGCCCTATTTGCCCTGGTCAAGGGTACGGACGTCCTGTGGGTGGTCCTGGCAGCAGCGGCTATCTCGGTACTCTTGCTGTGATCCCTGGATTTGGCCAGCCAGGTTGATAATGATCTTAGGTGATATGGGCAGCTGAGCTTTTGCAGAAAGCGTCTCAATCACGGACTCCTAGGTCGTCGAAGGTGACGTGAGATCTGTTCGGCTGCATTTGATGAGAGTTCGGGCCAGATGTGAGAATTCGTGGGGTATATCGAGGCTTTGCCATCTCTCATGGAAATGATCTGTTAATGGGCCAGCGAGGGCCTCATGGCCCTCCGTAATAGAACTCAACGTTTAAGTCCAGGATCAGCTTGCGAAGCTCATCGCATGTAATAGGGCGCTTGAACTCGCTGGCGGTCTTCACCTTCTCGGCCAGAAGACAGATGTCCTTCTTCTCAAGGTCATACCCCATCTTCTTGGTGATGTACTTTAGCGCCTTAGCCCCTGTATGCTTGCCGATAACGATTCTGCGGTCGGCGCCGACCATTTCAGGAGAATAAAGCTCGTAGGTGCGGGGCTCCTCTAAGACGGCAGCCACGTGAATTCCCGACTCGTGTGCAAACGCATTGGCCCCCACAACGGCCTTGTTTCTGGCGATGGGGACTCCGGAGAATCCCTCAACGAGCCTGGAGATTGAGTTGAGCTCCTTTAGGTTATAGCGATCGATGCCGTAATGGAGGCGGAGAGCCACCAATAGCTCTTCGAGAGGCGTGTTTCCCGATCGCTCTCCAATCCCGTTTACCGTGGTGTGCAGCTGCTTGGCCCCTGCCTCAGCCCCGGCAAGTGTGTTGGATAGGGCCATGCCCAAATCGTCGTGGCAGTGCATGCAGATCGGGATGTCCACGGTCTTTTTGATCTCGGATATCATATAGCTGGTGGTGCGGGGATTTAAGATGCCTACGGTATCGGCGACGCTCACATAGTCGGCCCGGTATTCCTCGGCCTTTCTGTAAAGCCTCTTGAGGATCTGAAAGTCGGTCCTTGTGGCGTCCTCAGCCGAGAACCTCACGACAAGGCCATGGTCCTTTGCGTACTCAACGGTATCCAGGGCACAGCGGATTGCCTCGGCGCAGGTCATGTGCAGCTTGTGGCGCAGATGAAGCTCGGACGTTGCGATAAACACGCTTATCATGTCCACTCCGCAGTCCAGTGCTGCATCCACATCTTTGGGCGTGGAGCGGGAGAGCGCGGATATCTTGGCATTGAGGCCCAGAGCGCAAACCTCCTTGACAGCTGCCCGCTCTGCCTTGGAGACCACTGGAAAGCCCGCCTCGATGATGTCCACTCCGGCCTCATCCAGGCGGCGGGCGATCTCCAGCTTTTCTTCCGGGCGGAAGACCACTCCGGGCATCTGCTCGCCGTCTCTCAATGTCACATCGCAGATCTCTATGTCCAGGTCCGGGGTACTGGCCAGCTTCAGGAACTGGTTCTCGGAGTAGTCCAGCATGACGGCCTGGTTTGGTCTTCCGTCTTAAATCGATTTCGAAGGAATGCCCTTTCCGCGTCGATGCAGCGTGCTGATCCAGCCATTGTAGCTTTGCCGTGACGCCAGCCAGTTTTTCTCGAAAACGACCCCGCAAGACCTTTTCTGGACGGCGAAAATCGCTGGGAGAAGGCCGCGGTTCCTTGCAGCCGCCAATTGTCCAGAATGCTGGCCAAATCCCCGCCGTCTGCTATCGGTCAGCGTCTTGTCGGATATGCCTGGATGAAACGCAATGATGTGATGCATAGAGTCGAGCTTTTACAATAGTCGACTCTATGCAATAGTCGACCCTTTACAATAGTCGACTCTATGCAATAGTCGATCCGATGGCATAGAGTCGATCTGATCCACTGGCTCGCCAGCCGCATCGAAGAATAATGTGATGGATCTCGCGTGAGTGGACCTGGAGTTTGGACAGCCTCTTACCTTAGTCCTTCGCCTTTTTGAACTTGCGCAAGCCATCGAACCGGTCTTGCTTATCCGGGGCAATCAGATCCAATCGAAGCGTCCTGTTTCGACGATCGACTATGATAAGTCCGATCGTTCCGGGCCCAAATTCAGGGGTCATCTGCATGTGTTTATCATGGCTGCCGTCTCGGCTGATATTGTCGCCAAACCAGATACCTCCATCCGCGTTTCTGGGACTGCAGTAACGGATATTCATCCCCCCACGAAGCTCTTGTGCCATCCCAGCGTCAAGCGCAAACTATATATTCGTTAAATGTCGTTATCGTCGCTTGCCGAGATGGGAATCGGCAGTGTGGAAAAACAAGGCATTACCCTCAGGGATTATGCACTGGAGTGGGGCTCCCTGGTGGAAGAGATGCAGGAAGACGGCCTGCCCATCCTCCCGAGTTTGGGAACGGACGGGACAGGGCCGTTTTTCGGCAATATCTGTTTTCTGGGCGAAACTGCCTGCCGCCCTCTCCGATGGCTAAAGCGCATATAAATGCCCCTGCCAGGGCCTTGCATGTCCATTTTCGGTATTTCGTCTGACCTCTTTTTCGGTTGCGCGCCATCTGCGCCCATCCGCAAAGTGCCAATTCATTCGGGAAAATTGCCCAGGACGCCCAAGCGGCCTACGAGCGCCTTAATTGCCTGGGAGATCGATATTCGAGCGCTGGATACGGCCTTTTTCCGTGGCTGGGGATCAATTGAACCTTACAGGGAATGTCAATGGGAAGCGGTCCTCGCTCCTTCCACCAGGTATGAAGCGGCCGGCATCGCAGTAGCCGTCTCTATCCGGATCCATGCACTCGAAGTCGTCGTAGAAGTTTCCCCTCTCTCCGTCGTCCCACTGGTTGGGCCCGTCATCGTAGGCGCTTGCGTTCTTGTTATAGACCAGGTTGTTTAGGAAGATAGAGTTATTGGAGCTGGCGACCAGCGCAATCCCGATCCCTCCATCGAAGACGTTGTTTGCAGCAACTGCATTCTTGGCGCTGCTCTCCAGATAAACACCAACCGGGCTGCGGCTTATGTTATTCTGTCTGAACAGATTGCCTGACGACTCATAAGCTTCTATCCCAAATAGGCTGTTGTTGCGCAGTGTGTTGTTCTGCAGGAGGCAGCCCCGGCTCTGGTACAGGAACACGCCCCGTAGGTCGTCTTCGACCCGAAGGTTCTGTATGGTCAGGTTCTGGCAGCGGATGCAGAAGATCGGCCCTGAGATGGGCGAAGCATCCATATTTTGGTCGGATGCCTGGACCAGGTGCAGGATTGGGCGGCTTTCCACGAGGTTGCTGGAATCGATATCGTTGTTCAGATACTGATACTCCCTTCCAGCTCCGGTCTCCTGGTCCATGTAGTAGTCGAAGTTCCTGGGGCTGCCCGAGATCTGGTTCAGCTTGAATACGTTTTGGCCGGACTTCTGCAGATATACCCCTCGGTCCGTATTATTCCCAAATCGATTATCGAGGACGGCATTTCCCGGTGAGTTCACCAGGTACAGGCCTGCCGAGTTATTCTCAGCCACATTGCCGACAAGGTAGTTCTTGGTTGATGAGACCAGATAGATGCCATAACGCTGGTTCTCATTCACTCGATTCCGAGAAAGCGTTCCCTCTTCCGATTCCCAGATGGTGACCCCGTCAGAGTTCCTGGAGATAACGCAGTCCGAGATCTCGCTGGCCCTGGCCTGATAGAGAAATATGCCGTTTTCGTTTCCGGTTATCCGGCACCCAAGAACTTTGCAGCCTTCTGCTGATTGGACCATTATGCCTCGTCGGTTCTGAGTAATCCAGACCTGCCGCAGGGTGACGTTGGCCGCTGCTACCTTGATCCCCGCATCCAGCTCCGAGCTGCCGGAGTTTATAACAGCCAGTCCTTCCACAGTGCATCCAGCCCCTCGCAGCACTATTCCGCTGGCCCTGCCACCGGCGTCGATTACCGGCCGTCCACCGCCGTCGTCCACACCTCTAAGAACAACCGCTTTGGTCACTGCTATGGTCTGATGATAGAGCCCGGAGGGAACCTGGACCACATCTCCTGGCATGGCCAGGTCCAGGGCTTCCTGAATGGATCCGTCAGTCTTTACGTCGATAACCGAACCCGTGGCAGGCATCAAAACCAGCAGCTGAAATACTACCAGGAATAGTGATAGGCGCCCTGATCCCTTATCAACAAGCTCAGATCCGTCCAATGCTCGACTCACAAAAACCATTTTACAGCAATCGACGATAAATAAGCTCCGCCTGGTCTGTGGTTCATAAGACGAGGTGGGGCAGTATCATATGCATGGACTGGGGCGCATAAAAAAAGAATACCTTGGGCAGAAAGCTGGGTTCTTTTCAGCCCTGGCCTCTTAGTCCCCGATATATCGGGTCTGTCCTGCTTTCAGACTATCTTGTAGGGGAAGAAGCTGATTGCCACAGCCAGCAGGCCGCAGGCGAAGATTGCCAAAAAGCCTGCGCTCTCTGCGGAGATGACTCCCGGGATCTTTGTCTCATACTTCGTTACACCTGGTTCTCTCTGAACATAATCGTACAATACAGCCATATGGGATTTCCTGTAGCAAGCCCCGGCTCTATCAGGACTCTACGGCGAGGCCTTAGCCCTCTCACTATTTAAGTCTTATCAGCAAATAAGGCATTATTTTATCTAATAATTTTCAGTATATGCGGTTATTTGGTCTAAATAAATCATTAATCAAAAACAAATATTCAAGAAATCCGTTTTTGTTTTTTTGTAATTTTAAGCATGTTCTCCATTTGGGAATTACACCGGTCCAGCCGAAACGGCGGTTATGTGAAAAGGACGGCTCACCACAACGGCACCCATAGGCTATCGGAAAGGACATCTGCCTTCGAGGTGCGGCAAGCCAGGATCAAGGCCGGCCAGGTGCGGAGATATTCTTATCCAGAAGCCGGCGATGACGATTTCCTGGATCTGGCTGACTAAAGAGGCTGCAAAAAGATCGAAGAGACGTTTGGGGCCCGGCGGCTGTCAGGATCTGCCGCAATTGGAAAATCCGAAAATTTTACAATCATTTGGCATGCGCTGCTGATGCTGCAGCGTCGAGGCCATAATAGAGGACGAAAAAAAGCAGTCAACAGCCAGTCTTTGCGGTGATGGACTTCCTGAAATCCGAGATCTCCCTTGACAATCGAGCCGTCCAGGGCGGTGACACCGGGCGCATGCAAATCCCAGCGACCGGACGTATTATCGACTTCGCGAGAGGTCATCAGAAGCGATCCACTCCTTTGGTTGGCAGACTTCCTCCGCTTGATTACATGGGATTGGCCTATCTGTCATCTTCGGCCCGGATTGGCTCTTCGGATGTGGCCCAGGTCCGGCCAAGACAACGGCTGACGGATATGCCCGGAGAACTGGGCAGGAATTGACCCAGCTGATTTCTGGCGGTTTTCTCAGACGAAGTAATGGGCCATCTTGAGCTCGACCGACCCGTCGTCATACCGATCCAGCATTACAGGGATCCCCTGGGCCTGGACCGCCTCGACAACGCGCTTCAGCTCATCCAGCCCCTCCTTGCCCAAAAGATCGGCGCGGCCGCCAGACGAGATGCCAGCCCGGGCCTTCATGCCTGGGCAATGATTGTTGTCCAGGAGCCCGCTGAAGAACAGTGCAATTGCCGGGAACATCCGGCAGACCATTGGTCGGGCGGGATATACTTTGCAGCCTTTCTGCTCATCATAGAATATACATGGCAGGGTTTTCAGCGACCGTCCTCTGTCGTCGTTTGGCATGGGGGTGGTATAATCGCTCTCGAACTGCTCCGGTGCCAAGCCCAGGTGGCTGGCCATCCGCTGCGCATCTCTCCTGGTTATGGCGATTGGGTCGGACTCCTTGCAGCAATGGCCGCATCTGAGACACTGAAAGTCCGCATGGATGTCCAGGGCTCTCACAAAGTCCTGTGGAGAGCCCTGTCTGATCTGAAACATTGATTTATCACCTGGTTGGGCTAGAGAGCCGGAGCACAAGCTAATGTTATTTAAATGTGATGTCGAACCTCGAGAAGGGACCGGCAATCTTTCCGCCCGCCCTTTTTTTCAGAGGTGCGCACCATTATCCAGGGTCCATAGCATCCGGGAAGCAAGACGAGCTGAGGCTCTTCAAAACAGCTAGCTGCCAGCTTGGGACTGCCGGGATCTTCCAGGCCGAGAAGATCGGGCTGGAGCACCACTTGCGGTATGCAGGACAAAATCCTGCTCGATGTGGCTCATCAACGGATCCGTATTGGCCAGGCCCGGCTGGCAAAAATCAGCTCCTATCATCGGCCTGTTTGAAAGCGCTCTTCAGATGCCGGCCCAAAGGCCCCTCCGACCATTTTTGCGTCATCCCTTCTTATCCGGATTCTCCGCCTGGAACCTCACGAGTCCTCCATAGGCGATGCCAGATTCGGTAGGGCTGACCAGATCGCCATCGATCTCAATCAGCCCGGCCAGCTGCAGATGGTTCAGATGGTAATCAAGCATGTCCCGACCGACCAGGGCTGCAATCCCATCGATTGTCTGAGGGCCATTTGTGAGAAGTATGGCTATGCGTCTCCTGGTAGCGTTTTCCAGGGCATGGTGCACCAGCCGCATCTCCTCGGAGGAGGCTGGCTTGGGCTTTCGTCCTATCTCCGTAAGGATCACCTAGTTCTTCTTAATCTATGCATTGATTTCGACAATACACCTGCTGCGCCTGCCATCGAATGGGAGATCCACCTGTTCAGAGCTCTTTGTCGAGGTATTCACTCCCGAGCCTGGATAAGTGCTTTTCCGCCCTGATCGGAACCTTTTCCGGTCCTGATGTACTGGCCAGGGATAATATTTAGCTGCTATCAGCAAACAGGATCCCTGCCGGGTTCTGAGGATGCCAGTATCATAAGGGCGCCCGCGTTATCGCTCCATTTAGGCTCGGGGGGGGATGAGGCTGGATCACGAGTGAGGCGGCAGTGCACATCTCACGCTTCGTCATCTGCACCTTCTCGTGTTTCCAGCTGTGACCTGAGGAGGTCCAGGGACTGCCCGCTGGACTGAACCGATAGGCGATCTCCGGCCTGCAGAACCGTGCTGCCACCTGGACGGATGGGATGGCCGTTTCTTCTGAGCACTGCTATCCAGGTATCGTCGGGAATATTGAGGTCGGCGATCTGCTTTCCCACAGCGGCCGAACCAGAGGCAACCTTAAGCTTCACCAGCGATTCCCATACCTCTCTATCCGCCACAGTCTCCTGCTCTGAGACTGATTCCATGGGCGCCTCCAGGCCAAGGCGACGGGCGACGAAGGGGATGGAAGACCCCTGCACCAGGACCGAGGTCAGGACCACGAAGAAGACTATGTTGAATATCGTATCCGCCTTCTGAATTCCAGCCAATAGCGGGAACGTGGCAAGGATGATCGGCACCGATCCCCTGAGGCCCACCCAGGAGATCAGGACGCGATCCTTCATCGGCATTTTAAAGGGCGCAAGGCACAGAAGAACGCTTATCGGCCTGGCTAAAAACATCAGCAAGAAGGAGATCAGCAGGCTGATGCCGGCGATGGGGATCAGACGATAAGGAAAAACCAGCAGCCCAAGCGTGAGAAACATTGCGATCTGCATCATCCAGGCGAGGCTGTCGTGGTAATGCATGAGGCTGCGCTTGTGGATGAAGGAGTAGTTTCCCATTGTCAATCCCGCCAGGTAGACCGCCAGAAAGCCGTTGCCTCCCAGAACTGATGTCAGTCCGTAGGTCAACAGGATCAGGGAGACTGTCAGGATGGGATAGAGCCCCTGGTAGTCCAGACGGATGCGGTTGATGCTGAATACGACGGCTCTGCCCATAATATAGCCGAACACGGCGCCCAGAGCCATCTGCTGGGCAAACATGGGGATCAAAGCGGTTGGCTGAGATGCAGGATTCATGATCAGCCCAATCAGGCTTGCGGTAAGAAAGATAGCCATCGGATCATTGCTGCCGGATTCCAGCTCCAGGAGCGGTCGCAGCTCGCCTTTCAAGCTTATCTTCTTGGACCGAAGAACCGAGAATACCGCTGCAGCATCGGTAGAGGAGATGATGGCAGCGAGAAGCAGAGCCTCTTGAAGGGTGAAGTCCAGCAGAAAATATGCAGCATAGCCCACTATGATGGTGGTGATCATGACGCCGACGGTGGAGAGGAGTGCGCCTTTCCACAGGACTGGCTTGATCTCGCCCCACCTGGTATCAAGCCCGCCAGAGAATAGTATGAATATCAGGGCGACGATGCCCAGCGACTGGGCCAGCCACGGATCGCTGAAGTATATGCCTCCCGGGCCGTCAGAACCGGCAAGCATGCCTATAACGAGGAACAGCAGCAGAGTGGGTACGCCGAGCTGGCTCGAAGCTTTGCTGGAGATTACGCTGAGCAGAAGCAGTACAGCCACTCCAAGCAGGAAGTACTCTATTGGGATCATCGCTTGCTTGCCTATTGCTTCTGCGACCTTATCAATCTTTCTTATATGAGGTCAGCATAGACTGGATTGGAGGATTGTGCAAAGGACCTGGCCGGCATTTCACGGTTTTCGGTCTACTTTTCGGAAGCTTCCGGGGTTGCGACAGTCCCATCCAAATCACCGTCACAGGTGGGTTTAACGAGATCGATAAAGTGAAATGAAATCGGAGGATACGACCGTCTTGCCCATATCGGTGCCGCAGCACGGCGAGAATCGATCGGACTCATCGAGCATAAGCCCGCGATGCCCAAGCCCAGCTGTCAGGTTCTGCCCAAAAATCGAGGCTGCAAAGCCGGACGCTTCAGAAAAGCCCGCTCGGGCAGGAAACGAACGCTGGGGCGGATTTCAGCAGATGACCGGATGAAGCAGACGAGATGCTTGCCTCGCAGCTCGTCTCCTTCACAAAATCTCGGTTCTCTATCGGGGGGCATCTTCGGCCCGGTTGATATCTGCGTGGTACTCCTGAAGCGATTTCACACCTGACCCGCTTTTTCGGAATGCCTCGATTCCCCTGGCTGCTGCCAAAGCGGCGGCGACGGTGGTTATATAGGGAACCTTATACTTTATGGCGGCTTTCCTGATGTAGGAGTCATCGTATTGGCTGGCCTTGCCGATAGGTGTATTGACAACAAGCTGGATCTCTCCGTTCTTGATGGCATCGTCTATGTTTGGCCTTCCCTCGTGCAGCTTCAAGATGATCTGGGATTCGATCTTTTGTGCGGCCAGGAACTCATGAGTGCCCCGCGTGGCTCGGATCTCGAATCCCAGGGCAGAGAACCTGCGGGCAGCTTCCACAATTCCCGAATGGTCTTTTCCGGCTACAGTTATCAGAACCGTGCCCTTGCTTGGCAGAACTGGCTTGGCCGCCTCCTCGGCCTTGTAGAATGCCATGCCGAAGGAATCGGCCAGGCCGAGGACCTCGCCGGTCGAGCGCATCTCCGGCCCCAGCAAAGGATCCACCTCCGGGAACATATTGAATGGGAAGACCGACTCCTTGACACCGAAGTGAGGTATGGGACGGTTCTTTAGGCTCAGATCGGAGAGATGCTGCCCCATCATGAGCTGGGTTGCGATCTTCGCCATGGAGATGTTGCAGACCTTCGAGACCAGAGGCACGGTGCGGGACGCTCGTGGATTTGCCTCCAGAACATAGACCTTGTCCTGGTAGATGGCATATTGCATGTTCATGAGGCCAATCACCTGGAGCTCCTGGGCCATACGCCGTGTATAATCCTGAATCGTCTGCACGTTCTTCTGTGATATGCTCACCGGCGGAATTACACAGGCTGAGTCGCCAGAGTGAATCCCGGCCTGCTCGATGTGCTCCATAACCGCAGGGATGAATGTCTCCTTGCCATCAGAGAGGGCGTCGGCCTCCGCTTCCAGGGCGTTTTCCAAGAAGCGGTCGATCAGGATGGGCCGCTCAGGCGTAACGTCCACCGCCGCTTTCACATACCGCTCCAGCATATCCTGGTCGTAGACAACCTCCATGCCCCGTCCCCCCAGTACGTAGGATGGCCGCACCATTAGTGGATACCCGATCCTTCCTGCCACCTGAAGAGCTTCCTCCAGGTTGCTGGCCATCCCGGACTCAGGCATGGGTATCTTCATACGGTCCATGACCTTGCGGAAACGGTCCCGATCCTCGGCCAGATCTATTGAGTTGACCGAGGTGCCCAGTATCCTTGCCCCAGCATCCTCTAGCTCCCTGGCGATATTTAGGGGAGTCTGGCCGCCGAACTGGACTATCATCCCCTCTGGCTGCTCTTCTTCGTAGATGCTCAGTACATCTTCCACCGTGAGCGGCTCGAAGTAGAGGCGGTCGGAGGTGTCGTAATCCGTGGAAACCGTCTCAGGGTTGCAGTTAACCATGATTGTCTCAAAGCCCATGTCACGGAGGGCAAAGGCAGCATGGACGCAGCAATAATCGAACTCGATTCCCTGTCCGATCCGGTTGGGACCGCCGCCCAGAACCATGACCTTGCGCCGCTTTACAGCCGAGGCGCTCTCCCGGCCAAAATGACGGGGGACCTGATACGTGGAATAGTAATAAGCGGCGTCCTCGACTCCGCTCACCGGCACCGGGAGCCAGTTCTGAACTATGCCTAAACGCGTCCTGTGCACCCTGATCTCCTTCTCCGGAACTGCCAGCAGCCTGGACAGGTAGCGGTCGGAGAATCCGTCATGTTTGGCCTGCAAGAGAAGCTGGTCCGGAATCGTCCTGCCGCGGTACCTCAGTATATCCTCTTCCAGATCGACCAGCTCTTTCATCTGCTGGAGGAACCACAGCTTGATATGGGTCATCGCTGAGAGATCGTTCAGGTCTGCCCCTTTCCTTATGGCCTCATACAGGACGAACTGTCGCTCGCTGGTCGGCTCCTTGAGCATCGCCATCAGGTCGGGAAGCGGCCTCTTGTTGAAGTCCCTGGCAAATCCCAGGCCGTAGCGCCCGTTTTCCAGAGAGCGGATGGATTTTTGCAGGGCCTCTTTGTAAGTCCTGCCGATGCTCATCACCTCTCCCACTGCCTTCATCTGGGTGCCCAGCCGGTCTGCTGCCCCTCTGAACTTCTCAAACGCCCAGCGAGGGAACTTCACCACTACATACTCCCCGGACGGAGTGTACTTATCCAGAGTACCATCCCTCCAGTAGGGGATCTCGTCCAGCGTCATTCCTGCAGCCAGCTTGGCTGATATGAGGGCGATGGGAAATCCGGTGGCCTTTGATGCCAGGGCTGAGGAGCGGGAGGTCCGGGGATTGATCTCAATGACGACGATCCGGCCAGTCCTCGGGTCGTGGGCGAACTGGATATTCGTCCCTCCTATCACCCTGATGGCCTCAACTATCCTGTACGAGTACTCCTGGAGCCGCTTCTGAAGCGCCTCATCTATTGTGAGCATCGGTGCCGTGCAGAAGGAGTCGCCGGTGTGCACGCCCATGGCGTCCACGTTCTCGATGAAGCAGACCGTTATCATCTGGTTCTTGGCGTCCCTTACAACCTCGAGCTCCAGCTCCTCCCAGCCGAGCACCGACTCCTCGATCAGCACCTGGCCGATAAGGCTGGCTGCTATGCCCCGGCTGGCCACCGTGCGCAGCTCCTCAACATTGTAGACCAGGCCGCCTCCAGTCCCGCCCATGGTATAGGCCGGGCGAACAACCACCGGATAGCCGAGATCGGCTGCAACCTTTTCCGCATCCTCGACGCAGTACACAGCGGTGCTTCTGGGAACCTCGATACCAAGCCGGTTCATGGTCTCCTTGAAGATTATGCGATCCTCGCCCCTCTCGATGGCCTCGAGCTCGACCCCGATGACCTTGACCCCGAACCTGTCCAGAACCCCGGCACGCGCCAGCTCGAGGCTGAGGTTGAGCCCGTTTTGGCCTCCCAGGTTGGGGAGGAGAGCATCTGGCCTCTCCTTCTCGATTATCTGGGAGAGGCGCTCGACGTTGAGGGGTTCGATATAGGTCACATCAGCCATACCTGGATCGGTCATGATGGTCGCCGGATTGGAGTTCACCAGGACTATCTTATATCCCAGGGAGCGCAGCGCTTTGCAGGCCTGAGTTCCTGAATAATCGAACTCGCAGGCCTGACCGATTACTATAGGCCCGGATCCTATGATCATTACCTTGTCGATATCCTTGAGCTTGGGCATTCTTATCGAGTCTCCTGAAACTGAAAGGGGGCGTGAGTATGAATTGTTATGATGAGATGCGGCCGCAGCTAAAAGGCTGTTGGGAGATGATCGGGCCACTATCGGGACGAGCTGGACAGGCATGGCGATTAGGGAAATCGTAACGTCCTGCAGATACGGGTATTTCCAGGGGGTTCTGTTCAGGGCCGTTTGCCGAGGTATGTCTTCCTGGCTCAACAAGGCTTTCGGCAATGCCTCCCGGAAAACTATTAATCTCTTCAGGTGAGCCCCAATGATCGATGCCCCGAAAAGCCCCTTTTCACGTCATGATCATCCCTACCTTAGGCTGCCCCTCGAATTGCAGCTACTGCTGGAGTTCGGACGAGAAATCGCCGATCATGGATACCCAAACTGTGGACCAGACCGTGGAGTGGCTCAGAGAATTCCGTAAGGACCCTGTCACCATCACATTCCACGGAGGCGAGCCTCTCATGGCAGGTCTGAAGTTCTACCGTCACGCACTGCCTGTCCTGGCAGATGGGCTGCGCCACATCGGGGTCTCCTTCGCCATGCAGAGCAACATGTGGTTGCTCTCGCCTGAGCTGGCGGAAATACTGGCCGAGTACAAGATACCCATCGGCTCAAGCCTTGACGGCCCCCAGGAGGTCAACGACAGCCAGCGTGGCCGGGGCTACTATGAGAAGACGATGCGAGGATACAGGACTGCTAAGGAGCACGGGCTTTCGGTTCGCTTCATATGCACATTTACATCCCAGTCGGTCCGCTTCAAGGAGGATATATTCAACTTCTTCATGGAAAACGGCTTCGTCATGAAGCTGCATCCTGCTTTGCCCTCCCTGCGAGGTAGCGATCCGGATAGTTGGTCACTTGCTCCGCAGGACTACGGTGAGCTATTGGTCTATCTGCTGGACCGCTATCTGGAGAAGATCAATGAGGTGGAGATCATGAACATAAACGACCTGTGCCGGGGCGTTCTCACCAGCCGCGGCACGGTTTGCACCTTTGCCGATTGCATGGACAGCACCTATGCGGTCGGCCCTGAAGGCAGCATTTATCCCTGCTACCGGTTCGTCGGCATGCCCCAGTTTGTTATGGGTAACGTCTCAGATAGGCCGTCCCTGGATGACCTGAAAGCATCAGCAGCCTGGAAGCGGATGCAGGAGTTCAAGGAGTACGTCAACAAGGAGTGCAAGAGCTGCCGGCACATTCGCTACTGTCGGGGTGGCTGCCCGTATAACGCCATTGTGCCGACAAGCGGGGAGATTGCCGGAGTCGATCCCCACTGTCTGGCTTACAGGCGTATATTCGACGAGATCAACAGCCGCTTCAATAAGGAGATGTTCGGCGGGATGAGACGTGGGGCGTTTCCCGAGCCTTATTCCGATGGCAAGCCAAGCATGATGGCGCTCATGCGAAAGATCTCCTCCGATGCAGTCCAAGGGGAGATGAACCCGGTTTAGGCTGGTGCGCGGGCTGTCAGCCAAGAAACAATAGAGGCTTTTTTTCTGCCGGTGAAAGACAGGCTGGCCAATTGACGTATTTCCCAGATGGATGTTCAGGTCAACCGGCACCCGGATCCGGATTTTTCGTGATTGGATGTCTTTTGGCCAATGGTCGACAAGCCCTATCTCCAAATCCGTCTGTGCTTAACTAAAATCAGGTATTTGAGGATCGGACTCTATTTGCGTATAACAACTATGCAGAATGCTTTTATAACGTGAATACGTCCTTCTCCATCAAATTCTCATCAGTAGGAGGGTTTCCAACGAGAACCAAAGTTTTGATCGCCCTTCTCGTGATCAGCCTTATAGGAGCAGCCAGCGCTGCTAACTATATGTATGAGAAGGCAAACATAAAGGGTGTAGGATACAAGAATGTGGAGGTCATCATCTCCACCCAGCACGGCTTCAACGGAGCCAAGCTGGTAGAGAAAGAGTCCGGGTCGGGTAACGTGATCCTGCAGAAGATGGAGCTTGAGGCCGAGAGGCAGCTCATGTACCCCATGACCGAGGGCTATCCTCTGTTCACATGCGACTTCCCAACTGGCGAGCCGGAGATGGACTACATCAACTTCACCAAGGAAGCTGAGTTCGAGTACATGCCAGTCTCCTACCAGACCGGTACCTACGACCAGAAGTGGATCGAGAAGCTGTGCGTCCAGAACTACCGCATTGGCGCCGTGCTGACCGAGATGTACACCCACGCAGAGCACCTGCAGAAGAAGACCGAGGTCAAGACCAGGCTTTATGGGTTCTGGAATGAGTTGCAAGAGAATGACTTCGACCTGAACTGCTGCACTGGTGTTCTCGAGGCGAACCTGAACGCTCAGGTCATCGGTGTCGCCCACATCGGATGGATGTCCAGGGACCCCGAGCCCAGCCCACTCGTCAAGGGACGCCACATCGAGTACGGCAGGTCTGTTGAGGACCTCACTGGTGTCTTCTCGATTGAGAAGTTCATCCAGCTCTGGGGCAACTCCACCTGCGGTGCCATCAGCGTTGACTGGCTGCCCTGCCTCTGAAGCTAACAACAGAAAACAAGCCCCACCAAGAATAGCCGGCCACGCAGATAAGGTAACCCACCCTGGGTGGCTGGCATAACAATTTTATTTTCCGCCGATTATTGCTGATGTCTCTTTTCTCTGCCGCCTTTACGCCGTGCTGATCCATTTCACCGAAGGACAGAGAGGCGAACTTCGGGTCTCCTCGGACGGGAAACACGCACCTTTTTATGGATGGGGTGCATAGATAGAAGGCGAGGGGAGATAAGACGAAGGGACTGGGCAGGCTCTCTTTGCTTCTGATGACGGCAATACTGTTCAGCCTGGGCTACTCCTCTGCTCAGTATCATGACGAGGAGTACGTAAACACCCTCAAGATCGCCGGCACCGGGGTGATTGATATCAGCACCTCAGTGGTGGACAAGCGGCTGGCTCTGCAGTACGTCAACGTCATGTACGGGGATGGGGACATAGAGCTGGACACCTGCCATCAGACAAGCACAATTCCCGTGGCCGGGCAAGGCGGCAACAACACCCCGCTCAACCTGGTGGAGACCACCCGCATGACCTACTCCGGACAGACCCCTCTTGTTGGAATGAAGCTCCTCAACTCCAGGGCGTTTTGGGGAGGGATGGGTGCCAGCCTGCAGGAGTCTTTCTCAGTAGATAGAATGGATAGGGTCCAAAAGACCGTCTACTCGCTGCCAAGCCCCGTGGTCAGATCGGACGGCAGCACCGGGCCTGCCGGTCGGGGAAGAAAGCCGGCAATTCCCGGCTACTTGGTCGGATTCGAGGTGCAGAGCAGCTTCAATGGGACGTGGTCGACCGACTCCAAGTGGCACAAGATATTCTACAAGGACATCGATGTGCACGAGGCCTTCACCGGCGAATTCGATGTTCAGAAGATGGTGCACTTCTATGAGCCGCCGCCGGCAATATCAGAAGTCCGGCCGTGTGGAATAGACTGTTAATATTGCGCAGCAGCCGCATAAGGCCAGGGTTCGACCTTCCGGAAAATGCGGGTTATGGGTGGATTTCCCAGCGATCGGCCACCCTCAAGCCCGGAGACCTTCCTTATCCCATCTTCTCCCTTACCGGGGATAGTATCTCCACCATGGCAGCAGCACAGGCCTTCTTCATGTCCATCGGGTGAAGCGACCCGGATACGAATGCCTCTTCGAGGGCTGCATAGCTGCTGTATGTCACATCGCCGCCGAACTTCGCCGGCCTTCTGATCGTCACCTGGTCCTGGCGGGGGAATATGTGGTACTTGAATATCTCGGTGACGGGGTTGTTCTCGGTTATCTTGGCAGGACAGAAGGCGGCCATTATCTTCTTCTCTATCTGTTCTGCAGGCTCGTCGACGGCGATGTTGTTTCCCTTGGATGAGGACATCTTGTTTCCGTCAAGGCCGGGGATCAGTGGGGTGTGCAGGCAGACGGGGGCGGCAAGGCCCAGCGCCGGGAGCTCCTCTCGAGCCAGCATGTGTATCTTGCGCTGGTCGATCCCGCCAACAGCCAGGTCGATCTTCAGGTCGGCTATATCCACCGCCTGCATCAGTGGGTAGATCATCTGTGAGACCATGGGGTTCTCAGAGCTGCGGGACACCTCGTCCATGCTCCTCCTGGCACGGTTTAGTGTTGTGTTTCTGGCCATCTGCAGAACCCTGATGACGTAATCGGGCTTGAGTTGGTACTCTGTGCCGTAGACGAACTCTGTCCGATCCGGGTCCAGACCAAGCGCCATAAAGCAATCCCGGTTGTAGTCCGCGATCCTGCGCACCTCTTCCAGCGTCCCTTTCTCGTTGAGGTAGGCGTGCAGGTCTGCGAGCAGCACCACGACGTCGAAGCCGGCCCGCTGCAGGTCCAGGAGCTTGTTGGCTGTGAGCATGTGTCCCAGGTGGATCTTGCCGCTGGTCTCGTATCCCACATAAGCCCTCGGATGGGCCTTGTTGTCCAAAAGCGCCTTCAGTTCATCCAGCGTGACTATCTCTTCGGTGTTCCTGGTCACCAGCTCTAGCCTATCCAATTGAATTCACCAATCCATTCGGGAAGAGAAAGGTCTGGTATAATGCTTTTGGTTCCTCAGGGCTTCGGGGATGGATGCCGGGCGACACTTCCGAAGAAACAGGGCTTCCGGCGGATTTGGCGAGAGAGGCGCAGGTCTTTTTTGAGAAACAGAGATATGCATTTGTCGAATCGACAAAAGTCCGATCTGCTCGATTGCAGGAGGACGTGCCTTTGGATATGACGCTTTCTTTTAGTGGCCAATTTGGTCTTCCAGGCGCGAAAAGGCGGGAAGTTTTATGAGCTTAAAGGCCAAACTTTCGCTCATGAAGATTCGAATGAAGCGGAGAGATCGGGACATACTGCTATTGGTCCTGGCCGCCGTGCTTGTGATAATGCTTTGGGGGCCCATCTGGTACATGATCAAGCTGGCGGTCTTTGTGGTGGCCATATACCTCGTCTATCAGCTCCTGCGGGCAACCGTCTGAATCGGCGGCGCCTGAGATAGACCCGTGAAAAGGGGAGCTTGCAACGGCTGCATTAGTCGCGTGTCGGGCTGACCCTTATGCCGCCCTCATCTTGGCCTGCACGGGACGACAAGCTGGCATCCATGCGATTCTCTCTCCAGATCTCTTCCGCCTCTCTGAGGTCCTCCCGGGTATTCACATTGAACAGAGTGAGAAGGCCTGGGTCGTATCTGGCAAGCTCCAGTGCCGGAACGTAACGGATGATCATATCTTCAAGAGGGGCCGCCACCCTTCGTGCTCCCATTTCCAGTGCTCGGTGGCAGGCTCTTGCCATGGGCTGGGAGGCGTAGACCGCATGCAGCCGTTCCGCAGCTCCATCCCGAACCGGCACAGCTCCCTCGTATCCTTCTGCCAGATCGAAGAGCGCTTGCACAGCCTCCGGGCAGAGGAATGGCAGGTCGCAACCGCAGGCGAAGCTGTAAGTGCTCTTCACAGAATCGAGGCCAGATGCCAGACCAGCCAGCGGGCCGGCGCCAGCAACCACATCCAACTCCAGCCTGGCATCGGGGACCAGTGCGAGCAGACGCCTGGCCTGCTCACCATCCCTGGCAACCACGACGAGTTCGTCCACCACCTCGCCAAGAGTATCGGCCACGATCTCGAGGAAAGACCGGCCGTAAAATGTGAAGAAGGCCTTCTCACCGCCCAGGCGGCGCCCGGCACCCCCAGCCAGGATCACTGCTGAGCGCATAACCTCCAGCCGCGCTCCCGGCAGTCCTCTTCCAGTGCCTTATGCAAAGCTTTAGCCGGATCCCTCTCGACTTCCGCGCTTCGCAGCAGGACATGATCCGGGCTTACCGAGGCGGTCCTGCCAGCCACACCCCGCATCACCCCGGCAAGAAAATCCGCATCTATTCTTCCGCCGGCCATGCGTATGGCAGACTCCGCGGCTCCCCTGGTGAACCTATTGCCCAACACCACTGCCGATACCCTTCCGAATCCTATCTCAGCCATTTCCCCATCCATCAGATCGGCCAGCAGAAAAGCTCCCGGCGTCAGGTAGACCCTTCTTCGCCTCTCGGATCTGGTCGTGGTCTCCGATACCTCACCAACAAGGATACCGCCACGCTTCCAGACCTTCTGCTTTCCGTCCTCTACCTGCAAGGAAGCCCGCAGCTGAAGCGCACGCCTCTTGAGGTCCTGGTCGGTGCGGATCTGGCCAGAGTAAAGCTCCTGCTCAAGCTCAGCCGCATCATCGAGGAATGTTATGGTGCGGCCGTCACCGCAGATCACCGCTTCTCTGGATCCGGAAAACCCGATGACCAGTGACAGCTTTAGGCCCTCCTCTGGCAGGCAGTCTCAGCCGCCCAGACCGTCTGGGAGAGGAGCATGGATACGGTCAGCGGGCCCACGCCTCCGGGGACCGGAGTTATGGCAGCCGCCTTCTCCTTCACCGCCTCAAAGTCCACATCGCCAACAGTCTTTCCCTCAACCCTGTTAATCCCCACGTCGAAGACGCAGGCGCCGTCTTTTACCATATCCGCCCTTATCAGGCCAGGCACGCCTGCAGCAACAACAAGTATATCGGCACCCCTGGTGTGAGCAGCCAGATCTTTGGTAAATACGTGGCAGACCTGGACCGTTGCGTTGCGGTTGAGCAGCATGGCCGCGAGAGGCTTTCCGACCACGTTGCTGTGGCCGACGACAACCGCCTCTGCCCCCTGAAGATCTGCACCCATCTGCTCGAGCGCATAGATTATGCCGCGCGGGGTGCAGGGGACCAGCCCTTCCGCCCCCAGAAGGAGGGCCCCCATGTTCTGCGGGTGAAATCCGTCGACATCCTTATGCGCTGCTATGGTCATCATGGCCCGCCTGGGGTCAAGAGGCCGGGGCAGAGGCAGCTGGAGGAGTATTCCGTGAACATCATCCTGTGCGTTGAGCTTTGCGATCCTGGATAGAAGGGTCTCCTCGCTGCAGTTCTCAGGCAGTGCAACGTTCTTGGACGCGATTCCGACCCTCTCGCATGCGGAGTGCTTCAGCCGTATGTACATCTGAGATGCCTGGTTTTCTCCCACCAGGACCGTGGCCAGGCCGGGGGTCACCCCGCGCTCTGCCAGCTTCTCCACACGCTCCTTTACCTCATTCTCGACTTTGGAGCTCAGGGCTTTTCCGTCTATTAAGGTCGCTGTCATGTCAGATCCGGATAGAGCGGGAAGCGGTCGCAGAGCTCCTGCACCTGGGACAGAACGTCGCTGCAGACCTCCTCGCTCTTGAGGTTGCGCAGCACCTTTGAGATCATATCAGCTATCTGCACCATCTCCGGCTCCTTCATGCCGCGGGTCGTCACCGCCGGCGTCCCGATCCTAATTCCGCTGGTTACGAAGGGAGTGCTGGGGTCAAAGGGAATCATGTTCTTGTTGAGGGTTATGCCTGCCCTTTCCAGTGTCTCATCCGCCTCGCGCCCGGTTATACCCTCTTTGAGAAGCTTGACCAGCATCAGATGGTTATCAGTGCCGCCAGATACCAGATCGAACCGGTTCTCGGCGAGTCTTTCGGCAAGGGCTTTTGCATTTAGGACGACCTGGGCCTGGTAATTACGGAACTCCGGGGTCATTGCCTCTTTGAAGGCCACCGCCTTGGCGGCGATGGCATGCATGAATGGCCCGCCCTGGGTGCCGGGGAAGACGTTTCTGTCTATGGCGGGTGCCAGCTCCTGCTTGCAGATTATAAGCGCGCCGCGAGGTCCTCGCAATGTCTTATGGGTGGTGGTGGTGACGATATCGCAGTAGGGGACAGGCGATGGATGCTCACCGGCAGCCACCAGGCCGGCAATATGGGCTATATCTGCCATGACCAGGGCACCCACATCGTCAGCCAGCTCCCGGACCGCCTTGAAATCTATTATTCGAGGATATGCCGATGCCCCAACCACGATCAGCTTGGGTTTGCTCTTCTTGGCGATATCGGCCATCTCGCTGTAATCCAGCTGCTCTGTATCCGGGCGCACCCCGTAAGGCACGATCTTGTACATCTTGCCTGAGAAGTTAATGGGGCTGCCGTGGGAGAGGTGGCCGCCATGGTTTAAGTTCATCCCCATGATGGTGTCGCCTGGGCTGAGCACGGCGAAGTAGGCAGCCATATTGGCCTGGGTACCGCTGTGGGGCTGGACGTTGACATGCTCGGCATCGAACAGCTTCTTACACCGCTCTATGGCGAGCACCTCTGCCCTGTCCACCCAGGCTGTTCCCCGGTAGTACCGACGGCCGGGATAGCCCTCTGCGTACTTGTTGGTCATGAGGCAGCCCTGGGCCTCCATGACCGCCCTACTTGCGTAGTTCTCCGATGCGATCAGGATTAGGTTGTTCCGCTGGCGAGCCAGCTCACCTTTTATCACTGCAGCCAGCTCGGGGTCAACATAAGCTAAAGAGTCCAATCAAATCACCGCAAATCAGATCTGCAGGTCATGCGCAGAGGAGGGCAAAATAGGTTATGGTTACCCGATCCCACCTCCAGAAGAGTCCAGGCTGAGGCTTTGCGAGCTTTTTGGATCTCGGACATACCAAAACGCTTTTTGCCATATGCGGCAATCTCGCGATTGATGCTTGAGCATGCCAGGACAATTGCCGATTATCAGTTCGGCCGTGGAGCCGGTCAGGTCCTGTTCCCGGATGGCACAACCTATCAGCTGTCCAAGACCCGCCGCCTGCGCTATCTCTTCTGCGGAAAGCTGCGCCTGGCGACATTAAGGGCTCAGGACGGCTTCTTCACCTTAAGCATGCTTGGGGCAGAGCGGCTGCACGCCCTGTTTTTGGCCCCTCGCATGCGTGTGGTGGCGGCAGATGATGCCGTGCCATTTGTGCAGAAGGGAGGCAACCTATTCGCCAGACACGTGGTGTATGTAGATCCTGATATACGGGCAGGAGAGGAGGTGCTGGTGGTCGATGGGGACGACCGGCTAATAGGCATAGGAAAGGCCGCCTTGGCTCCCGAGGAGATGCTGCAGATAAAGCGGGGAATGGCGGTTCAGATCAGATACGGATCGGTCGGGAAATAGGGCGTTTCGATTTCGGCCTGCCACGAAAAATGGATTTGAGGGGCAAAGCCCCCCCGCCTCAGGCCGGCCATGGACTAGCCGTATATTCTTGCCGCAGAATCACTCTTCTTGGGGGGTGAAGACTGTCTGCTCGCGGCCCGGGCCAACTGAGACCGCCGTGATCTCGGTATCCATGAGCTCCTCGATCTTCTCGGCATAAGCCCTGGCTGCAGCCGGAAGCTCCTGGTAGCTCTTCACCCCGGTTATATCCTCGGTCCAGCCCTTCATCTCCAGATAGACTGGCCGGCAGCGAGCGAAGGCCCCCGTGTCCTCAGGCGGGTATGTAAGTGCCTGGCCGTCCAGGTCGTAAGCCACGCAGATCCTGATGGTCTCAAGTCCCGTGAGCACATCCAGCTTGGTCAGGGCAAGCTCGGTATATCCGTTTAGGAAGGCCGACTTCTTGCCCAGGACCGCATCGAACCAGCCGCAGCGGCGTGCCCGGCCGGTAGTCGTGCCGTACTCGCCGCCCTTCTCCCGCATGTACTCGCCGGTCGCGTCCTTCAGCTCAGTGGGCATCGGACCCTCTCCAACCCTGGTGATATAGGCCTTTATGACTCCCACCACGTTGTCGACCCTGACCGGCCCGACGCCGAGGTTGGCGCAGGCGCTGCCGGCGGTTGTGAAGCTTGATGTGACGAACTTCTGGGTTCCATGGATGACGTCGAGGAAAGCCCCCTGCGCGCCTTCTGCGAGGACCATGAGGTCCTGGTCCAGGGCATGGTTGATCTCCAGGGAGACATCGGTCAGGCTGTCTTTTAGGGCCTGGCCGATCCGCAGGTACTCATCGATATCCGGGGCGCTTCTGACAAGTGATGAATCCCCGCCCATATCGGCTATGGCCTTCTCCCGGGCAGGCCCGATCTCGTCCAGCTTGGCCTGCAACCTGGCCGGGTCGGTAAGGTCGCCCATCTGCACCTCCTCTCTGGCCACCTTGTCGATGTAGGCGTAGCCTATGCCCCGCTTGGTGGTCCCTATCTTCTCAGAGCGGGCCTTCTCCCGCAGAGAGTCCAGCTCGATATGATATGGCATTATGATGCTCGTCTTGGGATCTATCCCTATATCGACATCCAGGCCCTCCTTTCGCAGGGACTCTATCTCCTCCCACAGGACCTTAGGATTGCAGACCACGCCAGGTCCGATCAAAAGCCTCTTGCCGAATAGAACTCCGCTTGGAATCAGATGAAGCTTGTAGGTGCGGTCCTGCACCTTGACCGTATGTCCGGCGTTGTCGCCGCCCTGGAAGCGAACCACGATATCGTAGTTCTCGGCCAGCAGATCGACCACTTTTCCCTTCCCCTCGTCGCCGAACTGCGCACCAGTCAGTATCGTGAACATGAATGGCAGGGATGGTCTGGCCGTAGATAACAGTTTTGATGCAGTCCGCAGCCCTTCTGAAAAACCGCTGCGGGAATGACCCCCTCCGGAAGCGCTGCTAAAAATGAGCGAGAAATCCAGTCTGAAGCATCCATCATATTTCAAAAGGTAAACTTATGGGCCATCGAGCAGGGCCCGCACTATCAAATCCCCGCCGTCCACTCCCAGGGCGGAGAATATGCCCTTGGCAGACGGCGTGCCGTTGACCTCGATCACCTTCAGGCCGCTTTGCGATTCCAGCAGGTCCACGCCGCAGTAAAAGGCACCGACCGCCGACCTGGAGGCCAGGGCCAGGCGCTCGAGTTCGTCGCTAACCTGGCAGGGCTGTGGACGGCCTCCCCTCGCCAGGTTGCTGATCCAGCCGCCAGGCGGAGCCAGGCGATAGATCGCCCCCGCAACTCTATCTCCCACGACGAAGGCCCTGATGTCCCTTGGCGTATCAGTCTTTACGAACTCCTGCAGGTAGATCAGCCCAGATTTGTTCAGGATCCGGCAGACTGCCTCCTCGTCCCCGTCAGTCAGAAGCTCTATGCCCCGTCCCTTGTAGCCGAAGAGGGGCTTGGAGACTGCCCGGCCGTACTCATGCAATGCGCTCTTTGCCTCATAGATGCTGGAGGTCACCGTCGTCCTGGGGGTGGGCACATCCGCCCTCTGAAGCGCAACAGATGTGGCAAACTTGTTGGCAGCCCGCAGTATTGCCTCAGGTGGATTAATCACCCGGCACCCGCCCTCTGAGAGGGTGCGCAGCAGCTCGAAGCGGAAAGCCACGTCCTGTGGAGCCCCCCGCCCCATATCCCTGACCAGCAGGATTTCCAGGTTCTCCAGGCTGGTCGCTCTTGCCTTAAAGGACAGGTCCTCTATTCTGGCAGTCAGCTCATCCAGGCTCAGCGTCTCAGCCGCGACCCCACGGGCAGAGAAGGCACGCAAGAGAGACTGGGCAGTCCAGTCCGAGGTGTCGGATACGGCAATGGCAGCTCGCATGTGGGCAAGGCACGGTCTTTCGGCCATATATCCCCATCGAGCTGACGAGGGCCTTTCTCAGGTGCCCCAGATACAAAGGCGCCAGTATGTCTCATATAGGGCCAGCCTCTGCCGGGACAAGCCCCTGCTTTATGCTGGCCATCACAGGAGTCCCCGTGGGCTTCCATAGGCTGGATAGGTCCACGGCATCGGGCTTGGACATTGAACCATCTGCCTGGCTTCCTTCCCATGCGTAGCCCTCAGTGCTGTTGCTCGTACGCCTGGCAACGAAAGGCCCCTTATCCCCGCCGAACTGATAGGTTCTGATAAAGGTGCCTCCAAGGCTGTCGTCATTGACAGTTCCCTGAAGAAGAGCCGATACGATCGAATCGTTAAACAGATAGGCGAGGGATAAGACCATCTCGGAAGGACCGACCGTTCCAGCTGCCCGGCCTTCCCATTCCCCGCCCTCGGCCCTAACCTGTCCACGGATCTCACGGCCGGACTGCAGAAGCGCCATTGTGGCCATGCTGCCGTTGAGGTTCAGGCTCCACACGCCCTCCACCGGGGCAATGCCAGCCTCCTCCAATGCCTTAATGCTGGACGAGAACTCCACCCTGACGTCCGGCCCCTCCTGGCCAGCCGCCAGGCCCAGCAGACAGATAAGCAGGAGACCTGCCATGGCAATAGCCAATACGCTGCGCATCATCGATCACCAGCACTCCACCATGGTCGTCTGAGGGCATACTTAAGCTCTCCTTTGGCAACCGTCCTGTATCTGGCGCCATAATCGAATATAACTGGCCTCTCAATCTTCCGCTTTTGACCAACCGCGGTCATCATCCGCCGAACTTCATTCGTCTATTTTTGAAGTTAATTTCAACAATTGTCTATAAATAGGTGCAGGCTGCAATTCCGCTCCTTGGAAAGGTCGATTGCAATCTGCCTGTCCGGAGAGTCAACCATGAGACTGTTAATCTCCACGACAATAGCCATTATCATGCTGGCGGCACTGGGATTCGCCTGCCATGCAGCGACGGTATCAGAGCCGAGCAGCTCAGAAGACGCAGCTGAAGGGGAGATCCAATCACCTGACAGGACCTGTCCCCTCCTCAGCGGCTCCGGATCGGAGCGCAATTGCTCAAGGAATTGTCTGTATTCAGAATGCTGCGCCGGCCTCAACATCTCCGAATCGAAGAACGCCTCTAAGGACGCCTGCCCTAATGCAGCCTGCTTTACCGCCCCAAACACCACTTGGCCTTACAACACCAGCGCATGTCCGCATGCAGGTTGCTGCACTTATCCAAACGGATCGGGACAGAAAAATGTCACCTTGGGCTCATGCCCGTACGCTGCATGCTGCGCCGACCAGAGCACCCCGGAATCGGAGAACGCTAGCATCAGCTCGTGTCCCTGCACGGCATGCTGCGCTTATCCAGCCGGCGCCGCACCGAACCGCGGATACAGCTGCCCCACCCAGCAAATCATAGGAGGCGCTGGCTTTCCCTCTGACACGACATCGGACTCCCAGGATCTGATCGGCACCCTAGGTGAGGCAGAACCCAACTACATCTGTTGCTGATATATTCATCTTCCCGGCTGTCGATCCGGCCGATTCCCGGGGTACGAAATCCCCGGCCAAAAGTCCCTGCCGCAGAGGCACCACGCAGGATTCTTTTTCTCATTTTTCAACCTCCGTTGGCAGACGTTATTTTTCCGTAATCGACCAGTATTTATATTCAGTCTCCATCTCTGCCTCACAGGTGAATGGGCTTGATGGGCATCAATGAGCTGGGCTTCGAGGTATTTGAGGAGATGATGGACCTTGCCGATGACCTGATGGTGGAGGTCATCGAGCTGGATAACGGCGCGGTTGTGGTGGACGCAGGGGTCAAGGCGCAGGGAGGCCTGTGGGCCGGCGTATATCTAAGTCGCATCTGTATGGCCGATCTTGCAGACATCCAGATCTGCGCATGCCCGGTTGGAGACCTTGTCCTCCCTGGGGTGGAGGTGACCACCGATCACCCTGCGGTCTCCTGCATGGGATCCCAGTGCGCAATGTGGCAGATCAAGGTCGACAAGTACTTTGGCATGGGAAGCGGACCGGCACGGGCCCTGGCCCGCAAGACCAAGGAATGCTACGAGAGGATCGGCATGGAGGAGTTCTCCGAGGTTGGCGCCCTGGTCCTGGAGTCCTCCCGTATCCCCGATGTGGCCGTGACCAATCAAATAGCTGAGAAGTGCGCCATAGATCCTGGAGATCTGAGGGTGGCAGTTGCCCCCACCGACTCGCTGGCAGGCATGGTCCAGGTATCGGCCCGGGTGGTTGAGACCGGGCTGCACAAGCTGTTCACAATGGGCTTCGACATAAACACAATCAAAAGTGGTTGGGGCCAAGCACCAATCGCCCCGATCGTGGGAGACGCGACGATGTGCATGGGCGCCTCCAACGATGCCATAATCTACGGCGGAGATACGTATTACACCCTTGATCACCCATCACCCGACGATCTGATGCCAGTCTTGGAGAGCATGCCCTCATGCTCGTCACGCGATTACGGGATGCCCTTCTACCAGACGTTTAAGGCTGCTGGATTCGACTTCTTCAAGGTTGACCACAACGTCTTCGCCCCGGCCCGTGTGGTCGTCAACGAGTTGAAGTCCCGCCGCACCATTGTAAGCGGCAGGCTTAATCCGCAGGTTCTCATGAGTTCGTTTGGGGTGGAGATGCTTGACAACTGCAAACCAAGATGATATCTGAAGGTCACACAAGAGAGTTTCAATATCCAGGAGATTAGCAGAGATGAGCATGGTCCGTCGTCTATTCAAACCAAAGCCCAGGATTGCCGAGAGCACTCCCATCAAGTTCAATGAGCTCAAGTCGAGGCCATACTATATCGTGGCCTCGGTGGAGGTGGGAAACACCACCACGAAGTCCATCCTCACTGCTACCGACCTGGACACAGGCAAGACACAGATAGTGAACAAGACTGTGAGGATGACCAGGGATGTCCGGCCTCCTAAAGAGGGGGAAGAGGTCTTCGGCCGGACCATCTGCGGGACAACCCTGACCAGAGAGTCGATAGCCGAGCTTGTCAAGGATACCCTGCTTCAGAGCCATCAGACCGCCGGCTTAAGCCTGCATGCAGACCTGAACTTCGTCGTCCGCTCTACAGGGGTTGTGGCCGAGTTCGACTCGCCGGACGAGGTTGGCATATTTATCCAGGCCCTGGCCCAGGGCTGTCTGGATGCAGGGGTCCCGCCCCGCCTGATGACCCCGGCCATGTCCATCCACAACATACCCGACCGGTTCAAGCGCTACACTCTTATCGATAAGATTGTATTCAACGGCCCTGTAGCCTCGGTCTGGCCCCCCATGGGGGCTACTGGAGTCGAGATAGTTGCCAACGAGATGGAAGGCGAGCTGGCCACTGCAGGCATAAAACAGGGCTGCAAGTGGTCTGATGTTGATTTTCGAAACCCCTGTCTGACCATGGACTTCGGGACCACCCTGGACGGCCGCATAACCAGCGAGGAGCTCCCTTACTCGCATACCATCGGCAACTTCTGTGGCGTGGCGGGGGCAGTGCCCGACGCCATCGTGCGGGGAACGGGGCTTGTCGATCAGAGCACTGGAACTGCCCTCGACATATTCTCAGGCAAAGCTATCAGCCCGAACCGCAAGGCTGTGGAATATGCCAGGCAGATCGACGAGCACATAACGATCGAGAAGGTTCCTGTCGGCAGAAAGAAGTACGGATACGTCCCACTGGACGCAGCGGCCGCCCAGAAGCTCGGAGTTGTGCTGATCGGCTGCGACTGCGGAGAAAACGGGTCCGACCTTCCCAAGCTCTCCCAGATAGGCGGGGAGATATACAGGCGAGAAGGCATCAACACGCTCTCGGCTGTCCTGGACCTGGTAAGCGCGAGGATGGCCCGCCGGCTGGTCGAGGTTGCCCTGGAGCAGGGCTTGATCACAGAGCGCACAGCCATTGGTGTGACCGGTCGAGCCGGCATGAGCGGAGGCAAGCCGGCCCTCATCTTGGACCAGATAATCGATCTTGGACTTTATAAGGAGAGGGCTGAGAAGAACCTGGTATTCGTGGACGACGGCCTTGGCAGGGGGGCGGCGGTGATGGCCCGCTGCATGAACTCGATGGGAACACCGAAGAACCCGATGGGCGGGGTTAGAGGCGGCCGCTGCATCCTCCGGGAGCGCATGGCTTACGAGGCGCAGAAGAACCCTCAGGCCGGCATACCCCAATTCAGCAGCCGACAAAGCGAGGTCAAGGATTACCTATCAATGGGCCGCAAGGACTAGTCCCTGGAAAAAGGATTGTGTGGTCACGAAGGATGAGCCGCGCCAAGATAACCTTTGATAAGAAGTCCACAGAGCCCATCCCCATATCCTTCCTTGGCTGGAAGTCAAGGAGGGTGCAACTGTGGATCTCCCGAAGACCGATGGACAGGTCTGAGTTCCCGCCATGCATCCAAAATGTGCTGAGCGATGGGCCGTCTGATGCCGAGAAAGGAGGCGGCTGCAACCGGGCGGCAGCCTTCCTGGCAGCTTTCCTGGGACAGGCAGGATGGCCCGAGCAGGAAGCACTGGCCCTGTGGCAGGGCTTTGCACACACCCACAACATCAAGGACCCCCTCTTTCACAGGTGGTTTTGCCGTATGCACTGCCCGTCCTGCCAGACGGTGAAGAGCACATCAAGCGGCTATCCACGTCTAGGCCTAGGTGGTTTGGGCCTGTGCCGGCCTGACAGCCGCTGCGCTCAGGTGGCCTGGCCGGTTGGATACGGGTGTGACCACCCTTCTGGCCAGGACGACCCTCGAGGTGAGTTCGGCGTCATGAAATGCCTGGACACACTGGTTTTTGCCCGTCTGCAGGACTGGCGGACCGGCCGGGAGATGGAGCTTGAGATGAACCAGGGGGAAAGGGAGGAACTGGACCAGATGGTTCGGGATCAGGGCAGACGCAGTCTTCTGCTTGGGTGGAAGAGGGTTAAAGGCAGGGTTCGGCCTCTCTTCATTCTGGGCGAGGCAGAGGAGACCGACAGCGCATCGGCCAGAAGGAGCATGCTCTCCGAGCAGATCTGAAAAGAGCAGACAGACCCTTCATCGGGGCAATATCGATCGCTCATCTACTGGCAGTCTCCCCCAAATGGCGAGAAACCTTTATCTGCCAGAAGTCAGCTCACCTATCTCTGGTCCGGGATGTGACCACCATGGTTGAACCGGGCCGAGGTGTTGTAGTTGAAGTCTTTCTACGGATATATTCGCGACGCGTGGAACTCTCCCAGCAGCAGCTATGTTGGAGAGCTCCGGCAGGGAAGGATGAAGGCCTGGAGACAGGAGATGACTGTCGAGAGGATCGAGCGTCCTACCAGGCTTGACCGGGCCAGAGCCCTGGGATACAAAGCGAAGCAGGGGATAGTTCTTGCCAGGGTAAAGGTGCGGCGCGGATCTTTGCGCAAGTCCCGTTACGTCAGAAACCGAAGGTCCAAGCATATGGGCATGCACCGGCAGACTCCCGGAAAGAGCATCCAGAGGATTGCCGAGGAGAGGGCATCCCGGAGGTTCGTAAACCTGGAGGTCTTGAACTCGTACTGGGTGGGCCAGGACGGCCGGTACAAGTGGTATGAGATAATAATGGTCGATCCCCACCACCCGGTTGTTGCATCCGATAAGGACCTGAGCTGGATTGCCCATGGCAACCAGCGGGGCAGGGCTGAGCGGGGCAAGACAAGTGCCGGGAAGCGCGGTCGAGGGCTGATGAAGAAGGGCATGGGAACTGAGAAGACCAGGCCAAGCATCAGGTCCCACCACGGCAAGGGCAAGTGATCCATCACATCTCTTTCAGGGCCTTTGTATCCGCTACCGAGGATCCGGAGCGGGTCAAGAAGGCCCTGGGCATATTCGTCCCTCTGGACCTCGTCCTATCGTCTTCGGCCAAGGGCTTCTATGGCAATGAGATCGTAATCCTGGAAGCGACCTTGAAGAGGAAGGAGGGCATGGGATTCTTCCGCATACTCAAGGAGCAGCTTCCGCCGCCGGATATAGCCCGGCTGAAGCGCGAGGCAGAGGCGCGCACCGATGAAGACTGCCAGTTCCACCTGCGTCTGGACAAGCAGGCCGCTTATCAGGGCCGGGTGGAGCTGACCGATTCCAGGGACGCCATCGACGTCTGCGCTCATGTAGCCACCTATCCGGCCAGGCCGGAGGAGGCGGTCCGGATGGTAAAGGAGCTGTTCTGATAAGCGGCGTCCTCTATGTCGTCAAGCTGCCGCTGGGCCGGACTTTCGAGGCACTGGCAGGTAGGTCCGACATTAGGGTGCAAAGAGATATTCATGGCCATTTCAGGGTGATGCTGGAGGGCCGGAGTTCCTGTGAGATACTATGAGTTGGTGCAGGCGATACCGGAGGGATCGTCGTCTCTATGCCGGATGGCTTTGGTGGCCAGGCGGCTAGGGTATCACGGCATAGTGGTATGCAACCGGGGGACGATCTGGTCTGAAAAGGCCGCCCGAAACGTCTCTGGGATGGAGATTGTATCAGGATCGATGGTGGCTATACGGGAGCCCCGCGCCATGCGGGGCCAGGTGTCCCGGTTGCGGAACAAAACGGCATTCGTTGCAGTTGACGGCCTATCCGAGGCCATGTGCCGGACCGCGATCGAGGATCCGCTGGTCGATGCGCTTCATCCATTCGATGGCTTTCGGCTGACCGTCCCTTATGCTCGGATGGCAAGGATGAACCAGGTCGCTCTGACCGTTGACTTAAGTCCCCTCATATGGCTGCGGGGAGGACAGAGGTCTCGCTGGCTGGATCTGTCTCGAAAGAACCTGCAGATGGCTCGCAAGTTCAAAATCCATCTGGCTCTGACCGCCTTGCCCAGATCCCACCTGGACCTCAGAGGGCCCCGGGACCTGATCGCCCTGGCCATGCTGGCGGGGATGACCGCCGACGAAGCGGGCCAGGCTTTAGAGTATCCTGGCAAGGTGGCGCATCTGAACTGCCGTCATTGGCAGTCTCCAGGGGTGGAGCTGTTATGACCGCCACGATTTCCATGACCGCCACGTCCAATGATCGCCGCGGTTCTTTTCCCACCGTGGACGGTGATTGCATGCCTTTTAGCCAAGGGGCACAAGATGTCTCATCGACCGGCTCAGTGCTTTGGGAGGCAGTAGAGTGAGAAGCAGGCTTCCAGTTCTGCGAGAGCGTCGCAGGTACCTGGCATTCGAGCTCGAGTCGGAAGGGCAGGCAGACTCGCGCGGAATCATGCAGGAGGTCCACCTCGCCTATTCCAGCCTTTTCGGAGACACTGGTGGTGCCAGGCCCAGGCTGATATCATTTGATGGCCAGTTTGGGATAATTCGTTTCCAAAATGGCTATCTGGAAGAGCTGCGAGCTGCCATGGCCACGATAACCTCCGTCTGCAACGAACGGGCTGCCGTGCGGGTGCGGGGGGTCTCAGGGACCATCAAAGCAGCCACAGAAAAGTATATACCACAAAGGGCGCTAATTTTGGCCGGAGATCGCAGAAGAGTAGAATTGGAAGGAATTTCTGGATCGGTTGTGCGCATTCGCGGTTGCGAGATCGATATAAGCCCGGAGGATCGGGCAGATGGATTGGATACCAGATATCTGGGTCTGACCTGTTTTGACATAGAAGGAGGATGCAACGGTGCAGATGGCCCCTCAAATGGGATATGATAGGGCAATTACAGTATTCAGCCCGGACGGAAGGCTATTTCAGGTGGAGTACGCCCGTGAGGCGGTCCGGCGGGGCACCACCGCAGTTGGCGTAAAGGCGGTGGATGGAGTGGCGGTGCTGGTGGACAAAAGGATAACCAGCCGCCTGATGGAACCTGAATCGATCGAGAAGATATTCCAGATAGACAGCCATATAGGAGCAGCCACTTCCGGATTGGTGGCCGATGCAAGGATACTGGTGGACCGGGCCCGGGTGGAGTGTCAGATAAACCGGCTGGTTTACGATGAGAGGATCGGTGTGGAGACCCTGGCCAAGAAGATATGCGACTTCAAGCAGACCTATACCCAGTATGGCGGGGTTCGCCCGTTCGGAACGGCTCTGCTTATCATCGGGGCCGAGGACGAGCAGCCCCGGCTATTTGAGACCGATCCCAGTGGAGCCCTGCTTGAGTATAAGGCAACTGGGATAGGGGCGGGCCGCTCAGCGGTGATGGAGGTCTTCGAGGCCGAGTATCGGGAGGACATGGTACTTGAGGAGGCCCTTCTGCTGGGGCTCAAAGCCCTTTACAAGGCATCAGAAGGCCGTGTTGAGGCAGCCACCACCGAGATCGGCATAATCCGTATGGACGATCGAGCGTTCCGAAAGCTCTCCGAAGCTGAGGTCTCCGCTTATGTGGAGAAGATGAAGGCCGCAGCGGGAGGAGAGGCGTAAGAAATGGTCAACCTGGACGAGGCGGTCACAGCCAGGCTGAAGACCCATGGAACGGTCTTCGAGGTACTGGTAGATCCCGATCTGGCCCTTGCCCTTCGCCGGGGCGAATCCGTCCGCCTGGAGGACGTCCTGGCGGTGGAGGACGTCTTTGAGAACGCCAGCCGAGGCGACCGTAGCGCCGAAGAGGATCTCATCTCGGCCTTCGGTTCGGCCGATACGATGGCCATCGCCGAGAAGATCATCAAGAAGGGGGAGATCAGCCTCACCGCTGACCAGCGGAAACGGTTCGTAGAGGCCAAGCGCAGGCAGGTGATCGAGGCCATATCCAGGAATGCCATCAATCCCCAGACCAAGACGCCCCATCCGCCCGGCAGAATAGAGCAGGCGATGACCGAGGCCAAGATCCATATCGATCCCACCAAGTCCACTGAGGAGCTGGTGGGGATGGTCATGAAGGCCATCCGGCCGATCATCCCCATCCGGTTCGAGGAGGTGGAGGTGGCGGTCAAGGTTCCGGCAAGCTATGCACCCAAAGCCTATGGTGAGCTTGCAGCGTTTGGCAAGCTTACGAGGGAAGCCTGGCAAAACGATGGGTCCTGGATCGGGGTCGTCAAGATCCCGGCAGGTATGCAGCCGGAGTTCTATTCGCTGGTGAACCGCCTTACCAAGGGGGACGCTGAGACGAAGCTTCTGAGACATTGAGGACCGTAGAATGGATCACATGGAGCGCAGAGTGGTGGTGCCCGGCGACGTTCTCTCCGAGGAATCCAAGAGGGCGGGAGAGGGCACCTATGTCAAGGATGAGAAGGTTTACGCTCTTCTTTATGGCATTGCCAACTTCAGGGAGAAGATAAATGTGATCCCTCTGGCCGGAAAATACATCCCGGTGGCAGGGGATAACGTGCTTGGCACGATCAAGGATATCACATTTTCCAACTGGATCGTGGACATCAATTCGCCTTATGACGGCCTCCTCCATATATCCGAGTACCCCAGGAAGATAGAGGCCGACGACATGTCCAAGTACCTGCGTATCGGCAGCTCGGTTATGGCCCGGGTAAAGGAGGTGGACTCCACAATGAAGGTGGAGCTCACCCTCAATGACCGCAGGCTGGGGCAGATCAAGACCGGACGGGTGATAGAGATCAGCCATACAAGAGTGCCCCGGTTGATCGGCAAGGGCGGATCGATGATAAGCATGCTCAAGAAAGAGCTCTGCTGCAACATATTCGTCGGCCAGAATGGCAGGATATGGATCAACGGTAGTGAAGAGGATATGGACCTGGCGTTGAAGACCATCCAGCTCATAGAGAAGGAGGCCCATACAAACGGGCTTACCGACCGGGTGGTCGAATACATAAAAACAGAGAAGGGCGGCAGGCAGGGATGCCACATATCAGGTTGATTTTATGCAAGGAAATAACGGAAATATCACGTTCATAAGAGACGGAGTTCGCCTGGACGGAAGACGGGTGGACGAGCTCCGCCCCATCAAGATAGAGGTGGGTGTTCTGTCCAGGGCGGACGGCTCCTGCTACATGGAGATGGGCGACAACAAGGTCGTCGCGGCAGTCTATGGTCCTCGCGAGGTCCATCCCAGGCACCTGCAAGAGGTAAGCCGGGCCATAGTCAGGTATCGGTACAACATGGCCTCATTCTCCGTGGAGGAGAGACGGCGACCGGGCCCAGACCGGCGGAGCTACGAGTTGTCCAAGGTTAGCAGAGAGGCGCTTGAGCCGGTAATCTTGACCTCCTACTTCCCGCGCTCGGTGATCGACATATTCGTCGAGGTCCTGCAGGCTGACGCCGGTACCAGAACCGCCGGGATCAACGCGGCCTCTGTTGCCCTGGCCGATGCCGGGATACCGATGAAAGGCCTGATAACATCCTGTGCCGCAGGCAAGGTAGATGGTCAGGTCGTCCTCGATCCCATGAAGGAGGAGGACAACTTCGGCCAGGCTGACCTGCCAATCGCCATAACTCCATGGGGTGATATTACCCTTATACAGATGGACGGCGACCTTAGCAGGGACGAGTTCCGCCAGGCTGTCGAGCTTGCCAGGATCGGGTGCGGAAAGATCTACGAGATCCAGCGAAAAGCCCTATTGGACCGGTACTGCCAGATGGAGAGCGCAGCGCAGGAGGCCTGAGATATGAGCAGCGTAATATCCGAGATCCGAAAGGATTACCTTTACAACCTCATGCTTCGGGGTCAGAGGGCCGACGGCCGCGCCTTCGACCAGCCACGGGAGATCTCCATCAAGACCGGCGTCATAAGGAAGGCCGAGGGATCTGCCCTGGTGACACTTGGCGATACCCAGGTTATGGTCGGTGTGAAGATGCAGCCTGGAGAGCCCTTCCCAGATTCTCTGGACCGTGGAGTCATAGTCACCAACGCCGAGCTTGTACCCCTGGCCTCGCCCATGTTCGAGCCTGGCCCGCCCAACGAGTTCGGCATAGAACTGGCCAGGGTTGTGGACAGGGGCGTCCGCGAGTCCGGGGCAGTAGATCTTGCTGGCCTGTGCATAACTCCGGGGGAGAAGGTATGGATAGTCTTCATAGACATCCACATCTTGGACGATTGCGGCAACATCATGGACGCGTCAAGCTTAGGAGCGATCGCAGCGCTTCTCACAACGACCGTGCCTGCCAAGAAGTTCGGCCTGGGAGAGGACTACCCGTTGCCGATAAAGGACATCCCCATTGCCATGACCGCAGTTGAGTTCGGTGGAGTTGTCATGTTCGACGCCGACGTCGACGAGGAAGCCATGGCCGATACCAAGCTGACGGTCATATCCCGAGCGGACGGCACCATATGCGGGGTGCAGAAGAGCGGAACCGGAGTCCTGAGCCAGGAGCAGATATACCGCATCGTTGATATAGCATGTGAGAATGCTAAGGGCATCCGGGAGAAGTTTCTGGAAGTATAATCATGGTCAAGCAGTTCAAGAAAGGAAGGAAGAGCAGGTCTGCAGCTCGATTCGGTCCCAGGTACGGACGCAAGTCCCGTAAGCTGGTGGCAGACTTAGAGGAGAAGAGCAGGGCAAGGTACGACTGCCCCCAGTGCGGTCGTGACCGGATAAGGCGCACTGACACCTCCATATGGAGATGCTCAAAGTGCGGATATGCCTTCGCCGGCGGCGCCTACCTCCCGGAAACCTCAGCCGGGCGATCTGTGGCGCGCTCGCTGAAGAAGAACCTGGAGATCCAGTAGATGGCTTATAAGTGCACCAGGTGCAAGAAGACCGTAGAGGTGGATTACGAGTACAGCGGGATCCGCTGTCCGTACTGTGGCCACCGCATCCTCATGAAGGAGCGGCCAACTACCGTAAAGAGGATGAAGGCGGTCTGAAATGGGCCTGTCATCGGCCATAGGTGCAGCAGCCTCCTTATCATGAGTGCCAGATTGCAGTTTGGGAAAATGGTCGGATCTGCCGGCATCTGGCATGCGCTGCACTGCGATTGGTGGCCACGATGAAGGGTCGGGCTGAGCTAAGATTCCCTGCCGATGACGCCTGCCGGCTGGCCATGGCGCTGTGGCCGGAGCTTGACGACGACCTGCACCGCGGGTCTGTCCAGCTTGATCAGGCAGGGGACGCTTTGCGCCTCACGATATGCGCAGACGATGTGGTATCGCTCCGGGCGGCCCTTAACACCTGGCTCAGATTGACAAAGATTGCATTGGAGATGGAGAAGGTATGAGCGGCGAATTGCCTCCACAAGTCCAGAACCAGCTGGCTCAGCTGCAGCAGCTGCAGCAGCAGGCCCAGGCCTTGTTGAACCAGAAAAGCCAGATCGAACTCCTCAAGAAGGAGACGGAAGCCGCCTACAAGGAGCTGGAGAGCAGCTCTGACCAGGTCGTGGTCTACAAGAACGTAGGCGAGCTGATGCTCAGGTCCGATCGGGACAAATTGCTGGCCGAGCTGAAGGAACGCAGCGACCTGATGGAGCTGCGCCTAAAGACCGTCAGCAAGCAGGAAGAGCGTATCCAGAGCCGTTTTACGCAGCTGCAGGAGCAGCTTCGGCAGTCTCTGGGACAGGCGCCTCCCCGGGGCAGCTAGACCGGGGATACGATGGACCCGTGGCTTAGCCAGGATATAGCACCGGGCTTCTAACCCGGGGGTCGCGGGTTCGAGTCCCGCCGGGTCCGTCCTACTATTGGTGTCCACATGTGTGAGCTATCCGTATTTCGGGAGATCGGCGGCCAGAGGGAGCTTGTGATGGAGGGCGTAATAAGCCTGACAACCCGCGGCAGCAGGCTTCTGCTTGAGGGCATACTGGGCGACGTCCAGGAGCTTGAAGGCCGGGTCCTTGAGGTCAGCATAGTCTCCCAGCAGGCACTGATAGGCAGCCCATAAGGGTAAAACTGGCTGCCAAGAGCAAAAAACCAGGCAGCCTGCGGATCGCGTCAGCTTTTTCGCTTCTGTTCAGCTTCCTTGAGGCAGAGCCTTTCTAAGCAGTCTTGCCGAATGGATCGATCCGATCAGCATCGACGCTGATGGATCCACAGCAGCCCAGGAGCGAAAAGACGATATCCTGGGCTTTTGAGCCCTCGCCCTCTCCCCGGCTGCCCGTCACCATATCAGGCTGCAGACGAATCCGAATCTGCACTGAAGTGGCAGGGAGCCGACGCTGCTTTCGTGTCACGAGGAGGATAAGAAGCAACGGCCTGAATCGACGCTTGAGGTGTCGTGGAGCAGACAGGAGATGCAGCCCTGGCTTGATACATCCCCAAGGTAAGGTTTATTTTATGGCAGGCAGATGGCACTGCACTATGACGCAAAACAGGCTCATCGTTATACTAGTCGCCGCATCACTTATAGCGGTCCTGGGCGGCTATGCCGTCCTGGCCAACGGATCGGGAGGTGTGCCAACCGATAACCTGCCTTCCGGATTCAAGCTCCTGGCCCTGATCGACGAGAGCACGGAGAACGTGAACATCACCGATTACCTGTTGGGCTTTTACGGACCAGAGGAGATCGGCAAGGTGAACGGCACGATAGGCGTCTACCAGTGGGGTCCCCTGGGAGAGACATACAACGCCAAGGTGACAATTCTTGAGGCAGAAAGCCCGGAGAGGGCTGAGGCAGCCAGGCGCAACTACATGAACCAGCCTGAATGGACGTATCCTCCTATAGCTGGAATGCAGCGATTCGGCAAGCAGGTTGTAAACGGCCACGATGTTGTGGAGATACGAAAGATCACCGGCAAGAATAGGCTGCAGCTGATCTATATCTGGACGTCTGGCAACAGGGCGGTATTGGTGGAAGGAAACGACAGCCGAACATCCAGCCTTGCCCTGGCCTCGTCCACAGGTCTCTGAATTCTGGCAAGAGAAGGGAAATGGGGCGGAGCCCTCGCGGGTCCTGCCCTATCACAATTTCTTGATACAAGCTGGCCGGATAACCGGCCTCTGGAACCGGGCAACCGGGAATGCCACCTGGCCGTCAGGAGCCGATCATCTGTCCATGGCCGCCATTAAATCGGCAGCTTTCAGCCGCAAATGCCAGGGTCATGTCTTTAAAGTCTCTGATACTTCAGCTCCAGCTCAGATTCCGTCCACCGGAAGCATGGCACAGAGGGCCTCTTCAGTCTTCTCTCCCGGAGCGCCTGCACGACGAGGGGTACGGTGATGGTGGCATCTGAGAATACCTGGACCATGCGGGCATGGCGGTCGACCTTGCCCCACGATACCGCCTCGCTGAACGTGCACCCAGACAGCCCTCCAAAGTGTGGATTGTCTGTGGTGTACTGGATTGCGTAATTATGGCCGCCCCGGTAATTGCCCATAAGCTCGGCTATGACCTTGGTCTGCTGGATGAAGTTCTTGGGGACGCCTCCTCCGATGAAGACAACCCCGGTCTTCTCCGACTTCTCGGTTATCTGGGTGATCTCGTCAACGTCTTGGATCTGGTCCACCAGGACAGGATGGCCCTCACGACGTGCGATGACCATCCCAATTCCGATCGAGCTGTCGGAGAGGGCAGGGACGAATACCGGGATATCCGCCCTTTGGGCCGCGCCCAGAATCGTGCTGGCAGGGACGTCGCGCCCTATCATCTCCATCAGCTCCCGCGATGAGTAGGTGCGATCGGTCGGCAGCCTCTTGACCAGGTCGGATATGAATAGATCGGCCTTGTGCAGCTCCTCCTCGGAGACGAAGACATCGTAGATCCGGTCTATGCGGCACTCCTTGAGCCTGGCATCGTCTGCCTGGCAATCGCCTCGGTAATGCATAACTCCCAGCCCCTCGCAGAGGTCGTGGAATAGGTTGGCTCCCGTGCTTACCACGCAGTCCACAAGGCGGTGTGAGATCAGGTAGGATATCATCTCCTGAAGCCCGGCCGGCACCATGGCCCCGGCAAGACCCAGGAATATCGTCACCTCATCCCGGAGCATCCGGTCCCAGACCTCCAGGGACTGCCCCAGCTGGCCGGCCTGAAAACCCATCCTGGACATGCCGAAGGCAAGGTCGCTTATGCTCATGTCCTCGGCTGGGAGGGTTGTCCTGGGCTGGTCGCCCCTCGAGAAATCGTGCATCATCTCCAAGCATCTCCGTGGCGGTGTCATTGCCGGTTCCACTCTTAAAGATTGTCCAGGTTCCTGGAAAAACTGGCACCGTATCATAGATTTAAATACCTAAACCGCAACTAAACCCAGGCTCAAAATGGTACCGTCTGCCGTTCTGGTGTTTCAGATCATGGAGGTACCGGAGAGGTGATGGGGCATGTTCGTTAATGGTTACAGCAGGCATTACGGATTCGAGGATAGGTCTGGAGGCAGCTACACCAGAATGGGTCGCGACGGGAGGGCATCCCATGTGGAAGGTTGACGATTCCATCTCTCTTTACGGGGTTCGGGAGTGGGGAGGTGGCTACTTCACCATCAACGACAAGGGAAATCTCCAGGTCATGCCATACAAGAGTTCGGAGCGTTCCGTGGACGTGATGGACATAATCAGATCACTCGAGTCCACCGAGGAGAGCTTTCCGGTGCTACTGCGCTTCCCCCAGATAATCGACGACCGCCTGCGGGAGATCTACGGCGCTTTTTGCGGATCCATTGCAGAATTCAGTTATCCGGGGCGCTACCAGCCGGTATTTCCCATGAAGGTCAACCAGAGGAAGGAGGTAATCGAGTATATACTGCAGTTCGGGAGCCGGACCAATATCGGACTTGAGGTGGGGACCAAGGCCGAATTGCTCGCAGCCCTCACGCTTGAGCTTCCATCCGACGCCCTGCTGATATGCAACGGATACAAAGACGAGGAGTACCTCCGCCTGGCCATCAGCTTCTCCGAGATGTACAAGATCATCATCGTGGTAGACCTGTTTGAGGAGGTATTCGATGTCCTCCGCTGCGCAGAGGAGCTGGGCGTGCGGCCAGCCCTTGGAATTCGGGTCAAGCTCTTCTCAAAAGGCAGCGGCCGGTGGGCGGAATCTGGAGGCGAGTCCTCCAAGTTCGGCCTTTCCACCTCAGAGACCCTTGAGATGATGAGGATCCTGGCAGATCACGGGATGCTGGACCGGCTCAAGATGCTGCACTACCATATAGGTTCTCAGATAACCGATATCAGGCGGGTCAAGGATGCCATGAACGAGGCTGCCCGCATATATGCAAAGATAAAGCGGCTTGCCGATATAGAGTACTACAATGTGGGCGGAGGACTGAGCGTTGATTACGATGGCTCCAGGACAGCAGAGCCGTCCAGCGCCAACTACTCTCTGAGGGAGTACTCAAACGATGTTGTCTACACCCTGCAGAGGATATGCGAGGAGGAGGGGGTACCGTGTCCAACCATAGTCTCAGAGAGCGGCCGTGCAATCGCAGCCTATCATTCTTTCCTTGTCTTCAAGGTGATCGGCAAGAAGAACTCAAAGGACGCCTTCTTGGCCTACCCAACTGAAGGAGATCCGGCACAGATAGAGGAGCTCTACTTCGCCTTTAAAAACATAAATCTGAAGAACTACAAGGAATATTACCACGATGCCCTGCACTTCCGGGACGAGCTCATGGCCTCGTTCAACCTGGGAAATGTGAGCCTCGAGGACAGGGCAAAGGGCGAGAGCCTCTTTGGAATGGTCTGCCAGAGGGCGGTCAACCTGGCCCGACAGGCAAATGACACATCCTCCGAGTTCGCCGAGCTGCGCAAGGTGGTCGGGCAGAAGTACATCGGCAACTTCTCTCTATTTCAGTCGGTTCCCGACATGTGGGGGGTCGGTCAGATATTCCCAATCATGCCGCTGCATCGTCATCGTGAGGTGCCGGGCGAGGCCGGGACCATCGCCGATATCACCTGCGACTCCGACGGCGAGATAAAACTGTTCGGCGGCCGCGACGGCCCCAGGGACTGCCTTGAGATGCATAAGTTGTGCCGGGATGAGGACTACTACCTGGGCATATTCCTGCTGGGCGCTTACCAGGACACCCTGGGGGATTTCCATAATCTTCTGGGATGCGTGACCGAGATCCACCTGGCCGTCGACGCGAAGGGCTGGAGCGTCTGCAATCGCATCGACGGAGACACCTGCGAGAAGCTGCTGCGGTTCTTCAACTACGATACTGAGGACTACATACGAAAGACCATGAACCGCCATGACCCAAGCACGCTCCTCAACCAGCTATTCTCGGAGATGCATAAGGCGCTTCGCGGCTACACCTATTACCAGCGTCAAAATGAGGTTTCGAAGCCGGAATCCACCGAGGGATCTGGATTGGCCAGTGTGGCTACCCAGACGTGAAATGCTCCCCGGCCCAAAGCTGGGGTCTTCCCGCTCCGGCCTTAGCAATCCAGCAAGGCGAATTTGATACGGGAAAAGACCGGGCTATCTATTCTGCGGTCCGCGGTGCAGGACAGGTGCCTCGGACCAGCAGGACAGAGGTGCCGGGCCTGGCCAGCTCTCCTCTTATCAGCGACTCCAGTTGCTCAGCCGATCGTGGCATATCAACGTAGATAAGGTCCGGCACCAGTGTTAGAAGGACTGATGTCAGGTCAGGCGTCTCCTGGCCGCCGGTCATGGCCGCCACCCTGTTCTGAATCACCACGACCACCAGGTCCCTCTTCTGCCATAGGGCATCAATAAGACCGCAAATCCCCGAGTGAGCAAGGGCGAAGTCACCTATCACCGCCAGGCCCTTTGTCTTTAGCCCTGAGGCTACCCCTATGGACGATCCGAGGCCATAGACGAGGTCCACTGCCGGCAGAGGGGGACGGTTGGCCTGGATCACGCAGCCAGCGTCGCCGGCCACTAGAACCTCAATTCGGCTCAATGCCTCAAGGAGCGGCCGAAATGGACAGGAATCGCAGATTGTCTTCTTGTAGCGGTCAGATGCCCTCTGGGGCTGGGATTCTATCAGCGGCTTCTCGTTTGACAGGATCTTAAGTGCGGCTTTCAGGTCTTCTTTCTCCACCCATCCGTAAGGCAGGTGGCCTGAGAGCCGACCGATCACCTTTCCGCTGGCCAGCAGATGGCTTTCCAGAAATGGCCCCGGCTCCTCTGCAACCATCACGGTTTGGTATCTGCTTAAGAAATCCAGGACGGCAGGCCATGGTATGGGATTGGCGTAGGCCGTCATCAGCACGGGCAGGCCCAGGGCCGCTGCCTCAATGGAAGGTGGGCCGCTTGCGATAATTCCGAGGCTGCCCGAAGATCTTTCAGGCATCTCTGACACTGCCGCTGAGCTGGCCCTCTGCATGGCCGGGTGGGCTCTTTGGCGAAACCGCTGGTGCCTTCCCCTGGCTGTCAGGTCCCATATGCTCCGGTCAAACCGCCTCCCACCAGCCGAGAGAGACCTCCACGCCTCGCTCGTTGAGAACGGAGAGCCCTCCCGGGGCTGCAGTCCAGGGGAGACGGCGCCAAGCAGCCGGGAGGAGGCCCTGATTATCGCCGGGGCCATGATCTCCTCAGATATGCTGTAGGCCTCCAGGACCGCGCAGTACAGGTCAGCCGGATCGGCAGGGTCCAGAACTGGAAGTCCGGTGACCGGCCCGTAATTGCGGCTGTCCATCTCGAGCTGTGAGCCCCTGGGACCCAGGTCGTCCCCTGCCAGCACAACCAGGCCAGCACCGATGGTGTGGGTTGCAGATATGGCAAGCGGATCTGAGAGCACGTTCATCCCCAGCTGCTTGACCACCACCAAGGCGCGCCTGCCGGAGGCGGAAGCTCCCAGGCACCTCTCCAGAGCCGTTTTTTCGTTAACCGCCATCTTAGACCCGGCTGCCATGGCCAGGGAAGTCACCGGATAGCCGGGTACATACGCCCTCTCGACCACACCGGCCATGTCCAGGGCCAGCTTCAGAGCATCTTCTGGTCCGATGGGCATATCCACTCCGGCAGCACCGATTGGTCCGGGTGAGCACAGAAGGGAAGCGCGGCAAGCGCTCCGATCAGCCCGCGGCCGTCCATTACGACTTCCACCTGGTGGGCGGAGGCTTCCTCCAGGGCCTCCTCATACTCTATACGCTGCAGGCGTACCCGTCTGGAGTAAGGAAGCAGAGGGGATGGATCAAACCGCCTCCATACAGCCATCCCAGTGTTTGCAGAGACGCTATACCTCTGCAGAAGGCCCCGGAAGTCCTCTACCAGGCCGCCATCGGTGGATGGCAGGCAGGAGAACTCCACAACAGTCGATACGCAGTTCTGGGTCTTGGTGGGGACCGGGAATAGCTGGACCAGGGAATGCGAGACATACCTGGCCTCCGGCCTGTCGAGCATGGAGGCTATGTTGTGTACGAGCGACCACGTGGCCCCTTCGGTCTTGGAATCGGTATCGTCAACACCTATTATCAGCCTTTCACGCCTCGGGACAACTATCGTGCCCCTGGCAACCCTGCCTCCTCCCGCCTCTGTGGACCAGTGGCGGATGACGTCGGCGGCCTGGGACCTGGTGTAGGTTGCGCCGACCCCGCCGCCTCCAAGGCCTGCGTAGCTGATCTCTATCTCGTCCCCTTTGACCATCACCGATTCTATCCCAGCCGAACGTTTGGACGATGTCAGTTCCAGGTCTGCCTGGCCGGCCCGCACAAGATACCTGAACCAGTCTCCAAGAGAGCGACAGCTGAGGACCAGCGGGCCCTGGGTGTAATGATAGCGGGCCCAGGCTGAGCCGCCATAGCAGCTTGACCGCTCCAGGATCTCCACCAGGTCTGCTTCCGAAGAGGCCATCGCATGGATCTGCCGGTACGCTACCACATAAGGGTCTTTCAGATGGTAGGACAAGGGGATACACCTTCTGACCAGGGGATGAATCTCCCACTGATAGATCGATCCACTACCTTTCAGGTTAAAGCCTCTATCGCCCACTCGTGGTCGATTCGGATTTCTGATACTCCCGCAGCACCACTGTGGCGTATGAGCCGGCAGGCAGGAAGAACTCCAAAGCAGCATCCTCCCCCCTCATCTGCCAGGACGGGGCAACCGGAAGCAGCGCTGTTCTCCTGGTGCCCCTGGAACCTAGTGCGGGATTCTCGGAGATCTGGAAGTCCTCTGCCCGCACCCTCTCGGATGATATCACCTCGCGTTCGATCTCTCCGGGCAGGCCTTCGGCCAGCTCGGACTGGAATCCGAACAGTGGCAGGGTTGCAAAAGCCCGGCCGCGGCTGGCCAGACGCAGCACTGCTGGCAGCGTCTCCTCGGTGACCAGCTCGGTCTGGCGCGGATCTGGCAGCTCTCCAGATAGATAGCAGACCCGGTCCCCCACGTGGGGCTGCCAGAGAAGACCTCTCTGTAGCCGGCGGCTCAATATGCGGTTGAAGATGTAGGACTGGTAGGCGTGGACGAACATGCGCTGCAGGTTGGGTGATAGGACGGAGAATGCCCGTGAATAATCCCCGGGATGGACCAGCAGGTAGTTGAGCATGGCCAGCTCGAAGCTCAGGTGCTGGGGAAATGATCGGAGGGCCTGCTCCAGGTCCCGGCTCTCCCAGAGGTTCTGGCGGGCTGACCTGGTCGCATCCGGCTCATCCGGGAAGGCCATGGCGAGGTAGCGGAAGACTGCCAGCTCCATGTCCCCCCTTACCAGCGCCTCGCCCACCAGGTGGGTGACCGGCCGGATGTCCCCGAAACGCTGAACCCCGAAGTAGTTGGGAACGCCGCCAAGTTCACCGATCTCCGCAGTTATCCGGCCCAGACGGGCTGCTGCTTCTTTGGGGTCGGGCTGCAAAGAGCGCACAACTATCTCGAAGCGGTTTCCCAGCAGATCTCCAAGACCCAGCGGCCTGTTGGTCCTGCCCAGGACCTTCAGGCCCACATCGCTGAGCCTGACCCTGTCCAGCTCTTCCTCCTCCACCCCCTGGATGCTCATCCTCTGCCTGGTGACCGCTCTTTTATCCTTCGTGCCAGCCACCGAGATCCTCTTCTGGCTTATGCGAAGGGCCCTGGCCAGCTCCCGGATAAGCCTGTGGGTATCCCAATTGGACTTCTCGACCTCCAGCACGAGATAGCGCCCACCCTCGTAGCTCTGCCTGGAGAATACCTCATCCACAATGAAGTCCTGAGGGCAGGTGCGCAGAGCTCCGCCTACCCCCGGTGAGCTGGTTATATAGAAATCCATCCCAAGGTCGCGGTCTTTTCTCGATGAGGGAATCATTGATTTGTCACTCTTATCAGATGCCAGCTAAATCCCATCAGGCTGGCCCAACTGTCAGATTTCGGCTATAGCAGCAGCATATATGCTCTGGCGGAAAGTTCTCCATTTGGGAAATGGACAGTTTCTGGATTTACCGGTCCCATAGGGGTTGTGTGTGCCGCCTCTAGTAAAGGCTGAGCCTGCCTGTCACGCGGTCGAGGTCTGACTGCGAGGCCGGCCCAAGACCCAGGCATGTCACTGTGCCTGGTGGTATCTCTGTCAGGCCTGCGTCCACGACGATCGCCGCCGGTATAGCCAGGCGGTCAGCCTCGTACTTCAGCCTGTGCAGGGCCTCGGCATCCTTGACACGCAAGACCACTTTCTTCTGACCCTCTCGCTTCCATCGTTCTGCCATGTCCCTGTCTGTCCTCTCCAGGGACATAATGGCAGCATGTGCCACCTGGACCGCTAATTTGCCTGCAGATAGCTTCAGGTCTTCCCGCACCACGATGCACTGCTTGTATTCCATGTGCTGGGATGGCTGTCTATCCCATTTAAAAAGGCGATCCTCGATATTCCTGGAGCTGCCGCCAGGGGGGGGCACTATACGACCGGACGGCCAGGGCTACTGCTGCCGAGATGGATGTGACGAGAATATGGGAGGATCTCGCCGAGACATAATCGCCTGTTACCGTATCGACATGAGCCGATCTTCTTTTTCGCAAAAGGCGGAAACGTTGCAGGAAAAGGTGAATGCTCCCCTTCCCTAAATGGAGGGGCTTCTATCGCGTTTGCGAAGAGATTGCATCCCCAATCTCAGAATGTTGATAGCCGCATTTCTCGCCCGATTTGACCCTTCGGAAAGAACGCTTTAAACGCCAGTTCAAATCCGTTCCTGGACATTCTGGAGAACTTGTGAGTGGACTTCGATCAGTTCGGGCTTCTCAACCCTCCACTTCGGGAGGAGGTTATGGGTCTCGTATTTCGAGGTTGATCTGCCTTCCTTCTCCCAAAGCGTCTTTTCCGGTATGCAAGGGTTTGATTGTAGACCCATCTGCACAAGTCCAGCGTCCGCTCCATCCTCGATCCCTGTGATTTGGTGGGATAGATCCGGTACTTGAACGACTTGAGCATAGCAGTTTATGCGGAATAATCGTGTTTATAGATTTGCATAAACGGGAGGGTGGGGGGCTGCATCCCCGGCCTAAAGACCGGGTTCTTTCGCCCCTCTACGCTCCCCGTCGAGATAAAGGATGAGCCTTTCGGCTCACAGCTCCTTGGTTATTACCTTGACGCCGACCGGGCTCTTGGCGATATTGCCCATCTTAGCCCCGATTAGATACTCCAGCCCCTTTTCTGCGGCGATGTCCAGCAGGCGCTGGGTGACCACGCCGTCGAAGACCACGCCTGTCACATCCCCGTTGGAGTCCTTGAGCTCTCGGGCCAGATCCCTCACAGCCACATCCCGCAGAGCGTTCTGATTGCGGTCAAAGAGGCGGGCGGTCAGGGTGCCGTTGAGCTCATCCACATGTGGCCTGAACCACTCCACCTGTTCTGAGAGGGGCTCCGGCTCAGCCACTGCAACCACGGGGATCTCAGGAGCAGGATGCTGCACGACCGGGGGTGCTATGACCCTTGGAGCCAGGACCTCCCTCTGGATTAGGCGGTGTGAGGCAACCTCCGGCCTGGGATGGGCTGCTTCCACGCGGGGGCCGACAGGGGTTACGTTTCTTATGCAAAGTGGCTTTTCCCTGATCAGGCTCTTCCTCTTTGCTGCGAGGTCCCTTCTCCTCTTCGGTTGCGGCTTGATCTTGTACAAGTCGAGGACCTGCTCCACCGGTATCTTCTGCCGAAGCGATCGCACGATCTCTTTTTGCGTCAGCTCCTCCACGCACTTGCCCTCGGGAGCCCTGGCCACATAGTCTATGTCTGCCACCTGAAGCAGCTCTTTTACGATCAGCTCACCGCCCCTGTCCCCATCGGTAAAAGCGGTGACGACCTTCTTGGCGCACAGGTCTGCTATGGTGGAAGGAACGTTGGTCCCACCAACTGCCACGGCGTTCTTGATGCCGTACTTGAGAAGGTTGAGGACATCAGCCCGCCCCTCGACAACAAGTATGGCGTCGGAGTCAAGGACATTGGGTCCTGCGGGCAGCTTATCCGGTCCTATGTGGGTGATCTCCTCCACACGGACGCACTGCTTTATCTCCTCGGTGATCTCCTCGGTCTCCAGGATGTTCTCCTCGAACATCTCGCCGAGGATGCGCTTAGCCCGCTCGATAACGTATTTCCTCTTGGAGGCGCGAACATCTTCTATTTTATTTAACTGAATGCGGGCGATGCAGGGACCAACCCGATCTATGGTCTCCAGAGCAGCGGCCAGGATAGCAGTCTCCACCTTATCGAAGCTGGATGGTATGGAGATGGTGCCGGTGGACTTGCCGCCGCTGGAGGTGATCTGGACATCGATGCGCCCAAGCCGTCCAGTCTTTTGCAGATCCCGAAGATCCAGATCGCTGCCAAGCAGCCCTTCGGTCTGCCCGAATATGGCCCCCACCACGTCCGGCCGTTCCACAATGCCATCTGCGGTGATATCAGCATAAATTACATACTTGGTTGTATCAACATTTTGCATATAAGACACTCCAAATTTTAAAATAGTCAGATAAAAGCGACACTCACCAGGGGCACCTCAGAGAGGGCTGCGCTATACCGGTCTCACCCAGCTTAAATCCACAGTCCTTCCGCCAAAATACCCGTCTCACGCCCTGTTTCGGTTCAATGTGGGATGAATGATCGTGAAAGTGCATCTATCTGACTACTTATGTGTCCAGGCATCAGCTTCATGGATTATTCGATAGAAACGCCCAACGCTGAGTGCCCGAGCGGCCCCGCTGGGGCGTGATGGTGATGATATGCTCGAATATCAGCTCATACGCGAGCTTCTATCGTTAAGAACTGCGCAAAACTAGTTTAATAACTTTGTGGTAGTGGCGCGGCGAATCTTTTTTATAATTTTCACCCGATCACCAGGTATCCCTTTGATGTATTCAACACCTCCACCTCGGTTCCGGGATTCAGGTTAAGGCCTGCCGGCCTCGTCGCGATAACGGTCTGATAGGTTGATGGAACCATTATCTCCACCGCAAAACTGTCCACTGAGATCACCAGGCATCTCTCCGAATCCGACCTGTTTCCCAGGACCTCCGCCTCCACTGCTTCATCCTCGGTGAGGTAAACCCTGGCAGCGGTATCCAGTGATTTTGCAATGGTCCGCTTCAGATCGAAGCCCTCGACCACCAGCGTTCTCCCCTTCGACAACAGCACATCGCCATTCCTCAGCCTGGGCAGCCGGATAAGGAAGGTCGTGCGATAGATGTCTTTTCCGTCCCTTGCCCCCACCAGCTTGGCGGTCTCCGAAATGCGGCCTCCGAACCGTTGCTGCAGAGCCTTTGAGATCTGCCGGCCCAGGTGGGTGGACCCGACCACAAGATCGACTCCCCCCCGCACCCTCCTGATGTCCTGGATGAAGGAGAACGGATCGCCCTTCTGATATCCTGCCTCGGCCATCTGAAGCGACATATCCTCAGCTGCGATCATCTCGCTCTCCAACGGGGGGTGCTCGTGCCCTCTGAGCTGAATAGTGCCTTCGAAATACTTGCCTGCCAGCCGGCTGCACCTCGAACAGGCCCGCTTGATGAGCTTGACCCGGATATCACAGCTGCCGGTTGCAGCAAGGCCTCTGTAAGTTCCGCTTGCCTTCACCTGGGCCAGGAAACGGGTCTCTCCACGGGGCTTGATTACCATCTCCAGCTGAGGTCTTTCAATGCCAGGCCAGACCTGCGAGGAGCCGAGCACTGCCTGACGGATGAGCTCGCCATGGGCAGCCCTGGCAGGGATCCATCTCCTGCCCTCCAGGCTGGCTCCGCAGGTGGGGCATACGATAACCTCCAAAACGTCAGGGCATTGCAGAATCGGCGCAGCGGAAAGCACGCATCGGTCGCACATTCCCTCCTCTGACGGATCTCCGCAGGCCGGGCAGACGCTCTTCACATTCTCACCATCTGGGCTGTGGGAATCCCCCCGATCCGAAGAACGTTCTCAGCCTCAACGTAGCAGAGCGAGATCGCACATGCCACGGCCTTCTCCCCAACAAAATTGGCCATGGTGGCCCGATGCAAAGCCTTTTCAACGTCTTTGAAGCAGGCCTTCTCCTCACCGAAAAAGCCGGGCGATACCTCCAAGAAAAGGTTTTCCTCCTCAAAACTGCAGCCAACAAGCTCGCAGTCGCAAACCGCCACAAGTACCTCGGCTCCGGATCGATGGGTCTTGAGAAGCATATCTGCCTCGCCCGTATAGCCCTCTTCCTGGAGGGCGTGCGCATGGCCGAACTGTGGAGGCTGGGCCTTGACCGACGCCGGCTCAGCTGAGAGCCGTTCACATCTTTCTGTCATCGTCGAGCATTATTTTCGCCAGGTTCCTGATAAACCCGGCGATCGCTGCTTGGCCGGCGACTGGGACGAAGGAAGCGCGAGAATTGGTCTGATCAGCTATCCCTGACCAGGCGGAGCAGCCCACGGTTGATATAGATCTCCCCACCCTGACGCAGCCTGGTGATGATCTCCTCGGCCCGGCTCGGCTCCATCCCGTCAGCCTCCGCCCTGCTTATGACCGCCTCTTCTGAGACACCCTCCTTTCCGCCCATCTCTCTGATCAGCTCCTTGATGATCTTGGTCTTGTCACGGGTGGTCTTGCTCATTCCTATGGCTATCACGTCGGCATCAAGCTGCCCGGTCTCCGGATCAACCCCCACCTTCTTCAGGCACGATTCCAGGATTCGTATCACCCGCTCGGTGTCTTCATGTGTCACCCTGTCCTTCAGCCGCAGCCTGGCGCTGGCCTCGCCCAGACGAATCAAGGCTTCAAGCTGCCTGGCTGTGACTGGCACCGGCTTGTTGGAGTCCTGCCCCTGGTTGCGAAGCCCAATGTAGTAGCTCTTGAACCGCTCCATCGCCTCCTCGGTGAGCGTGGGAAATACCTTCTTCCTGGCATAGGCCACGTACTTGCGAAGCAGCTCAGGCTCGATCTCCGGCTTGATCACAACCATCGCCTGATCTATCTGCTCCTGGGTTATGTCAGGGTTGAAGGCCTTCTGGGTTGATAGTTCTCCTGCATAGTTGCTCTGCAGTATATGCCCGGCGATATTGGAGTCGCGCGCGGTGTCAGGGTCGTCGGTCAGAACGAAGATCAGGTCGAATCTGGACATGAGCGCCGGCGTCAGATTGATCTGAGGCGCAACCGGCTCGTACTTGTCGAACCGGCCCATCTTTGGATTGGCCGCGGCCAAAAGAGCGCATCGGGACTTGAGGGTGGCCATCACCCCGGCCTTGGCCACGCTGATGGTCTGCTGCTCCATCGCTTCGTGGAGCGCAGAGCGGTCCTCTGTTGTCATCTTGTCCATCTCGTCCACTGCAGCGATCCCCTTGTCTGCCAGGACCAGAGCGCCAGCCTCGATGGTCCAGCGTCCGTCCCCAAGCTCGTCCTTGACAGCAGTTGCAGTCAGCCCGGCGGAGGTGGAGCTCTTGCCGGACGTATAGATGCCCCGGGGCGATAACTTTGCCATGTAGCGCAGCAGCTGGGACTTGGCAATTCCAGGGTCGCCGACCAGTAGTATGTGGATGTCTCCGCGGATGCGGGCGCCATCAGGCAGGCGCTTGGGAAAGCCTGATACCAGTTGCAGAGCCAGGGCCTCTTTTACGTCCTGGTAGCCGTAGATCGAGGGAGCTATGGATCGGGTGATCTTGCCATAGATATCGGGGTCCTGGGAGAGCTGCAGGATCAGCTTCTCGTCCTCTGGCGAGATGTCGATCTCCTCGAACTCCTGTTCTGTCATCTCGACAGCCCTGCCGTCGAGGAAGAGGTCGAAGTAGGTGCTCTTGCCGGTCTGGGTCGTCCGCTGATATGAGCGGAGCATGCCGTTGATTACAACCCGGTCCCCCGGGAAGATCTTGCCGGCGATGTCGTCTTCCAGCTCGACGTCAAGTGTTTGAGGCTGCTCGCCTCCACGCAGATCCTCTGGCGACTCCTGGATGCGCACCTTTTGGGCGTCCACGAAGCGCGATCTGTCCAGGAGGAAGCGAAACGGTCCCCGCCTGTCGCAGGCATCGTTCGGGCATTCATATGGCTCGGAGTACTTGGTCCCCGACTGGTCCACAAGGAATGTGTGGCCGCAGCGCTGGCATTCGTAAGCGGCGGAAACGATCTTTGGCCGCACCTCGGTGGCTGTGCGCACCTGGCCCTCGATTCCGATCAGCTTTCCTAAGTGGTCCGATCGCAGCTCCCTCGTCTTGTAATGCCTGGGAAGCCCGACGATTCGCACGTGAGATCCGCTCAAGTCCGCCTCAAGCGGCAGGTCCATCTCCAAAAGCGCGATGTGGGCGGCTTCAAGGATGCGGTCAGGGTTCTCCAAAAGCTCGTCGGCGAACTCCGGGTCGTATCTGTCCAGGTCGGGGAAGGAGAGGCAGAGGCTCCTGGACGCCGGGTAGGACTCTGCCAGCTCCAGCAGATCGTCCCAGTACCGGGAGCGGATGAACTCCTCCCACTTGCCGACTGCATCTGATATCATGGACACCTCGCGCCTCGCTGGCGCCGGCCAGCAAGCCAAGTCCCAATCTCCCATGACTCATGAACGGTCTTAAGAGTTCTGGCCCATCTCCAGGGGCGGGCTCTGAGGCCCCCTCGGCAGGTTGTGGCAGAAGCTTGCTCCTGGCAATCAGCATTCCACCCTCTGCGTCGCCCAAAAAAGCTCGTGGAATAGATGAGAGACGAGGACATCCGTGAGACTTTATCAGTGGTGATCCTTATCTTGTTTTTGCCGGGACACCCCGTAAATGCTATGTATCAGCAAAGTTTCTATCTATACATCAACTAGTTTAAGTGGGGTAATTATGCTATTCAACAAATCAACCACGACGCTGCCCCTGACGGCGGTTCTTCTAACATTGTTATTCCTATCGCCGGCCAGCGGCATAACCTCTAACTTTGGAGCGGAGAGTTCTACCGGAGCGGTCAATATTGCTGGAAAGTTTAGTTTGGCCGAGGCCGGTTCCTTAACCGACCAGGTCAGTCTCGGCCAGGGGATAGCCAGTCGAAATCTTCTGGCAACCGGGCAGGGCCAAAGCAGCGTGACCGACTCCATCTCGGGCCGGGACAGCTCCGGGCAGAGCTTCTCCATAAGCAAGACCGCCTGCGTGGACGGGGAACTTCAGACCTCCTCCTCCGCGGCGGCCACACCGGCGGGCGGCCTGCTCAGCCAGGAGACCGACCTCTCCGGAGATGGCGGGCTGTTCGCTATAAAATCCGCTTCACCCGAGAATAAGATCGCCGCGGCTGCCGTCTTCTCCGATGATGGCTTCCTGTCATCCACGATGTCCGGAGCAGCTCAGGGCCGCTCCGCTCTGGGTGGAGATGCGCAGGTAATGGGCGTCAGCTGCTTCGACCAGCAGAAGGCCAGCATTCTCTCTTCAGGCGACCTTGGCATGAGCGTTTCTGGCCTGTACCTCTCAGGGGACGGGTTGCAGAAGTTCGGCCTGGCCGCGATAAATGAGGAGCGGTCTGGACGGACCTCTGACACAGATTCAGAAATCATCAGTGGGGTATACGGCTACTACGACGACCCTAATGCCTATGTGATCTCAGGATACCGGTGGCCTGTGGATCCAAAATTGCAGATATATCTCAAAGAGAGCTCGGTTCCTGCCAATCTCAAGACAACTGCTGCCAGCACAATAGCGACCTCTGCGAACATATGGGATTCGGCTGCCAAAGAGAACCTTTTCTTGGATACTGGCTTTGTGACGACCACTACCAGCGGGGAGGCCTTGGATTATAAGAACGTGCATCTCTGGAAGTACGACACCTCCGACGCGCTTGGCTACAGCACCACATATTACACCAGGCTTAAGACCCTGAAAGTGGGCACGACATTGTGGAAGAAAGCGGTAGACTCTGATGTGGTCTACAACACACGCTATGGCTGGACAACCATTGATGGAGCAGCATATCTGATACGGGATAAAGATGGCAAGGTAATTCCGGAATCAAGCGTTCTGGACCTGCAGACCGTGGCCACTCACGAGCTGGGTCACACACTTGGCCTGGGAGATACATATCTCCACAAGCTGTACAAGTATGACCTTGCTCAGATCATGGGCTTCTACGATGCCCCACAGCGGAGTCTGGGTGCAGGAGACACATCTGGTATTCGCAAGATTTACGGAGTGCCGTAATCTTGATTAAGGGAACCTGTCGGGTTCCCGTATTCTTTTTTCTTGCTTTGGAATATTAACCGAGGTACGGCATGAAATTTGAGGCCTGATCGGCTTTGCCGATGACTCTTTCCTCTCTTTGCATCTATTCTGACACCAGCTTGCTGCATAATCTCCGGATTGGGGTCGAAGAGTTCGATTGCAGCTGTCAATATAGATGGAAAATGCCAGACGGATGGCTGACCTACGGACCAGCTTTACAGGGAAATAGGCAGCCTGGATCACCACTCAGATTCGGTTCTTCTATAAATTGCCTGAATATCCCGCAAATGCTATGTATCTGCACATTTTTCTATTGCATAATCAACAAGTGTCTGAGGGGTAATTGTGCTATACGGCAAAACAACCGCGGCTCTGTCGGCGGTTTTTCTCACATTGCTACTGTTGTCGCCGGCCAGCGGCGTGAACTCCAACTTCGGCACGGAGAGCTCAACCGGTGAAGTCTCCATAGCCGGAAAATACAGCATTGCCCAGGCCGGATCGCTGACCGACCAGGCCAGCCTGGGCCTGGGAACGGCCAGCCGAAAGCTCGAGGCCAGCTCAGATGGCCAGAGCACCGTGACCGAATCCATATCCGGCCGGGACAGCTCCAAGAATAGCTTCTCCATCAGCAAGACTGCTAGCGTGGACGGCAGGCTTCAGACCTCCTCCTCGGCTATGGCCACTCCACAGGGCGGCCTGCTCAGCCAGGAGACCGACCTCGCCGGAAGCGGCGGTCTTTTTGCCATCCAGTCAGATTCGCCCAGCAATACCATGGCAGCTGCTGCCTCCTTCTCCGATGACGGCTTCCTGTCTTCCACAATTTCCGGCGCAGCCCAGGACAGGTCTGCTCTGGTCGGGGGCGCACAGGTCATGGGCGTCAGCTGCTTTGACCAGCAGTCAGCCGACATCCTATCCTCAGGCGACATGGGCATGACGGTCTCAGGCCTTTACATGTCGGGTGACGGGGTGCAGAAGTTCGGCCTGGCGGCAAGAAATGAGGAGCGATCTGGCCAGACAGCCCAGACCAGCTATGGAACGATTCCGGCGGACGCAGACGAAGACGACTATGCCAACTGGAATGATCCACGCGCTTACGTCCTGCAGGGATACCGCTGGACAAACAATCCCAACTTGAAGCTCTATCTTCGGACAGATACTGCGCTCTATGCGGAGGGGCTTTCTTCTGTAGGCGCTGCAGGCGGGATAGCTATAGCGGCGAACGCCTGGGATTCGCCGACAAGGAACCTTTTCGCAAATACCGGATTGGTAACATCATCGGGTTACGTAAGCGTCGACCGCTATGATGGAAGAAACGTCCACGCCTGGAAGAAGGTGTACAGCGATGCATTGGCATACTCACGCACCTACTACACAACCCGGTCAGATCTCAAGGTTGGAACGTATTACCGGGCATTGGAGTCGGATGTTGTCTACAACGCGCGGTGGGGCTGGACGACTGACCTGGCGAAGACCAGGCTTGTAAGGGACAGCCAGGGCAATGCGATCCCGGAATACAGTATCCTCGACCTGCAGACCGTTGCCACACACGAGCTTGGCCATACGGTTGGCATGGGAGACACCTACCTGCACAGCCTCTACAAGTACGACCTCGCCCAGATCATGGGCTTCTATAACGCTCCACAGAGGTCTCTGGGACTTGGTGACGCAGCCGGCATAAAGAAGCTCTACGGATAGACGGACCTGGGTCCAGGTCCCCTCTTTTCTTATTATTTATCTTCGCATACTCTTTTCAGTCTCATCCATATATTCCTATTTAATAATGTAGATTGTGGCCTCCAAGCGCAATTGTTTTTTACCATAAAGTTTTTCCAATTGCTGGCAGGCCTTGTGGAACCTGCCA
>MVQI01000035.1 GCA_002067795.1 Methanosaeta sp. PtaB.Bin039
TTCTCACATCGATACCTAGTCTGCCATTGATCATGCCCCCGTATTCACAGCTCACCCCATAATCAGCTCCGTATGCCATCAATCTCTATAAAGCTGATTTAGTAATACCAATATATAAAATTTTTCACTAGTAAGACATATACTTTAGAATAGTATTAATACTAAGACGCGTAAATCCCATTTAACACATCACGAACTGGAGGGAAAAAACGATATGAAAACGAGAACGAAGAGATACAGCCATCGAAAGAAAGCCGATTTTTCTAAGAACATGAAATTTTGCCTCACAGCCATGGTGTTCAGCTCCATCTTGCTTCTTGCTCCGACATCGTGCGCATCTTCGACAGACGAATATTCAGGCGATGCCCTCACGTTGCGGGCGGGATTATACTCAATGGAATTCCCACCAGTATTCAATGCACTGAAGCGTCCTTCATATAACTATTTAAATGAGCTATATGGTGCAACCCATGTCGGACTGGCAGTATTCGATTCGGACTTTACACCAAAGCCATGTCTTGCCGACAAATGGGATGTATCATCTGATGGAAGCTCAATCAAATTTCATCTTGTGAAGAATGCCACCTGGCACGACGGGAAACCTGTTTCTGCTGAAGATGTGAAGTTCACGTATGAGTATTGGCGTGACAATCAACTCTATCGCCAGGGCGGCTGGTTGAGCGCTTATCTTGATAACGTCGAAGTCCTAGAGGGCCATGCAGGTGTGATCCACCTAAAAGAGCCATATGCCTATTATTTTATCAAGTCGATCTTCCCATCAGTCTATATTGTACCAAAGCATGTCTGGGAGAAGGTGGACAAGCCACGAGAATATGGCGAGCCTGACAGCATGATCGGTTGTGGGCCGTTCATCTTTGAGAAGATCGATAGAGAGGCTGACGCTGCGTACTTCAAAGCCAATCCAAATTATTTCAAGGGTAAACCTGCAATAGACAGGATCGAGTGGAAGCACTTCCGAACGGTGGACTCTGCGCTCCTTGCCCTTAAGAAAGGAGAGATAGATGTCCTAATAGACGAGTCCCCGGAGGGCGTTTTGGCCCCCTCGCTCATCGGAGAGAAAGGGGTGGCCATTGAGGTCGGACCCGACCCAGGGCTTCCATTGCTTATCTTTAACTACAAGAAATATCCGCTCAACATGACCGATTTCAGAAAGGCTCTATCCTACTCCATTGATTATCAGTCTCTTGTCAATGCCATTGAGGCGGGCTATGGGGAGGCGCCAGGTGCTGGGATCTTGCCCTCAAGTATAGTGGAATCGAATCCGGATCTGCCGAGGCTGGAGTACAATCTTACTCGGGCCAATGAGATCCTCGATTCTCTCAACTTCATCGACACCAATGGAGACGGCATAAGGAATCTGCCCAATGGCCCGGAGCTGAAGTTCCAGGTGATCGCCTGGAACAACCAGAAGCATATGAGAGTTGCCGAGATGCTCAGCCACATGCTGAGGAAAGCTGGCATCGAGTTTGAGCCCTATACAAACGAGCTGCCTGTGCTACAGAAGATTGTCTGGACCGATCGCAGCTATGATATGCATATAGACTTTCACGACCCATATATGACTGCGCTTGGCTTTGCCACTATCGATCTGGTGCCGCTTCAGTATGGGACCTGCACAGATCCGAGGTTCTCGGACCTCTACAATGCAACGATGTCCGCAAAGGACCAGGAGGAGCTCTCGAAAGCAGTTTACGATCTGCAGGATTATTACGCAGAGAACCTGCCTGGCATTCCCCTCTATTGGAGTAAATCTATCTACCCATATCGCAGCGATAGATTTGAGGGATGGATATCATTGGACGGCTATGGGCTGACGAGTCATCAATCCTGGTTTAGTATAAAGCCGGTGGGGAGGTGATCCTTATCCCTCTCACCTGTTATCATTTTTTCGTTTACTTTCTGGACTATGGCAATGCCACATAATCGCTCATGTTAGCAATATAAGAGAAGAGCAGAAGGGGATGACCAACCGCACAGGATATCTGGCCCGCCAGCTTATCAGATATTTCGTGTCCCTCGTCATCATAGTGACCCTGGTCTTTATCATTCCCAGGATGATGCCCGGCGATCCTTTCATCAGCATCTTGGGCGAGGAGGTTTACTATCGGGCTCCTGATCTGGTGGCAGAGCTCAAAGCACAATACGGTCTGGACCGGCCTCTGCCAGAGCAGTACCTCTCATATCTTGAGGAGCTTTTGAAGGGCAACCTGGGCTATTCATTCCATTTCTCTCAGCCGGTCTGGGATGTAATCGCCTACAAGATGAAGTGGACCATTGTGCTGTTGATCCCGTCGGTGTTCTTGAGTGCTATCCTGGGCATCGTAGTCGGCGCAGCGGCAGGCTGGCGGCGCAACTCCAGGAAGGACACCGGCATCACTTCGCTCTTCCTCTTCGTTTACTCGATGCCACACTACTGGCTTGCCATGCTCTTCGTTCTGGTTTTCGCCTTCCACATGGGGATATTTCCCTTAAGCGGGATCACCAGAGGCGGATTGGACGGCCTGGATAAAGCATTTGATATCCTATGGCACATGGTGCTTCCCGTCTTTGTTCTGACACTGTTTGGCGCCGCCTACAACTACTTCATCATGCGCGGCTCAGTAATTCAGGTGGTGGAGGAGGGATTTGTGCTAACTGCACGGGCAAAGGGCCTGACGGAGAGGGATGTCCTGTTCCGCCATGTTCTGAGAAACGCAATGCTGCCTCTCCTTACCGTAATAGCTCTTGACTTTGGATTCATGGTCTCCGGCGCTCTGCTTGTGGAGATCATATTCTCATGGGGCGGCATGGGAACGCTGATCTACGACGCTGTGCTGGCCAGGGACTACCCTCTGCTGCACGGAAGCTTCCTGGTAATAGCCTGCTGCGTGCTTGCCGCCAACTTCCTGGCAGATGTGCTTTATGC
>MVQI01000036.1 GCA_002067795.1 Methanosaeta sp. PtaB.Bin039
CCCTCTTCTTGGTCATCCCAAGTGCTTTTAGCTGACCCTCGGATGGCGGGGCTACACGGCGCAAATCTCCAGCCGTGGTGTACCTCGGATTTTTGATGAAGCCTTCTTCAGTGAAGAAGTAGGCAGCTCCGCCCATGTTCCGGATTGGCTCGTAGATGGAGGAGAAAGATCGGCTCACGAAGTTAGCCATCTTGAGGACGTGCAGCGAGCGGTTGATGGTGATATGCCCGTATCCTGGTGGTATTATCACCTTGTCTCCGGCCGCAGCCACCACCGCTGCTGTGTCGGATGCGTCCTCCTTTTGCAGCAGGTAGAGGGCTTCTCCTTCAAGCACCTCGTAGATCTCGGGGTACGTGATATCCGATCCGCAGGCCGGCGGATGGTAGTGGCCTGCGGTCTTGACGAACTCCTTGCCCATGCGGCCTGGAGGGATGATGGTGATGTCGTAGCGTAGATCGTTCTCAACAAGCATATCCCGATCCGACCGGCTCAGGTAAAGGTCACGGTACATGTAGTACAGTTCCCGATCATCTGCCGTGGATAGCCACAACTGATCGTACACGACCTCTCTGATGTCATGGAGCCAGCGGATATCGGGTTTTTGGCTCCTCCCACCAAACTCAAGCTCGTTCATGATCCAACTCTCTCCCTGAGGGTATTTCGGCACGAAAACCATCCCAGCTTGCCGTCGGCACGACCGGTATCTCAAGATATCCGAGGTTGTAGATAATGCTTATTCTGAAATATGTCGAGCGTGCTCTTCAAGGTGTATGCAGGATGTGTCAGGAACTGGGGGAAAATGGCATTTGCGGCCGCTACGCTGATTCCAGCGGAACTGCTGACAGTGTGGCGGCAGCTGTGTTCAACAGCCTGGCGACTGATGGCCGCCGATATTGAAGTATTCGGTAAGCACCTTTCGGAAGTCCACTATCACATCCACCTTCCAGGTACCAGGCATCATGGCCACCTCATATCCGTCGATGGGCAGGCCGCTCCAGATGTTCGAGCCCCAGTACCCGACAGGTCCGTCGATGGCCGGAATGATCCCGAAGGTGCGGTGATACACCCTCATGTTGGGAGAGTACCAGCGCCACTCCACCGGATGGGGACGGTGGTCCCGCCAGATCTTGAGCCAGGAGATGGCCTGGACGTCGGTGGTGTCAAAGGTGACCCGACTGTCGGCAGGGACGCCGCACTCGTCCACCTCCGAGGTCATAGTGTGCTCGCTTAAAGCGAAGTACAGAGGGTCAGCCTGGGCGGTCGATCCCAGCACCAGAAGCCCCAGGAGCGCGATTGCAATTCCTCTTAACAGCATCTGCATTCACCCCTGAAGAGAAAGGCCGATTCGTTCTCTGCCGCGCCTGCAGGTCCCAACCTTGGGAGGCGGACAAGCCAAAGCATTTGGATCTCCCTTCCCCTTCATTGCTTGTACCTAGTTGGCTGGAGCCTTTATTTAAAATTATGTTTTGCCTGTGGTACATTTCCGCAGGATGAATCGAGGCATGAATGGATTTGCCACGGCGCGTGACTGGTCCCGGCATTCCAGGTGTATATCCATTTAGGCGGGTGCCGCACAAAAGACTGCCTGCGTCTTCAGGCTGCCATCTGCATCAGGCCTCCGATCAGGAACTCATGCGATGATAGCGCCTTGAAATCTGCAGGAAAGAAGAATCGAATGCTCTCCTCAATTCCGGCTGCAGGTTGCAGGTCAGGTCATTTGGGCGGGTGGCATGAAATAGCAGTGCGGGATCGCCTGCAGGGCTTTTAGTTTCAGCCATCAAGGGGGGACTTTTGCAGCGAAGAAAGGACGATATTTTGCCTCCTTGCCACCTCTGCTGCCAGGTCCACCACTTCAGAAGCGGCATCGATGACGCTTCCGTCCCCGGTTGCCACCACTCCCTCAAAATGCTTCAGCCACCAGTCTGCTGCCGGGCAAGTCGCAGCAGTTCCGCATAAACCAGCCCTGGAGATGAGCCGGCGCATCCTGCCGGCCAACAGCCCCGAATGGCTGATCTGCTGGTCAAGTACGATCGTAAAGCTGGAAGGTCCTCCCTCTCTGAGCAGATCCAATATCTCCTTTAGGGCACGAGCGGTAACCGGCGTCGAATGGTAGCTCTTAAAGACCCCACGGACATCGCGCAAAAAACCGTCGTCACAGATGAAGACAGGACATTTTCCGAGCAGGCTCTCTGTCGTGATGAGGACGTTGTACCCATCCACCGCCAGTCTCTTGCCTTTCAGACCATCCAAGCCTGTTATCTTTGCCTGACGAGACCTGGACACCCAGCCCGGTTGCACCGCTCTGGCCAGGATGAAACGATCCTCCACAGGCAGACGGTAGTGGTCAGACACGAATCGAATGGCCGAATCCCCGGGAAATCCTCGTTCTGCCAGGTAACGGACATCCCTGGCCGCTTCCCTCAGCAGCGGAAGCCTCAATCCGAATCGGTCTTGCCAGCCAGCCTGGTCCGCACCGATGATCTCACCTCTTCGTAGATATCCCTTCCATGGGCATCCATCGCCACGATCATCGGGCCCATGTCAATAGCTTCAAGCTCCCATACCGCTTCTGCCATCCCCAGATCTGGAAGGTGAGATCTGACCGCCTTCAGCTGTCTTGCTGCCGCTGCTCCACAGCCTCCTGTGTATGCCAGGTATACTGCCCTTCCCCGGATGAGTCCGGAGTCGCCGGGAAGCCCGCCCTTTCCTATGAAGATCCGGACCCCTCGATCCAGCATCTCCTCGGTGTATCTGGTCAGGCGACTGCTTGTAGTCGGTCCGGCGCAGATCACCCGCCCATCCTGCATGATCGGTCCGCAATGATAGATCGCAGATCCCACCAGGTCCACTGGCGCTCCCCTCTCCCTGATGGCGGCATAAGCCTTGTCCCTTGCTGTGTATATTCGACCGCTGAGGCTGACAAAGTCCCCGGCCTCGAGATCCAGGATGTCCTCCAGTTTCGCCGGAGTCCTCAGGATACGATCCATCCATCCTCCCTGACGAGCGCAGATGCGCTGCGATTTGCCCAGCACTGGAAGTTGACCGCCACCGGCAGTGAAGCAGTATGACAGCAGGCAGTCTCGATCCTTATCCCAAGAGCCGTGTTGCTCCCTCCCAGGCCCATAGGACCTATGCCCAGGGCATTTATCCGGGAGAGCAATCCCATCTCCAAGGGCCCTTCTTTCGGCTCTCTCAGAAGAGCACGCTTGGCAAGGGCAGCAGCCTCATCGAAAGTGCCGCCGATGCCTATTCCCAGGAATAGCGGTGGGCAGGCATTGGCTGCCCGTTTTGCTACTTCCCGCACCACGAAGTCCAGCGGATCGTCTGCTGGATTTAGCATTCCTACGACCGACATATTCTCCGATCCAGCCCCTTTGGGAAATGCCGTAATCCGAACCGTCTCCCCCTCGATAACCTCGGTCATTATCCAGGGGACTCCGGGGCCTGTGTTGTCGCCCGTATTCTTCCTCGAGATGGGATCGACAGCGTTTGGGCGAAGAGGCACCTTTCTTGTGGCCAGGCGAACTGCTTCCGCCAGAGCGCTGTTGACATCAAATTTAATGCTGCACTGCTGGCCGATCTCGAGGTGAAATACGGCCAGTCCGGTATCCTGACAGATGGGAACCTCCTGCTCACGTGCGATGCGCAGGTTGTCCAGCATGGCCTGGAGATTGGACCTCGCCACCGGATTTTTCTCCTCAAGACTCGCCTTTGATATCCTCTCCTCGACCCACGGGGGAAGCGCTATCTGGGCGCGGCCAAGACAGTCTGCAGCCGCCTCAACCAGGTCCTGGCGGTTGATATTGGCGTACACCTCAGGCCTCCACTGCTCCATTCCTTATCTTGATCGGGCGGGATTGGGCTGGTATGCAGAGCTGGGTGGGCAGGCCCAGCGCCCGTTCCATGGCGTCCTTATGCAGGTCGCCTGATGTATGAATCCCACCTGGTGTACCCCGTACTGCCCGACATGGATACTGCTGGCAGAACAGGCCGGTCTGGGATGGGGCTTCGGCCACGGTCTTTTTGACAAGGGCCGAGGCGGCATGCCAGGTGGCTCCGCAGGGAGAGCCCCGGATAACCTCTATATCCTCGATCAGGCCGCCACTGGTACGCACTTTCAGCTCCGGCTTGCCCAGTCTTGAGGCAAACAAATCGACCTCTGGTACTCCGCACGGCTCAAGGGTACAGCAGATCTCGTCCACCTCGATATAGGTGCCGAACTTCCTCGATATCTCCTGCAGCTCCCCAACCGATCCGGCCCTTCCCATACCTCCTGGGACCAGCACGGCCTTGACCCCCCTCTCCGCCGCCATTCTGATCAGGGCAGGCGTGATATCGGGGTGAAGTGTGTACATTATCATCAGGTCTGACTCGAATACCGATGGGTCCAGGGAGACTTCCCTGAGGAACTCCTCCGGGTCCTCGATGAAGCCGGGCATGTACTCCGGGACGGCTGCTGAGACCACCTCGAAATCGGTATGGTCCCGGACCGTCTCGATGAGGCGCTCTCCGTACTTGCCCCTCGTGATGACGCCTACTCGCATGGGTGGAGGGATGGCCTGGTGATTTAATATCCTTTCCTAGCTTCTCATAGACCCACTGGCTCCGCATAGACTCTGACTGCTCTTCTGGGCTTGCAGGCAGGCTTTTTTTTGTGTACTGCTCTGTCTGGATTGTCGCTATCCAGGACGCCTCCGGCAGATCGTTGCTTTGGATAAAGCTATTTCTACTGCCAAATCCCAAAGCACGGATACATGATACCGGCGGTTCTTATTGCGGGAACTCACAGCGGAGTTGGAAAGACCACGGTCACCCTGGGGCTGATGGCTGCCCTGAGGACCAGAGGGCTGTCTGTCCAGCCCTTCAAGGTGGGCCCGGACTTCATAGATCCTACGCATCACACCGCCATCTGCGGCCGGGTATCCCGCAACCTGGACACCTTCATGATGGGACCGGAGGGGGTGAGGCAGTCTTTCTCTCGAGCTGTTGTCGGTGCGGATGTGGCGGTGGTGGAGGGAGTTATGGGGCTTTTCGACGGCCTGGGCTCAGGCGAGGAGGCGAGCACCGCCCATGTGGCCAAAGCCCTTGGCATTCCTGTGGTCCTTGTGGTCAACGCCCATGGCATGTCCCGCTCAGCCGCTGCTCTGATCAGGGGTTTCTCCGAGTTCGACCCTCAGATCAAATTGGCAGGCGTCATATTGAACCGGGTGGGAAGCCATCGCCATCTGAAATCCCTCCGCGAGGTCTTCTTAGCCAACCTTCCCGGCGTGCCTCTGCTGGGAGCCATACCTCGCCGGCAAGAGGTTGCCCTGCCCAGCCGCCACCTTGGGCTGCAGATGGGATTTGAGGCGACTCACGACCTGGCTGCTCTCTCTGCCCTGGTTGAGGAGAACTGTAGCGTGGATGCGTTGCTCAGCCAAACGGCACCCACTGCCGAGCTGTGGTCAAAGACGACGCCCTCACGTCCTGTTGTCAGGATCGGAGTGGCCAAAGATGCCGCTTTCTGTTTCTATTACCAGGATAACCTCGACTGGCTGGCCGCTAATGGGGCAGAACTGGTATTCTGGAGCCCTTTGAGAGACCTTCTCCCGGATGTGGACGGGCTCTACCTGGGCGGAGGTTACCCCGAGCTCTATGCGGCTGAGCTGCAGGACGCCCCTGCCCGCCGCCATGTGGCAAAGGCTGCGGAGGATGGGATGCCAATATACGGTGAATGCGGGGGGCTGATGTATCTGTGCAGGGATCTCGAGGTGGATGAGAAGAGATATTCGATGGCTGGAGCGCTGCCCGCATCCACGATCATGACCGGAAGGTTGCAGGCGCTGGGCTACGTGGAGGGGTGCGCTGCAGTCCAAAATCCAGTAGTGCCAATGGGCTCTGCTTTCCGTGGCCACGAGTTCCACTACTCGGTCACAGACTGCGATCACGATGCCAGGCTGGTATTCCGTCTGCGTCGTGGGGCAGGAATACGGGAAGGCTGGGACGGCCTGATGGAGAACAACGTGCTCGCTGGCTATCTGCACGCTCACTTTGCCTCCTTTCCTGCGGAATCGCTGATCTGCCAGGCCCGGGCCTATCGGAGAAGCTGACGCAAGGCCCATGTCGGGGATACGATTGTCTGCGCGGCGACGAAATGGATTTGAGTGCTCTTGTATCAGAATATCGGGGTCATAAGCGCAAGGAATGCAAGCATGAGTCTTTGCCATATCTGGACAAGAGCGACATTTGAGGGCGCCTTCTATTGCGAAAAAGCGTCTATGTATGAAGACGCAGCTTTGCGAATTGCCTGCTGCCCCTGGCCGGGCTCTCGCGCAAGGAGATGTATCAATCGTCCAATATACTGGATTTGCATCTTGAATCGAAAGTCCTTGCCCATAATTGAATTAATTTACTGATATTGTTCAAAAAATTCATCGGCATCGGCTCGACTCGGAAAGACCACTCTGTAGATCCATCTGGTTCTTAGGAAAAGTTTAAATTAAGATCCCTGAATAAGCAGGCGCTATAGTAGCAATCGGAGGATTCGAAATGTCCAAGATTATGCTGATATCCATGCTTATGGTCCTCTTTATGGGAGTGGCCATGGCTGAGGAGAACAACACGACTGGTGTCGTAGCTGTAGAGGAAGTCGTCGAGCAAGTCGAAGTTACTGAGGAGGCTGCCCCCGCTGAGGAAGAGGCTGCTGCCGCCAACGTGACCATCGCAGCCGTCAACGCCAGCGCTGACGATGTGGTCCTGACCAACAACGCCGCTGAGGCGGTCAATGTGCTCAACTGGACTCTGGTCATCGACATGAACGAGACCGCTGTTGCAGTCCTGCCAGACATCTCAATCGAGCCGGCCATGAATGTGACCGTCAGCCTGGGAATGGGCGAGAGCGCTGAGAACATGGTCTTCCTCAACACAACCCTGGTCCTCAACGAGATGGGCGGAAATGTAACCCTCAAGGACGCAGCTGGCGAGGAAGTCTCCTATTTCGAGTACTCGGCATAAAGCCTGATCAAGGCCAACAAAGGTGAAAACGGGGCAAAGCCCCGTCTTCCAGCTCTTTTTTCTGTGATTATTGCGGAAAGGCAAGCTTACGATATGCAGATGTTATCGATGCGGTGATCCATGTGCCTGGCCTTTTGCAGCCTGCTGCATGTCCTATTTCCGCTGCTTTAAGATCTCAGCAGACTTCTCTGCCAGTTATCCCCTTTCGCCTTTAGGTTTTCGTGCGTTCCTTTTCAGGCTGACCGAAATAATTGGAAAATTCGGTCCGTCATTGTCGTAAGGGCTTCATTCGGATCTTTCCCAAATCGAGATTTGCCTCCGATGCCTGTCCATATCTCATCTCCTATATCACATGCACAATTTCTTCTATTTGAGATTATTGCACCAATATTCGAGTTTTAATTTCAATATTTATCTCTTTTTGCAGCTATATCCTTTAAATTAGAGTCTAATTGTTAATTTATTATGAAAAGACTTAAATAAATGGAGTACCAGCTAGTAGTAATAATACACAGAGGTGAAGTGCGAATGAGATTGAGAATATACGGGACGCTGATCCTATTGGCCGCTCTGCTCTCGGCCGGGCCGGCTTTCGGCCTGGATAGCTCATCTGAGGACTCCGCTGAACTGGGTGTCCAGATCCAGCAGGCAAACTTCATCGCTCCATCTCCGGAGCGGGATAACCTTGTTGAGGAATGGGTGGAGATAGCCAACCTGGGCCAGGAGGAGATTGCACTGGATGGATGGACGCTGGGCGACGAACAAAACCACATCTACACGTTTCCCGATGGATTCTTTCTCCCCCCAGGTGCATCAGTCAAGATCCGCAGCGGAAAAGGGCAGGACGGCGCGGCGGATCTCTACTGGAACAGCAGCATGCCTATCTGGAACAACTCCGGCGACATAGCGACCTTGCGGGACGCTTCTGGGGAGCTGGTAGACCGTTTTCCCAGATGATCGGAGCCCTCAGAAGATACATAAGCTGGCGGCTTTTTGCCGCCTTCTTTCTTCCTTGCCGCAGCCAGCGATCTGCTGCCTTTCCATCTGTTGCTTCATTTCTCCGATGGCCGATCCCCGGTATTTTCCGGGGCGCGTCCCCGAAATTATCCCCCAAACATGATCTGTTGTGATGCTGCAGGCATTATCGACGATGGCGAACGGAGACAACTGGCATCCATGGCGACAATTGATAGTGGCAGCGTCTGAAGCCAACGGGTAGTGTGGCCTCATCCCCTTCCAGCGCAAAGAAGAAATCCGGGCAAATAATTAGTACCTGTACAGACGTACCCTGTTGTGCAGACATATTGAGGTATTTGAGGTATTTTCATGAACTATTCTGAGATGTCAGAGATCCTGAAGAGCTCGCTGGAGCTTTCCGGAGAACCGGTGGGCGTAGTCCTATTCAAGAGCGAATCGGATATCCCCAAGGATCAGAAGGAGCTTCTGAAGCCCGCCTCCTACTGTTCCATGGTGATGCGGGCCCGCCAGGGAGAGAACATATTCGCAAGGCCAGCTCAACACGATTGCAAAGGCGGAGCCGCCGGGATCGGCCTGGTTGAGTGCCCCGAGAACATATCCTCCGGAAGTCTGTACTTTTCCAAGCTCAATAAGTGCGCTACACAAGGCGTGGGCCAGAGGATCTCGGCCAATATGCCCCGACTCCCCGCCGGCAGCACCGTGGCAACCCTCGTCGCGCCACTGGCCAATCTCAATACGAATCCGGATGTTGTGATCTTCGTGGGAAGTCCGCTGCAGGCCCGCAGGATAGTCCAGGCGGTCATGTACCGCAGGGGCGGGCGAGCGAACATCGATACCGCTGGAATCCAGTCCTTCTGCGTGGACGCCACTGCATCGCCCTTCCTTAAGGGAGATGTGAACATATCCCTGGGCTGCGATGGGTCGGCCAAGAAGTCCGGACTAAGAGATGAAGACGTGGTGGTGGGAATTCCGTTTGAGATGATGGAGGACATCTGCGGCACGCTGAAGGAGCGACACGCAGGCTGGGACAAGTTCATGAGATCCTGAGATCCCGTCCCCTTTTTTTAGCTCGGCCTCCAGATCAGAAGCGCGCCGTCGCCTATCCTTTCCATCGACGCCAGCTTCAGGCGAATGAATCCGTCTTCGAATCCATCCCCATCTACCAGGGTTGGGGCATCCTTCCCGCCGATTATCATCGGTCCCAGGAATACCTGCAGCTCGTCCACCAGGCCTTCCTTGAGGAGTGACCAGTTGAGCGTGGCCCCACCCTCCACAAGCAGATGCTGTATACCCTTCAGGTAAAGATCGTCCAGGAGCTGCGGGAGGTCCACCTTTCTCTGGCCAAAAGCGGCAATCTGGCAGTGCCTGGCCAGATTTGCCACCCTTTCGGCAGGAGCTGCCCCGGATACTGCCAGCAGACATCCAGGGCCCAGGACACGGGCATTGGCCGGGGTGCGGGCAAGGCTGTCAGCCACTACTCGCAGGGGATTTTCCGGTCTTCCCTGGCGTGCCCGTCCCTCGCGCAGAATCGATCCTTTCACTGTCAGGGACGGATCGTCTGCCAGGACCGTGCCGACACCAACCATTATTGCATCGCATCTCGCTCGAAGGCTGTCAACCCTGGCCAGGTCATCCTGGCAGGAGATCCTCACCTGGCGGCGAAGATAAGAGCTGATCTTGCCGTCCGCCGACATGGCCCCATTTATAAGGACGAATGGCCGGTTCATACTGGTGATAAGGGTCATTTGGAAAATGAAAACCTGGCGCTACAATTACAGGGCTTTTCATGGACTTATTGAGGGCCCTTTGGCCTTTTATCTGCTCTATCTTGCGGCACGCTCTCGGTAAGCATCTTCGCTCCTGTACTGAGACCTCAGTTGGATATCTGTATCTGACACCTCCCGATGATCATTTCTTCTTGTCGAATGCTTTCTACTGGATGCGATCCGGGCCGCATCAGAAATCCGCTCCACGCTGCTGGCCGGGATGGCCCCACCACATACCTGCCTGAAATGTCGGGATTTTTGGTATATTCAGCATCAAGGGCCAAAATGCCGGTCAGTCTTGCCGTATCCCTGCGACCTCATATCTGGAGAAATCCGGAAGCTGCATCGTCGCCGATCGATCCGCCGATGGTCACATGGATGGATCGCTCCGAGGTATCCCATCCTTCTTTTGAGGCATAGACATCGACCCGGTAGATATCGCCAGATCTGCCATCTACCTGTATCCTGGCCTGCCCCATCTCATCGGTCAGCCTCGGCATAAGGTCCACATACTCGCCATTTATCGCTTTGCCAGACCGAGCGTCATATGTATGAAAGACGCGGATATTCAGCGATGCGTCCTTGAGGGGCTCATGCTGGCAGGCGTCCACAACAGTAGCCCTTACCGCCGAGTTGTCCGCCTCCTCAAGATCGAGCACCAATCTGTCACACGTCAAAGCAGACGCCTTCGGGCCTGAAGCCTGCTGGCCTGTATCGGAATGATCTCCTTCAGGCAGTACTCCGTTCTCTTCGCCGGAGGCGGCGCAATCGATTACCTGGACCGGATAGGACTCAAGTAGGTACTGTCCGTAGTAGTCCCCAAACATGCGCCATTCATACTCTCCTGCCAAGACCTGGAATACCAGAGGATACTGGACCGGCCTGGGAATGCAAGAGCCCATGCAGCCGTCGTTGACGCCGGACCTGGTCCCTCCTACCTCTTCATCCGTTCCCACCCTGTAAAGGGCGGCAAAGCCGGAACCGTCAAATCTGTCGTCTTCCTCTACTGGAAGCCAGACAGTGATATTGGCGGATTCGCCTATACATACCCTCGTGGGGGTATCGATGTATGCGCCGGCTGGTTTGCAGGCAGTCACTTCGACCGCGGATTTGGCAAGCAGAATCTGCGTGTACGGGTCGCGGAAGAGGCGGAACTCATAATCCCCCAGCTTATGAGGGGCACGCAGCGAGATCTTGACCTCTCTTCCCTCACCATTATTGCCGTAGACCGTGCCCCCAACCTGCTGGTCGGTGCTCAAATCGTAAAGGGCCGCAACCCCGTACCCGCCATCGTCTCTGTCCCCCGGCGGTTGATCCTCTGGATACGGCAATACAAAGGATGCATTTAGCCACGATCCTTCACAAACGGTGGATCTTTCCACAGTCAGCGAGGCGGCCGATGCTTGAATTGTCGTGGCTGCCAGCAAGAGGATGATCGTTAAGGCAGCCGACCAAAGGCCTGATTGGCACCTCAAACCCGATCCGGGCGATAGCATCTGCATGACTATCTGTTGGTTTTTTCCTATATTATCGTTATCTTCATCAAAATCCGCCATCGAGCTTCCCGGCACCCGCTCTCTGGAAATGGCGGGCAAAAGGACCTTTTTGGTGAGGATCGATGAGACAGAGCAGCAATTGTCTGGACGATGCATCTTCTCTCCCAGGTCAGCACTCACCCCTGAAAAGAAAGGCTGCTGATCTTTTGAGCGAGCTGAAAAGAGTGGCTGCCCCAAAAATCCAGTCTTCTGCCGCAGATGATCGATCCTCTTAAATTCTCCGAAGGCCATCTCGACTGTCATGTCCGTTTCCGTGAGCAGGGCCACCAAAGAGACCAAGGTGGAGGTTGAATTGGACCTTTATGAGTCGGGTCGTGTGGAGATATCCACAGGTTACGACCTGCTGGATGAACTTCTGACCAGCATGGCCCGTGCCGGAAAGTTCAGCCTGGTGCTTGTGGCCCAGGGCGACTGGCAGACCGGGGATCACCACACCGTTGAGGATGTCGGCATCACCCTCGGACTGGCCTTGTCCCGGCTGGGCCTGAACGGGACCGGCAGCTCCACCGTCCCTTGCGGTCAGGCACTTGCCACCGCAGCCCTGAGCTTCGGCCAGCCAGCCTTCCGCGGAGAGTTCGCATTTGCCGAAAAGAATAGAGGCGGCCTTGCCCTAGAGAACGTGGGCCATTTCATGCGGTCCCTGGCCTACCAGGGAGGGCTTTGTCTGTACCTTCAGGCCAGCGGGGGGGACGATCTGGAGAGGCTTGTCGCCATGATGAAGGCTCTGGGAAGGGCGCTGTCACGCGCTGCCAGGGACAGCTAAGCATATACACTAAATCCGTTTGAGCGCAGCCCTTCACAGAGTTAGCGAGGCGTATCATAAAGCCAGGCGCGGGATTTAGGGAAATTTCGTGCTTCTCTAAAGCCGTGCCAGACCTCTTCTTTCTTACCCTCTTCGCCGCAGGAACACTGCCGCACCCACTGCTGCTATGGCCAGCCAGGCTGCCGGGCCATCGCTACTCTCTTTGTCTGAAGCGTTCTTCCCGTCACCTCCTGCAGGAGACGGCTCGCTTCTCTCCAGGAGGCCCTGCCAGGATCCTGTCGGCTTATCCGCTCCCTTCATCTCGAAGCTGAATCCGGATGCTCGAAGGGCATTGACGGCGTTTTCTACCCTTATCCGAAGCTGGTAGGCGCCGGAAGGCGCAGCAACCCGTTTTACATGGGGCTCAAGAGCATTCAGAGGTCCGTTCAGTGTATGATTGATCTGGCCGGTGGAGGTGAAGTTGGACCATGTGAAGAATCCAAGCCGGGTTATACCGGGATTTATGCGTATGTACTGGGCCCTCTTACTGCTATCGTTGAGCATCTCCTGGTAGCTGAGATTTCGGTCGATGGTCGGGAATATCTCAGGCGAGACGTAATAGACGGTGCCGTTTAGGTCGCTTATCCCGTCGATCCGGCCGGAAGATGCGTTGAAGAGCACAGCCACCGATATCGGCTCTGAGGTGGCATCTGGGTACAGGAGAGCTCTGGTTGGAATCAGGTCTGCATCCGCCGCCGGGCTTCTGTCATCGCTGAAGACTGGAAGGGTGGCGTTCCACTGCCATGTATAGTTCCAGCGGTCGCTGTAACCCTGGCCGATCATCGTGAGATCCCAGGCCAGGGCTGTCTTGCCTGCCGGATCAACAAGCTCCACGAGCACGCTGCTGACATCACCGGCCCGAACTTCAAGCGAGAAGTTGGCCATCCCTGATACATTTTCTGGGACCTGCACTGATGATATCGTTGGCGAGGGCAATACGTATTCCAGGACAAATGGGTAGTACCGAAGCGTGTCGTTATCCGCCACCATTAGTCCCATTCCTTTGAGAAGGCCGGGGATCTCGGGCCAGAGCATGACCGCCGTATCCTTCTTCAGCGTGAGCGACTCATCGTTGTACAATAGGATATCCTTGCCGTTGCTGGATATGTAGAATACCATCTCCCCGATCTTGGTTCCGGACTCTGCCGGGATATAGATGTTATCGGAGATCTGGAACAGGCCTTCGATCACAGCCAGATGCCTATCCTTGTCCTGGAAGACCTCTCCGAACTTGACGGCGATGATGGGGATGTCGGTGACGTTGCCGATATCTCCCTGATAGACGTAGGTGGAGTTGGAGCTTACCGTGCTGTTGTCCACGAGGACGCCGTCTTTTAGCAGGTTTAAGAATACCCGGTCGCTGCTCTTCTCCCGGTGGATGTTGCCCACATCCCTTGAGGTATTGCCCATATCCCGGATGATCATCGAGTAGCCTTCCTGGAAGAAGTAGAGGTCTCCGGCCTTTGCCTCGTCCCTGCTATCCGTGTCAATCAAAACTTTGCCCAGCTGCTCATACTCAAGCATTCCCTTGCCGCCTATGACCTTGCTTGTATTGCTGTTGTATCCGGAGAACCAGATGTTTCCAAAGAGGCTGACCACATCGTACATACCCCACTCATCCAACTCGAACCTGACAGGCTCGACCCGGGTGGAGTAGATCAGATATGGCATACCCTGGATAGGTGGGGGAATTACCCGGTCTTCTGTTGCCACCAGGATAAGGGACTCCGAGCCCACAAGCTGGCCGTTTTCCTCTGTGTCGTCGAAATAAAAGCCGGAGAAGCTGGTGGCGTTCCAGTTGGCAACGGTCTCAAGGGGGCCGGCAGGCGTTTGAACAACGGTTCGCTCAAGGTTCTCAGATACTGCTCCTCTCACTGGGAAGAGCCCGTACTCCTGCTGGATTCCAACCGGATAGTACAGGAGATCCTGGCGATCCATAACCCTTATCCAGAGTCCCGGGGCCAGGGAAATCCGGCGGTCCTGGGATAAGGTTAGATCGTTTCTGTTCTGCATGTATATCCCGGAATCGGTGATGTCCAGCACCTCCAATGAGCCCAGCAGCTGGCCCTGTCGCAGGATGACCGACGGCTCGGTCTCTACCTGGAATACGCCGTCGAGGTCCACGGCCCTAAAGTCCTGGCCGGTCATTGCCTCGGCAACGTGGATGATTATCACAGGAAGGTCTTGATCCCTGGTCTTGATCTTGTAGACGTAGCTGTCCCCAGCCGAGACAACCGCGGCGTCAACCTGGCGGCCGTCCCTGGTGAGGTTGAGGCTGACCTTCTGGCCGTCTTTGGATATACCGGCTACGTTTAGCACGTATCCCTCGAAGAGAGCTAACGTGCGGTTTTGGGTCAGAGTCACCTTCTGATCAGAATCAGCGAGGATCTTGCGTAGCTCACCCCATTCCAGGCTGCTTATATCCTCCGTCAAATTGCTCTGGATGTAGCCCGCAAGGTAGCGTTTGCCCAGGAATCCCACCCATCGGTAGCGTCCCCAATCATCATGCTCATATCCACGGTTCTGGACGGCACATACATAGTCCAGTCGGCCTCTGCTTACGAGACGGCCCTCAGGCCGGATCTCGAGGCGTTCGCTTCCCAGGCCTTCGGAAAAGTCGTAGAAGAACCATCCGAAGTCATCCGCTGCCCAAATGCCTGAGCTGCTGCTCATATGGCCCCTGATCTCTGCCAGCTCAACCGGGCTTAGCCCTTCCTGGGCAAGCGCCGGCGACAAAAGAAATATGGCTCCAATTGCTGCAACCGCCAAAGGCCATAGATAACCCGGGTTCCAGACCCGAGACATCAGCACCCTATCCCATGCTCTCCTATGCATCGCCTGTCCTCTGTTAATCGCCCCGGATAACCCTATATCCTAGGGCTCTCATTGATGAAGCGGAGTCTGTTCATGTCGCATATAAAGCATATTGCCATCTACGGCAAAGGAGGTATAGGGAAGTCCTGCACCGCGTCCAATATAGCCGCTGCCTGCGCTGAGGGCGGCTCCAGGGTCCTGGTGGTCGGGTGTGACCCCAAGAGCGATTCGACAATAAGCCTTATCGGCCACCGCATCCCAACGATGATGGACCTAATTAGGGAAGGGCGAGAGATAGAAGAAAGCGACGTGGTCTTTACCGGCTATCGTGGAGTGAGATGCATCGAGGTCGGAGGGCCGGAGCCGGGCGTGGGCTGTGCTGGCCGTGGGATCATCGTTGCGATCGATTTCTTGAAGAAGGTATCACGCATCTACGATGAGGTCGATCTGGTGCTCTACGATGTCCCGGGCGACATCGTATGCGGCGGTTTTTCAGCACCCATTCGCAAGGGCCTGGTAAGCGGGGCCTACATCATAACATCCGGCGAGTATATGCCCATTTACGCCGCCAACAACATATGCCGTGGTCTGAAGAGGCTTGGCGCCCCCCTTGCAGGGGTAATCTGCAACTCCCGTGAGGCGGATGGTGAGAGGGAGATCGTGGAGGCCTTCGCCAGGTCCATCGGCAGCGAGATGGTTGCTTTCATCCCAAAGATGGCAGTTGTCCAGGAGTGCGAGCGGAAGGGCACCACGGTCATCGAGGGCGCCCCAGGCGCCCTGGTGGCTGGAGTATACCGCCAGCTGGCGGATCATGTCATGAAATGCAGCCATGCCCGTGTGCCTGAGCCGCTGGACGACCAGGCCCTTCGGGAGCTGTCAACCCCATGACCGGGCGGGTCCTGCTGGCCGGGGACAGGAGTTCAAGCGGCAAGACCACTATAGTGGCCGGGCTGCTCTCAGCGCTCTGCTCTCGCGGTTTGAGCGTCCAGCCCTTCAAGGTAGCCATGGACTACATAGACCCAAGCTATCATACCATGATCACCGGCAGGTTCTGCCGCAACCTCGACGGATATGTGATGCCGGAGCAGTCCATACGGGAGGTATTCGACTACGGCTCGGCAGGAGCTGACATCTCAATCGTCGAGGGGGTCAGAGGCCTTTATGAGGGATTTGACGGCGACATTGGGTCCACGGCTCAGATAGCAAAACTGCTGAGCTGTCCTGTTATCTTCGTGGTCGACGTCAGGTCCATAACTCGAAGTGCTGCTGCCCTGGTGAAGGGATATAGGGACTTCGATCCGCTGGTGCAGATGAAAGGAGTCATACTCAACAAGGTGGGTGGCGAGAGGCACGCAGAGAAGGCCAGACGCGAGATCGAGCGGTATGCAAAAGTTCCAGTGCTCGGTGTGATACCCAGGGACGCTGATATGCAGCTCTCCATGCGACACCTTGGCCTGGTTCCGGCCATGGAGGGCGAGAGGAGACATAGCGGATTTTCTGACCGTCTGGACGCCGTCCGCAGGATTGTCGAGCAGGGACTTGATATAGGCCGCATTCTCGAGATCGCAAGACAGGCTGAACCGCTGCCTCCAGTGGAGCCTGACATCTACCGCAAGAGCGAGTCTGGAGCTGGCCTTCGCATCGGCGTGGCTCTGGACGAGGCGTTCAACTTCTATTATCGTGAGAACCTGGAGCTCTTCGAGCTTGCCGGGGCAGAGGTTGTCCCTTTCAGTCCAGTGCATGACTCTCGCCTCCCGGATGTCGATGGGATATACATCGGTGGAGGGTATCCGGAGCTCTATGCCCCTGAGCTGTCCGAAAACGAGAGCATGAGGCGGTCTATACTCGATGGGCATGATCGGAGTATGCCGATATATGCAGAGTGCGGCGGACTGATGTACATGGCCCGCCATGTGGAATGGAGCGAGGACGAGCAGGTGAGCGACCGCCGGCGACTTGGCAGGTCGGAGGAAGGCTGCAAGGCGCCGGCACCTGGACAGGCCTATCCGATGGTCGGGCTGGTTCCCGGCATTGCACGCCGGGGGTCACGCCGAATCGTGAGCTACGTCAGCGGAGGATTTGAGGCGGATTGTCCCATAGGGCGGAAGGGGGAGATCTTCAGAGGTCACGAGTTTCATCACTCCGAGATGGTGATGGACCCTGGAGCCCGTGTGGAGTACGCAATGCTGCTGGATCGGGGATATGGGATATGCAATGGCCGCGACGGAATATTGAACGGAAGCCTGATCGCCAACTACGTCCACCTTCATTCCGCCTCATACAGGGGCTTTCCAGCGAGGTTCATGGAATCGTGCCTTGACGCAAAGATCTAAATAAAAAACCGGACATAATGTTAGACGGTGATCCTATGGTTAAGATGCCCCCAGAGGTTAAAGAGACCCTTGAAAAGCAAAAGCCTGTGCCTATGGCAACAGCCAGCAAGTCCGCGACGCCCAATGTGGTCTTCATAGGCCTTTGCAAGATCTTGGATGATGAGACCATAATGATAGCTGACAACTTCTTCTACAAGACCGCCTCCAACCTTGCCGAAAATCCCAAGGTATCCCTCCTCTGCTACAGCTCCGAGAGCAAGAAATCCTTCCAGATCAAAGGATCGGTGACCGTGCACAAGGAGGGCCCGCAGCACCAGCAGATGGCAGACTGGGTGCATTCGATAAATCCGAAGCTGCCGGCCAAGGCGGCTGTCATCGTAAAGGTGGAGGAGATCTACAACGCCATGTGGGGACCGTCTGCCGGAAAGAAGGTGGTCTGAGAAGAGGGTAATTTCAAATAGAGATTCGGATATCATAAACGAGGTTCGAAATCCCATCGGATCGGTGGCAGATGGCCATGATATGGGCCTTCTGCCAGACCTATTTTCTGCAGAAAATTGGCGTCTCGTCAGAGGCTTTCCGTTTTTGATAACGACCAAGCATGCTTCGGGCCAAATCTCGCCACCGTGCCGAGTAGAGCATATTCTCATTGACTATGGCTATCTCTGAATTGACCATCGAAGCAGGGACTTATCCGGCAGATCGGTGGCAGACGGGGTTGGCCTTTTCCGCTGTTTGCTCCAATTTCATCTGGGGCCAAACCTCCTTGGTTCGGTCTGCTTCGTTTCATCGCCCCAGCTTCATCGGAACTGCCGCCCCCTGGCTGACCTGATTTGCGTTTCCCGACGCCGCCCGGCCCACAACAACGCTGCCGCTCTCTCCCGCGCTGCCGATCCTCTGCAGCTCCTGGTCAATTCGGGATGCGATCGTGTATGTTGACTGCAGGCGGTCATCGAATCCGTCGGGTCCTGCATGGTTCTGGTCTCTCACAAGCACCGATATGCTGTAGGACCCTGGCAGGAGGTCGGAGGTATCCCAGGACCATGAGGGCGAAGACGTCCACGTTGTGGTATCCTTTCCGTCCTGCTGGAACATGTAAATGAGAGGATCGCCATCGGGATCTTTTGCAGAAGCGCTCCAGTTGATCCGGCTGCCTGGCTGGCCAGGCGAGGGCGGGTCTGCTGATAAGGCGACAAGGGCTGGAGGGCTGTTGCCGGCGGATAGTGCGTAGTCTGCGCCGAGGATGTCGTCATTGCCATCTGGTCCAGAGTGTCTGCCATCCCTGACCCTGACCTCCACCACGTGCTGTCCTGGCGATGCAGAAGAAGTATCCCAGGTCCAGCTGGGCGATTCGTTCCAGCCTGTGGCCGCTCTTTCGTCCAGGAAGAACCGGTACACAATCTTGTCTCCGTCCGGATCAGTTGCGGCGGCAGTCCAGATAACCTCTGTTCCTTTCTTTTGAGGGCCGGCAGGTCTTGGTGTCAGGCTGTCAAGCTTCGGCGGCTGGTTTGCGACCAGGCTTATGGTCGCAGAGAATTGACCATCGTATCCATCCACAGGGGCATTGAATCCATCCCTGACCCATACCGTCACCTGATATTCCCCTGGGTCCTTGCCGCTGGTGTTCCAGGACCAGGTTGGCGAGCTTGACCAGCCTGTGGCAGGCATGCCCTCAAGGTAGAAGCGGTATGATATCGGGTCCATGTCAGGATCGATGGCCTGGGCGGTCCAGATTACCTCGGTTCCAGCAGAGACGGGGCCGCCCGGACTAGGAGAAAGGCCGCTGGCCATCGGTGGTCGATCATCTGCCATTGCAGTGGCCGGTTCCTCAAGGCCGGTCACGCTGCTGCGTATCTGCGATTGGTTGGGCTGTGCAGGCGGCTTATTTCTGGCCTGCAGGGTGTAGCGGGCCTGCTGGGAGGACGTGAGCTGGTCTGACGAGTTGGTCCTCTCGTCCCTGACGAGCACAGTCAGGTTGTGGACGCCGGTGGGGTAGCCGGTCGTATTCCAGATCCATGTGGGAGACGGCGACCAATCCTGGATCACCAGTCCGTTGATCAGGAAGCGGAAGCTCATCCTGTCCTCATCCGGATCTGAGGCCTGGGCAGTCCAGGTAACTGTTGTCCCCGGCGTCTGCGGGCTGGGCAGATCCGGTCGTACTGAGGTCACCCGTGGCTGACGGTTGGGAAGAGTCAGCTGGTATTCATACGTTGCTGCATCATCCCAGCCACCAGGTGCAGCGTGCCGACCGTCCCTTACCAGAACGGTTACATTATGATGGCCTTTGAGAATCCCTCTGGTCTGCCAGGTCCAGATGTTTTCGGTGGACCAGGCAGTTTGGGTCTTGTTGTCGACCAGGAACCGGTAGTAAAGGGTGTCCCCATCAGCATCGAATCCCTGGGCGGTCCAGGTAACCTGAACGCCTGTCAGCGAGGGAGAGTCGGGGCTTGGGACCAAAGCGGTAACTATTGGGGTTCGGTTTGTCTGCCCTTCTGTTGATGCGGTCTCATCTAAGATGACAGATGGCTGATCAGCCGAATCCTCTTGATCGGACGGCGTCCACGCTTGGGGCGCTGAGGGCGTGGCTTTTGGTTGCGAGACTGCCATGTCCGTGGCTGTTGCATTTGTGACAGTCGTCGTAACGGTCGCATCCATGACGGTCGTATTGTTAAATGACACGTCGGTCGAAATCTGGCTTTGATTAAGGTCTGCAGAGTCGTTTTTACCGGTTGAGTTCGAATCCGTCTCGTCAGCTGCCTGCGGCTGTGCCCCTTCGAGCGATGGCAAAGCGGCATCTTCTTCGGTGGATGCTGATGAGGAGCCTGCGCTCGATGAGCTGGACCCGCCTCCGCCTGATGATGAGGATGATCTGGTGCCTGAGGACCGGCCAGACGAACGTTTGGTTGACATGTTGGCCTGAGCAGTTACGGATGCCGTTGCCGACTGGTTTGATGCATTTGCCGAAGCGGTCATGTTGATCCGGGCGGCCGTCTCATTGGGCCAGCTTGGCGAAGGTTTTATAACAGTGATTCTGACCTGCTGCTGGCGGTATGGCGTGGATTCCCCTTGCCGGTAAAGCACCACATGCAGCTCCTGCTCTCCGGGATCTGATAGGATTAAGGGTATCGGCTCCTCCCAGCTCCTGTTATCATCGAGACCTACCTCTTGTTCTGCCAGGATGTCATCGCCCAGGCGAACCTGCAGGTTGTAGCTCATCGGTCCGCCTTCCTGGTTGACCAGCCCAAAGACCGGAGAAAACGCTCTTCCGGCCTCGACCTGTCCGGATAAGCCGGTTATGTAAAGGTCGGTGTAGCCCTCACGATCCCCTGACAGGCGATAGTAAGCCAGCACAGATGCCGACAGTATCAGAAGCAATGCCAGGGCTATCCTGACTCTCTGAGAGAGGCCGGTCCAACCTCCTGCACCCTTCGGCTTGCCTGGTACAGGTCTGACGCGGGAGAGACCGCGGGGACGGCTGGCTATTCCGCCAATCTCAAGCTTTCCTGGGTTGGGCAGGGAAGGCAGCTGCAGGAAGAACCTTCTTCTGCGTGGGACCGCTCGACGGCGACCGTAGGCAACCACCAGCAGTATCGCCACTGCCGCCAGGATTGCCGAGGCAGCCCACCATGGCCAGGATATCGGAAAGAAGCGGCTTAGTGCTGCCATCACCACTCCTGCTGACAGGGATCCGCCGAGCCGGAATGGGGCCTCGGGGATGTCCTCAGGCAGGAGCGCCGATATAAGCGAGTAGGCGATGGCGCAACCAAACATGAGGAAGCCGACTGGCTGGTAGGCAGATCCCTCTCTGGCCATTAAGGCGATTGCCATCAAAGCCAGAAGTCCGGACAGCACCAGATCTCCAGGAACAGGCTCAGTCCGTCTCAATCCGAACAGTCCTCCCGCAATATTCCAATCCCCTGTGAATCAAACTATTACTTCAAACAGGAAATACTAATACAACTCGCCCCAGAGGGCCAAGCCTCAGCGATCACGGGCTTGGCCATCATCAGGTCTCGCAGAGCTTCCTTTACGGTCTCCCCATGCAATTCCATGATGATAAGGATTATGGCGGAGTCCTTAAAAATGTTTTTATCATATCTAGTGGATAATTCGTTTATCGAAAAAAATCCATACCCTCAGAGCCCGCGAGAAATCCGATTGCGCGACCGGTAAGCTGAGCCATCGTGGGGCCTAAAGACCTCGTTTATAGCGTCGGAGCGCATGGATTTGAGAAGACTACGTTCTTCAGGCGGGATACGAATCGTACGTCGCCATTATGCAATAAACCAATTTATACTATAGTAGCATAAGACATAATGCTTAAGGCTTGTAAGTTTAGGCTCTATCCCAAGAAGTCTCAGATAACCACGATGGAACGAACGCTGGCCTCAATGCGGGCTATCCTT
>MVQI01000037.1 GCA_002067795.1 Methanosaeta sp. PtaB.Bin039
AATGAACCATCTCCTTTAGAGACGTCATCTCAAAAGACTAAAGACGTCATCTCAAAAGACTAAAGACGTCATCTCTAAAGACTAAAGACGTCATCTCAAAAGACTAAAGACATCATCTCAAAAGACTAAAGACGTCATCTCAAAAGACTAAAGACGTCATCTCAAAAGACTAAAGACATCATCTCAAAAGACTAAAGACATCATCTCAAAAGACTAAAGACATCATCTCAAAAGACTAAAGACGTCATCTCAAAAGACTAAAGACGTCATCTCTAAAGACTAAAGACATCATCTATCTCAAAAGACTAAAGACATCATCTCTAAAGACTAAAGACATCATCTCAAAAGACTAAAGACATCATCTCAAAAGCCTAAAGACAGCATCTCAAAAGCCAAAGACACCCTCTCAAAGGTGCGCCTTTAAGGGAAGACCGGCTCCTCTGTAAAACGTCTCCATTTGAAGCAGTCGAGCAGCATGATTTTTATAGGTCACAGAAGCCTGCGACACTCCACCTTCATGCAGTTGCCAACAACAACGTTGAATCCTTCGTTGGATAATGCCTCTGCAACATCCATATTCTCCGTTCCCGGCTGAAACCAGACAGTCTTTGCCCCTTTGGACCGCACCTCTTCTGCCACCTGGTCAGCGGCTGAAGGGCGTCGAAAGACATCGACTATATCGATTTCGTAGGGGACTTCCTGCAGGGTTGCATAGACTCGCTCCCCCAAGACCTCCTGGCCCTCACAGTTTGGATTCACAAAGCACATGGAAAAACCGTAGCTCTTGACCACGAGCGGAACGAAGAAGCTGGGGCGATAGGGATCGGTGGACGCGCCGATCACCGCCACTGTGCGGGAATTCTGAAGTATCTTCCGGATCTCCTCGTCGCTTCTGATAAACGGCATCATCTCGCCCCCGGCTGCTGGCGGACAACCGAACTCCAGGCAGCCATGCCGCCCAGGACCACCAACAGATCGCTCCAGCCTCGCCTCTTCAGCAAGGAGGCCGCCACCATCGAACGCATTCCACTGCCGCAGAATATATAGACGGGCCGGTCTCTTGGCACTTTATCGAGCCGCTGCTGGAGCAATGTGATGTGAATATGATTTGCGCCGGAGAAGGGGGCCTTTTTCACCTCCTCCGCAGACCTGACGTCGAGGATCCAGGGATGCTCTCCTCCTGCAAGAATGCGGTCCAGATCCTTTACTGAGATCATTGGGATGGAGTGGCTATCATGCCCGGCCATGTGCCAGGCAAGCATCCCTCCAGATAGGAATCCGCGCACATTGTCAAATCCTTGTCTGACCAGGACCCGCACAGCCGCCTCAGCCCCTCCATCAGCTACAAGAAGGATGGGTGTATCATAAGACAGGTACCAGCCAGCCAGGCTGGCAAGACCCGCCTGCCAGATGAACTGGGAACCGGGAATATGAGCAGCCCCGTAATCGGTCTCAGACCGCAAGTCCAGTACGACGGATCCGGACATCGACTCCTGGAAATCCTTTGGCGAGAGCGGGATAGGGAAAGGAAGATTGGGCACTCTCACGCCCTCCAGATTGAGCTCTTCCATATGTCGGAAGTATGGCGGACGCTCCTGGGCCATCGCCCCTGCGGCCACGAACTCATCCCGGCCGACCTGCAGGCGGGGATTGAGAAGCCTCTCAATGCCGGCGCTGGTCCAGGGCCGGTCCGCAATCGCAGCTCCGCACACCGAGCCAGCCCCATGGGCCGGATAGATCAGAATCCCATCCCCAAGCGATAGGATGCGTTCGAAGATGCTGTGATAAAGCTGCCTGCCCAGATCATCTGCCCGGTCCGGTCCCAGGAGATCCACTCTGCCGACATCGCCGGCGAATAGGGCATCTCCGGTGAATACTGCCCAGGGAGCGCCAGACACCTCCCGCAGCAGGTAGCTCAGCGATCCAGGTGTGTGGCCTGGGGTGTCCAGTGCTTCCAGAGTGTAGCGTCCCACTCCCCACCTCTGGCCTGGCGATGCCGACTGGCCATAGCGGTAAGGCAGGCCGGAATCTGCATGCCAGATGCGTGCCCCGGTCCGGCTGGCCAGCTCAGCCGATCCGATCAGGTAGTCCTCGTTTCGGTGAGTCTCCAGGATATCGGTTATCCTCATCCCCTGATCCATGGACAAACCGATGTATATATCGACATCCAGGCGAGGATCTATGACAACGGCATGACCAGCATCTCCCAGCAGGTAAGAGTAATGGGAGAGACCTTCTGACTCTATCCTCTGGATGAGCATGAGAACCTACCTGGGGGACGGCCCGGTCACTGTCGGATTATCGGGATACGACGACCACTCGGTGAACGACCCCTCGTAGATCTTCACCTTAGGGTGTCCGAGGTACCACTTGAAGAATACGAACTCGTTGGTGGCTTCCCGTCCAGTCCCGCAGTAGACTATCACCGTCTTATCCGACCGAAGAGGGAAACGGCCAAGTATTGCCTGGTAATCCGAATCCGCCCTCATCAGCCGGGAGTTCTTATCGTCCATCAGGCTTCTCCACGGCAGGCTGTGGGCTCCCGGAATGTGGCCGGGCTTGATCCACATGGCCTGACCTTCATAAGAGGGAGTGGGGCGGGCATCGAAAAGGATTGTGTCCTCACGGTCCTTCAAATCCAGGAAATCCTCATACTCCACGAAATATTCACGGCGCAGGATTACGGGGAAGTCCGACACCTCAGTTCTCGGGAAGACCTTTGTAAGCTTCTTCCTGGCACCCAGCCAGCCCTCGATCCCCCCGTCCAGCAGTAGGATCCGTTCGTGGCCGAACCGCGCGAGTGCGTATGCCACCATGGTCTGCTCGAGGCCATCCCCAAGTCCCGCCGCACACTTGCTGTAAGGGCCGGCACCGGTATAGACCAATACCTTGCGATCGGGCTGGAGGCCCAGCCGGCTGAACAGGCCCTGGGCGGTCTGTGGCGAGACGAATACGGCCGGCTGGCCTCCGCGGTTCACCCGCAAAAGCCCCTCGTTCATGTAGATCGCGCCGGGGATATGGCCCATGATGTAATCGTGGACATTTGGCTGGATGTCCAGTATCATCAGGTCGTCATCCTTCAAGTGCTGGTCCAGCCAATCCGGCGAGACCCATTTTACCAGGCTTTTGCCTGGGGGATACGGATAGGTCCTGCTCATAACGGAAGACTCCTGCAACCTCCGATGGTCCTGCGGCCCGAGGTCATGAGAAATGATAATTTATGATGGAATGGATCGCATATCTAATTTTCGAGGAAGGATGCAAAAAGGCAAGGGTCCATACCGGTGGACCATGCCCTGTCAAATGCTGAAGGATGAGTCCGACCAAGAAAGCCGATTGTCCATGCGGCCATTGGAAGCGTCTTTTTCCGCAGAGCATGCTCTTCTGCGAGTTTGGATGACCTCTCGCCCAAGTCGTGGTGCAAGAGCGGCGCAAAATTTCATAGGATGAAATTGACAATTGGCCTCAAGGCTGTGCCTGATGAAGGATAGTGAGATGAGACAGATCGAAGAGAAAGAGCGAGGCATCGATATCCCCGGATGCATAAGACGCCTCACCAATTTCGAGCGGTACCTGCTATGGAGCGCAGAGAACAACATGGCTGCAGTCGCCCGCATCCTTGGTAATGTCCAGGCCGATGACCTCAAGGTGGCGATAGACACGGCAGGCGAAGTGCACCCCCTCATGCGCGCCAGGGCGGTTATCGATGAGAATCACGACGTCTGGTTCTCTGTAGATCATGCCCTAGAAGCGAGGTTGCGCACTGTGCAGAGAACCTCCGAAGAACAGTGGTTTCTCGAGGTTGTGCAGGAGTACTCTGTGCCTTTTGAACCTAGCAGCGGCCCGTTGATAAGGTTCGTCCTCGTGCATTCCGAGGAGGTCTCAGAGCTTATCGCGTTTTGCCAGCACAGCATCTGCGACGGGATATCCCTGGCAAACCTCATCCGCGACATCCTGGCCATCTATGCCGATCCGGCTGCAATCAGACAGGCCGCGTTTCCACCTGCAATTACCGATTACCGAAAAGCAGATGTCGTCTCATCTTCGAGATCCATGGATAACGCTGCCATCGATAATTGCAACAGGCAATGGCGAGCGAGCCCGCATTACTTCACCCAGGAAGATTTCTGCAGCATCTACGCCGCCCTGGCCAGGAGAGTCAGGCATAGGATAGTGATCCTTCAGCTTGAGCCGCAGGAGACACAAGAACTGATTGAAATGTGCCGGCAAAACGGCGCGTCGGTGACCTCCGCATTGACGGCGGCATTCCTGGCCGCGTACAAGGATATCAGAGGCCAGCTCGCCGAGAACAGGAGGACCGTTCAGGTGCCATTTGATTTGCGCAGGCGTCTTGGGGCCTCCGGAGATTTCCTGGGTTTCTTCGTTGGGGCATTCAAATTCCCGTTTGATTACGATCCGAAGAGATCCTTCTGGGATAATGCTCATGATCTGCACGAGATAATCCGGCAGAGAGCTGAGACGCTTGACACCTCTGCTATCGATATTGAACCATTCGATCCGACGCTTGTGGACGCCCTCACCAACTGCGCCCCTTACGCCGATCTGCTCCCGGAGGCGTTCAGCCGGTCCGAGAACCTCTCGTCATTTGCCCAGGATAGAAAGAACATAGCCTTTGAGCTCAGCAGCATGGCAGTGTATGGTCTTCCTGGCACCATATCCTCAAATATCGGACGGCTTCGCCTCCCCGAGGCTTATGGAAGCCTCAGGCTCGACCGCATGTTCTTCGTGGCACCTGCGAGCGAGTCTTTTCCTCTGTTTATCGCGGGGATCAGCATCAACGACCGTCTTGCATTCTCCCTGAACTATGTCGAGCGGGTAGGAGAAGGGGACGTACTGACCAGGGATATGATCAGGATAAGAAACAGGGCTCTCGAGTATATTGGCTTTCCATGGAAGTCGAACGAAAGGGCAATATGATGATGAGAGGGGCACAGCAGGCCACATCGCCGACACGCATTTCGTCATAGACTGCCGGTACAGAAGTTCGGCAATGATCTACAGCATCCTTCGTGGGACCTGCTTTTCGATCGCTGGGATATCACTCCTTGACGACCCATGCCAGCAGCCCTGGATTATGGAGCTCCCTTTCTGGTCTGCCGGCGGACGCTCAGAAGTATGTCCAATGCGCGTCTTCGTCGCCAGGTCGTTGCCCTTGAAGCTGACATGAGAGTGCCCGCCATCTCCGAGCACCGAATTCGGGGATGTGCGCTGTCGGTCCGACCTCGTGCAGCTCTGCGAATCGCCGTCCCGATAATCGGTCCGGATACGGAGATTATCGCTGAAACGACATAAGAGATGGCGTGTAGATAAAATGGCCATCTCTTCGGATTTCTGCTCCTTTTTCTGCTCATGCAGCTTGTGCAGGATTACTTTTTATCGGATCCGCAGCCTTCTTCGCCATACCCATTATCTCATCACATGCTAGCCAGGGCCTCCCTGAACTTTGGATTCAATCCGTATAGGCTCTGTCTGGCATCCTGGAAGTAAAATCGCTGTTCTAAGAGGTTCTCCGCCTTCAGCCGGCCAAGGGCAAACCGCACGGTTCTGGCCGGAAGGTAGGTCCTGGAGACTATATCCTTTTGAGTCAGCAGGTCGCCGGACTGCAGTACATCGAAAACCAGTCTGGCTGAGTGCGGGAGGCGCTCCAGTAATCGGTCTGGACTTCCGTCAGCGACAAAGACGATCCCTCATTTATCTCACCTTGATTAACAATTGTTATTTGGACTTATAAGCCTTTTGGATGGCGGTGCGCCCATTCCTCCTCTCGCAGAGCTGGCTACATCAGGGATTTCCGCAGGGTATCGCTTCTGCAAGACCATTTGAGATATATCCGATAAGGCGACATGCCCCTTTCCAGCCCACAGCGTCGGGCACGGTTTTTCCGGCCATCCGGATCTCGCCGATGTCAGATCGATCCAAGCTGCTTCTCCAGCTTTCTGATGGTGTCTCGCAGCAGGATTGCCTGCTCGAAGTCCAGCCGGTCTGCAGCATCTTCCATCTCTAGAGAGAGCTGTATGATAGCTCCTGGAATGTCCGACCTTGGGATGTGCCTCGTGTCTGTGATCTCCACAACCTTATCCTTAATTGGCTTCTGAATGGTCCGGGGCACGATTCCGTGCTCCTGATTGTAAGCCATCTGCATATCCCGCCTGCGCTCGGTCTTGCTCACCGCCTCACGGATCGAGTCGGTAATAGTGTCGGCGTAGAGGACAACTTTTGAGTTGGCGTTTCTGGCTGCCCGGCCCATGATCTGGATCAGGCTTCGTGCATCTCGCAAGAACCCCTCCTTATCAGCGTCTAGGATTCCGATAAAGCCCACCTCAGGGATGTCAAGGCCTTCTCGCAGAAGGTTGATTCCCACGAGGACGTCGAATCGCCCCAGACGCAGCTCCCTGATGATCTCCGTCCGTTCTATTGTATCTATATCGGAGTGCAGGTAGCGGGCTTTGATCCCGTTTTGGCTAAGATACTCGGTTAGCTCCTCAGCCAATCTCTTTGTCAGCGTGGTGACCAACGCCCGGTCGCCCCGCTGCACGATCCGGGATATCTCGGCCATGACATCATGCACCTGGCCGTCGATCGGCCTGACCTCCACCTCAGGGTCCAGCAGGCCGGTAGGCCGGATTATCTGCTCGACGATCTGAGACGAGTGCCGTCGCTCGTAGTCGGCTGGGGTGGCAGAGACGAATATGGCCTGACGCATGTAGTCCTCGAACTCGTCGAAGCGAAGAGGACGGTTGTCATAGGCACTTGGCAGGCGGAACCCGTAATCCACAAGGCTCTTCTTTCGAGAGCGGTCTCCGTTGTGCATCCCATGGATCTGGGGGAGTGTCTGGTGGCTTTCGTCAATCACCATCAGGAAGTCCTTCGGGAAGTAGTCCAGCAGGCAGTAGGGCTTCTCTCCTGGGCAGCGCCGATCGAAGTGGCGGGAGTAATTCTCGATGCCCTTGCAGCTGCCTGTCTCTCGGATCATCTCGATATCATACAGTGTACGCTGCTTGAGCCTGTGGGCCTCTATCATCCCCAGCTCAGGCAGCCGCGACTCCAGCTCCTCCTGGATTGAGCGAAGCGCGCATTCCTGGACAGACTCGGGAATCACATAATGCCTGGCTGGATAGATGTAGAAGTAGGGGTGGTCCTCCTTTCGCCTGCCAGTCTGCCGGTCTATCTCTGAGATGCGATCCACCTGGTCGCCGAACATCTCTATGCGGATTATATCGTTGAAGTAGCCGGGGATCAGGTCGATGGTCTCTCCCTTAACCCGGAAACGGCCGGGTGCCAGATCGAGATCGTTGCGCTGGTAGAGTATATCCACTAGGCGGCCCAGGATATCACGGCGCGAGATCTGATCCCCTGCCTTGAGCTCAAATCCCATGCTCTGGAAGTTCTCCGGATTGCCGAGGCCATATATGCAGGAGACAGAGGCCACCACTATAACGTCCCGTCTGGACATCAGAGATGCGGTGGCTGCCAGGCGCATCTGCTCGATCTTGGGATTGATGTACGCATCCTTCTCGATATACTGGTCTTTGGAGGGGAGATAGGACTCCGGCTGATAGTAGTCGTAATATGATACGAAGTATTCCACCCGGTTATTAGGGAAAAACTCCTTGAACTCACTGTAGAGCTGAGCTGCCAGGGTCTTGTTATGTGCTATGACAAGAGTTGGACGCTGAACCTGATGTACGACATTTGCGATGGTATACGTCTTGCCCGAACCTGTGACCCCGAGAAGCGTCTGGAAGCGCTGGCCAGATATGAGCCCATCCACCAGACTGCTTATGGCCTCGGGCTGGGAGCCGCGCGGCTTGAGGTCCGATATCAGCTGGAAGGGAGCATTAACCCCTATATGATGAGACTGGGATGAGTCTGGCATAGGATTTACTAGGGTCCCTTCTATCTTATTGGATTTAAGAGGCATCGTCTGCGAAGATTGCTGCAATCTCGCCCCGGGAAAAAGGCATGTACGATTGAGGCAAGATCGAAGCTGCTCGTCTCATCCAGGGACCAGGTTCTTCTTGCGCAGCAGCCGGTTGTAGGCGATGGCAAAGCGGTGGGCCTCGTCACGTATATGCTGCACCAGCAGGGAGGCCTGGTCGGTTCTCTTCAAAGGCAGGGGCTGCAAAGAGCCTGGCCAATATATCTCCTCATCCCCTTTGGCTATTGATATCACCGGTACAGAGAGCCCCAGGCGCCCTAGTGCAGCCTGAGCGCTGGAGAGCTGTCCCGGCCCGCCGTCTATGACTATCAGGTCAGGCAGAGCCCTCCCCTCTTTGATCAGACGGGAGTAGCGCCTGGATACCACCTCGGCCAGGGAGGCGAAGTCGTCTACGCCCTCAACGCTTTTGATACGAAAGCGCCTGTAATTGCCCTTATCTGGCCTTCCTCCCCGGAACTGAACCATGGAGCCAACGGCCGCTGTCCCGGCCAGGTGAGATATGTCGAAGCACTCGATCACCTGAGGTATGCTAGGCAGAGACAGGGCTCTTTGCAGAGCCTCCAGCCTCATCCTATCACCGTAGACTGCCGTCTCAACGTTTCTCTCTGCCAGGTCAAGCAGGACACGCTTCTCCCCCTGTCTTGGGACAGTAGCCCTGACTTTCTGGCCCTTCATCCGGCCAAGGAACTCGACCAAGGGATCTTCCAGACGGTCCTGCAAAATGATCTCCGAGGGCACCGGATTTTCCGAGTAGTACTGAACCAGGAACTCCTCCAGGAATCCTTCCCGGAAAGGAAATGCGAACTCCTCCTTTCCGTGAAGCGTGCCGGAATGGACCTTGAATAGCATTAGGTGGACCTCCTCGGCTTCAACCAGGTATGCCAGCACGTCCTGATCGTAGCGGCGGTTCCTCTCCACCGCCTGCCTCTCCTGCAGATACTCAAGAGCAGCGATCTCGTCCCGAAGGTCCCTGGCACGCTCAAACATTTGCCTATCGGCGCAGGCATGCATCTCCAAGCGCATCGACTCAAGCAGCTGGGCTGTGTTTCCGCGCAAGACCGATTCCGCCCGCTTCACACGCTCCCGATAATCCTGAGGGCTGATCTGGCCGATGCAGGGGCCACTGCATCCGCCCATATGATAACGCAGGCATGCTCTTTTGGGCAGCCGGCGGCAGGTGCGCAGCCCAAATGTCCGCCTCACCACCTGAAGCACATAGTCCCGCTCCCTGGACGTGGTAAATGGCCCGAAAAACGTTCCAGGTCCGGTTCTCTTCCTGGATAGACATATGCGGGGCCAGGGCTCGTCTGTCAGATGGATCGAGGCGTATCTCTTGGCGTCCTTGAGGGCGATGTTAAAACGAGGCCAATGCTTCTTGATCAGGGTGTTCTCAAGAAGCAATGCCTCAACCTCGCTGTTGGTCACTATGAAGTCCATGGTGGCGATTGCAGCCAGCAGGCTGCCTGTGCGGGGCGAATGATCCTTATTCTGGAAGTAGCTGGAGACCCGCTTCTTCAGGTCCCGGGCTTTCCCAACGTAGATGACCAGGCCTTTGGTGTCCATGAACAGGTAGCATCCGGGGAGATGAGGCAGAGAGCTTGGGTCCAGGATCATGGCTGAAAGGGGCTGATATCCCCCAGGTTTAATTCAGTTTCTATCTACGAAAATGATGGATGTTCCCAATAGGGCGGAAATGGCGCTGATTGGCCTTGGGAGAAAAACGCATTTACATCCTGGCTGCCATAGTTCATCAACCATGAGCGATCTCAAAGAAGCGATCCTGGACAGATGCCGCAAGATGGAGATCCCAGTGGTAGGAGTGGCAGACGCCGACCAGTGGAATGATCCGCCCTTCCGTCCATGGATGCCAGAGGAGTTCTATCCACAATCGATATTTCCACAGGCCCTCTCTGTAATTGTCATAGGCCTTCCGGTGATCCTGCCGGTGCTTGAGACTTCCCCCTCCATCTATTATCGAGAGCTGTACCAGACCGTCAATTCCCTGCTCGACCAGTACACCTATCGCATTGCCAATTTCCTAAACGAATGCGGCCACCCTTCAGTGCCTGTTCCCAGGGACGGCTATGCGGGAATAGATGCCCTCCTGAAAAATCCAGTGGCCTTCTTCTCCCACAGGCATGCCGCCATGCTTGCCGGGCTTGGAACCTTTGGGGTGAACAATATGCTGCTGACCCCCAAGTACGGACCCAGGGTAAGATTTGGATCGATCTTCACCGCCGCTCAGATAAAGCCCGACCAGATGCTCACAGAGGACCTGTGCATACGCTGCATGCGCTGCGTCACCGAATGCCCCACCAAGTCGATTAGAGAGGAAGATTATCCATCGGGGCTGACTGACAAGATGTCCTGCGCATCCTACAGCTCAAGGCTGAACAAGAGGGGGATCTCTCCGTGCGGGATATGCATCAAAGTGTGTCCCGTAGGAGAGGACCGGCATCTCTTCGATCGTCTGGACGTCTCGATCTACAGCAGAAAGGATGAGTATCCAGAGCATCACCGAGCCTGGGAGCACGTGCGCAGATACGGCGCAAGAGATGTCTGAAAGAGGCAGAGATAGATGAACGGCAAAGAAGCGAGGCCTAATAAAGAGACTAGAGCTGAAAAATGCCTTATTGTTGAATCGGACTTGAGAATACTCTTTATGGATACAGAGCACTGAAACCTTCGATAAGGCAAACGAGGTTGTCGATTCCTCGGATTTCGAATCTGATTGCCCAATGACGATGCTTGAGGAAAATGGGAGGCGACCGATTTCAATTGCGCCAATAAGGAATTAATACCTTAGCGATTTCAAATCGTTATCCCATGCAATTTCCCATACCCGGACCCATCGGAGATAAGGCAAGGGCAATAGCCGACCTGGTTAAGCCCGAGCTGCCCCTGGCCGCCGGAATCTGCGTTGTCGCAGGCGAGATAATTGGGTCAGGAGGGCTCCCAGAGCCCTCTACAGCCCTCCTGGGATTTCTCACCGGATTTTTTGTTTCGGGTTCGGCCATGATCTCCAACGACTTTTTTGATCTCGAGGTGGATAGGATCAATCACCCAATGAGACCGCTTCCTTCTGGCCGGATAACAATAGCAGAGCTTACCCTGCTGACATTCATTTTCACTGCCGTGGGATTTCTTGCAGCCGCTCTCCTGGGCCCCCAGGCTTTAGCACTTACTATATTTATATGGATTATCGGAATTCTGTATAACTGGAGATACAAAGAATCTGGATTGCTCGGCAACGCAATGGTAGCGCTTTCCGTGGGCTGGACCTTCATCTTCGGCGGGGCAATTGTTGACGGATTGGCAAACGGCATGATATGGATCTTTGCTGCCTTGGCCTTTGTCTTCGATCTCGGAGAGGAGATAGCCGGCGGCGCAATGGATGTGAAAGGCGACGATAAACGGTCTGCCAGGACGATCGCTCGAATCTATGGCAAGAGGCATGCCCTGAATATATCAGGCCTATTGTCGCTTTTATTCGTGGCTATAGGCACGATTCCTTTTGTTATGGGTTGGCTGAGCAGCTGCTATCTTGCGGTATTCTTGCCTGTGGATCTGGCTGTACTCTACCTGGCAGAGAAGCTTCGGGCAAGTCAGACCGATGAAGAGGGCAGGCGGAGGATCCGCCAGCTCTACCTCGTTGTGACCTTTCTGGTCATTGCATTTATTGCCGTCAAGCCGGTTTGCGAGCTGGCAGTTTAGGACGAACTCAGGGCTAATCCCCGCCAATTCATTGGCGTGATACAGCCCGTATCTACGACCGTAAGACTCATTAGGCAATAAAGTCTACATCACAAATATGCCTAAAGTGTTTCGTTATAGATTGAAGCCAACAAAGATCCAAATTGCCACATTGAACAGGCATCTTGATCTATGCCGGTTGGTCTATAACGAAACACTTGCTTTGCGAAAGACTGCTTGGGAGCAAGAAGACCGATCAATAAGCTACTTTGAGTCCAAGAGGATGCTTCCTATCTGGAAAGATGCAAAGCCAGAGCTTAAAGAAGTTTACTCTCAAGTTCTCCAGGAATCTGTCCAGAGGGTAGACCTGGCTCTCAAAGCCTTTTTCAGAAGGGTCAAAAATGGAGAAGTTCCAGGGTATCCTCGTTTCAAGGGCAGAGGATGGTACGATAGCATCACCTATCCGCAGAGTGGTTTCTCTCTAAATGACAATATCCTGCATCTCTCTAAGATCGGA
>MVQI01000038.1 GCA_002067795.1 Methanosaeta sp. PtaB.Bin039
GAACCGGGGGTTATCGATCTTCTCTCCGTTGGACAGTGTAGCGAAACTTTCCAGCCCCACGTCTATGCCTACCACCAACCCATCTTTCCAGGGAGGTTTGGGAGGATCTTCGATCTCCATAGAGAAGCAGGCAAACCATTTCCCGGTCGAGGCCCGGCGGATAGTCAGCCTCTTGATCTTACCTTCGATTGGTCTGTGGAGCCTGATCTTGACATCTCCGACTTTAGAGAGGCGAAGCTTCCCGCAGAGCAGCTTGAATCCCGACTGAGGATAGGTGAACGAATCATACCACCCCCCGTCCTCGAAACCGGGGATAGTCGGGTTTCTCGCCCGATTTGACCCTTCGGAAAGAACGCTTTAAACGCCAGTTCAAATCCGTTCCTGGACATTCTGGAGAACTTGTGAGTGGACTTCGATCAGTTCGGCCTTCTCAACCCTCCACTTCGGGAGGAGGTTATGGGTCTCGTATTTCGAGGTTGATCTGCCTTCCTTCTCCCAAGCGTCTTTCCGGTATGAAAGGGTTTGATTGCAGACCCATCTGCACAAGTCCAGCGTCCGCTCCATCCTCGATCGCTGAGATTTGGTAGGATAGATACGGTACTTGAACGACTTGAGCATAGCAATTTTTCCGGATTAATCGTGTTTATAGATTTGCATAAACGGGAGAGGGGCTCTGCATCCCCGGCCTAAAGACCGGGGTCTTTCGCCCCTCTACGCTCCCCGTCGAGATAAACTGCCTGGCATCGATATCATCGAGTCTGCATGATCTCGGATTTCTCCGGGCAAATCTAGCTATTCGTGATGCTGTCCATTTCAGAGCCATCCCTGAGTTTTTTGTCAGATTCTATCGCTCACCGCTGCCGGTCCTCTTGGCGCCGGTATGCAATGAAGGATATGGCAAAATGAGGGACGGCTTGGCCAGGGCGGATCGGGACGGAGGTGCTGCGATGCTCAGGTCGCACTGATATCAGGGAACGATCCTCATCCTTTGATGGAAATCCAGAATTTCGTTTCCCGATCTGATGCCGGTTTCCAGGATCAAAGGATTTTCCAGGATCAAGGGATTTTCCAGGATCAAGGGATAATAGATCTCTCACTTCTGTATTTACACATATTCGGAAGAAAAGATCTAAGAAAAGACCTATATAGGTTCGTCCCGAACCAGTGAAAGCGGTCGGGAAACCATCAGCATCAGCCGGTTCACGGCAGGGCTCTGAGATGATGAGAGAGCACGATCCCTGGCAATCTGGCGAGAGCATGCACCCTCCCGGAGGTATAAACGAGTGGGCAATAAGATGGAATCGAAGAAACTCAACCTGTGGTACGGTCAGAAATGGGCCCTTAAGGACATCACCCTGGATATCCCTGAGAACAAGATAACTGCTCTCATAGGCCCGTCAGGTTGTGGTAAATCCACCTTCATACGTTGCCTCAACCGGATGAACGATCTGATTGACAAGGTGAGGATCGAAGGGGAGGTGCTCTACGATGGCCACAATATATACTCCAGGGATACGGATGTTGTGGAGCTGCGCAAGAGGATAGGAATGGTATTTCAAAAGCCGAATCCGTTTCCCATGTCCATATATGACAACGTGGCTTACGGCCCCCGTATCCACGGTGTAAAGAGCGTGGATAGCCTGGTGGAAAGGAGCCTGAAAGACGCTGCGTTGTGGGAGGAAGTGAGCGATCGTATGGACGCGCCGGCTATGGGGCTCTCCGGCGGTCAGCAGCAGAGGCTCTGCATAGCTAGAGCCCTTGCCATGAGGCCGGATGTGATACTCTTCGACGAGCCATGCAGTGCTCTTGATCCTATCTCAACCAGCAAGATCGAGGGGCTCATGGAGCAGCTTAAAGCCCGCTACACCCAGGTAATAGTCACTCATAATATGCAGCAAGCTGCACGGGTGTCCGATTTGACTGCCTACTTCTTGCTCGGGGAGATGATCGAGTTTGGCCCAACCAAGGAGATCTTCGAAAATCCCCAGCAGAAGAGCACTGAGGATTATATAACCGGGAGATTCGGATGATCTCTGGGATTAGCCGAGAGCTACCTAAATGATGACTGCCGTGGAAAGATTATTAAGAATGGATGCAGAGCAAGTCCCCGGCTACACGATGAGCGGATGTGCGTAAATACCCCGCTTTGGGATTTCAAGCCGCCTCGGATTGTGCCTTTATTGGAATATGCCGGGCTGGGATCATGACGGATTGGGGGCTTTAGGGGGTTTGGGGGAAGATGTATAGGGCGCGATATCGCCGGGATCTCGATGAGCTGAATGCCACTATGGTGGAGCTGATGCAGTCGGTCTCGATAGCTATAGAGCAGTCTGTCAGGGCTCTGCAGGAGCGTGATGTGGAGCTTGCCAGGGCCGTCATCCAGGGAGATCAGGCCGTGGACGATATGAATACCAGGCTGGAGAACAAGTGCATGGAGCTTTTAGCCCTGCAGCAGCCCATGGCCAAGGACCTGCGCATGATCGTGGGAATACTCAAGATAGGCATCGACCTGGAGAGGGCATCAGATCTGGCGGTGGATGTGGCCAGAGTGGCGGTTCAGTCCAAGGCTGTCTTGCCTCCTGCCATGACAGAAGATCTCAAGAGGATGGCTGATATTGCCCAGCAAATGCTGAAAGATGTCATGAGGTCGCTCTCAGAGGGCAATGCCGACATAGCCCGCGAGGCCACGAAGTGGGACTATGAGATGGACCGACTTTATGTGAAGGCCAGGGACAACCTGATCAAGACCGCAGCCGAGAACAGCGATCAAGCCAATGACCTGATCCCGCTTATGATGGCCAACCGCCATCTCGAGCGGATAGGCGATCATATCTGCAACATCTGCGAACACATCATCTACATGATAGAGGGGAAGAGAGAGCACCTCAACTAAAGGGGAACGGATGTCTGCAGGGTGGGATAGAAGCGATTCTATTCGGGATGACCAGATGGCAGACCAGGGGGAGGGAAGATGGACACCAGAAAGGTTCAACGTACAGGGAAATCCACGTACATAGTGTCCCTGCCCAAGAGCTGGGCAACCAAGCACGGGATCAGCGCAGGTTCTCTTATTTACATAAATCAGAGCGAGAACGGCGCACTTGTGCTCAGCCCTGAGCGCTCTGAACAGGACCTGAACATCAAGCTGAACATCGGAGACAAGAGCGGTGAGCCCCTCGTCAGGGACATCATCGCCTGTTACGTCTCTGGCTACCGGACCATCGAGCTGACCTCCTCGCGTATGTCCTCGAGCCAGAAGAAGAGCATCCATCAGATAGTGAGCAAGCTGATCGGTCCCGAGGTACTGGAGGAGACCATAAATAAGGTGCTTATCCAGGACCTCCTGAGCTCCGAGGAACTCCAGGCAGAGAGAGCTTTGAGGCGTATCAGGACTGTGGTTAAATCCATGATACAGGATTCCTTAAACTCCCTGGTTGAGGGAAACAGGGATCTCGCAAGCGATGTCATAGAGAGAGACGACGACGTGGACCGTCTTCACCTGCTGATATCCCGTCAGTTTACCGAGATCCTGCGGTCCGGAACTATAAGCCAGGGTGAAATAGATCCTATCACTGCCTTCAATTACTCTCAAGCCGCCTCCAATCTGGAGAGGATGGCAGATCATGCACATGCCATAGCCCAAGTGGTTATGGATTACGAAGTCTCGCTCCCGCCTGATCTGGTCGCAGAGCTGAAGCGTTTAGAGTCGCTGTTCGGAAACCTCATTGAGGAATCCATATCGTCTCTGCTTCATCTCAACTCCGAAAAGGCCAATGCCATAATCGAACAGACTCGGGAGGTCCGTCTTTTTGCCCCCCTCATGACCAAACCGGCTCAGAAGATTCAAAAAGACGAGATGATGGTGCGGGTTATGGTTTCCGGAAGCATAGAGCGGATGCTGGATTATATTACCAATATCGGAGAGCTTACCATAAATCTGAGCCATGCACATGGCTCAGTCGAGGCAGGATGATCTGTGCATGGATATGCCCCGTCGGTCTCTTCGCTATCCCCTCGTGAGGCATATCTGCTACCGCCGACGCAGATCCTGATCCGAATGGCTTCCATTCTCCTTTGACAGGTCAGCATCGAACGCTTTCGCCCTTGCGGATAGCAGCTCTTTAATCGAGGCTGTGCCCTTCAGCTCGACCACCTCGACTGCAAGGCGATCGGTATCCAGCAGGGCTACCGATCTGGTCCCGCTAAACGGGCCCCAGAGCTCTCCAGGATTTATCACAAGGGCCTTTGCCTTGACGATGCTGCGCAGGTGGGTGTGTCCCCTCACGACCACATCGTACTCGCCGCTGGCAGCCAGGCTTCTCACAACTGCCTCGTCGGTTCCATGGAGAAGGGCGATTCTCCGACCATCGGCCTCGACCTCACCGAAGTCCCCCAGTATCCGGCAGCCGACCGCCTGGAAATCACGCATCAAACCCAGCCGATCGCCGTCATTGTTGCCGAAGACCAGCCGGATGTCCATGCCGCGGCCCTCGAAGGCATAGCACATCCCTGGAGAGATGATATCACCGGCGTGAAGGACCATTTCAGCCTCTCGTCGCTCGAATATCGATAAGGCCTGGAGAAGGCCCCAGAAGCAGTCATGAGAATCAGACATCAAACCTATTATCAAGATCATCACCTTCCCAGAAGTTGGCTGGGGCTTTTGTTACCGATGGACATGGGGGAGTATAAAAAGGGTTCCCAGATGTGCCGTCTTGTCTGGCCCAAATCAAATCGACGTGGTTGCAGGGGGATCTTTTTTGGTCCTGACAAGTCATGGGAGCAGAAATGGCGATGGCCGGAAGCATTTGCCGATAGCCTAATCGACGGGGAGAACGCGCATCACGGGTCGAAAGGCATAAGTATTAGAAATACGTTGGAGAGCGAGGCCCGCCTTAACTCAGCCTGGTAGAGTGCGCGGCTGTAGTATGTTTCGCACCGAAGGGTGCTGGCGCGCAGTTACCGCGATGTCCCCGGTTCGAATCTGGGAGGCGGGATCTGAGATGTCCGGATAGTGTAGTGGCCTATCATGAAGCCCTGTCGAGGCTTCGACCCGGGTTCGAATCCCGGTCCGGGCGCTTAATTACCTGTAAAAACTGGAGCAACATAGCGGTTTAAGGAAAGAGCCAACGGCCATTCTATGCGCCACAGAGAATGGCTCTTGAGCAAAGCGGAGGCCTCACAAGGGTTTTTCCGCTTTTCTAACTCCAATTCGTGCTTTTCGAGATATTATGCCTCTTCACCTCTTGCCCTAAGAGGATTACGATCAACGCCGGATTCTGAGACTTGCATGAAACAATAGTTTTGGATTTTGAGCCCTTTATGTCATGTAATCCTTTTTTTGGCGCTCAATTGTCGCAATTTACTATTTTGGGTACACTGCTAGCTCTGCTGCTGGGTTTAGCCGCCGCCGTTTGACATCGTACAAGGCTGCAAGTGCCGGTTCAATGATGCTACTGGCAGATCCAAGAAATACGTCCAAGATGTGTTCAAGATGTGTTCAAGAGGTGGTACTCTTGTTAATGAGTCGCTTTTCCGAGAGAGTCCATAATTGTCCTCAATGCGGGCTGTCAACGGATCGAGATTGCAGCGCGTCAATAGACATACTCAGATTGAGATTGGGATCACAATCTGTCGGTGTAGGAAGCCGTAAAAGCCCTGTCCTTCGGGGCGGGGAGCAGTCTTTGAGACACATATGCTCTTGATGCTGATATGCTGCCCCTGCAGATACTGCCGGCTCAATTAGACTGCAGGTATTCTGGCTAGAAGGATGGTGTTTGCGCGACTTTCAATTTTGATCCCAAAATAGGTTGGGATCTTAAAACTCTCTTAGAGAGAGCGATCCTGCGTACGTGACTACTCCCTACCCCTGAAGGGGTAAGGCTTCTACGGTTTTGATTCCGACAGATTGTAGTCCCAATCTGAG
>MVQI01000039.1 GCA_002067795.1 Methanosaeta sp. PtaB.Bin039
GGATTGCCCAGCTCTCTGGATCTCTTAAAAGCATCATCCGCTTCTGAGCTGCGACCCAGGCTCATGAGGGCAATGCCTCTCTGATTCCATGCCTCTCGATCGGAAGGATCTAACCTGATGGCTTCATCGAGGCACTCGACTGCCTCTTCGTATCTGGCCAGGAGATTTAAGGCCATTCCTTTATTGTACCAGGCAGTTGCATATGAGGGATTCATTGATATGGCCGTATCGAATGCCTCAATTGCCTGGCCATACTCATTTGACGATGCCAGCTCCATCCCTCGGGTGTTATAGGTCTGAGCGTTGGACGGAGAAGCGCTGATGGTCGCATTTCCTACAAACAGCCCTTCCTCGCTTGCGTTCGTGGCGCCGAAGACGTAAGTGGTTGCGGGTACAGAGTAAGCAGGCATCGCTGTTGATTCATTCTCGCTGACAGACGCATTAGCGGAAATAGATCCAGATGTCGCTTCTGCTTGCCATGGCCAGGCATCATAGATGATCATATCTCCCGAACTCGGTATTGCATCTTGCGCCAGCGATCCGGAGGACTGCTGCGGATATGGCGATCCCATAGATATCGGCGATTCTGTCTCGACAGGAATCTCTGGCATCACTTGAGCCGGCGCCACCTCCTGCGCTGCAGCAGGCTGATTTCTTGGCCTCACTGAAACAACAATCATTGATGCATTCTTCATCCCCTTATCATTCTCCACGGTGAGCTTTACATTGTACGTTCCGCTCTCCAGGAACTGGTGCTTTATTGATGCTCTGTTTGCTTTGTAGCCATCGTCGAAGTCCCATTCATAAGAGACTATTCGACCATTTTTATCCAAGCTTCGGGAGCCATCGAAAGTGACTATATCGCTCACCGTCGGCTCGGCAGGATAGCAGATCGGTATAGCCACCGGAAGCGACTCGATTACATCGATATATACGGTCTTTGTCCTCTTTGATCCCTGGTCGTCGGTTACGGTGAGGTTTACCCGGAATTTCCCGCTGCTTGTGTATATGTGTGGGCTCACAGACCTCGACCCATGAGCAGTATTGCCGTCTCCGAAATCCCACTCATAATCCACGATATTGCCATCCTGATCTCCGCTGGCTGAGGCATCGAAGCTAATTACGTCGCCCACTTTCGGCTGAGCGGGCGTATAGATGAAAGCGGCAGACGGAAATGTTGACGCAAGTGGTGTCTTTGATGCATCGCTCTCCACTTCATGGGTTTCGCTCTTGGATTTGACTACAACAATGATTGTTGACGTATTCCGCTTGCCCTTCTCGTTTTCCACTGTGAGCTTTACATTGTACGTTCCGCTCTCCAGGAACTGATGCTTTATGGAGGCTCTATTGCCGGTGTAGCCGTCATCGAAATCCCATTGGTATGAGATTATCCTGCCGTATCTGTCTCTGCTTTTCGAGCCGTCAAAAGTTATTATCTCGCTCACCGCCGGCTCAGCAGGCGAAAAGGTTCCCATTGCGTCAGGAAGCGGTTCGGTGACATTTACATAAGCAGTGCTGGTGCAGCTATCTCCGTCATTATCTGTAATGGTCAGGTTGACCGGAAATAGCCCGCTATACGAGTAAATATGCGGGCTCTTTGACTTGAGCATTCCGTGGGCAGTATCTCCATCTCCGAAATCCCACTGGTAATCAACTATCCTTCCGTCCAAATCGTGGCTTGCGGAGGCGTTGAAGCTGACCACATCTCCTACAGCAGGTTCTTGTGGGCTGTGGATAAACGCAGGGATGGGAAGCTGATTCGCTATGGATGTGAGCGGAGTCTTTGGCAGGTCTTCCTGGATATATATGGGTATGTGGTCTGTAGCCTGATAGAACGGCCCGCCTGGGTGATTTGCCCCTCCGGGGTCCTTCCACCAGTCCATGTTCAGCCATACGTCCTCGTTCTTTGAGTCGACATGATAATTGATATCTGCATCGTATTCCGATCGGAGCCATGCCAGCATTCTGTTCACATCGCTATCATTGCGGCGGCCCAGATACACCTCGGCGTAGGCGTGACCCCCTCCCTGGCCGTAGGCAAAGACCACTCTTGGCGTCCCTCCAATGGCCTCGATCAGAGATGCCAGCAATATCGAGAAATCGTCGCAATCCCCTTTGCCTGATGTGCCGAACTCCATGCCCTTTCTGAGTGTATAGTTGGAATACTGGAACTGCTCCAGACCCCTCCAGTCGCTGGCGAACGTCCAGTTATCCACCATATAATCATAGATCGAGCATATCTGGTCTATCCTCTGGGGACCGGACCTATCTCTGATTAGCCTGAGCCCCTGGTCCCTGACCAGATCATTGCCTCTATCGACCTTCTGGTTGATCTCCTCCATTATCGAATCTAGCCTTCTTACCGCCTTGTAACTCGTTGATGGTCCTCTTGGAGAATCGGAGACTGTGAAAGAGACTATATCGTCGCTGCTATAATCAGTCAGATTCGCCTGACCGATGGCCTTTTCACCATCGGCGCCAAAGATATAGGCTATCTCGGTGCAGAGGGAAGGATATATCGAGATCAATAGCGCAATGCCTATTATGAAATATAGTCTCATAGAGGCTGGCCCAATTTATGAGCTCTTTATATTTAGTAGTTATGCCTGGCGAGAGTCCTCCTATGCCAAGGGGGCAACGGATTCCTATTTTATGGAGACGGCCATAGGGTCTTCTAGAATTTACGCAGACATTAGGGGACCTTGAAATAATGGTGGCTCAATTCACCCTGGGGTGAAACGTGTGAATGGAATTGTGATCAAAAGCACTATTTTTCAATCTATGGCAAGATTATATAATATGAGGTATCCGTTGATCCACCATAAAATTTTTTTGCCATTGATCTGCTCTTATGCTCTTTGGTAATCTCCAGCAGGATACATTTCTTCGCCGCCCTCTTTAAAAAAATCACGCAATATACGCAAGATGGGCGCAGCGAGCTTGTTTTCGGTACATAAGATCGGAGAAAGCGGATGAGTACTTGCTGAATTCACAAGAGCATGCACTGGTCTTTTTGAGAGCGCCCGTGAGGTGGAAAGGACGAAGACCCTGGCAGCCGAGCGGCCCTCACTTGTGACGTGGCCGATTGGAGGAGAGGTTGAAGTCCGACCCGAGCACATCTTTAGGAACTTTTTAATATGTGGCCCTTGCGATGAAAAATGGGTGTGCGCGGGTGATGATGTCATAGTCTTATATGCAGGATCAAATCAACGTCCGTTGAGTCTGACATACAAGAAGGCGGTGGTTTATGGTTTGTATGGGCTATCCACAGTACTCTTTACTTGAGTATTCACCTATTCCGTCCAACTGAAGAAAGAATGACCCATATTACCATATCGCACTACCGATAGCGGAAAAAGAGTCGCAAGCTCAGAGCAGAACATTCTCTGAGCCTGCACTTGGGCTTTGTGGGAGCAGGTTTCCAATCTTTACATGCAGGGCAGCCAGTCGACGCTGATGGCTCCGCAGGTTGAGTTGCCCCACAACTGGACGAACTTCTCGATTGAGAAGACACCAGTCAGGTCCTCAACCGACCTGCCGTACTCGATGTGGCGTCCTTTGACCAGCGGGCTGGGCTCGGGGTCCCGAGACATCCACCCAATGTGGGCGACGCCGATAACCTGAGCGTTCAGATTGGCCTCGAGAACACCGGTGCAGCAAGCAGCTGGCAAGGTACGCCATGCTTCTCCTTCTTCGTCAGTGTGTTCTCTTCCGCAAGCAGGGAAAGGACAGAATCCATACAGCCTGGTCTTAACCTCTGTCTTCTTCTGCAGATGCTCGGCGTGGGTGTACATCTCCGTCAGCACGGCGCCGATCCTGTAGTTCTGGACGCAGAGCTTCTCGATCCACTTCTGGTCGTAGGTTCCGGTCTGGTATGAGACAGGCATATACTCGAACTCGGCTTCCTTGGTGAAGTT
>MVQI01000040.1 GCA_002067795.1 Methanosaeta sp. PtaB.Bin039
CGATACGTTCGAGAGCCCAGGTCTTGACAGAAGCTCGCCTCTGGCCTGCTCCAGCTTATCCCTGGATGTCCACTTCACCATGAACCGGGGATCTTGGGCCATGAGCCATTCGGCGTCCACAACCGGCGAGTCACCTTTCAGCTGGCTGCCAAGGTTCTTTCCGCCTGCCAGGGTGCAGAGACGCTCAAGCGCCGAATCCCTGCCAGCGGCTCCGTACTCCTTGGAATACTCCATATAGACCAGCGGGCGGTCATTTTCATCCTGGCCAGCCAGTCTCTTCTCTATGAGGGCGAGATGGCCGCGGTAATATCCTGCGAACCCCTCCGCTGCCTGCCGGCGACCCAAGATCAGACCCAGCATCCTGATCTCCGTCTCAAGCGTATCAGGATCGGTGAACTCCATCCGCACAACTGTGATATTGGGGGGAAGCTGCTCTTCAAGGCCGACCGGGTCCTTCTTGCTGGTCAGGACCAGGTCGGGGCGAAGAGATATCAGCGCCTCCAGGTCAGGCGTCCACATGCTGCCGATGGACGGCAGGCCGCCAAGATCTGAGAAGTACTCGCCGTCCTTTGATATGGCAGATGATGTGCCGACAACCTGGCCAGAAGCCCCGAGGATGCGGACGGCCTCGGCGTATGTTGTGGAGAATACAACAAGCCTCGTGGCTGGCATGGGGATTCTTACCGTCCTGTTGGCGGCGTCGATCACCACAAGCTCGCTCTCAGCTCCTGCCAGGATCTCTTCTGTCCTGGCCAGGTCTGCCAGGTCGATCTTGCCGTCTGCGTTGGCGTCGGCAAGCTGTGTGGGCGGGGCTGCGCCTGCCAGCATCTCCCGCAGGGCATTTACATCCTCCTGGTCAAGCGTCTTATCCATGTTGGCGTTTCCGAAGACCATGAGGACTGGCTCGGAGCTGGCCACTGCCGGGGCTAAAAGTGCCAGAAGGGCCAAAAAGACGGCACAGGCCAAATCAGGCCTCATTTAGCAGCCCTCCGCTGGGTAGCAGAAGACGCCGTCTTTCTCAGGATCGAAGCTCACCCCCATGAAGTCGGTCAAGAACCGGCGGTGCAGCTCAGCGGTATTGAGATCCTCGAAGAGATCGGGGTAGAGCCACCTGGCAACGGCGGCCGCTCCCAGCGGCAGCTGGGGGCCTATCGAGAAGTCGCCGGATATTATGTGGACCCTGCCGTCTTTCACTGCCGCGGTTCCCTCAAATCCCAGGACCCCTGAGATCTGATGTCGGTAGGCCTCCATGGCGGTTCTGTTGCCGTCCTTGTAGCCGCCCTGGTAAGAGAGGCCGATTATGACCTCGGGATCTTCCGATATCACATACTCCGTCTCCAGATCCCCGTTGTAGGCGATCTGGCCGGCAGCGATATTGATCCCGCCTGCCAACTCGCAGAGGTCGGTGTAGCCTGTACCGTTGGCGTAAGCCCAGCGCACAGAAGGACCGGTAGCGGACTTCATCTCCCGCTCCATGAATACCCGGACGTGCTCGCCGTCTGGTATGTCAGCAGCCCGCGACTCGACCATATCCATCGTCTCCCGGTACCACTTCAGGTACTCTTCTGCCTTCTTCTGGTGGCCCAGCAGGTATCCAAGAGCCCTCATCTCGGTCTCGACCGACGCCGCCCGGGACAGGTCGTAGCGCACGACGGCAGTGCCGTTTGGAAGCTTTGACTCCAGAAGCTCGGGGAGAGGCGAGTTTGTAAAGGTCAGCACCAGGTCTGGATGAAGTGATATTATCTTCTCCACATCCGGCTCCTTGACCTTGCCCACCGACTGCCTGGTGGATAGGTTGGGGAATAGGGCCGGCCTCTCGACTACAGTCTCGTCAACGCCTGTCACCTGGTCTTCGCCGCCCAGCACCACAAGGGCGCAGGCGTGGCGCATGTTCAGGGGAACTGCGCTTTGCACCGGGGTTTTAACGGTAACTGTCCGCCCTGAGCCGTCTATCAGAGATATCGATTCGGCCTTGCCTGAGATTATGGCTGAGACCTGCTGGACGTCTTTTTGGTCGATCTTGCCGTCACAGTCGGCGTCTGAGAGGTTGGTCTTCTCAAGCTTGCCTGAGATTATGCCCTCCAGGTACGATACGTCATCCTGATCTATAGTGCCGTCCATGTTGGCGTTTCCGAAGATCATCAGCGTCTGGTCTGCTGATGAGAGGCCGGAGAACGCCATCAGCATCAATACGGTTATTGCTATTGTTTTCATTTCGCATCCCTCCACGATGTCCTATCCCTTCAGGGTCTCGGGTCTCATAGTACTTTGTCGCGAATTGGTGTTATTATATGCGAACAATTTAGAAGAACAGGTATTAGTAGGTTTTTGCCATTGGGGGGGATTAATTGAAGAATTCATTTGATGAATCCTGTTGAACCAGTGATTTGCCATCTGAGCCCTGAAGCCTGGTGGCAGCATTCATTGATTTCAAAGCAGCGAACTGCTTAGCGGCGAATTGGTGATCTTCATAGCAGTCCGGAAATTCGAATATCTAAACACGACACTGTTTTGACATAATTTCATCAGATAACGCGATATTAATTGCTATTATAACGATAGGTTTTAATATCATAACTACTGAGGACTAATTCGTATGTTGAACAGACCATGATGCTTGAACTTGGGGGATTGGGGATGGGTATCGAGTAATTCAGAGTGAACAAGCCGGTCACGTAGTATCGAATATGATTGAGCCATACTAATGATCTATAAGGTCCAATAAAAATGAACCGAATTGTCAGTTTTGATAACTTGAAGATCGAATTCGACGCGTTTCAAACGTATTATGGTTAATATGGGTTGGTAAATATGCCTAGATGCAAACAAGTACTTATCGGTATCTTAATAGCTTCGGTTATTGCATCGCTTCTTTCAATAGCATGTGCAAACGAAGACAAAGACATTCTTCGGTTAGGGATTACGAAAGGAGATTTCACAACCATGAATCCCGTCGTGCAGCCTTGGCACGATGCCAATTTCTTTGGTTTTACTCATGTGCCTTTGGTAGTATTTGACCTTGATCTGAGTATAGCACCGTGCTTATCTGAAAAATGGACGATAAATCCAGATGGAAAATCGATAGAATTTGGACTCGTTCAGAATGCCACATGGCATGATGGCTTACCTGTTACAGCTGATGACGTAGCTTTTACAATTGATTACTGGAGGAAAAATGATGTTGGGTCGGAAGGGTTCTGGTATAATAGCTATCTAGATCGTGTGGATGTGGTTGATGACAATACCATACGCATATCTTTTAAAGATTCAGTTGCATTGGGGGCTTTAATAGCTCAAATACCTGGCACGGCGATTATGCCTAAGCATATATGGGAAAATGTAGAGTCGCCCAGAGATTATAATGGTAAGGACGCTATGATTGGTTGTGGTCCATTTACCTTTGAAAGATTTGATAAGGATGCAGATGTCGTTTACCTCAAACGCAACGGCAACTACTTTGGTGGAAGGCCATCTATCGATGAGATTCAGTGGCGTCACTTCAAGACCATTGAATCCCTATTGTTGGCTATAAAAGCAGGGGATATAGATGCGCAATTTGAATATTATAATCCAGTAACAGGTGCATATGTCACAAATCTCTTGGGAACCGATAACGTGCAATTATCTACAGTTCAAGATGTAGGTGTCCCATTACACCTGTTATTCGGTTTCAAGAAATATCCAACAAATATCACCGAATTCAGGCAGGCAGTGTCCTACGCTATAGACTATCAAGCATTGGTCGATATGATATTAGCCGGATATGGGAAAGTTCCTAAAAAAGGCTATTATCCACCAACAGTTCAAGGATACAATTCTGACTTGCCTTCTCTTGAATACGATCCCGATAGGGCAAAGGGTATCCTAGATAATTTGGGGCTCGTTGATCTCGATAAAGATGGGCTCAGGGAGTTGCCTGACGGCAAGAGACTCAGCATTCCTATTACGCCGCTTAGTGGAAATCCATCCACAGTTCGAGCTGCTGAAGTGATATCTCATCAATTGCAGAGCGTGGGATTGGACACTTATGTCGAATCCTTGGGCAAAGAAGCCGAAAGAAAGAAAGCCTACAAAGATAGAGATTACTATATAAATATCGGCTTTTGCACTCCATGGTCGAATATATTAGCCGAAGGTGCTGCAACTTATTTTGCAGATATGCCTGGCATGTACGGAACATGCAAAGATCCTGAACTTATCGAACTTGTGATGAAGACCATTGAGGCTAAAGATATTAATGAGCTTAAGAATAGCAGATCTGATATGCAGAAGTATATATCGAGAGAATTGCCAGCAATCGCCCTAGTTTGGGGAGATGCAATATATCCATACAGGACTGATCATTGGGATGGATGGCCTTCTATGTATGGGTATGGTCCTGTCAATTACTGGACATGGTTTAATCTTAAAAGGAGCCAATAAATGGCGAGGATTCATCCTCGCTTTTTTCCATTTTTCCTCGGCGCTTTCGGCATACATCCAATCTACCAGATTCATGCGTCTGCTATATGCCTGCAGCCCAGATGATTCGGAACCAGATCGACTAGTTCTGAAGCTATCTCTGTTTCTCACATCGATACCTAGTCTGCCATTGATCATGCCCCCGTATTCACAGCTCACCCCATAATCAGCTCCGTATG
>MVQI01000041.1 GCA_002067795.1 Methanosaeta sp. PtaB.Bin039
GCATTTGCCAAAACAAAGTCGATATCATTCGCCACAACATGGAAAATCGGTTGCCAGAAGTTGGCAGTCGATTCAACTGCCAACCTCTGGCAACCATGAGACAACAACCATTTCCTGAAGTCCAGAAGTCCTTCTAGGTCCGTCTCGAACCGGGACTGGATCTTCTGGCCATCTCGGGAAAGGATCGTCGCTACCAAGAACCGCTTATGAATATCCGCTCCGCAAACTACTTCCCTTTCCATCGATATCATAGTCTCTGTCCTGGTATGGGCAGATGTAGCATGTGAGGCAAATTACCATCCGCGTTCCTAAGACGCATTCAGGCGCTCACGAAGAGTAGGCCAGTTTTTTATCGGGATCGAAGGTCCCAAAAAATAACACGGCCCGCACTGCCCATATCAGAACATCTTAGCGTCGATTTAGGCTTTCATATTTCCGGCGCGATTTTCAGGGAATCATGAGTGGTTTTTTGGCTTGCATCTTATGGGAAAAAAATTTATACTACTACAACATACTCATATCTAAAATGTATTACAAAATAATATTAAAAATAAGGGCCTATTAAATAACATAGGACGGATATAATATGGAAACGCGTCATATAGCAACTGTGGTGTGTTTACTATTACTCTTTGGAAGTACCCATACCTTGGACGCGAATGAATATGGGCGGCCTGAATGTAGTATAGCATGTGTCGAATCACGGGAAGAACTTCTGGATTATCTTAATTCTATTAGCGATTGTATCGCCTGCCTTCTGACAAATATGTCTACTGATTCAGTCGAGGAGAACATTTCTGCAATTGTCAAGGAAATATCTGGAAAAGATGATGATACTAACTGCACTATGAAATCAAACGAGACCTGCAAGGGAGATGTGCTGATCTATTGTGCCTGCGATACTGAATATACCAATCAACCATACTCCAATTCGTGCTGCAATCCAGATTGTTACATACAGCATCCAAACACATGCGAATGTAATGATTGTGTTTGGGATGTCACAAATAAGAGATGGATACACAATAGATGCAAAACATGTTGGGAGTAATAGGTGCTAGTTATGAGAACGCTATTGATAATATTGGCATTACTCTTTGTCTCATTAGGAATGTCCCAAAGCGAGCAGAATGATGTCGGCATGGATGTAAGGAACTATGAAGAGCTTCAGAATTTCTGCGGCGAGGTCATCACAAGCATCGAGGGCATCGATTTCAAATATCTCCCTGCCCAGAATGCTTCTTTGCAAAGTCTCATAGACGATGCCGAAGATGGGGATATTGTCCATCTGCCTTTGGGGTATTATAATCTAACTGGGCCTGTAAGAATCACTAAGAACCTTACGCTCATTGGAGATGCGATAGTTGTCCTTGATGCAAAGCGACGCTCCAATATACTTGAAATTGGCGTGAATGAATCAAACATATCTGTAGAGATATCAAATGTGATCTTCGTCAACGGAAAGGGATTGAGCGGGGCTTCTATCTCCAGCAGAGCGAGATCTCTGTCGGTAGATAAATGCGGTTTCTTCAATAATATAGCTGTGATTGGCGCCAGCATAAGCCAAACAGGTGGAGAGTTGCGTATCAAGAATAGTTCATTTAGAAGAAATGCTGCAGATACCGGAATCATCGATTGTCAATATTGCAGATTGTTCATGGAAAACGATGTTCTGGCAGATAATGTCGCATTGAGTAGCAGGTGCGTACTCAATTTTACCGGAGTTGGGATGCTAAATCCTGAGAATAGATGCGAGATTATAGATATCTATTCAAAATATAAACGAGGCGATGATATAGATTGCCTGGATCTGGCCATGAGAAATTGTACCATTGAGCACAACAGAGGACTTAGAGGCAGATTTGGACTCAGCATGGTCAGCGCGGCGGGGAATTCGCTTATAGATAACTGCGATTTCCGCTCAAATGATGCTGCTCAATATGCCGGCGCCCTATCAGTCGGGGGAGACGCAGTAATCATAGCAAATTGTACGATTGAATACAATACTGCGATCAAGCCAGGACTAACTCCAGGCCTCTGGATCATGGGAAGCAGCAACGTTTTGATTGACAGATGCTTGATCGCAGACAACCATTATCTTCACTTATCTCCCGGATCATGTTCTGGCGGCATTTTCATAGCTTCGGACTCAAATGTAACCATGCATGATTGCACCATAAGCAACAATTGGGCAGCGAACGGTGGAGGAATTTACATTCAGCCAGGTGCGATATTAATTGTTGATGGGGGTGAAATCCTCGGAAATATCGCACGCTCTAGCAATCGTCACAGAGATGGTGTAGGACTTGGTGGAGGGATCTACAACGATGGGACCCTTATTCTGAGGGATTACGCAATAATAGCAAGGAACATGGCAGATGCTGGTGCAGGCATATACAATACCGAAGGCGGTCGGGTACGTGCTGAGGGCAATTCCTACTTCATAGGCAACGAGGCCAAAGATAAGGGCGGAGCCATCTTCAACAATGGATCTGTGGCCCTTGAATGTGCCACCTTTGCAGACAACGAGGCCTTCTTTGGAGGCAGCATATACAACCTTGGCGACCTTACCGAGGCAGACAGCCGCTTCTGCAAGAATATCGGCTTGCGCCAGAATACTTCCTTTAGCAGATGAAGGTCACGATGATAGGATCTGGCAGGGAATAAAGGGTGAGTTAGGTCGACGTTTACCGAAAATGCGATCAAGGTTACGCGATGAAGGTTCTGCATCGATGAAAACGCTCGTATTGGCGTGCCTCCGAGAGTGGATGGCGGTATCGAGGTGCAACTGGGCCTTTTCTCCTCGGTTCTTAGCCTGAATCTCGGAGGCCAGGCGCAAAAAATCCCTCGGTTATGCCAAAATCACAGACGGGCAGAGCTGGGGCTGTAAAATCTTCTGGACAGTGGTGGTGTTTATTTGCGCCGCAATCTCCAGCGGCAGGTATCTCGAATAAATGAGACTATTTTATCGGCCTCTCACCTCTGGCTTGTGCTCTTTGCCTCCGCTCATCGTGCTTCTCCTTTCTCTCCTTCGTCTTTGCTGTATTCTCTGTCCTCTTCTTGAACGGATTGATCATGACTCTCCCAGCCCGAGTATCACTATTGATAGTATACATCATCTACTCGTTTATCTAATTTCTCGAAAAAGGCCATGTGTCCGTATCTGTTTGACCGCTGAGGCGTCCAGGATATTGCATGAGCTGGACGGACCTAGGGCGGACATTCGAAGCGAAGGGCAGCAGGCTGGCCTTAGAGGAAATCTCGGCAGAAATCCCGAAACATTCTTATCATGATTGTGAGCATTAAACGACATGTTTCTGCAGCCAGACATGTCTGAAGCTCAATAATGCCTCACAAAGAACCAGGTGGTGGATATTATCGGGCATCTGGCATCTCCGTCGGGCGGTGACGATCATGAAAGATGAAGCGAGGAGTTTGGGGAAGGGTATCTCAATAACCCTCTTGGTCCTGTTTGGAGCAACCTGCATATTCCCGGCATCATGCGAAGATATGTCCTTTGGGCCGCAGACGACTGGTGGAGAGCCTTTATGGGGGCTTCTCACAGCAGCAGATGCTGCCAGTTCGAACCTGTCTGCAATCGAAGCCGCCCTTGTAGATGCCAGCATTGCTCTATCGGGATCTGGCATCGATGGGCCCGCTGCTGTGGGGATTCTCTCAAACCTGACCATGGCAGACGCTTCTGTGATTGATTGCATAACAATCGATGCCAATGGCACGGTTCGTGAGGTCCAGCCAGCGTCGTTTGAAGCAATTAAAGGCGTGAACTTGAAGCGGCAAAGGCATGTGAACGATACGATCAATTCCAGGCTGTATTCGGGATTCCACTTCATAATGTCGGTTGAAGGTCTGAATGCCATCGATTCGGAGATGCCGGTGTTCGACAAAGATGGGACCTTTATAGGCACGGTCAGCTTTATGTTCAATAGCAGCGATTTCTTCGAGAGGATCTTGGCGCCGTATCAGCCTGCCGGTGATTCCAAGATATGGGTGATGACGGCTGATGATGGGACAATCCTGTACGAGACCGATCCTTCCCAGCAGTTTCTCAACAAGAGCTCTGACGTGTACCAGCCCTATCCCTCCATTCTGGAACTGATTAATAGGATTAGCTCTGAGAGGACCGGCTATGGAACCTATGAGTTCCTGGACCAGTCCCACCAGGAGACGATACATAATGGGTGCTACTGGACCACAATTCCCAATATGGGTACGGAGATCAGGATTCTGCTCACTCTAGAGCTTGATCCAAAGATCTGAAATGCATATACGGGCGAGATAGGCATCTTGGGATGCCGTATGCCCGCGCTTTTCTCTTTATCTCTATGGGTCGGAGAGGGCGCAGAGGTAAGACCCCACCCTTCAGGGTAGCCTCCCGAACTGCGAATCCGGGGGAGTTGCGACGAAGTCGCAACAGGATGAAAGCGAAGCCCTGCCCTTAGTTTCTGCGGCATCCAACAATCTAACAATGATGTCATCATAGCTTTCACCCTTTGAGCCATACCTCTTCAAGCGATCTCTTGTTTCCGTTTTCAATCTGACATTAGTATATCACATATAGCGTAATACACTGTTATAATACTTAATGTTAGCGCTTTTGCATATAGCTTAAATACTATTAAGTCATATTACGCTATAGTTCCCTGGCGCTGATCGGCCAGGAAACAGTCTTTCGCCGTGCTTTCGAGAGATCGAAAGCTGGTAGGGCAATGCAAGATCTGCTTGCAGAAAAGACGGTGAACGAAAGACAATCGCTTTTGTGTGGCATGATTCCCTTAAGGGAATGATCTGAGTCAAGTGGAAAGACTTGGCAACAACGACGTCAAGATCTCTCGCGCAAGGCAGGTCGCCAGGGTAAGAGAGATCTATGACCCTCAGAGCTTCGCTAGCTTTGTGTCAACCGGCCAAACCTAGCGCGACTTTTTGCGCAGCTACAAGCCACCCCGTTCACGGGGTGTAGTTGACTATGGGTGTTCTTCCCGGATGGGTGTGGTCTCTCGATCCTCCTGGGTGATGGAGCTCTGTGGCCATGATCTCACTCAAGGATCTTGGAAAGCGACCTTCGGGCCTTGTCGTAAGCCATCCGGATCTCCTCTTCGGTCGGATCCGAAACTGTGGCCAGGATGCGTCCGGCTTCGGCCTCGATATAGGATTCCCGAAGCTTCAACAGCTGGTTCTCAGATATCGGGGCCATCTTCGGCAACATCCAAAGAGGATCCTGTCTGCGTTTGCCTCTCTTCATTGCACTTTGGCCAGTCGGGCCTCTCCTGGCTCCCAATCCACGTGCCATGGTCAGGAGACCCGGCTCTGCAGGGTGCGCGGAGTCTGACCGCGCTGAAACGCGGCGCCGTCTGTGATATGTCTTGCGAGGACATGGCTACCATCTATGTGAGAGCTGTTATTTAATCGCAATCCAGCAAGTTTAAGAAGCCCGGGACGGTGGTGCAGAAAAACTACCTTTCGATCGACACCACCCCCTCCTCCACCAGGCTTTCAGATAATCGGCCGCTTGCTGGGCACCGCTCCCGCCCTAACTATAAATACTGCGAGTGGGAAGTGCCTCTCATGCCCAGAGTGGATGCTGATATCAGCCCGGAGCTGTGGCAGAGGCTCAAGCTTTACATTTCCCGAACCCGCGGCGCCCTCTTCATCCAGGAGTCGGACGTGATCGCTGAGGCCATCGCGGAGTATCTGGATCGCCACGAGAGGCGGCTCGGCAGATAGGCGGAGCTTAAAAGAATTGTGAGGCCAGCCCACCCGAGCATCCGGTATCGTCGGCAGAAAATACGTCACGCCGATCCTTCATTCCTTTTAGTGATCGAAGTGCAGCAGCAGCTCGGTCATCCCGTCTTTTGAAGAGAACGCAACCCTGTCGGCATACCGGCCTATCATATAGGCAGCCAGATGCAATGGGGCTGTACGATCTTCTGCCATGGAGGCCGGCGGCATACGGGGGATCTCAAACGGCTCCCCCCGGTAAGAAGCCCTTGCATCGAGGTTGAACTCGTCGAACTGCACATCCACCTCCACTTTATCCTTGATCCCAATGATCTCGGCTGCCTCCAGCATCTCGTTTAAGGCAGCGATGGCGTTGTAGATCACTTCCTTTCTGGCTCCCCAGGCCCCGCCCTGCTTCTCCATGAATTCGAAGATCGCCTGGGACGAGTCTACCCCCGGCTGCAGCTGCAGCTTAGCCCGCTTGCTCACCCCCAGACGGAACAGCAGGTTTAGGGATACAGCGCATATGGTGGCCACGGCCAGAGATGAGGAGAATAGAGATGACCATGTGGGCGGCAGCCCGGCGTAAAGGCCGGGAATGAAGTCGAAGGAGAGCCCGAATATCATGGAAAATCCGATCACGAACGTCTTTCGGGCGTCGATCATCCTGGAGGTGATGATCTGTATCCCGGCCAGGATCATGAAGCAGACGGCGAATATCAGGGACGCGCCCATCACCGGGGTGGGCATTATAACAAATATCGCCGCCAGCTGAGGGAAGAACGCCAGGAGCATGAGCAGGCCTCCGGCTGCATAGCCGATCCGGCGCGATGTGGCCCCAGTGGCAATGGCAAGCCCGATATTGCTGGAGGAGACCGACTGGCCCAGGGCTCCCAGAAGCCCTGAGGCGATATTTCCGGCACCGCAGGCCAGCAACCCCTTGCTTATCGATATCATGTCTATGCGCTTCCAGTCGGCATCGTTTATCTTCTGGCAGGTGGTCAGGTCTCCCATGGTCTTAAGTGCGGAGGAGAGGGCTGCTACCAGGAAAGGCATGGCCAGGGCCAGGTCGAAAGAGATGCCGAACCGCCCAACCTGGGGGACTCGGAAAGGCGGGGAACTGGTGATTACCTCGATGTTCTCCATGCTCAACAGCCCGCATCCAAACGAGACGGCGTAGCCTATTGCCATCCCAATCAACAGCGAATAGAGCCGCAGCTTGCCGCGTCCCCACACGTTGAATGCGGCCATGGCCATGAGGGTGATCACTGCAACAAGCAGGGATAGTGGATGTATCGCGGGATGAGCCTGATCAACTCCGAAGAACTTGGGGATAGCGATTGGGATGACCTCCACCCCCACCATCAGCACAACAGTGCCGGTCACCTCGGGCGGGAAGAACTTGCGCATTCGGGGAACCAGGCGGGAGAACAGCACCTCGAACAGACCGGCAAAAGCAGTCATGCCGAATATAAGGGCTAGGCCACCGGCTTTTCCTGCGAGCAGGGATGCGGGCACGAATGCCGGGCCGTTTACCAGCGGACAGAGGTATCCGGAGCCTATAGGCCCCCGGTTGACCGACTGGATCATGGTCGCAAATCCGGTGGCCAGCATGGCCATGCAGATCAGGTTCTGGGCGTCGTTTGGGGTTCCGCCTATCTCCCCTACGATGACCACGGGGAAGATGAAGGCGATCGATAAGATGAAAATATGCTGAAGGCCCAGAATCAGGGTGGTGGCCAGGGACGGCTGGTCCTCAATGCCATAGATCAGGTTGGATGGTTTTCTGGCCATGCGGGTCATCATCTGCCCATAAGCTCTGTCACTGGGCGATTTTCGGTATCCTCATCTCGGCTTTCTTCCTATTTGTTTATTATTCTTTCAATCTCCGACAGCTGGGCAGGGTTTTCGGGCATGGGCTCTTTTTGGCAGCATCTCAGGCTTGGTCTGCCTTAACCACCAGGATGGTCAGGTCATCGAACTGAGGCTGGCCTGAGCAGAAGGCCTGCCAGTCCGAGATGATCCCATCCAGGATCTCGGCTGCTGGGAGATGGGCATACGACGCGATTGATCTGCGGACCCGATCTGAGCCGTACTGCTCGCCGCCGCCGTTCAAAGCCTCGGAAAGCCCGTCGGTGTACAGCACCAGGGCATCGCCTGTCAGGAGCCTTGTATTCCTCTCCTCGTACCGTCCTGCCAGAGAGAGGCCTAGGGCGATTCCCGTAACCTCAAGGCTCACCACCTCCCTTGAGCCTGACCGAAACAGAAGGGAATGCGGATGTCCTGCGTTCGCATACCTCAGATGCCCGTCGCTCTCCAGTGATCCCAGGAACATGGTCAGAAACATCCCCGCTCCAGCCTCAGGCTCTATGAGCCGGTTGGCCAGCGCCAGGGCATCGGCCGGGCCTGATGCCTGGCTTATGCATGCCCTGACCACCGTTCGGCTATGCGCCATGAAGATCGCGGCCGGAACGCCTTTTCCAGCCGTATCAGCAATGGCGAGCCCCAGGGATTCCTGTCCCGGATGTGCTTCAGGCTGCCCGATCTCCCATGGCGGGAAGTCATAGAAATCCCCTCCCACCTCCAGGGCCGGTCGGATGGCCGCAGCCATCGAAAATCCTGGGATTTCGGGCAGGCTTTTCGGTATGAAGCCCATCTGGATCTCCGCAGCCACCTCCCTCTCTGCCCTTTCCCTCTCCAGATCCGCGAGGTAGCGGTCTCGCTCGGCCTGCGTGCGTCGCTCTGCCAGATAGTTGGAGAGGACAATGGCGAATACGAGCATCCCTGCCCCGTTGGCGAGGACCATCGGCCCCATGCTGGCCTCTACAGCCTGCATGGCCAATGGGAAGGGCCTTGCAAGGATCAGGGTCAGAACCATGTGTAACACCTCGAAAAGCACGGCCAGACCCACGAGGGTGGGCACCCCCAAAAACCGCCTGGTCCTCATCTGTATCAGCCCTCCGAGCAGGCCTGCAGCCAGCGTGGCGACCGCGCATGGACCGGCAGTGAATCCACCCTGGCTCAGGCGGAAAGCCGCGCCGATCAGGCCGGCCCCGGTCCCCACCACAGGCCCGCAGAACAGCCCACCCGCCAGCGGCCCCAGATCTCGCACGCTTGCAATGGCCTGCATCATCCTGATCCCCATCAGGCTTCCGTAGATGGAGACCGCCCCGAAGAATAGGGCGAGGACCAGCAGGCTCTTTTTGCTTGGCGTCTTATCCAGGGTCTCTGCGAAGTAACGGCTGCGGATGATCAGGTAGGCAGATAGGACAATCACACAGGCCGCTTGAAGCAGCTCCAGATAGCTGTCGATATCGATTGACATATCCGGTTTGAGCCGTTATCCTTCTGCAGATCGGGTGTTTATATCTACGTGTGAAGCAGTGCCGTGATGGCCTCTTTTCGATCCGGGTGGATTGTGAACAGCCCTGCAATGCCGGTCGCCTCCATGACCTCCCGGACCATCGGCTGCAGGCAGGTCAGGCAGATCTCGCAACGAAGCGGCCTTAGGCTCTTCTGAGCTGCCATGAGCACCCGCAGCCCGGAGCTGCTGATGTAATCCACTCCTTTTAGGTCAAGCACCATGGTGGCGGCCTTCTCCTTGATAATCCCGCAGATGGCCGAATCAAGCTCCTTGGCGGTGACTGCGTCGATGCGGCCGGTTACAGCCAATACTGGTATTCCCTGGATCGATGTATTGATGATCTCCAATTCCTACCACCTAGTAATCTCATTGAGGTCGGTGGACATATATCAATGTCCTTTTCAAGGGCTCGCTGCAAAAGGCGGCAAAAAATCCCGGCCCATTGCCAGATGGACATGGGCAGACTTGAGCCGCCCCCAGGTGCTGGACCTGGGGACTGAGGCCAGTATCCTGTGAGTTGGCAGGAAAAAGCCGCGGGGGCAAAAAAAGGGATGGCGGATAAATCAGAGGTGGGCTATTGCGGGCATGGGCTTTCTTCACAAAAGCCCGCGTATCGTCATATAGTGTGCCTTTTGCTTCCCCTCGGTGCTCTGCTCTTCTGCCAGGTCGGTCTGGTCCTGGACAGAGGTCGTGTCCTGCGGCGTCATCTCGATTGCCTGGGCTGCCGCCTGCATCTGGACCTCGTCTGCCTGTGGCGGCGCTGTCTCGTTCGCCGACCAAAAGATCATCTCCCCGATCTCAGCATAATGGACCTTGAGCGAATCCCCCTCGATTACGAAGCTGTTGGCGTTCTCGAGAGCTGAGAAGAACCTCCTCTCCATGTCCACAACCGCTTTGGGGCAGGTCTTCTTGGTGACCTCGGGAGTTGATATGGAGATCTTGTTTCCGTCGGTTGCCATGGCGGCTGAGTATCTGTCGCATCCTGCCAGGCCGCTGATCGTGCCCTCGTTCAGGTCGAAATCCGCGCTGAAACGCCCGTCATCCATCGGCGTGCTCTGCTCTCCGAGCCGTATTGAAACAAGTTTCCAGGTGCGGCCGTCCAGTCCTGAGGCCGGGGTCTCCAACTTGTCCAGGACCTCAACCAAGGTCCATTGAGGCGCCCGAGAATCGCCCGAGGCGTCGCCTATCCCTTCTTCTTCTTTGATCTTCAGGGTGTACTGAAAGCCTGGCTGAAAAGCAAACCTTTCAATAACCCCTTGAAATAGGGTCCAGTTGCCTTCCGAATCCTCCCTCACCATCAGGCACTTCTGCATGCCGTCTCCGGTGCAGTCCACGAGGCTCGGCCCCACGTAAACGGTCTTCTCAACGGCCAATCCGGCACATGCCAGCACCAGAAGGGCTATTACTGCTGTCTTTGCAGGCAAAAGGAATCCTCTATATCTCCCCATGATTACCCCTCGACATTGACATCTCAAGGCTTCATTAACGTCCAATAGGTTGAATGTCCAAGTATAAGTAACTATTCCGGGGACTATTTGGCCATTTCTGTCCCCTTTATCAGCTTCTTTGAAATGGTCTCTTTGATATATTGCTGTCAGAAATATGAGCGTTGATATTTCACGCATCTCTTTGCCCAGGCCCCAGCCACCTCCCTTAGAAAAGGGGCCTTCGACGGCCGACATTTTCCACTGCCGCGACTTATAAATCCCACAAGGCCACATATTTCAAAGTGATACGCATGGCAAATGGAACCTGGCAGCAATCGGCTATCTCGTCATCGATTGAGCCTTTGGGCAGGTCTCCTGCCAGGACGCTTCTTGCTGCATCGATCCTCCTCCTACTGATATGCGACGCCCACGGGGATCCCTCATCTGCGCGCCCTCCCGCTCCGGACGCCCAGCCGTTCCAGGGCAGCTTTCAGGGATGGATAGACGGGGACTCTTCCAGCCGGGCATCCATATACATGAACCTCAGCCAAAGCGGCAGAAATATCTCCGGCTGGGCCGAGCTCGGATCAGGGCTGCGGGTGAACACAGGCGGCTTCCTGTGCCCTGGAACGATATCAGTTCCCGCGTCCCGCTTCGCAGTCGGCGGCTCAGTTCGGGATGGCCAGCCAGGCATGCTGCAGGCCTCGTCTCAGATCCCGGTCTCGAGGAGGGCTGTCAAGGTCGAGATCTCAGGGGATGCATCGTCAGGCGACGGCAGCATGAGGCTGGATATCAGGCTGAACCTGCCATGGCCCTGCCGCAGCAGCCGCCTTTCTGCATCGCTTTCCAGGCTTGCCTGAAAATCCGAGAGTCCCCCAGCCACCGGCGTTTCCTGGAAAGCTGCCACACGCTCTCCAGCCATGCTTTGATCTGGGCAAGGCTTATACCGTATCCTCTAAGAAACTCTCCCTAATCCCGGAGCTGATATCCATGAGCCAGCCGCCAAACGACGTTGGAATCGACGATGTGGCAGTTCACTTCCCCCGCCTGTACCTGAGCACCACCGGCCAGTTTGCGGCAGCCCGTGGCTTAGAGCCGGCAAAGCTGGTTCGTGGCATCGGTGTCGAGCAAATGGCAGTGCCGGACCGACACGAGGACGCGGCCACAATGGCTGCCAGCGCGCTTTTAGAGCTGATGCAGAGAAACAGGCTTGGCCCAGGGGACATCGGGCGGATCTACATTGGCACCGAGTCATCTGTTGACGAGGCCAAGGCCATGGGCACCTATGTTATAGGAATGCTGGAGAGGATCTACGGCCGGGGCAGCTTCTCGGAGTGCTCCACTGTTGAGCTCAAGTCAGCCTGCATAGCCGCCTCCTATGCCCTGGAAAACGTATCCTTATGGGCAGGCAATAAGGAGGGCAATATAGGAGTGGTTATAGCCACCGACATCGCCAGATACAGCCTGAACTCGCCCGGCGAGTACACCCAGGGGGCAGGTGCGGTGGCCCTTCTGGTTAAGAGGCAACCACGCATGATAAGCCTGGACCAGGAGGCCGGCTTCTTCACCCGCGACGAGAACGATTTCTTCCGCCCTCTCGGGATGAAGACCGCCGTTGTCAATGGAAAGCACAGCAACCAGTGCTATCTGGATGCTGTAGAGGGCGCCTTTGCCTCCTACTGCCGATCAGCCAGGGGAGGCCCAATCTGCCCGCCGCATGGCAGCGCAGTCACCGATGCATTCGATCACATTCTGATGCACATACCATATCCCCGCATGGTTGAGTATGCGGCAGCGTCGTTATTCTGTCAGGAGTGGCAGGGACTTGATCGCTGGAATTCGGTGGAGGCCCAGATAGGCCCGCTGCCCAGGCCAGGGGACTTTCCGGGACCGGCCGAGTATCAGGAGGCGTCATCTCAGTATCAGCGCCGGTTTGCCAGGACTCCTGAGTTCATCCGGGCTTTCTCAGCCAAGGTCGAGCCCTCCACCCTTCTCTCCCGTCGCATCGGAAACATCTATACCGGTTCCCTCTACCTCGGGCTGGCCAGCCTGGCGGAGTCCGGGCATCTCTTGGCCGGCCAGAGGTGTGCATTCCTATCCTATGGCAGCGGCTGCTCGGCTATGGTCTTCTCTGGCCGGGTGAGCCGGCAGATCGGGGATGTGCCATTGCGAGGTCTGTTGAAGAGGCTGCAGGAGAGAAGCGAGCTTTCGCTGACCGATTACGAGCTGCTCCACGAGGGTGCCAGGTCAGAGAGCGCAATTCCCCCAAGCGGCGAGTTCGCCCTTCTTGGCGAAGACGAGCAGGGCTACCGGCATTACGACTGGGTGAAGTGAGCCTCGTGGCAGGGACTGCCTCTATATTACGATCCTCTTGATCCAGGCAGCCAGCCGCACAAACCTCATTCTCCATTCGGATAGTCAACCAAAAAAGATATATTTATAATAAACAGACCAGTCTTCATGAATATCAGATCTCTACTTCTGCTGGCCTGCCTGCTTTGCATGGCCGCCTCTTCAGCCGAAGGCGGGTCAGATCCTGCCGATCTGGCAGGAGATCAGAACGACACCCCGACGGCATCCGATCTCAACGCTTCGTCATCTCAGTTGCCTTCCGGCAATGGCAGCTTGGACCAGGCTGAGGCAGAGCAGACAGCGGCGTCTGTGGAGGCGGCTGGCAAGCCGGCGACAGACGGCGAGCCGGTTGCCGAGGAAGTGGCCGCAGGAGCCTCTCCCATGGAGTCGAGCGAACCAGCCATGGACGAGATGAATGCCTCGACGATCAAGTCCATGGTCCTGGCTGCCAGCGCCAACACCACCTCCTACCGCCTGGCAATGGATATGGATTTTGAGATGGTTCTCACCCCGCTTGATCCGGACGGCGCCGACCTTGAGATACTGCAGGGCCGCAGCCTGGCAATGGGGGCGATGAACGTCACGGGTCGTTCCATGAAGATGGTCATGGCAACTCTGGTCTCCCCACTGGAGCAGTGGGACGAGTCGGTGGCCACTGCAGTCGAGACATATTTCATCAACGACAGCATGTACACCCGGGCAGATGGGGAATGGACCGTCCTTAAGCTGGACGATCCGGATGTCATGTGGAGCAACCAGGACCAGCTTGCCCAGGAGGCAGACGATCTGAACATGTCGGAGGTCACCCTCATGGGGGTCGATGAGGTGGATGGTCAGGACTGCTACCTGCTCTCCGTTCGGCCCAACCTCACCGCTGCCTCAAACCTGAGCGACAAGCTTCTCACCAACATCACCGAGATGACCGGCAACGCCACGCTAAACCTGACAGCCCTGATGAGCGGAATGAACATAAGCTACCTTCAGTGGATCTCCCAGGAGAGCTTCCAGCCGCTTAAGACCGAGATCGTCTTCACGATCTCCCTGACACCTGAGATCCTCGGTCTGGATAAGGAGAACGACTCCGAGGCGGTTCGGATGGATATGTCGGTCGAGGAGACCCTGTACTTCAAGGACTTCAATCAGGACATAGTGATTGTGTTGCCAGAGGAGGCCACGAAGGCCGTGCCTCTGGAGTCGGCCTCCGCACAGGCAGCAGGTACAGAGGCAGACGGCTCCGATCTTGCAGTTGCTGAGGATGCCGCCCTCAATAAGACCGGCCAGGAAGCCAGCCAGGGCTGCATAGTGCAGGTCGACCAGAGCAAGGAGAGCGAAGCCCAGCCTGTAGCCTCAGTCTGAGTCGGCCGGGCGAAATCCACGCCTTGACCCGTGTCCGGGTCAAGGCCATAACAACCAGTTCGCTCTTGCGGTCGAGGGGCTTTTGGACAGCTCCAGGTGCCGCAGCAGCTGAAAAACTCATAATGGGGCTGTAATTCCCCCCTTTCCTTTTCCAGTACTTCCCAAGAGATCAATGAGTTCCAGTGTTGCCGCCGCCGCCCTCTTCGATCGGTCCCGCATCCTCGTACCCCTGTCGCTGGCCGGTCCCTGCAAGCCTGATAAGCCTCTCCGGTTCTTGCAGCAGAAGTACCACGTTTTTGGCATGCTCCTCCGCCCTCCTCCTGGCGAGCGAAGCCAGGCTTCTCTCGTCGGTGGCCTCGTCCTCGTGGACGAAGACCTCTATTATGTGCCGGTTGGTCATCAGCTGGGCGGCGATAAGCCCGGTTGAAGCCTCGTGAGCACAGACCTTGTCTATCGGCTCGGCCCCCGGCATTCCCAGGGCCATCACTATATCGCATCCATGCACCTCGATCAGCCGCTTCGCAGCCACCGGCAGGTCCTTGACGCCTGGAACGGTATAGCGGACTATCTCAAGCGAGGCGTTTCTCCTTATCTCCCCAATCGCCGCCCTGGCCATATCCACCCTGGCAAATGTCGTGTCGGCGATACCGACTCGTCTCATATGACGAGAGCGGCATTCTCAGGGCTTATGCCTGTCGCTCACCCGCAATACCGGCAGCCGTTGGCCCGTGCACCCGGCTCTCCCAGGTAGAGGACCTGGTCCCGGGACCCATAGCGGTAAACGGTTATCCCCTTGCACCCCATGCGGTAGGCCAGACGGAAGACCTCGGCCACATCGGCCACCGAGGCCGAGTGTGGGAGGTTGACCGTCTTGGATACGGCGTTGTCGGTATGCTTCTGAAATGCTGCCTGGACCTGCACATGCTGCTGCGGCGGCACGTCTAGCGCCGTTACGAATAGCTCCTTCAAGTCGTCGGGCACGCCGGCGACATCCTGGACAGAACCTTTTGCAGCCACCTCGGCCCGAATAGCTGGGGTGAGTATGCCCCGCTGCCCTGCCATCTGCTCGAAGAAGGGCGAGCTCTCGATGAGCTGGGCCCCTTCCAGCACGTTTCTCACAAACGAGATGGCGAAGAGCGGCTCTATCCCCGAAGAGGTGCCTGCGATTATGCTGATGGTCCCGGTGGGTGCCACGGTGGTCACGGTGGCGTTTCTCATGGCCCGGTAGCTTCGAAGCCGAGAGCTCTCGAAGAGCGGAAAAGAGCCCCTCTCCTCTCCAAGCCTGGCCGATGCCTCCCTAGCCTCTCTGCTGATGAACGACATGACAGCCTCTGCGACCTGCAGTGCCTCCGGGCTTTTGTACGAGACGCCCATCTGTATCAGCATCTCTGCAAATCCCATGACGCCAAGCCCGATCTTCCTTGTGCGAAGCGTGGCCTGGCGTATCTGATCCAGGGGAAATCTGTTCACCTCTATTGCGTCGTCAAGGAAGCGCACTCCCAGACGGACCAGTGACCCCATCTCCTCCCAGGCCACCTCCCCCTTGCTGACCAGCCGGCTCAAGTTGATGGAGCCCAGGTTGCAGGACTCAAAGGGCAGCAGAGGCTGCTCACCGCACGGATTGGTGGCCTCCACAAGACCCGGCACTGGGTGCGACCGGTTGATCCGGTCGATGAACACCATTCCAGGGTCTCCACGCTGCCAGGCGGATGTGGCAATGAGGTTGAACAGCTCATGGGCGCTGATTTGGCTTGTCACCCCACCGTTGCGCGGATTGATCAGCTCCATCTCACTTCCGATCTCTGCCAGCTGCATGAACCGGTCGGATGCTGACACCGAGATGTTGAAGTTCTCCAGGCTGCCGCCCTCCTTTGCCGTCACGAACTCGAGTATGTCCGGATGATCGGCTGCCAGGATCCCCATATTGGCCCCTCTTCTGCGGCCGCCCTGCTTGATCACCTCCGTGGCCGAATCGAAGACCCTCATGAAAGATACCGGCCCGGATGCCACCCCGCCGGTGCTGGCAACGGCGTCGCCTTTAGGCCGAAGCCGGGAGAAGGAGAAGCCTGTGCCACCGCCGCTCTGATGGATCAGAGCCATATACTTGAGTGCGTCGAATATCCCGGCGATGGAGTCTTCAACCGGCACCACGAAACAGGCCGAGAGCTGGCCGAGCGAGAGGCCGGCGTTCATCAGCGTCGGCGAGTTCGGCAGGAAAAGCAGGCCTGACATTGCACGGAAGAACTCCCGGCCCCAGGAATCCACGTCGCCTCCCAGCCGGCCTTCGGCCGAGGATACGCATGAGGCCACCCTCGTCAGCATCTCGCCAGGCGTCTCGACGACCGCTCCCAACTCGTCCCGCTTCAGGTAGCGTTTCTTCAAGACCTCCGCTGCATTCACGCTGAGCTTGAGGTCGTCGGCCACTCCCAGGTATTGTTTGGCCTGCCGCACCTCCGACCGCCTCTGCCGGTAGAGTATGTAGGCCTTGGCCACCTGGGCGTAGCCGCTGTCTATCAGCACCTCTTCAACCAGGTCCTGTAACTGCTCAACCGTGGGCACCTGCCCTGCGGCCCGCTCCTCCATCACGGCAGCCACACGGCCGGCCAGCTCGTCCGGAGTCCTGGCATCCTCTATTCCCAGGGCAGCAAAGGCTTTGCCGATGGCTGTAGAGATCCGATTGACGTCGAATCTCTCGATGCGTCCGTCCCTTTTAACGATCTCTTTTATCATTAATCAAGAGGCCCCCTGTGCCACTATCGGCTTTCTTGCCCAGGAATTCGGAGACGCAGGGCAGTTATGAGACGGGCTTTTAACCCGGTCATACATTACATTTGGCCCTGGAAACGATATATACTTGCATGTCCGTAATCTCTTTTCAGGAAATTTACATCGGGGGTTTTTCAATAAAATTAGCAGTATCCGGCAAAGGCGGCGTGGGAAAGACCACATTATCCGGCACCCTGGCCCGGCTTTTCGCACGTGATGGGTACAAGGTCCTGGCCATAGATGCAGATCCTGATATGAACCTGGCTTCATCTCTTGGGGTCAAGCAGAATCCCCGGCCAATAAGCGACTACAAGGACATGATCCAGGAGCGTGCAGGTATGCCCATGGGCATGTTCAAGCTCAATCCAAAGGTTGACGACGTCGTGGAGAGCTGCGGGTGCGATGCCCCGGATGGTGTCAGGTTTGCGGTAATGGGCACGCTGGACTCAGGCGGAACCGGCTGCATGTGCCCGGCAAGCTCTTTTTTAAAAGCCCTGCTGCGGCACGTCATATCCCGGGAGCGTGAGGTAGTGATACTGGATATGGAGGCCGGCATCGAGCATCTGGGCAGGGGAACAGCCCGTGGGGTGGACGCGATGATCGTCGTCGTGGAGCCTGGCCTGCGGTCGGTCGAGACGGTCGAGCGGATCAAACGACTGGGCGAGAACATCGGCATCACCAACCTGATGGCAGTCATCAATAAGACCGACGAGCCCGGCCTGATCCAGGAGAAGCTGGAGGAGATGGGAATTCCGATACTTGGCACCATCCCCTACGATCCCAGGCTTGTCCAGGCCGATCTCCACGGCCAGGCCCCGATAGATCTCGGCGGGCCGGGTGTCGAGGCGATGAAGAGGATAAAGGATCGCCTGGTGGAACTGCTCGAGAAGAAGGCCTGAGATCAGGGAATTGGCAGGCCAGGGAGATGACCGTCTCTGGCCTGCCAATATCAGGCCCATATTGCCGGCGATTTGGATCTCTGGTCGTGCATCGATTGCCTGGTCCTAGCCTGGAGAGTAGCCCTGCTCCCAGTTGCCGTATCAGTGCGCTGGACCCGTCAATGCCGCTCGTCTGAAAAAAGTCAGATCGAGGCATTTTTCGGAGCAGTTCTCAGCTGTATCCTCAAAGGTCAAGAAGTCCGGTCTTCAGCCCACGGGCAACTATCCTGCCAACCACCTTTCCGCCGGTGATGCGGCAGGCAGCAGACGCATCGTCCTCAGGCACCACGGCGACCATCCCCATCCCCATGTTGAAGGTCCTGTACATCTCTGCCTCCTCCACATTGCCCAGCTCCTGAAGGAACCCGAAGATCGGCTGGGGCTCTAAGGGATCGGTCATCTCAAAGCCAAACGGAGTAATGCGGCGCAGTTTCAACAGCCCGCTTCCGGTGATATGGGCAAGTCCATGTACGTCGCATCTCTTGATCAGCTCGAGGACCTCCATATAGATCCTCGTCGGCTCCAGCAGCACCTCGCCGATGGTCTGGTCAGAGTCCGGCATCTGGTCGAAGTATGTGTACCGGGACTCTTCTATGATCCTTCTGGCAAGGGTGTAGCCGTTGCTGTGCAGCCCGGAGCTGGGGATGCCGATCACGGCGTCGCCCACGCTTATCCTCTCTCCAGTCACCACCCTGTCTTTGGCGACGTAACCGATAGCGGTTCCAGCCAGGTCGAATCCCCTGATGATCTCGGGAAGAGAGGCCGTCTCCCCGCCGACGATCGACATATTGCAGATCTCGGCCCCTCTCTCCAGCCCGACAGCGATCTGGGCCGACATCTCTGGATCAACCTTCTCGAGCGCCAGGTAATCCACGAAGGCAAGCGGCTCGGCGCCTATCGCCAGCAGGTCGTTGACGTTCATGGCGATGCAGTCGATTCCAACGGTATTCCACTTCTTTAGCACATTGGCTATCAGCACCTTGGAGCCGACTCCATCCGTGGTCATCGCCAGGGCAAACTCGCCCATATCGATCAGGCCAGCGTAATGGCCGATCTCGGTTATTGGGGCCCCGAATCCCTGTCGGCGGCACTTCAGCACGCCTTTCATGGCTGCAATGGAGCGGTTCTCCTCATCTATATCCACGCCGGCCTCGGCGTAGGTCATGCGCCTCATGAGGTCTCTCCCCCGGATCCCCCGGCCCAACCCTGGTTAAGGCCGAACTCGAGGTGGATCTCCTGAACAGCCCGCTTGGCGTCGCCCGAGTCCACGACGAAGGATATATTGTGCTCGCTGGATCCCTGGCTGATCATCTGCACGTTGACGCCGGCGCGGCCCATGGCGTTGAAGAGCCTCCCTGCCACGCCTGGAGTTCCAACCATTCCAGACCCTACTATCGCCACAGCGGTAACATCCCGGTTCTGGGAGATCTCCCGGACCATCTCCTTTGGCAGATCCCTCTGCAGGGCTTCGACCGCCTTATCCAGGTGCTTATCCTCCACGACAACGGATATATTGGCCTCGGAAGACCCCTGGCTGATCATTATTATGTTCACCCCGGCCCGAGCCAGCGCGGTGAAGACCTGGGCAGCCACTCCCGGCGTGCCTATCATCTCCGCCCCGGAGATGGTCAACAGTGCAACATTGGATGATATGGTCACGGCCTTTATGATGCCGTTTTGGTTGAGCTCGTCCTTGACTATCCTGGTGCCGGGGCTTTGCGGATCGAACGTGCACTTGACCCTCACAGGTATGCCCTTCTTGATGGCGGGCTCGATAGCTCTGGGATGAAGCACCTTGGCGCCGAAGTAGGAGAGCTCCATTGCCTCCACATAGCTGATGCTGGGTATGGTTTTGGCAGACGGCTCGATCTTCGGATCGGTGGTAAGCACTCCAGGTGTCTCTTTCCAAAACCAGATCTCGTCTGCGCCGATTGCCGAACCGATTATGGATGCGCTGAAGTCCGACCCTCCCCGGCCAAGGGTGGTGATTACACCTTTCTCGTCCTGAGCGATGAAGCCCGTGACGATCGGGACGCCTCTGATAGGGGTCAGCCTCTCGGCGATCAGCTCGTAGGTCTTTTCCAGAGGCCGGGCATTTCCGTAATCGCTATTGGTTATGATACCTGCGTCTCCTCCGGTGTAATGCCTGGAATCCATCCCAAGGTCACGGAAGGCTCCTGAGAGGATTGGCGCAGCCAGCTGCTCGCCGAAGCTGGATATGTAGTCTATAGACCTGGCGGTCAGCTCCCCAAGATAGCAGATCCCTATGTACGCCTTCTCCAGGTTGCTGAGCTTCCTGGCCACCTCTGCCCTGACCTCGGCTCGTATCTGGGGGCTCTTAATCGCCTCATCGATGGCTTGATTGTGCCTCTCGGTGAGCCGTCCTATAAAGGCGGTCACGTCATCCACACGGCCGTCCTTGGCCGAGGCCCTAGCGCACTCCAGCAGCTGGTCGGTGACCCCCTGCAGCGCCGAGGTGACAACCACTACCTCATTGTCCGGCCGAAATCCGGAAACCAGCTCCGCCACCCCTCTGAGACGGGCCCCATCAGCAACGGATACTCCGCCAAACTTCATTACCAAGCGTGTCATCGTGAAAACCCTGGCTCTCCTTCTGTCCAATTGATATAAGCTTTCGCCACGCTCATCAGCGGTGTTCGCAAAGATGATGTATTGACGATACCCCATGGCACGGTCGCCTGATGATGAGGATGCAATTGTCGTATCTCTTCGGCGTTTTTCAGACGGCTGGCCTGGCACGGCTCCGGCGGCGGCTGTGGTGGCTGATCGGTTTTTTTGTATCAGCATCAGCTCTTGGGAAAAGGCCGCCGCTTGTGCCCAAGGCTTATATACCTGTAGTCCGAGGGTGGTGAGTCCTAAATCGGGATTAGATCAATTAGATCATATTCACCACAAATATTCGCGGGGCGTGTTATGGGCAAGAGGAAGAAGATAGCAGAGCGGGTTACGGCTCTGATGGACAAGCCCGAGATGATCAGAAACATCGGGATTGTTGCGCACATTGATCACGGAAAGACCACGCTTTCCGACAACCTGCTGGCAGGCGCAGGCATGATCTCCATGGATCTGGCTGGCAAGCAGCTGTTCATGGACTTCGATCCCCTGGAGCAGGCCAGAGGCATTACCATAGACGCGGCAAACGTCTCCATGGTCCACGAGTTCGATGGAACGGAGTATCTGATCAATATGATCGATACGCCTGGACACGTCGACTTCGGCGGCGACGTCACCAGGGCCATGAGGGCCGTGGACGGAGCGGTAGTTGTGGTGGATGCAGTTGAAGGTGCCATGCCCCAGACCGAGACGGTGCTGCGGCAGGCTATTCGGGAGGGAGTCCGCCCGGTTCTCTTCGTCAACAAGGTCGACCGGATGATCAACGAGCTCAAGGTGGAGAAGAAGGAGATGGCAGTCCGCCTGGGCAAGGTCATAGACAACGTGAACAAGCTCATCCGCGGGATGGACGAGGAGAAGTACAAGGCCGGCTGGAGGGTCGACGCAGCCAACGGATCTGTGGCGTTTGGCTCAGCCCTCTACAACTGGGCGATCAGCGTTCCCCAGATGAAGAAGACGGGAATCGGCTTTGAAGAGGTCTTCGACTACTGTCGGGCCGGCAAGATGAAGGAGCTGGCAGAAAAAGTCCCACTCTACATGGCGGTCAACGATATGGTCATCCGCTTCCTGCCCAGCCCCATGCAGGCTCAGAAGGAAAGAGTCAAGGTCATATGGCACGGCAATTGGGACAGCAAGGTGGGCAAGGCAATGGCCATCTGCGATCCGAATGGCCCTGTTGCCTTCATGATCACCAAGATCAAGGTCGATCCCCACGCCGGCGAGGTGGCCACGGGCAGGCTCTTCTCCGGGACACTTGAGCGTGGCATGGAGCTGCAGATATCTGGAATGCCAGGGACCAACCGCATTCAGCAGACTGGAATCATGATGGGAGCTGAGCGTGTTGAAGTGGAGAGCATTCCGGCCGGAAACATCGCAGCTGTAACCGGTCTGCGCGACGCCATAGTGGGTTCCACAGTCTCTTCCGAGGAGATGACCCCCTTCGAGGTAATCAAGCACGTCTCCGAGCCGGTCATGACTGTCGCGGTCGAGGCCAAGAACATGCGCGACCTGCCAAAACTGATCGAGGTCCTGAGGCAGGTTGCCAAGGAAGACCCCACCCTTCAGATCAACATCAATGAGGAGACCGGCGAGCATCTGATGGCAGGGATGGGCGAGCTGCACCTGGAGATCGTGGCCTACCGCATCACCAGGGACAAGGGCGTTGAGATCAAGACCACTCCGCCAATCGTTGTATACCGTGAGTCCATTGTGGGATCGGCCGGGCCGGTAGAGGGCAAGTCCCCCAACCATCACAACCGATTCTACATCGAGTTCGAGCCACTGGAGCCTGGCGTGATAGACCTCCTAAAAGAGGGCAAGGTCAACATGAAGATGGAGGAGATCGAGCGCCGCAAGCTCCTCATCGACGCAGGCATGGACAAGGAGCAGGCCCGCAATCTGGTATCCTACTCCGGGACCAACATGTTCCTGAACATGACCAAGGGCGTCCAGTACCTGAGGGAGACCATGGAGCTGATCCTGGAAGGATTCGAGGAGGCCATCACCAACGGGCCGATCTGCCGCGAGCCGGTGCAGGGCATAAAGGCCAAGCTGGTTGACGTCAAGCTGCACGAGGATGCTATCCACCGCGGTCCGGCCCAGGTCATTCCCGCGGTACGACAGGCGGTACAGGCCGGCATACTCATGGCAAGCCCGACACTGCTTGAGCCCATGCAAAACGTCTTCATCCAGGCACCACAGGATCAGATGGGAGGCGCCATGTCCGAGGTCCAGGCCCGTCGCGGCATCATCTTGAACATGGAGACCCAGGGCGACCTTATAATCATCAAGTCCAAGATGCCTGTCTCAGCCATGTTCGGCTTCGCAGGTGCCATCCGGTCAGCCACCGAGGGCCGGGCCATGTGGTCCACAGAGTTCGCAGGATTTGAGCCCATACCCTCCAACCTCATGGCGGAGACGGTCAAGCAGATTCGCAGCAGGAAGGGCCTCAAGGCCGAGATGCCCACTCCAGCTGATTACCTGAAGGCATAAACGAAAACGACGACTTCCCTCCTGCCGAAAGACCCCTGGAAAAGGTTTAAAGGCAGGAGAGAATATCCACAGACCAAAGTGTCAAAGTCACTACATCAAAATTCGGAGAAGATAAATTATGGCAGAAGCTAAGCCTCACCTAAACCTGGCATTTATTGGCCACGTTGACCACGGAAAGTCGACGACGGTCGGCAGGCTGATGTTCGAGACCGGTGCGGTGGACCCGCACGTAATCGATGAATACAAAAAGGAGGCCGCCACCAAGGGCAAGTCCACCTTCGAGTTCGCCTGGGTCATGGACAGCCTGAAGGAAGAGCGGGAGAGGGGCGTAACCATCGATATAGCACATCAGCGGTTCGACACTGACAAGTACTACTTCACCGTGGTGGACTGCCCCGGTCACCGGGACTTCATCAAGAACATGATCACTGGAGCCAGCCAGGCAGATGCAGCCGTGCTGGTAGTGGCAGCCCCGGACGGGGTAATGGCCCAGACTAAGGAGCACGTATTCCTGTCCAGGACGCTGGGCGTTGGCCAGCTGATCATAGCCGTCAACAAGATGGACGCAACTGAGCCTCAATACAGCGAGAAGAGGTTCAACGAGGTCAAGGAGGAGGTCGGCAAGCTCCTGAAGATGGTCGGCTACAAGGTAGAGGAGATCCCCTTCATACCGATATCCGCCTTCAACGGGGACAACCTGCTCAAGCCGAGCGCCAACACCCCCTGGTACAAGGGCCCATCCATCATTGAAGCCCTCAACAACCTCAAGATGCCGGTCAAGCCAACCACCCTTCCGCTGCGCGTACCGGTGCAGGATGTCTACACGATCTCCGGCGTCGGCACCGTTCCTGTGGGCAGGGTCGAGACCGGGGTCATGAAGAAGGGCGACAAGATAATCTTCGAGCCAGCCGACGTTACCGGCGAGGTCAAATCCATCGAGATGCACCACGAGGAGGTTCCCGAGGCCTTCCCCGGCGACAACATCGGATGGAACGTGAGGGGCATAGGCAAGAACGATATCCGCCGCGGAGATGTCTGCGGACATGTGGAGAAGCCGCCGACCGTTGCCAAGGAGTTCACAGCTCAGATTGTGGTCCTGCAGCATCCAAGCGCGATTTCCGCCGGATACACCCCGGTCTTCCACTGCCACACATCGCAGATAGCCTGCACCATCACCGAGATCAAGGCCAAGCTCGATCCCAGAACCGGGTCGGTCAAGGAGCAGAATCCAGCCTTCATCAAGGCCGGCGATGCTGCCATCATCACCGTCAGGCCGAGCAAGCCCATGGTCATCGAGAAGGTCAAGGAGATCCCCCAGCTGGGACGCTTCGCCATCCGTGATATGGGGCAGACCATCGCTGCCGGCATGTGCCAGAACGTGACCCCCAGGTAAGACGATTCCGGTGTTCATAGATGCAGAAGGCTAGAATACGGCTCTCCGGGACCAATCCCGCAATGCTGGACGATATATGCAACCAGGTGCGTGGGATAGCCCAGAGGACCGGAGTGCATATGGCTGGCCCCATCCCGCTTCCAACCAAGAAGATGGTGGTGCCCTGTCGCAAGAGCCCCGACGGCGAGGGCTCTGCCACCTGGGATCACTGGGAGATGAGGGTCCATAAGCGCCTTATCGATCTGGACGCCGATGAGCGGGCCTTGCGCCAGCTCATGCGGATTCAGGTCCCTAAGAACGTCAACATCGAGATCGTACTGGAAAGCTAAGTGGGCTGGACTCGTAGTATAGTCTGGATAGAACGGAGGCCTCCGGAGCCTCAAACCCGGGTTCGAATCCCGGCGGGTCCGCTACTCTTTTCTTTATTCTCGGCCAGCCCAATGGCCGGGCGGTTTGGCCGTGGTATTTCCTATCGCTGACTTTCCTGCCACGCAGCAGATATTTTCACTCACATCCTGAAGCCCTGGCGAAAATAACCGTCATTTCGGAGGGACCAGCGTTTGGCTCAGCGTGCCGTTTACGGCTTATCGGATATCTGACGGGATCTCGCTGTGAAATCTGGAAAAGCAGCAAATGAAATACGATGAGATCAATAGTAGCCTTATGGTGAGACTACCATGAAGATAACCCCTGTAGCTTCTGCGGTCTCGAAGCCCAATCCGCACGGCGTGGATGCGAGGAAGATCTACGATTCCCAGGCAGGCGAGGTCATGCACCTGATGCTTGAGCCCGGCCAGGAGATGAAGAAGCATGTGACTCCGGTTGACGTCTTCTTTTATGTCCTTGAGGGGACGGGGACGGTTGAGATCGGCGACGAGCAGAGGGAAGTGGGACCCGACACACTTGTGGAGAGCCCCAAAGGCATCCCCCACCGATGGCTCAACAATTCCGAAGGAAGGGTAAGGGTGCTTGTGGCCAAGCTGCCAAAGCCCTCGGAAAAGACGCGGATGCTCTGAGAATGATGGTGTGAGACCCGTCTATATGAGGTGGATCGTATGCCACTTGAGATCCCGGATGCCTTGAGAAAGGAGCATCACTCCCTGCACTCGCAGCTCTCCCACCTGCTATCAGGATCCGGCAAGGTGAAGGAGGCGGCGGCTCTGATAGAGCGCTCGCTATCCCCACACTTTCGCAAAGAAGAGAGCTATGCTCTGCCCCTGCTAGGCCTCCTCCCCGACCTGGCGGAGGGGAGGGACTTGCCTGACCTGGAGGCAGCTGCAACGATGGCCCGGCTGCTGGAGCAGGAGCTGCCGGGGATGCTGGCAGATCATGCGGAGATAGTTGGGCTGCTGAAAGGGCTCGTGGACGGCGCCGCAGCTGAGGAGGACCCGGATGCCTTCTCCTTCTCAGTGGCACTGAAGGATCACGCCCTCTTCGAGGAGGCGGTTCTCTATCCGGCAGCCCGGCTCGTTGGGCGCAGCCTGAAGAAGTGATGAGGGTGCCGGGAGGTCTCTCAACACTTCCGCCTATTCGCCCTTTTTTCCCCAAAGCTGCGGGACAGATTTGCGGTTTTTCACGATGATTGAGCTTTGCATCACGTGGACCTTCCTTCGCCCATCAGCCGGAGCATAAGCATCACTTAAATAACTCCGGTGCATAGGCGTGGGACATAAGACCTTTCAGTAAGCGTTGGGAATTCCATGATCACCAGCAAGGATGTGGATCACATAAGCTGGCTAGCCAGCATCAAGTTGGGTGAGGACGAGCTAGAGCAGTTCGTCGCCCAGTTCAACTCCATCCTGGAGTACTTCCATGAGCTGGACGGGGTGGATACAGAAGGCGTAGAGCCCACATACCGAGTCGTCGACCTGGCCAATATCTTCCGGGACGACTCGGTTAAGGCTTCCCTCAGTCAGGAGGCGGCGCTCAAGAACGCTCCCAAGAGGGAGGAAGGCTACTTCAAGAGCCCGAGGATCGTGTGAGCCATGCTGGCACAGCTGAGAGAGCAGATCCTGGCAGGCTCGGCAGAGGAGTATCTAAGTCGCCTGTTCGACCGCATAGACCGCAGCAAGCTCAACGCTTTCACGACCCTCGACCGTGAGAACGCGCTTGGCCAGGCCCGGGAGTTCGACCGCTCTCCAAGAAAGGGTCTCATGGCCGGCATCCCAATCGCCATAAAGGACGGCATATCCACCATGGGGATCGAGACCACCTGCAGCTCTCGAATACTGAAGGGCTACATCCCGCCCTACGATGCCCACGTGATAGAGCGGCTCAAAGCGGAGGGAGCCATTATCATGGGCAAGACCAACATGGACGAGTTCGCAATGGGCACATCCACCGAGACCTCGGCCTTCGGGCCGACAAGAAATCCCTGGGACCTTCAGCGTGTGCCTGGCGGCTCCAGCGGTGGGAGCGCCGCCTGCGTGGCTGCCGGTGAGGCACCATGCTCCCTGGGGTCGGACACCGGCGGCTCAGTCCGCTGCCCTGCCTCGTTTTGCGGCGTCGTCGGGCTCAAGCCCACATACGGGCTGGTCTCCAGATACGGATTGATCGCTTATGCCAACTCGCTTGAGCAGATCGGGCCCATTACCAGGACTGCGGAGGACTCTGCGTTCCTGCTGGATGTCATCGCTGGTCACGACCCGCGGGACTCGACATCCGCTCCGGCCGCTGCCAAGGGCCGGTACCTAGATGGCCTGGACGGCGGCGTGAAGGACCTGCTGATCGGCGTGCCTGACGAGTACTTCGGAGAGGGCGTCGATCCGATGGTGGAGAAGGCTGTCTGGGACTCCGTATCGGTCCTCGAAGGCCTGGGGGCGACCTGGCAGCGGGTCAGCCTGCCTCATACCCGCTATGCCCTGGCAACCTACTACATAATCGCCATGTCTGAATGCTCGTCCAACCTCGCCCGCTTCGATGGCCTGCGGTATGGGCGCCGCCCTGGCGACGACAAAGACTGGCACACCACCTTCTCGGAGATCCGGTCAGCTGGCTTTGGGCCGGAGGCAAAGAGGAGGATTCTGCTTGGAACCTACGCGCTATCCGCCGGTTATTACGGCAGATACTACCTGAAGGCCCTGCAGGTGCGCACGCTCATCAAACAGGACTTTGAGCGGGCACTCGAGAAGGTGGACCTGCTGGCCTCAGCCACGATGCCGTTTCCGGCATTTCGCATAGGGGAGCGCATATCCGATCCGCTTTCGCTCTACATGGCCGACATATTCACGGTCCCCGTGAACCTGGCGGGCGTTCCGGCGATATCGATCCCATGCGGGTTTGCCGACGGCCTGCCGATTGGGCTGCAGCTCATCGGCCGCCCGTTCCAGGAATCGCTTCTTCTTCGGGCTGCACAGGCTTACCAGGCGACCACGCCCCATCATCTGAGGACTCCGGAGGTGGCCTAGATATGGACGACGTCATAATCGGGCTGGAGGTGCACGTCCAGCTCAACCGGCTCAGCTCGAAGCTGTTCTGCGGCTGCTCTACTGACTACCATAACGATCCCCCAAACAGCCATACATGTCCGGTCTGCCTGGGCCTGCCAGGATCGCTTCCGGTGATCAATCGCAAGGCTGTGGAGTTCAGCATCCGGGTCGGCCTGGCGCTCAACTGCCGCATAGAGCAGCAGACGATGTTCTATCGGAAGAACTACTACTACCCCGACCTGCCAAAGGGCTTTCAGATCAGCCAGTACGACTTTCCCCTTGCCACCGGCGGCCACATCATGATCAAGGGCGAAGACGGCGAGCGGAATATCCGCATCACCCGGGCGCATATGGAGGAGGACCCGGGCAGGCTCGTCCATGCCGGCACCATCGACCGGGCCAAGTACACAATGGTTGACTACAACCGCTGTGGCATGCCTCTTTTAGAGGTGGTCACCGAGCCAGATCTCCGGTCGCCCAAGGAGGCCAGGGCTTTCCTGGACAAGCTGCGCACGATCCTCGAGTACCTGGACGTCTTCGACGGTTCGCTTGAAGGCTCCATGAGGGTCGATTCCAACATATCTCTCGCCGGAGGAGACCGGGCCGAGGTAAAGAACATATCCAGCTTCAAGGGTGTGGAAAAGGCCCTCTCGTACGAGATCACCAGGCAGAGGAACCTGCGCCGCAGAAACATCAGGGTTGTGCAGGAGACGCGCCACTTTGACGAGCTGCGCAATGTCACGGTCTCGATAAGGTCGAAGGAGGAGGCGCACGACTACCGCTACTTCCCGGAGATGGACCTTGTGCCGATACGGGTGGCTGACTGGGTGCCAAATGTGCAGGCCAGCCTGCCTGAGCTGCCTGACGCCAGGAGAGATCGGTTCCGGGAGCAGTACGGAATATCGGACGACCACGCCAAGTCCCTCACCTCGGAGATCAAGGTGGCAGATTTCTATGAGCAGGTGGCCTCGCGGACCGATCCGCGGCTGGCGGCTGTCTGGATTGCTGACGTTCTCAAGGGGGAACTCAACTACCGCAGCCTGGGAATAGACCGCTTCTCGCCCGATCACATGGTGGAGATCGTCTCGATGCTGGCGTCCCAGGAGATAACCGAGGATGGTGCGGTGATCCTTTTGCGGACCCTCCTGGACCGAAAGATACCTTCTTTGGTGGATACGGAAAAGCCGGGGGCAACCAAGGCTGGCGGCCAGCTCTCCGTGCGCGTCTGCGATCTCGTTGGGTCACTGGGCCTGGCCAGGGCAGGGGATCAGGCTGTGAGAGCGGCTGTCCGGGATGCCGTGGCCGAATGCGCCTCTGCGGTCAGCGACTACCGCAGCGGAAACGAGCGAGCCATCAACTTCGTGGTGGGAGTTGTCATGAAAAAGACACGAGGTCGGGCTTCTCCAGCCGAGGCCCACCGCATGGTGCAAGAGGAGATCGAGAAGGGGTCCTAGGGCGGCACGATTTTGCCGCTCTCGGGCATTCCTGGTCGGAAATGTTCGAGGGGCGAAGAAACGGCTCTCGCAGTGGTGGACGGGAAGATAGCAGCCCGGGGCCGTCGATGGCCCACTCATGCCAGGGCTTTGGCCAGCGATAGAGCAGTCATTTTCGCCTGCAGCTTGCGGCTACCGGCATAGATAAGCCCGCACTACCTATCATTTCATATATCTGGTCTTTTGACTGGACGTCGCGGATACTGCCATGCTTTTGCAGAGCCATGCCCAAGTCCCATATCCCAAGAGCGATCGATTCTCTTTTATCCCACTTGACCACAATTAAGCGCGGTGGATCGTTAATGTCTGGATACTGGGATCCGCAGATCGAGCGTATGCCGGTCAAAGACCTGCAAATGCTACAGCTAGACCGTCTCAAGGCCATGGCTCGTTACGTCTATGATCATTCCGAGTTCTACAGGCAGCGGTTCAATGAGGCCAATGTGAGGCCCGACGACATCAAGGAGCTTTCAGATGTAACCAAGCTTCCATTTACCAGGAAGGTGGATCTGCGGAACACCTACCCTACAGGCATGTTCTGCCTGCCAAAGAACTGGGTGGTGCGCTATCACGTCTCCAGCGGCACCACCGGCAAGCCCACCGTGGTGGGCTATACCCAGGGAGATATTCAGACCTGGACCGAGTCGCTCGCCAGGGCTCTGACGTCAATCGGCCTGGGTCGGGCCGATACCGTTCAGGTGGGCTATGGATACGGCCTTTTCACCGGGGGCCTGGGGCTTCATTACGGGGCCGAGCGGATAGGCGGGGCGGTCGTTCCCACAGGCACAGGGAATACCGAGCGTCAGATCGAGCTTATGCAGGACCTGGAGAGCACCGCAATAGCTTGCACGCCTTCTTACTTCCTGCACATGATCGAGGTTGCCGAGAGGATGGGCATATCCATTAGAGACGACACCAAGCTCAAGACCGGCGTCTTCGGGGCAGAGCCCTGGTCTGACGAGACCAGAAAAAGGATAGAGGAGGCCACCGGGATCAAGGCCTACGATATCTACGGCACGTCAGAGATCAGCGGTCCGTTGTGCACCGAATGCCACATGCAGCAGGGCATCCATATGTGGGCGGATATGTTCCTGATCGAGATCATCGATCCGGCTACAGGCGAGCAGGTTGAGGACGGGGAGCGAGGGGAGCTGGTGGTCACCACCCTCAACAAGTGGGCCCTGCCCCTGATAAGATACCGCATAGGCGACCTGACCGTCAAGGACTCCGAGCCCTGTGAGTGCGGCCGAACCCACCCCCGCATCATGCGCATACTTGGCCGGACCGACGACATGCTGATCATCCGGGGCATAAACGTCTTCCCAAGCCAGGTCGAGTCGGTCCTGATGAAGATACCCGAGGTGGCCAGCCATTATCAGATCGTCGTCAGCCGCAAAGGTCCTCTTGACGTGATGAAGGTGCGTGTGGAGCTGACCGAGTCGGGCTTCAGCGACAAGATCGGCGACCTGATGAGCCTCAGCAAGAAGATAGGAAAAGACCTGAAGAGCGTGCTGAATATCGCGGCTGAGGTCGAACTGGTGGAGCCAGGTGTCATACCCCGCTCCGAGGGCAAAGCCAAGCGAGTCATCGACAACCGGAAGATCTGAGGCCCGGGAAAACCCAGCCTCTATAAATAATATACAATCCGATAATCGATAGGAGGAAGCGGGCATATGAGCGAGATAAAGCAGATATCACTATTTGTCGAGAACAAGCCGGGCCGCATGGCCAAGGTGTCGAAGACCCTCTCGGAAGCCGGGGTCAACATACGGGCAATGACCGTAGCCGAGGCCGGGGACTTCGGCGTCATCCGCATGGTGGTTGACGTCCCGGAGAAGGGGTATCAGGTGTTGAAGGCAGCCGGATTTACCGTATCCATGACCGACGTCCTGGCCGTGGAGATGAAGGACAGCCCCGGCGGTCTATACGAGATCGTGGACACCCTGGGCACCAATAACATCAACGTGGATTACGCCTACGCCTTCGTGACTGCAAAAGCCGAGCGGGCCATGCTGATCCTGCGGGTGGACGACCTGGCCGGAGCCAGGCGTGTGCTGGGGGAGAAGGGGATAAAGATCGCCACCCCCGGGGAGATCCAGAAGATCTGAGATGACTTGCGGGAGATGTCGATTGCCGATGAGACTCCTGGCCGCAATTCTGGCCGTATCGATCTTGCTGATGCCTTTTGCGGCTGCTCTTGAAGGAGAGCTCTTCTCTCTTCAGGAGAGCAGGCTATTCCTGGACCCCGGCCCGGGCTTCGAGCTGGTCTCCGAGGGCTCCAACCTGAGCCGGGGAATTCTCAGCCACGAATATGCCCTGACTGCGGGAGAGAATTTGACTGCTGGCTACGCCTACCTCTCGGTTGCAGATGTAGCTGACCGCAATATGCGTCTGATCGATCCTGGCAGCCTGGTGCGTCTGATCTCTGCCGGAGCCCTGGAGTCTCTCCAGGATGAAGGCGTAGTGGTGGTTGGCAACTGGTCTGCCTCAGGCAGCATGGGCCAGAATGTGCCAGTTCATATCCTCGGGCGCAAGAGTTCGGAAGCCAGCGGGACGTGGGACGAGATACTGGCCATCTATCCGACCGGCCATCTGGCAGTATGGGACCTGGGCAACCACCAGTATGCGGTACTGATATCGTTTTTTGACCAGGCAACCACCAGGCGCATCGTGGAGACGCTGGCCATCCGCCCAGGGCCTCCCTCTCCTTTTTAATCGGTCCGGGCGACCTTTCAGATGTTCTCTCCCTGGTAGATCCCCTCGTAGCTCTTCTCCGCAGGGCGGTCCAGGCGCAGGAAGAGCAGCTGCATCAGGCGGGCATCACGCCGCAGATCGAGCCCGCAGGGGTTGTGGACTACCAGCAGGGATTGCGATCGTCCACGGTAACCGGGGTCCCACAGCGCCGTCTCGATCGTAGCCCCGCAGCGCAGAAGGCTTGAGCGGGGTCTGGCCAGGGCGCAAAGATCGCCAGGCAAGCAAACGACCTCGTTGAAGATGATAAGGTAGGAACCTGGTCCCAGATGCACCCAACCATCGCCGTCGAATGGCAGCTCCTCGGTCTGAGCCAGCGTCCTCTCCTGGTTGCTGTAGGCCACCTTGCCGGCAGAGGAGAAGCGTTCAGCTCTTCGCAGGGTAAGCTCGATTCCGCACATCTGCTGCTGCTCAGGGCCGATGCAGCCCTGGACGTATCTGGCGGCCTGCCCGCCGGAGAGAACACTCATATAAGGACACCTGCCCAATTTCCAATGTGAAACAGCCCCTGCATTTATCACTTGCTGCCAGATGAGGCATTATATACCTCCCCATCCTTGCTGCGGCAGGATGTATCGCCTCTCTGGCAGCCTGCTCCAGGCAGACACTTTCTCCACCCAACCGAAGAAGGCATCACGGCTGTTAGATATCCTCACTCTCCTCACATCTTGGCACCTTCTTCTTATATAACGAACTGAAATTCACTGAACCGTATGTGCAGGGCTCCTCAATTGTCTCACCCCTTGGCACCCTCCCAAAGGTTAATGGCCGAAGACCGGCATCTCCTATTGTGGGCCTGGACATTGGGCAGTCTCTGACCATCCCAGGTTCAAAAAACAAGACCGGAGATGACTGTCTTATGGAAGGAATGGTTCGGTTGGAGGTGGAGATCCGGGACTTCACCACCATGAGATCGAGGATAGTCTGGCCGGAATCGGTCGGGCCGTGGATAGTCGGTGGAGTTGATGAGCTCATGGTCCACTTCACCTACGCCGGCTGGTCCGCCTATAAGACCGGAAATCCCATCTCACTGGTCCTCACGAGCACCGTTGAGGAGCTTGGCATAGCCGTGGCCGAGATGTTGTCCAGGACCATTCAGTCCATGGGTGCCGTTCAGGTCTCGGAGGTCCGCATGAACAAGGAGGCCCTGGACGCTATGAAGCGGGACCGGATAGATCCCTGAAGGATGGCGAATACGCAGGCTTGTCTGGCAGCACAATTCCAGCCCGGCCCATCAGGGGCCACTGCATCCCCTCCACGGATTTTTGGGTCCGGGAGTAGTCGCTGTCCGGTAAATGGCGATTCACGCCGTTGCGGCTTGGTCCACAACCTTTTTTTTCGTCTGCCTATTGTCAGCCGCCACGCCATACCCTCCAGACGACGAGCAGGCCTGCCAGGTTGATCAGCACGATCAGGGCAGAGCCCACCATCCAGCGGGGGACGAATGGCTCACCGTCCTGTCTGGCCGAAGCCTGATCAACTCTTCGCAGGTCGAGGACTTGGTCGGAGATCACGTCCACGCGATGGGACGCATCCAGGGCCTTCACCGTGTAGGTTCCGCGTTTAAGCCCCTCGAACCGGTAGGCCGAAGAACCTGAGCCTTTAATGGCCTTCAAGTCTGTCCCGTTCAGCTCGACGCTTTGTGGCCCCTGCAGAAGGACCGTAAGGCGGGCCAGCCTTGCAAGAGGCAATGCCCTGTCTGCAGGAAATCTTGGATCGTCGATTCCCAGCAGCCGGAGGAGGGTTGGGGCAACTGCGGTCTGTGACCAGATCCCGTCAAGGATCAGGTCGTCTGCTGGATCTCCCACGAAGACGAGGGGGATGCGCAGGCTCTCCAGGCGCTCGGCATACTGGGCGGAGGCATGCCCACCTCTGTTGGAAAAGGACATTCCATGGTCCGCAGTCACACCAAGGAGCACGCCCTTCTCCTGACAGGCCTCCATCAGCCTTCCCAGGGGGGCGTCCAGCGCTGATATAGTCTCAAGGTATTGGTCTGCTCCGCGGGCATGGGCGGCGCTGTCGGCCCCTCCGATGTTCACCAGCAGAAAAAACGGCTGGTCCAGACGGCCGACCATGTCTGCTGCGGCATCCAGCCCCCAGCGGTTGTATCGGGCGTAGCTGGATCCCGCGTAGGCGGCAAATGCGTTCCTCCACTGCTGCAGCATGAGCTGAACTGAAGGCGGGAGATCTGCTCTCGCTCCCAGTGTCGGGTCTCCGCAGAGGGAGTTGTCCTCGAAATACACCACACCATCCTGCTCTTCGAGCATGTTCTGAAAGTCCCCCCTCTGCAGCAGGGCCAGGCAGAGGAACCCTTCCTCCCGGAGAGTGTCGAATACCGTGCTGCCTGTCCCTACAAGAGCCTCATCCGCATCTCTTTGGCCGGTCACAAGCACGCTGTGTGCGGGAGAGGTGGACGGGACCGGCACCCGTAAATCCAATACCCTGGCCCCTCTGCTGGTCAGGTTGAGAAGCTTTATCCCGGGAATTGGCCGGCCAGTGATGCTATAGGCCTGGAACTCCGGGTACACATAGGACGCCCCCACTCCGTCCATCACAAGGAGAACCGCCCCGGGTGGCGCAGCAGCATTCTCTGCCGTCAGTATGGCCATCTCGCCATGCGCGGCACAATTGCCAGAAGAGGCTGAGAGGAGGATTAAAAAAAGTGCCAGGATCATTGGGCTTTTCTGTTTAGAAGTCGGTCATGATCCGGTACTGATCGATCTCGCTCTGTTTCAGCTGGGTTAGGAACTGCTCAGCCATGTCCCTGATGTCCTTGGAGCGGGTGATGGCCCTGCCTGCCACAACTATATCTGCCCCGGCGGACAGCGCGTCCTTGACTGTATCCGCCCGGATGCCTCCGGCAACCGCGACAAGCACGCGACCCCCATCCTTTTGCAGGGCCTTGATCTGGGGTATGTCCTGCCAGGCGTGTCCGCTGCTCTCCATATCGATGGCCCGGTGAAGCTCGACCACATCTGGCAAGACCTCCAGGCCGCTCAGGACTGCCAGGGGATCCTTCACGTTGAGCATATCGATTATGGAGTATATCCCGGTCTTCTTGGCCTCTCTTACCGCAAGCTCTATTGTCTTTACCGGAGCCAAGCCGGATATCACAACCGCATCGGCAGAGGCATCGGCAGCGAGCCTGACCTCCAGGTTTCCAGTATCCAGAGTCTTGAGGTCGAGTATGACGAAGGAGCCTGGACGGGCGGCCCTGACCTCCCTGACCACCGAGACGCCCAGCATCTTGACCAGCGGCGTGCCGACCTCGATCAGGACGTGATCGCTATCCGGGATGCTGGACAGCACCCGGCGCACCTCGGAGAGGTCAACAAGGTCCAGGGCAACCTGCAGATATGGCGGGTCCCAGAGCCTGGTGACCCGAAATCCCATGATCGGGTGTGTGGAGCGGTCCTTCTCGTAAAGCACCTTCTCTATCTCCGGGAACCCTTCCATGGCCCTTCTCAGGGCAAGCTTGGTCGCACCGTAGTTGTAGCGGTAGAGCGCATCGTAATCCTTTGCCTCCGGGTGAATGAAGACCGATACCACCACTACCAGCTTCTCCACCTGGTCCCGGGGAATTATCCCCTCTGCCACGCAGTCGGCCACTGCCCTGGCCACGGCTGTCTGGGCCGGCCCGAAGATCTGGGCGGCCTGGTCCATGTTCTTTACCGTCACTTTGGGTACGATCAGGGTGGCCGGCTTGGCCGGAAGGTTTGGCCGGATTACCGAGAGAAGCGGGGTGTGGCCGGCGGAGAGCTGGGTCAATCCGTTGGCGAATGCAGCGCCCACCGGGCCTTCCTTGTCCCCTATGATAAGGTCTATATGAGCGATCTCAGGCTCCTTGCCTATGAGAGCCTCTCCAATTAAAAACAAAATTACACCTCAGGAGGGGGACTACCGCCGACTTATTAATCCTTTGCCATGGTTCGGATAGAGGCGTCGGCCATGGCATCATGTTTTGGGCCTTTTTTTGCATCCGGCAAGAAATCAATTGCGATCAAGCCCACTCCTTTTCCGGGCGTATACGCCCTTTGAGATCAGACTCAAAAGCCCAGCTTCTTCCCGGCGCCAGCCAATATTCTCAAGCCACGTGGTGTCGAAAGAAAAAATGTGGCAGTCCCTCTCCTGCTCACCTCTGACGACCTTTGAAAAACCGAGATCCGGAAATGGCTGACGGCCTGGAATAATCCGAAAAAAACCCAGGAAAGGTCTATTAACCATCCATTCAACTCTTGGATGGGTGCAGACCGGTGTTCGAGTTCCTCCTGATCCCTCTGGCTTTAGTCGGCCTCCTCCTGTTGATATCAACGCCGCTGATCGTAATCTACCTCTTCGTCAGGCTTACCGAGGAGGCTTTGGAGCAGGTCGGCTTCGGCCACTGGCATGCTTCGCTGATGGTCTTCGGATCTGTCCTGGGAAGCCTCGTTGACATTCCCATCCATTCCGGGGTGATCGAGGGTTATCCGTCCTGGTTCCTCGATATGATGAGCTCCATGTCCATTGCAGCTCCGGTCGAGTTTCATCCCATAGTCCTGTCGGTCAACCTTGGGGGATGCGTGATCCCACTGCTGATAAGCCTTGACATACTGCGCCGGGGCCGCACATCCCTATCAAAAGCGTCTGCAGCCACACTTCTGGTAGCGATCGTCACCTACCAGTCTGCGCTTCCGGTGGCAAACGAGGGTATAGTCCTGCCGGTCTATGTGCCTCCGGCCACAGCGGCGGTGGTCGCCGTCATACTCAGCCGGGGCTACAGGTCTGCGCCCTCTCTGGCTTATATCGGTGGAAGCATGGGCACGCTGCTTGGTGCGGATGTCTTTAATCTTCTTACCCCAGGAGTGCTTCCGGCCCTGGCACCGCCAGTTGAGGTCTCCCGTGCATTGCCGCTATCCATAGGGGGTGCAGGCGTATTCGACGGGATATTCCTGACCGGTATCCTGGCAGTCCTCCTGGCCTCACTGGTGGTCTGCATTCTCGGCGGGGCAACCTGCCGAAGAAATATCCCGCTTCTGAGATGAGGCAATGACGCTATCCATGGCATATCCCCGGGAGTGGGCCAGAAAAAGGCATCCTTTTCCTCGAGCCATGCATTTTCGCGTCCGGCTATTTCTGCTGGCCGGGCCGACACCGACAGAATAGTGATCCCCGGCTCATCGGATCCTCGGAGATCAGCTTTCGGAAGGATTGCCTTTCTCAAGCCCGGCCCAGGTTATTTCTTCGATTGATCCGCCGAGATCGGCGTATATCCAGAATCAGAGGTAGATGCCCATAAGCCGCAGGACTATCACCAGAAGCGCTCCTAAGGCTCCGCCAAAGGCGCAGACCAGTATAACTACCCAGCTATAGCCTATCCCAAGCCCGGCCGCGGCGTTTGCCAGGTAGAGTATTATCAGCCCTACCAGCGCGTTTATGGCGAAGGTCTTGACCGACCTCCATATTATCAAGAGGCCGAGGATGACGGCCACGGCCATGAGAAGAACTCCGATCTCAAGCATTCTCCAAGCTCTCCTGTATCTTCTTTTCTAATCTTCCAGCGGCTCCATCTCGCTCTCCAGGCGGTGCAGCTCCTTGGTATCCAGTGACAGAGGATCTATATGAACCAGCAGCACTGCATCACGCAGCGCTATGTCGTCTCTCTGCGATTGGATGAACCGCAGCACGGTCTCGTAATTGCTCTGGGTTATCAGGTAGCCCAGCCCCTCCATCAGCAGCACCGGGTCGGTGGCCTGCCGCAGGAACTCCGAGATCATGCTGCTGAGCCTGGGCAGATTGGTGGGCTCGACCGTGCGAATCCCTCCCTCCTCAGACTTTTGGGTGAGCCAGATGACCCTGGACGGTTCTATGTCATACCTCTCCTCAAGTACCTCCGGATTGTACCTGGATATGCACAGGCCGTCCTGGCCGATCTTCACAAGCTCGGCGAATATCTCAAGGCTGCGGAAGGGTTTCTCATCCTCCAGCACGTAAGTGGTTCCGGGCGTCAACATCAGCTCGTACCTGGAGAATCCGTACTTCTCCATCAGATCCTTTAGCGCTCCTCTTATATCGAACTGGGATTCGCTTTTGTGGATAGCTTTCCCAAGCTTGCGCAGGAAGGAGAACAGCTCTCTGCGGCCCAGCTTTATTGCCGGATCTATCTCAAGAGGAGCGACCCCCATCATGTCAGGGTCGCACGAAGCTGCCGAATCGGTGCTGCCGAGGATGCCTGACGCCAGGAGGTTATTCGTCTCCCGCAGCACGACCTCCGGATCGTCTGCACGGGCGGTCAGGGTGGCGACGAACACCTTGAGCAGGTAGGCTGGCAGGGGGATGTGGGTGAATAGCAGGGAGCTTACCGCATTTACGTCCCGTTCAAGCTGGACATGCAAAGCCTCCGGACGCGCGGTGAGCAGGATCCTGGTGCGCCCGGACCTGGCCAGCCTCTCCAGCTGGGAGACGAAGTCCAGCACCTCGCCCTCCGGCACCAGGCCGGCATTCTCCTGGATCAGGCTTTCCAGGCTGTCGAGCATAATTATGCTGCCTTTGCTGGACTCAACGAAGGCCTTGATGGTAACGAAGAGCAGTGGGAGGTTGGTCGGGGAGATCGTCCTCTCCTCTCCTCCCCGCTTGTGGCTCAGCTGGATGACCGGCGTCTGGGAAAATCCGCCCTCCAGCCGCACCTCTTCGGGTTCCCTGTATGTGATGCACAGCCCTTCTATTCCGTGGGTAACCTGGTCTGAAAAGACCTGGTAGCCCATGCTTGCGGAGAGGTAGATCTTGCCGATCTCCAGGCGGTAGGCTGGCTGCGATGGCCTGGCCGGTTCGGCCACAGGCCGCACTGCCGTTCGGTCCTGAACGATAATCCTTGTGGCAGACGGTCCCAGCGACCCGGTTAGGGTCTTCTCCACGTGATCCCACAGCTCCAGCATCTGCCTTGCGTCCAGTTTCTCCGGTCTCGCACCCAGCCTGGCCAGCTCCGTCTCTATGCTGCGTGCTGCCTTCTCCTCTCCGATGTAGCGCGCCAGCGTAGATTCAACCTCGGCAAGGGTACCGATGCGAATCGACCTAATCTCCTCGGGGATGACCGCTTTTCGCGGCTGGTAGGCATCGACAAAGCCATCTGCCTGGGCCTGCTCCTCAGGGGAGGGCCGGCTCATCAGCGATACAAGCACGTAAAGCAGCCCGTTGACCAGCAGGCTCCAGAACACCGAGTTGCTCCAGATGTCCAGTTCCAGCCCCAGGAGCTGGGTTGGGCGGAGCAGGCCCAGGCCGAATGGCCCCTGATCGAGCAGGCTTTGGGATATCCAGCCGCCTTTGGCAAGGGTTGGCAGAAGGGCTGTGTATATCCAGATCAGAAATCCGGCCGACATCCCGGCAATTGCCCCTTCCCTGCTACCCCTCTTCCAGTACAGGCCTCCCAGGGCTGCAGGCGCCATCTGGCTTGCTGCCAGAAATGAGATTGTCCCTATATCGGCCAGGCTCTGATATCCAACTGCTCTCGAAAAGAGGTATCCAAGGGCCACCACCAGAAGTATGTTGAGCCTCTTTAAGTTGAGCAGCAGCCCCGGCAGGTCCCTGCCCCTACCTATGACCCGCATAAGCCTGGGCATCTCCAGCTCGTTGAGCATCATGTTGCCGACCGCCACACTGTCGACCAGCACCATTGCAGTGGCTGCCGAGACTCCGCCGATGAATACAAGAAATGCCAGGGCTGCCTGGTTCTGCTGGTAGGGTATGGTGATTATGAACATATCCTTGAGTCCGGGGGTCCCAAGCAACATGCCCGCTCCGGCGATGGCAGGCACGAAGAGGTTTATGAGCAGCAGGTAGAGCGGGAATATCCACATGGCCTTCAACAGGTGCGGCTCGTCTGAGTTCTCCACCACCATCAGGTGGAACTGGCGAGGTAAGAGAAGTATTGCGAAAAAAGAGATCAGAGTCAGCGAGAACCATGAGACGTACTCGATCTCTATCAGGTGAGAGTAGTCCTGGTTGGCCAGCACCTTTTCCACGATCTCCGAGTAGCCGCCGAATAGCTCCCAGGTGATGAATGACCCGACCGCCAGGAAGGCTATCAGCTTGACTACAGACTCAAAAGCAACAACGGCCACCAGTCCCTCGTGCCTCTCCAAAGGATCCAGGTGCCTGGCCCCGAACATGACAGCAAACGCGCCCAATAGCAGGGCAACCACCAGCTTGGTGTCGAGCCAGAGGGTCTGCCCCTCGCTTACGATATGAATGGAGGCGGATATGGCGATAAGCTGAAGGGCCACGTAGGGAGTTATGACCATCAGGCTGACAACGGTGACCAGGGCGCCAATAGCGTAGCTGCGCCCATACCTGAAGCTGATGAAATCGCTGATGGAGGTCAGCCGAAATTGCTTTGATATCCGGATCATCTTGCGGATCATCAGCCAGCCCAGCAGCATGGCCAGGGATGGGCCCAGGTATATCGGCAGAAATCCGAGGCCTGTGGTGGCCGCCCTGCCGATGCTGCCGTAGAATGTCCAGGCAGAGCAATAGACGCCGAGAGATAGGGCATATACGTACGGATTTGAGACAATGCTCTGGCCTGCCTCCCGCTTCTTCTCAGCGTAATGTGCTATCCCGAAGAGCAGCAGCAGATAGACCACCATGGCCTCAAGGGCGAATATTGCGCTGCTCACCGTCCAGTCCTCCTGTCGAAGAGGTAGGTGGCAAGGATGATTGAGAGCCAGATTATCCCCAGGTAGATAAGGCGGAGCGGAAAGCCCATGAGCATCTTATCGGGTCCTGTCATGGTCAGAAGTGGCCAGTTCAGGAGGAGGGCGGCCAGCAGCACCAGCAACATCCAGAACTCCTCCTGGTCTGCGAGCCCGTCACCTGGTGGGGTCATAGTCCTGGAATCACCACGAATCCGTTGCTGGAAATGTCAACAGCGTGCTTGCCGATTCTGTGAGCGCAGCCGGCCATCTTCAGGACCTCCAGGGAGCGGCGCCTGGCGCTTCCCACCTCTGAGTTGAATAGCAGGATGACCCCGTCTGCCATGCAGGCCAGATCCTGCCTGTAGGGGCAACCCTCCCTGGCATCTGCCGTTATCAGGGTAACCGCTTTCCAGTCCTTGGCAGCATTGCGGAGCCGCAGCAAGAATCGGTGAAACTCGTTGTCCAGCGCAGCCTCGAGAAGCGGCAGCGAGTCTATGACTATTCGCACGGGATGCCACTCTTCCACCTGGGATGTGATCAGATCCAGGACCTCCCTCGCCTCGCCCCGGTCCAGTGACGGTGTCAGGTCCACGAAGCGCAGCCGGCTCTCCATATGATCCATGTTGACGAACCGCAGCCCAGCCAGAACGCGCAGCTTCAGCTCCTCGGGATGCCCGAGCGCCGTAAAGTATATGCCCCGCTCGCCCCTCTCCGCTCCCCAGAACAGGTACTGAAGGCACATGATGGTCTTGCCAGTACCTGCTTCTCCAGACACCAGCACGCACGCTGGGGCAAAAATACCGCCTTTCAGCATCTCATCCAGGCCTTCTATGCCGGTGGGGATCTTCTCCAGGATGTCCGTCGAATCAACCCCTAGGAGGAGCCCCGGGAAAGCAGGGCGCACTCTTCCATATACTTTGGGAGTGTCTCTTTTCTTATTTCATTTTTCTCATGATATTGCTGCCCGGGGTTTGGTGCCTGGAGAAAAAAGCGGGTATCCACTCGCCCGAGGGGGCTGTCAATAGCGCAGGCAGGGCCTCTCCGGACTGCTTTTATATGAGCAGTTCATCTTCCCCGGAGGTGACTTTAGTTGATCTTAAGGACTCATTATTCAGGCCAGATCCGCCCGGATATGGACGGGTCGGAGGTGGTGCTGGCCGGCCATGCCCACGAGACGAGGGATCTTGGCGGCATTCTGTTCCTGGTGGTCCGTGACCGCGAGGGCCTATCCCAGGTGACGATGGTGGCCAAGCGCACGGAGCGATCCATCCTTGAGACGGTGCGGGGCCTCAGCCGTGAGAGCGTGGTCTCGGTACGGGGCAAGGTGAAGGCCGAGGCCAAGGCCCCGCGTGGATTTGAGATCATCCCGTCATCGGTGCAGGTGCTGGCCAGGGCTGACAGCCCCCTGCCTCTCGACCCGACGGGCAAGGTGGACTGCGAGCTCGATACACGTCTTGACTCCAGGTTCATGGACCTGCGCCGGCCCGCCTCAATGGCAGTCTTTCGGATCGAGTCGGCAGTCCTTCAGAGCCTGAGGCAGACCTTTTATTCCAAGGGTTTCACCGAGGTCTGCACGCCCAAGGTTGTGGCCACGGCCACCGAGGGTGGCACAGCCCTCTTTCCCATCAGCTACTTCGAGAAGGAGGCCTTCTTGAACCAGAGCCCCCAGCTCTACAAGCAGATACTGATGTCCACCGGCCTGGACAGGGTGTTTGAGATCGGGCCGATATTCCGGGCAGAGGAGCACGACACCCGCCGCCATCTCAACGAGGCCATCTCAGTGGATATCGAGATGAGCTACGCAGACCACGACGACGTGATGGCGCTTCTGGAGAGTGCGGTGGCTGAGGCTTACCGCTTCGTTGGCGAGGTCTGCCAGCACGAGCTGTCGGTCCTGGGCTTAGACCTGCATGTGCCCAAAACTCCCTTCCGCCGGGTCACCTATACCGAGGCCCTGGATATGGCCAGGGAGGCTGGCAGGGCAAGCATGGAGTGGGGCGACGATATAGATACCGAGACAGAGCATTACCTTGGCTCCACCATCGGCGAGCATTACTTCCTGACCGACTGGCCTGCCAAGGTGAAGCCCTACTACACCCAGCCCTACGATGACCGACCCGAGGTATCCAAGGGCTTCGACCTGATGCACCCGACAATGGAGCTGGCCAGCGGAGCCCAGCGGGTCCACGATTATGGCCTGCTAGTCGAGAGGATGAAAAGCCAGGGCCTGGACCCTGACGGCTTCGAGTTCTACCTGAAAGCCTTCCGCTACGGGATGCCTCCTCATGCCGGATGGGGGCTTGGTCTTGGCAGGCTTGTTCAGACAATGCTGGGGCTGGAGAACATACGGGATGCCGTCCTGTTCCCCAGGGACAGAAAACGCCTGGTTCCCTGAAGGCTAAATTGGGCGGGCTTTTTTTCTCCGCCCAAGAAAAGAAGGAGTGCGCGTCAGAGGCGGCTCGCCCGGCCCCTATTTTCGCGTATTCTTTTTGGCCTGATCATTGCCCGGCCGGCCGAAATCCTGTTGTCTGCCGCCCGTCCATCTGAAGATGGCGCACGATATCTCCAGCCTCCCGGGCATCATCCGCTCTGGCCAATATCAGGACCTTTCCAAGGTCCAGGCGCCTGCCGCAGGGGCATGTGCGGGACTTGGCCTCTTCCCGGGCGTAGAGGTGCTGGCCGCACCGGCACCTGAAAACTATGAACATCTGCTCTAAGCAACCAGCTATAGAGGATCTGCTATAAAATAGGGATGCAGGCGGTTACTGCGAGAGCAGAACCGCGTTTACAACGCCATCCTGGCCCGGACGGTTGGTCACCCTGGCTTCGCCAAATTCGGTCTTGATGATGGCGCCCTTGGTGATTATGTTTCTGCGCACGTAGTTGAGATTGGCCGGGTTGGATACGGAGGTTTCGATCTTGCCCCGCTTGGTCTTTCCGGTGACCGGGTCGGCGACGGTGGCCACATCGTACTTCAAAGCTCGCAGCTTATGGCCTCCGCCCATGATCTCAATCGATTTCACCTTGCCAGGACCAATTACCGTATCTGCAGAGTCCCTGCCGATCTCGTACTTCCTCTTTCCCCTGGCTGGAGCCAGCCTGCCGCCAGTGACCTTCCTTCCGGACTTGCCTTGCCACCTCATAGATGATCCTCTTCCTTTAGCTCTGACCCCGCTCTGTCTCCTAAGCTCGCTATATAACCATTGTGGTCCTGGGCGCTCATCTGAGATGTAAGCGGCCCTTCTTGCTTTAATGCCGTTTCAGCCGGTTGGTATCCTTGTCTGCAATCGAGTCTTGGTCATGCCATGGCGCCAAATCCTTCAGCTACCGCGGTTTTTCGGCAGTTCGTCCGCTAGATCCCGCGCACCATATACGGCCCTTTGAGGTGGTATCCCTGGTCCCTGTAGTACCCCCTGACCCCAAACCCGCTTGTGACCGATATCTCCCTGTACCCGGCGTCGCTTGCCAGCTCCTGGGCCCGGGCCAGCATCATAGAACCGTAGCCGCGATGCTGCCATCCCCCCCTCCTGCCAGGCGGCACCAGGGGGCCGTAGACGTGCAGCTCCCGCACCCTTGCTGCCTCGCCCAGCCTCAGCCGCAAAAATCCCACAAGCGTGTCGTCCACCGAGTCGCATGAGATGAATATCTCCTGGCCGCCGCCTGCCTGATAGCTCTCCTCGTTAAGCCTCACATCTCCTTCGGATACGCCCCTTAGCCCCGCCTCCCGGCAGCGGATGCACTGACATCGCTTCCCCCTCTCCCGCAGCCTCTCCCATGCCAGCTGGCGCAGGTTGCTCTTCCTTACCCCCGCCTGGATCAGCTGGGCTGGTATGTCTCTTTGTACCCGCTGAAGCCTGACGTACCTGGGAAGGCACTCCTTCAGGATGGAGATCAGCTGGGCAGCCTCGTCGTCCTGGAGGGGCTGGTACTCCCCCCGCTTCCACATACTGTACAGCTCGGTCCCCTCCACAACAAGGGTCGGATAGATCTTCAGGTAGTCGGGGCGAAAGGCAGGGTCGGAGAAGAGCCGTAAGAAATCCCGGCGGTCCGTCTCCGGGCTGGAGCCCGGCAGCCCAGGCATCATGTGGTATCCCACCTTCAGCCCCGCCTCCCGCAGCAGACAGGTGGCCTGTGCCGCCTGCTGCGGGCCGTGGCCGCGCCGCATCTTATCGAGGACTGCGGTGTCTAGGCTTTGCACCCCCAGCTCGACCTTGGTGGCCCCCATGGACAGCATCTGTCGCACGGCTGCTGGGCCGCACCAGTCAGGCCTGGTCTCAAAGGTGATGCCCACGTTCTTGACCCGAGCTTGCTGGTTCTCACAGGCCACATTGGCGAGGCTACGCCACGGAGGCTCGCCGTCCTGGGGCTGGCCGCAATACTCGTTCATGGCCTGAAGGCAGCGCTTCACGAACCAGTGCTGGTAGCCCAGTGGCCGGGCGGTTATTGTCCCTCCCATGATGATCAGCTCGGCCTTATCCACAAAGTGGCCGATCTCCTCGAGTTGGGATAGCCTGGCAGAGACCTGCCTGTAAGGATCAAAGCCGTGCTGGGCTGCCCTCATCGCTGCTGGCTCCCTGCCAGTGTAGCTCTGGGGCGATGAGATGGTCAAGCCACCCGGGCATGGCACGCAGGTGCCGTGGGGGCAGCGGGCCGGAGAGGTCATCGCGGCGATCACCGCCACTCCCGAGAGCGTTCGCGTGGGCTTGCGCACCAGAAGCCTGAGGTCCTCGCGCCATGGCTCGTCCGCCGCTGCCAGGATGTCGGCGTGGGATGGCAGGGCGGAGAGGCGGAGAAGCATAGCGGCCTCCTTCTTCTTTGCTTCCAGCTCTGACTGGGTCCTGATCCGCCCTTTTCGGACATCTTCTGCGATGGCGCGCAGAACCTCGCGGTACCTTTCTGGATCGGGATTCAGGTTATCCAGGAAACAGCCTCCTCTTGGCTGCCGCCGGGATCTGCCGGCTGCTGGTCGGGCCAGCCCAGGGATATGATAGCCACCGGCAGCACACCCTTTTCGAGGGACAGCAGATCCCTGACCAGGGCATCGTCGAATGCTCCGTTCCAGCACGCCCCCAGCCCCAGGGCATGGGCTGCGAGGAGGAGGCACATGCAGGCTGCGTCGGCGTCCTGTATGGCAAAGAGGCTTCCGCGGTCGCCGTAGCGTGCGGAGGATCGAGGGACGTCGGCGCAGATAACCACAAGAGCAGCTGCTTTGGAGAACTGAGGCTGGCTGTATGCTGCGAGTCCCAGGGCCTTCATGATCTGCGGATTGGTGACCACCAGGAACTTCCGAGATCGCAGATTTCCGGCCGAAGGTGCTGTCTTTGCAGCATCGAGCAGCGTCTTGAGTGTCTCTTCCGGGATGGGGCGCTCTTGATACCGCCGAATCGACCTTCTCTGCCTAAGGGCCGTCATCAGATCCATGCTCCCCCCTTCACCCCTGTGAGGATAATAATGCTTTTGCGGTGACGAGGCGGGATATGGGAATTGTCTCTTTTAACTCGTAGGATCGCGAAGGACGAAGCGGGAAGTCCCCCTCATTCAGGGTGGTCTCCCGGACTGCGAGTCCGGGGGAGTTGCGACGAAGTCGCAACAGGATGAAAGCGGAGTCTTTTGCCCTAGTTTCGATTTACAAGCGCGGCCAGCCACCCCGCGAATCCAGATCTTCCCGGCGCCTTTCCCGGGCCTTTACCCCTGTCCGGGGCACAGGGTTTGACTTTCAGAGACAGAAGCTGGCCAGCGGCTCGGGCAGGCCAAGCTGGCGCAGGGATATCCGATCTTCCTGAAGTACCAGGTATGTATTGACGGGGTCATTTGGCCCGACGTTTTCAGAGCTAAAGCAGCCTGCATTGGCCACCAGTGGCCCTTTTCCCTTCTTGAATATATCCGGCCTGTGGGTATCGCCGTATACGAAGCAGTCGACAGGCCCGATCTGCCGCTCATGCATGAACTCGAGTATAGATCCGTAATGCCTCTCAACCGGTATGAAGCGGAATGTCTTTCGTATTCCGGACCTGACCCTGTCAAGCACGGTTGAGGCCTTCCATATCCTCTCCTCAAGCTCCACAAACTCCCCCACGTAGCTGGACCGGTATATGCTCTCGTAAGCATAGGTCATCAGCCTCTCCAGGTCGGCGGGGGATACCGGTTCGCCTGAGAGGCGGCGCAGGTTCTCCACAACCTGTAGCGAGAGCGCCTGAACCCCGTTGAGGTGATGGCCGTGGGTGAAAAGGAACCGGCGATCGCCTACCGACGCGGTATAAGTGGGGTAGGCCATATCCAGCTTCAGACCGTCTATGGTCTGGGACCAGGACAGGTGTGGGTAATAGATGCTGAAAAGGTCTCCCCTGGCCATGCGGTCCAAAAGCGCCCTCTCCTGGCGCATGACCATCATGTGATGGTCGTGGTTTCCGACCACATACCTGATGGGGACGTCCAGCTCGGCCAGCCGGCGAAATAGGTAGCTGGCCTGACGCAGGGCCTGCTCAGGCCTGGCCCTCCAGAGGTCCAGCACATCGCCCAGCAGCACCAGTTCGTCAAAGCCGTCGCCGTAGCGCCATATCTCCCATATCAGATAGTCCACCCTGCTCTCCCGGCAAAGGGTGGCCGACCGCCCGCCGAAGTGGGTGTCGGAGATCACCACTATCGACCTAAATCTACCCCCTGTAGCTATCCAACCACCTATCTTATCGGGCACGGCTTATAAGAGTTGCTATGTATAAATATTCTGTCAATATATATTTCGCGGCATACGGGGAAGAATTATAAGCTCATATGGACTGCTTTTCGGCCATTATGATCAATATCGCCATTCCAAAGGGCAGCTTGCAGAGCCAGACCCTGGAGCTCTTCGAGCAGGCTGGCCTGGAGATACGCCGGACCGAACGGGAATACAACGCTCGGATCGACGATCCCCGCATCGGCAAGGTCAAGATCCTTCGCCCTCAGGAGATCCCGGGCTATGTGGCAAGCGGGTACTTCGACCTGGGCATATCGGGGACGGACTGGATCGTCGAGTCAGGCTCAGATGTCGTCACAGTGGCAAACCTCAACTATGGAAAGCAGGGTCCAGGGACGGTCAAGGTTGTGGTGGCTGTGCCGCAGGCCACCGCCATACGCTCGGCCAGGGACGTGCCCCCAGGCAGCCGCGTATCCACCGAGTATCCCAACCTGACCCGGGCTTTCTTCCAGCGTCTTGGAATCCCGGTGGAGGTTCAGTTCTCGTACGGGGCGACCGAGGCAAAGGTACCCGAGCTCACCGACCTCGTGGTGGACCTGACCGAGACAGGCTCTACCCTGCGCAAGAATGGGCTCCGGATCGTGGACGTCATCCTGCAGTCGACGTCTGAGCTGATCGCCAACGCGGAGAGCTGGTCAGATCCGGATAAACGTGAGGAGATCCTGGCAGTGGAGACCATGCTCTCGGCAGTCATCCGGGCCCGCGGTAAGGTGCTCTTAAAGATGAACGTGCCCGAGGAGCTGCTCGACGAGGTCATCTCCCGCCTGCCAAGCATGAAAAATCCCACGGTCTCCAAACTCTACAACTCAGGGCACTATGCGCTCGAGAGCGTCGTGGACAAGCAGGCAGTCAATCTGTTGATTCCGGGACTCAAGAAGGCCGGCGCAACCGACATACTTGAGCTTGATATATCGAAGATAGTCCCTTAGGTCTGTCGCATTGGTCCGCAGTTCGGGCTTATCTGCTGCCCCCCAGGATTGGGGCGAGAATGAGAAAGCGGATGCCCGGCTGAAAATATCCGATCGGCAGCGGAGCCCCTTCTCGGTAGGGAGCAGGCCTTTTTCCCGGTCCGCTGCTCCTTCTTTCGGTGTCCCCTGAGTCCCAGAATACTTCTCGTAAGAAAAGAAGCTCGCTATTTGCGATTGGCAATAATGCCCCTCTGAGAGATGGGTCGTGGAAAACCGGATTTAGCGGGCGTGGAGGGATTCGAACCCTCGACCTACAGCTTAGGAGGCTGCCGCCATATCCTTTCTAGGGAGCCGGGCTTCTTTTTGCAAACCGCAGCTCCTGGCTAGGCCACACGCCCACGCGGTCTTTCCCTTCGACCATCTGATATATCAACCTTTCTTGGGCTCAACCAAGAAAGCCGTCACTGGATAAGCACTCCGGCCAAGACCACCACGAATAGGCCCAGCAGGAACCATCCCAGTATGCCCTCGAGCATGGCCAGGTGGCGGTAGTACCCAACCGGGTATGTATTCACCGGAGCCTGGGACGTGGTGAACATCGCCACGCTGAAGTACAGGGCGTCCACGAGGGATACCCTCTGACTTGCCAGGTCCTCCGAATTGGCGCCGGACCTGGCCATCTCCTCGAGGTCGAAGTTACGCATCCCGTTTCCGGCCCATAATACCACCCCGAAGATCAGGATGGTGAATATGCACCAGAATATGGTGTAGCTTACCCGCACTCCGTAGCCGCAGGAGAGCCACGAGATTATGTCTATCGCCTTGTTCAGGCTCCAGGGCTCGGCTGCCTGCACAGCCCGACGATACTGGTAATAGCAGTTGTTTGCGTCGTCACGCCACTCCAGGTTGCGGTAATTTCTGACGAGGCCGAGGTAGGCGGCGTTGTCGAAGGCCAGATGCTCTCTTATATCGTCCCAGCGGGCCAGCACCCTGGTTATATCGGCATCCCCCATCGAGATCCTCGTGCGCTCGCTGTACCTGGCTTCATCGAGCTGCAGCGTGTAGATCCGGGAGCTGTCCAGGATGAAGTCGCCCTCGAAGCTGGCATTCACGAAGCGGATAGTGTCGGCGGACTTCGCCACGGCGAATATGGCCACTCCGCCGAAGCGAGCTTTGGAGAAATCCGAAAAACCCGAGAAGCTTGCAAGTCCGAATATGGCAGCCCGCGAGAAGTTGGCCTGGCTGAACGTGGCGTCGGTCCTGTAGTTTGCCCCCATAAACGTCACATTGCCGCGGTACTGGGTCTCCAGGTAGTTGGCGATTCCGTCCACCTGCGAGTTTGCGAATATCGTCTCCCCGGAGAAGACCGCCCGCCAGAAGGAGACGAGTTGGGAAAAGCGGGCCAGCTGAAAGTCGGCCAGCTTGAGGAACTTGACTTTTTCGAAGCTGGCGTCTCCCAGGCACTGCAGGCTCATAAATCCTGCAGGTTCCCAAAAAGTGGTCCCCTCAAAGCTGACCAGCTTGGAGAACTGGGCGTAGCCGAAGTCCGCCATCCCCTGAAAGCTGCTATCCCGGAATAGGGTTATGCCGGCGAAACGGGCAAACCTGAAGCTGGTGGGCCGAAGGAAGCGGGACTCTGCGAAGGACGTGTCCCCGTTCATGGTGACCCGGGCCAAATTGGACGCCCCGGCCACGGTTGTGCCGCTCAGATCCACTCCTTCCTCAAACGTGACGCCCTCCAGGATGAGGGAGCCGTTGATGGTTGAGTTGATTATATGAAATCCCTGCATGACAGGCCGGTCCAGGCCGGTCAGGTCAAGGTCGCCCGCTATGTAGGCCCGCTCGTACTCCACTCTCTGGCCTGATCTGACCTTGCCCACGATCTCAGCCGGCAGGATTCGCTGCATCCCTGTGGCAGCAGAGCTCTCATTGGCCAAGGCCCCGCTCACTTCCGCCGGCTGCTCGAGGCCATCTCCTGCATCGGTCAGCTGCCCCGTCTCTGCCGATCCAGCAGGCGAAGATGGCAGCTCGGTTACGTTCTGCCCTGCCGCCACAAGAATAATCAGAAGGCCAGCTGATAGCAGGCCGATCCACCGATTTATCCGAACCACTTCCAGTGGCCCTTTTCTGAAATCCCTTGGATTTAGGGTTTTTCCCTTTGAAAGAAGTCCTCGTCACCGGATCATGACACGGCCCAGAGTCACGAAGAGAAGCGCCATGAAGAGCCAGCCGAAGATTCCCTCCATTATGATCAGATAGCGGTATCTTCCAACCGGCAGGAACTCAAGCGGGCCTGTTGACAGGAAGATCAGGGCACTGAAATATATGCAATCCCGAATGCCGGGCCTGGTCGGAACTGCGATCGGAGCCTCTTGATGCCGGTCCAAGTTGGGCTTCTCATCCTGGGCTGGTTGGCCCGAGCGCCTGATGCCTCCGGTAAGGAAGAACGCCAGGCCGAAGAGTGCTATTAGGGTCATCGACCATATCAGTGGATAGGATGGCCGCACCCCGTAGCCGCAGGAGAGCCAGGATAGGTAGTCTATGACCTTCTCCACGCCCCAAGCCTTCTGTCTCCTGTTCTCCTGCCGGTAATCGAAGTAGCACCAGTCGGCGTCGCCAAACCATTCGAGGTCCCTGTAGTTGCGTGCCAGGGCCAGATAGACTGCCCCGTCATAGACCAGATGTCCTCGCAACTCCTGCCAGGGCGTTGTCATCCTGGTGAACTTGGCAGAGCGCAGGTTGACCTTCGCATCCCGGCCGAAGCTGACGTTTTCTAAAAGCAGCGACTCGATTGAGGCGCTCTTGAAGTTGACCTGCCCAGCCATAGTTGAGCCGTTGAACTCGGCCAGGTCCATCTGAGCCAGGCCGAATATGGCATCGCCGTCGAATGCAACATCCCGGAACTGAATGGCATCGACGAAATGGGCCAGGCCGAAGTAGGCTGTCCCGTTGAAGACGGCATCGGCAAAGCTGCTGAAGCTCTCAAAGCTGGCCCCCATGAAGTTGGCTGAACCGTCGAACCTGCTGTCCAGGAAACCGGCTCCGTCGATAAATCGTGCCTTTATGAACAGGCATCCTTTGAGGAACCGGGCGTTTCCGAAGTCCGCAAACTCCTGGAAGTAGGCGTCGTAAAATGATGCCTCCTTCTCGAAAAGGGCTCCTGCAAAGTAGTTGTATCCCTCAAACCTCGTGTAATTGAAGTCCACAGGCCCGCGAAAATCAGTATCATAAAATCCGGCGTCATCGGCGAAGACGGCCTGCGAGAAGCTGGCAGCGTCAAGGGTGCTGCCGGAGAAGTCGGCCATGTCCTGGAATGTAACTCCTGTGAAGTCCGACGTGGCGACGGTGCAGTTGACCAGCGAGAATCGGGCCCTGACCAATGGCGGATCCAGGTTCGACAGATTCAGGTGGCCGGTGACGACGAAGTTCTCAAGCTGCACCGGCTCACCGGCAAAGACCTGCTGCCAGATCTCTGCGGCATCCACGGACCACATGGGCTGCTCCCCACTGCAGATCGGTGTCAGCAGGATGACCGCCGCCACGAAGAGCTCTTTGATCATCCATTACAGTTCTTCCAGTATCCGTCTAATGCCTTCCGGTCCTTGGCGCAGGCATGGGCAATCGCAGCCGTCATGGTACGTTGCAGGCGGGGCAGTCAATAATTGATGCCAGCGTTTTTCGCGGGCAGGGCCAACTCTTCGCGGGACGGACCAAGGTTAATTAGCCCGCAGATCTAAAGGGCGGGTTCTGATGGAAGATTCCAGTGAACATACGGCAGCCCTGGTCAGGCAGGGATACCATATGGTGGGCCATGCCGCGGTCAAGCCGTGCCTCTGGCTCAATCGTTCGCTCCGGGGTGAGGATCAGTGCTACAAGCACCACTTCTATGGGATCAGCAGCCATCGCTGCATCCAGATGACCCCGGTCCTGCATTGCAATCATCTCTGCATGCACTGCTGGCGGCCTGTGGATCAGCCGATAGCCCTGCCCCGTGAATGGCTTGAGCCGGATGATCTGCTGCAGCGTGTCGTCATGGAGCAGCGCCGCGTCCTGTCCGGCTACGGAGGATCTCCAGTTTTGGACCGGGAGCGTTTCGAAGAGTCCAAAGTTCCCGCTCATCTTGCCATATCCCTCATGGGAGAGCCAACATATTACCCGATGCTAGATGAGCTCATAGATGCTGCACGCCGACGGAGCATGACCACATTCCTGGTTAGCAACGGCACAAGGCCGGAGGTCCTCGAACGCGTGCGCCCCACCCAGCTCTATCTTAGCCTGAGCGCGTCGGATAGGGAGCAGTATCTCCATGCAGCCCATCCTTCGCGAGACGACTGGGACCAGGTTCTTTCAAGCCTGCACCTCTTGGGGGACCACGCGTCCCGAACGGTTGTCCGGATCACCCTGGTAAAGGGATTTAACATGGATCCTGAGGGCTTTTTTAGCCTGTTGAAGGAAGCGGGGCCCGACTTCATCGAGGCCAAGGCTTATATGCATCTTGGCAAGTCTAGGGGGCGGCTGACAAGGGAAGCAATGCCGTCTCATGAGGAGGTCATGGCCTTCTCCCTGAGGCTGGCCGAAAACCTGGGCTATTCCCTGTCCGGCGAGGTGCCCTTGAGCAGGGTGGCCCTGCTCACAAACAATAGAAGGCCCAGGATCATAGAGGAACATTGAGCGATGGATGGTTGGACCGAAGAGACCTGCCGTGGAAGAATGCGGACATATGCCCAATTTTGCATCAGACGTTCGGTTTGCCAGCTAGCAGTTGCGCTTAAGTGGGGAAAGTATTTTTGCGAGTAATCCGAAACCTATTCATGGTTGGCTGATATGGTGACGACTGGCTTGGAAGGGCAACGTATGAGCGTAATGCTGGTGGAGGACAATCCCGAGGACGTATTCTTCACCAAGAGGGTGCTGAAGCAGAGCGGCATCGAGCAGATAACCGTTGTTGGCGACGGTCAGGCTGCCCTGGTCACCCTCGAAGAGATGGCAGCAGACGGCCGTCTGCCCAACCTGGTACTCCTGGACATCAACTTGCCGGTCATGGGGGGAATCGCCCTGCTAAAGCGGCTCAAGAAGAACCCCCGGCTCTCGGGTATCCCTGTGGTGATGCTCACCGGCTCAAATGTCGACTGCGACATCCAGACCAGCTACGACCTGGGCGCCTCCAGCTACCTTGTAAAGCCGATATCCAAAGAGGCACTTCAGTTGGTATTGGCCTCCGTCTTCCCCTGAGCCGATATCGCCGGCAGGCGTGCTTATTTTCCGTCGGGATTCCCACATCTCGGACATGGCAGCCGCAGTTGTGTCACTTGGCCACATGCAGCCGATTTTTTCAAAGCCGGCCCATCAGGGCATGCGTATCGTCCTTAACAGCTCTCGGATGATAGCCGCCGGGCGACATCAAGATTTCCCCGGTCGTCCCTTCCTTCATCGACCGGAGTCTCCAGGATTACCGGCAGGTCCTGTAGGGCTGGATGATGGAGCACGGCTCTAAGCCCATCCTCACCGATCCCGCCCAATCCCAGATGTTGATGACGGTCCCTCCCAGAGCCGAGCGTGCTCAGACAGTCGTTGAGGTGGATCAGGCGGATGTGGCCAGATCCGATCTCAGAATCGAACTGCTTCATGGTCTCGAAGAATCCTTCCCTGGTCCTCACCTCGTAGCCTGCCGCGAATATATGGCATGTGTCCAGGCAGACCCCCAGCCTGTCTGTTCCCGTTCGATCCATCACCTCGGCTATATCCCGAAACGTTCCTCCCATGCTGTTCCTGGTGCCAGCGGTGGTCTCCAGAAGTATCATTGTCTGGCCCGGAAGATCTAGGGCAGAAGAGAGCGCCTGGATTATCTGGGCAAGGCCAGCCTTCCTGCCGGCTCCCAGGTGGCTGCCCATATGGGTGACCAAGTATGGTATCCCCAGGATCTGGCAGCGCGATAGTTCGCGGACCAGTACCTCCAGGGATTGGCGGTGTACATCAGGGCGCGGAGAGGCGAGATTGGGCAGATACGGCATATGGGCCACCGCCAGCTCCAGGCCAAAGACGGCCATCTCATCTCTGAAAGCTTCGGCTGATCTGGGCGAGATCTCTGCGGACTTCCAGCTCCGCGGATTGCTGGTGAATATCTGAAATACCTGGCAGCCGGCAGCTTTTGCTCTGCCCACCGATCTCTCGATACCGCCGGCGATGGAGACGTGAAATCCGAGCTTCAAGTCCCAAGCCCCTTCTTGCACTCCAAGAGCCGCTTCGTTCAAACAGACCGGCCATTCGTCAAGCACTGGCTGGTCTGGAGAACAGATTTAATCCAGGACGCCTGATAGGTGCTGACGGGCTGGGCACAACGCGCCGATGATGACGCATGCTGCTGACAGATGCCATGATGAGCCCTATGAGTTCTGAGGCGCGCCTGGGTCCAGGCCCGATCTGTATCTTGTATCTTGAAGAATGCCGCTTCTTCAGCCTTCGGCTTTGGCAGATGCCCACTTGTCCACATGATCTATAAGCTGAAACTCCCGGATCTTCTTGGCATCGCTTAGCATCTTGGCCACCTCTTTCAGGGAGAATGCTCGGACCTTGCCGTCATGGTCCGTGACCTTGATCTCCTCGCCGGGATTGACCTGGTCAACCTGGGTGAGCATATCCCCCAGCTTGTGGCAGGCATCTCTCAGGTACTTTATCGAGTAATCTGATAGGGATTTTCGGTCGGACAGATTGCGGTTGACCTGCCGAATCGACCAGCATATGGTTATGATTTGCGAGTACATCAGATCGCACCACACAGTGATTGCCATGGCCGCTATTTAATCCTCGCGGCGGCGGCCGTGAACCGGGATTTTAAGGCGAGAGCTCGATTACGATTGGGCCTTCATCGTCAACGATTTTGCCGGAGCCAGGGATCGGTGTCGTCATGGGATCAGGTCGAAACGCCGATGTCGTCGATGGGTTCCCAGTTTGACCGGCCGAGAGGTGCCTTTCAGCGGCCACTATGCTGCAAACAAGGATATCATCGTATAATAGGCAAGAATAGCGCTTTTCCATGGAAATGCTATCTGATCTTTGCCCTAAGGCAAAAATGTGGGGCTGGTGCGATTCGAACGCACGATCGACGGGTCTCTCCGATACTGAGAATCGGCAGGTTGAACAGCAACCATCTCAGTGCTCCAACGGATCATCAACGGCCTCCCCGTCGAGAGGCCTCAGCAGACCCGTTGCTCATCATAAATTATACCGCTGGAGCCCGTCGCCCTACCTGGCTAGGCCACAGCCCCGAAAGCGGGCCGAGAGGGATTTGAACCCCCGACCTAAAGGTTAAGAGCCTTTCGCTCTACCTGACTAAGCTACCGGCCCGGCCCGTACTAGGACAAAGCTGATTATAAGGCTTTCGGGTGACAGGCCCGTCGAATCCGACCGCGATGCCTGAAAAATCCGGCGCGGCTGGACCTGTCAACAGGGGGTGCTTTGGTGAAGGTGGCGCTCCAGCGTGCCAGATGCGGGGATGCTCCTGAAAGGTTTTCCTGGGGAGATCGGCCACATCCCATATGCTGCTGCCGTCACCCATCCAGGCTCCCTCATGCTTCTTGCACCGAAACGGAAAAAGATTCAAATCCTTCCCTAAGTCGGGACAAAACCCCTTCCCGGAATAATCCGCAAAAAAATGGGTCCTGACATGAGGTCGATCCGGCATTCTGGCGGAGAGCCTCGTTCTCGGGTACATGGACCTTTGGGAGAGATCTCGGCCTCTTTACAGCCCCAACGTTTCTGCCTGTCGATTTGAGGCGTATTCTGTCGCGGCAGAGGCGCCAGGACGGATCGAGGGGCGCAGATAGAAGCGTCCCCCAACCCATATCGGCTCAGATCACGTTTTTGCCAAACCTCAGATTATGTTTATGTAGCGCTCGAGCTCCCAGGGGTGGACCATTGTGTTGTAGCTCTCCCATTCCATCTGGCCGAGCCTCACCAGGTTGCTGACAACGTGCTCACCAAGGGCATCGCGAATGACCCGGTCATCCTGCAGGCAGCTCAGGGCCTCGGGCAGGCTGCTGGGCAGCGTGCCGATTCCATAAGCCTCCCGTTCGGCAGGCGTCATATCGTAGACGTTCTTGTCCGTGGGCTCTCCGGGATCGATGCCGCGACGGACGCCGTCCAGCCCCGCTGCCAGAATAGCCGCGAAGGTCAGGTACGGGTTGCAGGAGGGGTCCGGGGATCGGAACTCCAGGCGGGTGGACATGCCCCTGCCAGACGGTATTCTGATCAACGAGGATCTGTTGGGGCCGGACCAGCTCACGTAAACCGGGGCCTCAAAGCCAGGAACCAGCCGCTTATAGGAGTTTACTATCGGGTTGGCAATGGCGGTAAGTGCGCTGGCGTGCTCGAGCACTCCTCCGACGAAGTACCGGGCAAGGTCGCTTATGTACATAGGCTTTTCCGGATCGTAGAATGCGTTTTCCCCTCCACGGAACAGGGATATATTCACGTGCATCCCAGATCCAGCCTGGCCATAGATCGGCTTGGGCATAAATGTGGCCCGCAGACCAGATTTGACGGCAATGGTCTTGGTGACGTATTTGAAGGTGACCACTTTGTCGGCATTCTTAATTGCGTCGTCATAGACGAAATCTATCTCGTGCTGTCCCCGAGCCACCTCATGGTGGGAGGCCTCGATCGTGAATCCCATCTGGATCAGCGCCCGAATGATCTCGCGCCTGATGTCCTCGGCCAGATCCACCGGTCCCAGGTCAAAGTATCCGCCGAAGTCCTGCGGGGTGGTGCTTGTGCCGTTTCCCTTCTCGAAAAGGAAGAACTCCAGCTCAGGGCCCACGTTCATGGAATAGCCCATCTCGGCCGCCTGACCGAGCATCCTCTTGAGAACATATCTGGGATCTCCCTCAAAAGGCCGTCCACTGGGGTGGTATACGTCGCATATAAAGCGGGCCTCGTTGGCCCCATCAAGCGTCCTCCAGGGCAGTATAGAAAACGTATCCAGATCGGGCTTGAGCACCATGTCCGACTCCTGGATGCGAGCAAATCCCTCGATCGATGAGCCGTCGAAGGATATGCCGCTCTTCAAGGCCTTCCCCAGCTGGGCGGCAGGCACGGCCACGTTCTTGACTATTCCCTGGATATCTGTGAACTGCAACCTGATGAACTCGACCTTCTTCTCGCGGATCGTGTCTAATAACTTCTCCTGAGTCTGCATCGCCAACACCTCACGGGTCAGGGACCACATCCCTCTTCCCGTTCTCATTTAGTCTGCCTATGATCCATCATCTCCCGACGAGCTTGCTGCCTGATTGCTGCTCGCTCTCGTCCCCGGAACTTGTCCCAATGCCGGTACCTGCTGCCCGCGGTCCGGCGTTCACTTTTTTTAGCGGATTTTCGGCCTGTTTGGACCAATCATGTCGTCCCGGCCCACAGCATCGAGAGCATTTATGTGGACATGTGGGCAGGATGACGAGGGCCTATAAATATGCTTATCTACCGGGCTGTCTCCTTCCCGATAAGGTTGAGATCCCATGTCCGGTGCTAAGGTTCTGGTAATCGATTCTGGAGGACGAGGAAATGCCATAGCCCATGCCTTCGCCAGGAGCCCTCTAGTGGAGAAGGTGTACGTGGCTCCAGGAAATGCTGGAAGCAGCCTTCTGCCCAAGTGCAGCCTGGCCTCTTCGGCCAACCGTCCACTAAAAAGCATGCAGGAGATGGCACAGTTCGCCCGCAAGAACGAGGTGGACCTGACATTCGTCGGCCCGGAGGGCTATCTCTCTGACGGAATCGTCGACCTATTCTTGGCAGAAGGGCTGTCCATAGTAGGTCCCCGCAAGGATGCAGCCATACTGGAGGGCTCGAAGTGCTGGACAAAGGACCTGCTAAGCAGTCTTGGGGTCCCAGTCCCGCCCTACATGAATTTCAGCGATGCCAAAGATGCCGCGTCTTTTGTCGAGCAGTTCTATTCGGCAAATCCGGGAAAGGACCTGGTGATAAAGGCCGATGGCCTGGCAGCCGGAAAGGGCTCTGTCGTATGCTCGTCTGTTGAGGAGGCTCTATCCACGGTTGAGCGGATCATGGTCTCGCCCCGCATATTCGGCCAGGCCGGCAGCCGGGTGGATGTAGAGGAGAGGCTGCACGGCCAGGAGCTGATGTTCTTTGCCTTAACGGATGGCGAGACGATCCTGCCGCTGGAATCGGCCATGGATTACAAGCAGGCTTACGGTCCGGATGAGACGGTGGCCATCCGGCTCTTCAACCGTCTCTCTCTCAATCCAAACCTCGATAACAATCCAAATACCGGTGGCATGGGCGGCTTCTCTCCCCATCCGTGGCTTGACAAAGAATTGGAGGGGCGGATCATGGAGCGGATTGCCAGGCCAACCATAAGGGGGCTGAAGGCCCAGGGGATCGATTACCGCGGATTCATCTACTTCGGGCTCATGATAGTGGAGGAGGGTGGCGAGAAGAACCCCTATGTCCTGGAGATAAACGTGCGGCTCGGCGATCCGGAGGCCGAGGTTATCCTGCCCCGGCTGAAGACCGACATGTATCAGCTCTCAAAGGCGGTAGTCGAGGGCAGGCTCGATGCCGTATCGCTTGAGTGGCAGCCCAATTTTTGCGCCGGGGTCTGCGCCGTCAGCGGCCGGGTGGTCAAGTCGCTCTCCAGCGGCCAGTGCGAGGAGCGTCCGGGCTATCCGGGCGCACATTACACAAATATGCCCATCCGTGGGTTAGATCTGGTGGACCCCGACGTCCTTGTGTATCACAATGGTACGGCTTTCGGCACCGAGCCTGCCAATGCGCAGACCATCTACACCACCGGCGGCCGGGTGCTTACCCTGGTGGCCTGCGGAGACACGCTTGGCGAGGCCAGGCAGAAGGCCTATGACAACATTCGCCGTATCGGATTCAACGGAATGCGCTACCGGCGGGACATCGGGGCGGGGTATCTATGATCGGACCGGCGGCGTATTTTAGCGGGGCCAAGCTCTGCCTTCAAACGCGTGAGGTGAAGCTGCGGTGAATGTCCTGGGCCTTGAGGGCACAGCGTGGAATCTCAGCTGCGCCCTCGTAAACGAGACTGATGTGCTTGTGGAGAGAGCGGCCACCTACGTTCCTGCCAGAGGCGGGATTCATCCCAGGGAGGCCTCCCAGCACCATGCCGATCATATGGAGGAAGTGGTTAGGGGGGTGATGGCCGAAGCCAGGCAGCTGGATCTATCGATCGATGCCGTGGCCTTCTCTCAGGGTCCGGGGCTGGGGCCATGCCTGCGCACGGTGGCAACCGCTGCCCGGATGCTATCCATGCGTTTTTCGGTGCCACTGGTGGGGGTCAACCATTGCATCGCTCACATCGAGGTCGGCAAGTGGAAGACTGGTGCGCAAGATCCGGCAGTGCTCTATGTCAGCGGTGGCAACTCCCAGGTACTGGCACTTCGACGTGGGCGTTACCGCATATTCGGGGAGACCCTGGATATCAGCGTGGGAAACGCCCTGGACAAGTTCGCCCGCTCGGTGGGGCTGCCTCACCCTGGAGGTCCGCGCATCGAGGAGCTGGCCAGATCATCCAATGAGTATATACCGCTTCCGTATACCGTAAAGGGCATGGACTTCTCCTTCTCGGGACTTGCCACGGCAGCCACCGAGGCCGCCAAAAAGCACTCCCTTCCTGATGTCTGTTACAGCCTGCAGGAGACCGCTTTTGCCATGCTGGTGGAGGTCACGGAGCGGGCGATGGCACACGCCGAGAAGGACGAGGCCATGCTGGTCGGAGGAGTCGGCGCCAACCGCCGGCTGGGCGAGATGCTGGACACAATGTGCGCCGAGAGGGGGGCCAGCTTCTTCTTGCCTGAGAGGAGGTTCATGGGGGATAACGGCTCCATGATCGCCTACACCGGTCTGGTGATGCTGAAGAGCGGTGTCTTTACCCCTCTGGAGCTCTCCCAGGTCCGGCCGGGATACCGGACTGACGAGGTGCAGGTAAGCTGGGCATAAGCATATCTGCTGGGCAAGGCTGCGGCAGATGGATTCGGCGCTCTCCTTTGTCCGGCAGATCGAATGGCTCTTTTTCGGATCATATCCGATTCTGCGAGTCTCACGTTTGGTCTTGTCAAAACCTGCGGGATTTGAGCGTCGTCTTCTTTTCGGGACCAACATCCGGGCTTGAGAATTCAGGCGGCATTCTCCGATCCGCCCATGCTGAAAGTAGATGCTTTTTCAGTGAATCAATCATAACTTACAAAAAATTTATATAACATGGGGTAGAATATACCCATGGGCAGAAACGTTCTCGCCATCGACCGGTTCAGCCCAAGCCTCCTCTGAAGGCCCCCTCCCGGCGGGGGCCTCTTCCTTACCGCAAGCCTTCGAAAAAAACTGCTGTCTCCATCCGTTTGCCGCTTCTGATATCCAATGTACCGCACATTTTTTCAGCGGATCTGGGCAAGGTCTTTTTTGGCCCTCATCATGATGTCGCCACCGGTGCCATCTCCTGCTTATCGATCTCCTGCTTATTCAGGTCACCACTGCTCTCTGAAACATCTTCCAGGCAACCAGGTACATGACGGCGGTGAAGGCTGACAGTGTCGAAAGAGAGCTCATGATATCAGCGCCGCTGTAGATGTAATGGATCCCCAGAGCGTAGAAGTCGTCTCCTATGACGAAGTAGCGCACCCCGTTAACCAGGTGGGTGAGCGGATTGATCATCGATATGGCCCTGGCCCAGCCAGGAAAGTAGTCGATGGGGTAAAGCGCGTTGCTGGCGAAGAAGAGGGGCAGAGTAAGCAGGGTTATCACAGCCTGCAGGCCTTCCGGAGTGTCCATGCTCATGGAGATGGCTGAGGAAAGGAAGAGGAACCCAAGGGAGAAGATGCCCACGAAAACCAGAACTCCTATTACCGAAAGGGCAGTCCTTTCCGGGCCGAATCCTGAGAAGAACTCCACGCCTATCACAAGGCCGAATCCCATTATGACCAGGACCTGCAGGATGGACTTGGTGACGCCGCTAAGCCCGATGCCTATAATTATGTTGTAACGTGGCATGGGGCTGGCCAGCAGCTCGCGCATCAGCCCCCAGTTCTTGTCGAAAAGAAGGCTGATGCCGCCGAAAAGGCTGGTGAAAAGCGTGGTCAGAGCGATCACACCCGCCCCCATGAATGTGAGGTAGGTCACCTGGGCGATCCCGCCCGGCCCCGGAGCATCCCCGCCCAGACGGGAGAAGTTGCTTGACATGGCAGCTCCGTAGAGCGCCATCCAGAGTGCAGGCTGGATAAGGGAGGTGAACAGGACCGCCCGAAAGCGCACGAATCGGATCATGTCCCTCCAGTAGATCGTGAGAAATTCCAGAGCCATCACCGACCACTCCTCTTCCCTTCAGATTCAGGCCCTGGCTTCTCCGTTCCCTCTCCTCGCAGCTCCCTGCCTGTATAATGGACGAAAACGTCATCGAGGCTTGGCTTCTTCAGATTGGCACCTGTAATGGATATGCCAGCATCTGCGAGCCGGCTAATCAGGAGCGGCAGGCAGTGTGTGCCGTCTTTGTTGATATTGATGACCAGACCTCTGGATGTGGCCTTTGCCTCCCTGACGATCTGCATTCCCCTCAGGATCTGGAGTGCCTTCTCATCATCTCTGGTCTCCAGATAGATCATATCCCGACCGAGGGCGTCTTTGAGCCGGCTCGGCTCTCCACCGGCTATGATTCTCCCACGGTCGATTATACTGATGCGGTCGCTCGCCATGTCTGCCTCGTCCATATAGTGGGTGGTCAGGAATATGGTGGTGCCGGCGGCGTTCACCTCCTTGATATACTCCCAGAGGCGCCGACGGGTCTGGGTATCCAGCCCGATCGTGGGTTCGTCCAGGAAAAGCACCTGCGGCCGGGTCATGAGGCCCCGTGCAATCTCCAGGCGCCTCTTCATCCCGCCGCTCAGCCTTCGGGTCCTCACATCCCTCTTGCTCTCCAGCTCCACAAGGGCGATCATCTCCTCTATCCTCTTCCTCCTCTCAGCCCTGGGCATTGAGTAGAGGCGGCCGTGGAACTCCAGGGTCTCCCAGACCGTCAGGTCGCGGTCCAGCGTCTCCTCCTGAAATACTATGCCTATTGCCCGGCGCACCGCCTCCGGCTCGGTGCCAACATCATGGCCACCCACCAGCACCGAGCCTTTCTGCAAGGGCAGAAGCGTGGTCAGCACATTGATAACCGTGCTCTTGCCAGCCCCGTTTGGCCCCAGGAAGGAGAATATCTCTCCCTTGCAGACCTCGAAGCTGATCCTGTCCACTGCCACGAAGTCCCCATATCGGTGCTCCAGATCTGCGACCTCGATCACATCTCTCATATTCTGGCCAGTCCGTTTCAGCCATCGCGCTGATTGGATTTAAGCGGTTTGTCGCTTGCAGGCATTGGGCTGGCATTGGCCCTGTCTTTTTGCCTACCTGTGGCGGCCTTTGACGCGATCTCAGATCTCTCCTCTGGACGGCTTCTCTCATGCCATCACGCTCCAAATGCCTCGATCGTTCCCGCAATTATCAATAGGGAACAAAATTGTATATACTAAAAACCGGTACAGCCACAGATCTGATGAGATGCGTAGACGCAAGAGCGCACATTGGGATTGGCCTTCTCTTGGTGGTGCTTGGTGCTGGGCTTGCATCAGCACAGCTTGAGGTGACTGCGATCTTTTCCCCTTCAGGCTCGGAAGGGGATTATGCCGATATCGGTCTGGATGATGCGTGGGCCGATCAGCCCATCTCTCCACCCTCCTGTATCAGGATTAGCTACTCGGCAGCCCAGTCACAGGGCCAGGGGTATGCGGGGATAATCTGGCAGTACCCGGACTCCAACTACGGCAGCCAGCCGGGTATGGACCTGAGCAGCTACGACCGGCTGACTTTCTGGGCCAGGGGAGAGCTGGGCGGCGAGGTGGCGGAATTTTGGGCTGGACAGAGCGGCGATACTCTTCAGACGGTCTCGATGACCGTCACCCTTTCCCGGCAGTGGCAGCAGTACTCCCTCGACCTCTCGGGCCAGGACAGAAGCAGCGTCTCAGGCGGATTTGCCTGGCGGGCCACCAAGGATCAGAACCCTCTGGGCTCTACGATATACCTCGACGACATAATCCTTGAGGAGGTCGCCTCTCAGGAGCCGATTGGACCTGTCATCGAGACTGTAAACGACATCGCAGCCGAGATGCCTCCTGAGGTGTGGCCGTATGGATCTGGATAAGGCAGTGACCGTACTCGTGGCGGTGGTCTCGCTTCTCTTGGGAGTCTACAACGCCTGGTCGATTCAGAATCCGCCGGACTCATCCGATCTTGTGAGCCAGGGAAATCTCTACTTCGCAGATGGCGATTATAAGAAGGCGATCGGCTTTTACGAGAAGGCCCTCAAGTATCATGGGACCTATAGCAATGCCCTGAAGTACAAGGGCTACGCGCTCTTCAACCTGGCAATGGACGATCCTGCTCAGCGGATCAAGATCAGCAGCCGGCTGCCACAGGATTCCCCTGCCATGGCAGCTCGCGCCCTGCTTGAGAAGGAGAACCAGACCCAGATTATTCTGGATGAGGGCCGCCTGAGCTATATGGAGAGCAGCTATCAGTATCTCCAGGACGCGGCAAGGGCAAATCCGTCCGATGTGGAGGCTCTGCTCTATTCGGGCATAGTCAGCCTGGTCCTGTTCCAACAGTCGCCCAGCTACGATCCAATGCGTGATTTCGATCGGACACTGCGAGCGGTAGAGGATCTGTCCTATAAGAAGTCCGCTCACATAAGGGCCATCAAGGGGGCGGCCTGGTACGGCAAGGGCGTGGCTTACCTGAAAAATGGAGATGGTGAGGAGGCCATGACCTGCTTCCGCAATAGCCGGGTGGTATCAGAGGAGCAGGTCTGATCTTTCCTAAGTATCGTCCCGAATATCTCCTGGAAACTCTCCGGAGCCAAAAGTAATATTAGCAGCGCGTAAATATATGCGATGCTCTTTCAGATCCTGGACGCAAACTACGTCTACGACTCACGGGGCTGGCCTGTTGTCCAGCTCTTCGGCTCGACCCCGGAAGGCAAGAGCCTGACCTGCAGAGTCTCCGGATTCAAGCCTTACTTTTACGTAAGCGTCCTGCCCGGCAAAAGCGAGGCGGCAAAGGAGGGTCTGCAGGAGCTTGGCCTGGTCGTGGAGGATGTGGACCGTTTCTGGCCGATCGGATACCAGGAAAAGCCAGTCCCGATGTTCCGTGTTGTGACAAAGGACCCCAAAGGAGTTCGGGAGCTGCGAGAGAGGGCCAGGTCTGTGCCAGGGGTGGAGTCGGTATTCGAGACCGACATACTGTTCAAGAACAGGTTTCTGATCGATACTGGGCTCGGCGGCATGGGGTGGGCCCAGGTCTCCGAAGATGCAGCTTTGCCCATCGCCGGCCAAAAGTCCCCTCTCCTCTGCCGGGTTGAGGATATTCATTCGGTCGAAAGGGAGTCCAATGCACCTCTACGCTACCTTGCCTTCGATATAGAGTGCCTGCCGAAAAACGGCGAGATGCCAACGGCAGATACCTCTCCAGTGATACTTATCAGCATGGCTTTTCAGCCACCTTACCGGGGTCAGGAGGACCTGGTACTCGTGGGCAAGCCCCTGGACTGCCAGAGGGGAGATGTCGAGGCCTGCGGGGACGAGTCGCAGCTTCTCACCCGCTTCTTCGATGTGCTTTCGGATTACGATCCCGATGTTTTGGCCGGCTATAACTCAAACGATTTCGATATACCATATCTGGATGAGCGGGCCAGCAGGCTTGGGGTGGAGGTCCGGGCGGGTCGCGATCAGGGCCCCTGGTTTTGCCGACGTGTCGTCAGCCAGAGCAGCGTCTCCATCACCGGCCGGGTTGTGGTGGACCTGCTGCCCATCATCCGCTCCTCTTACAGCCTCAAGCAGTACACCCTGCGCACAGCAGCCATGGAGCTGCTCGGCCAGGAGAAGTACGACGTGGACCCGAAGGAGATGGAGGCCATCTGGGAGGCGGGCGGCGATGAGCTGCGCCGTTTCATCAGCTATGCCAGGCGCGACGCTGTTCTGGCTCTCGGCCTCCTGCTTCAGCTGCGCCTGATGGACAAGTACATAGCGCTTTCCCGGGCCAGCGGCACCTTGCTTCAGGACGTTGTCAACGGGGGGCAGAGCGGGATGGTGGAGAGCCTTCTGCTGCGCCGGTTCCGGGAGCGAGACAGGGTGGTTCCGCCCAAGCCGGGCTCCGAGGAAAGCGAAGAACGCTACGACGACTCCGACGAGCTGAAAGGGGGCGCCGTGCTGGACCCAAAGAAAGGCCTGCTCGAGGACGTCGTGATCCTGGATTACAAGTCGCTTTACCCGACAATAATGATGGCCCACAACCTCTGCTACTCGACTGTGGTCACCGGCCAGGCCCCGGCCGGGTCGATCCAGGCCCCTTCAGGAGGGCTCTTTGTTCCTCCTGAGGTCTCTGCCGGCATAGTGCCCGGTGTGCTGCAAGAGCTCCTCGAGGAGCGGACACGCACCAAGAAGCTGATGAAGACCGCCGAGAGCGAGGATGAGCGACGCTTCTTGGATGCGAAACAAAATGCCATGAAGATACTGCTGAACAGCTTTTACGGCTACTCGGGCTATGCCAGGGCCCGTCTGTACAGCCTTGCAGTTGCCAATGCGGTCACCTCTTTTGGCAGGCAGAACATCCTGCGCACCAGGGATATGATAGAGCAGATAGGTCGGATAACCATAGTTGGCAAGGAGGCCTATCTGCCCGACGAGCTCAAAGGCCCTGATCTTCGGGATGCCAGATCATTCGATCTATCAGTTGTCTATGGGGATACGGATAGCGTATTTGTGAAGATCGTGCCAGCGGGTGGCCTGGTGGACCGCAGGTGCAGGTCGGGCAGGAACGATGCCGGCGGGCTGCCGCAAAGCTCAGAGGTATCACTTGACGATGCCGAGCTGATCGGCAGAAAGATCGCCCAGGCCATAACCTCTCACCTGCCGCCGCCAATGGAGCTGATCTTCGAGGCGTTTGCCAGGCGGGCGATATTCCTTGCCAAGAAGCGCTATGCTCTATGGGTATTTGAGAAGGGCGGCCAGGGCTGGAAAGAACGAATAAAGGTGCGGGGGATGGAGACCGTGCGCCGTGACTGGTGCGAGCTGACGTCCAAGACGCTAAACCACTGCCTTGAGCTTCTGCTGAAGATGGGCCAGGTGGAGGAGGCGGTGGAGCATGTTCGGACGGTTATAGGCCGGGTCCAGAGCATGGACATACAGACCGACAGCGAGCTCCTGGAGGACCTGACTCTGACCCGCCGATACACCAAGAACCCGTCCTCGTACAAGAGCAAGCAGCCGCATATCCAGCTGGTGGAGAAGATGAGGCGGCGAGGCGGCCGGGTCCCGGGCATTGGGGATCGGATCCCCTTCGTCATAGTTCGAGGCAACAGAAAGACGCTCTTCGTGGACAAGGCTGAGGACCCGAATTACGCCGTGGAGAAGAACCTGGCCATTGACACGGATTATTACATAGAAAAACAGCTTCTGCCCCCGGTGCTGCGCATATTCTCCTCCTTCGATATCGACCGGGACCGGCTGATACGCGGCCAGGGCCAGTGCAACCTGATGGACTTCGGGGAGGGGGGCAGAGATGCGGTCAGAAAGCAGAAGTCGCTATTCGATTATTGAGATTCACCCCGGCCGTCACTTTGGCCGGAGAACGATTCCCAGGGCGTCCAGCAGCTCTCCTGATTGTCCCCACAGCCCCACAAGCTCAAGTCCGGGCGGTATCTGGTAAACGAATTCCCTGCTTCCACCAGGTCCGCCATAGGCTGGCGAGGTGGTGCTGGCCGTGGCGATCTGTATCGAGTCCACCACATCTCCACATCTCCCTCTGATCTCCCTTATGGACTCGCCCTCACCCAGCACAAACTCATAGACGCCGCCGCCTGTCCCACCATGGCGGTTGAGCGGGATCTGGGCATGGTCGGCGGTCTCATAAACGAGCTGGATGGAGTCGATGTAGTCTCCGGCATGTATCACCACCTTGGAGATGTGGGCGCCTGCTGGAATCGGATCGTCCATGAAATGAGATCCTCCAAAGCCCCCGGACGGTCCCAGCCTATAGGTCTGGGCGCTATCACCAAGCCCACTGCCGGTAAGCTGCAGCAGAAAGATCAGGGCCATCAAAGCCCTCAATAATCTCCTGGCCATAGTCTTCGTGCTCCTACAGACAAATTATTTTAATTAATTATTTAATTATATCCATATTTCCTGGCAGCCCTTTGCTGAGCCCTCATTCCGATCTCTCCAAAATTCCCGGGCTTCCTCGCAGTCCCGCCTGGAAATATCGGTGATGTGGCGGATCTGATCATCTTTAGGCCTCTTGCTTGATCCCGGAGCTGCAGCATGGATCAGCAGTGGACTGTGGGATATCGTACTTGAGCCAGCACCTGGCAGCACTGCCCTGGATGCCTGGCTTAACATAGGTGCACGCCCGGCATTCCGGTTCTCTGGCGCAGGCATCAGCGCATAGCTGGGGGTCTGGGCCTGGCAAATCGAAGTCCCTGTAGTTGTAGCCAACCATGTCGGTATTGTCCTGCATGAGGATATCTCCAGCCGTCTCGGCGCCAACTGAGCTCCCAGCGCCTGTCGCCCCCTCTTCCAGATGCCCGAAAATGGCAGATGCCACAACCGGTCCTATGTTTCCGCTCATCTCCATAGCTGCCGCCGCTTGGCCGTCCTGCTCCTCACCTCCAGCCCCATGCATATCGCCTTCCAAGATGGTATCGCTTCCGCTCGATGTGCCGGCAGCAGACGGCAGAACGCTTGCACTATACAGATCCGATGCCTCTCTCTGCCTCATTATCACGCCCATGGAGTCTATCATGGTTCCTGAGGTGCCAAACAGACCGAATATCTCCATTCCAGGTGGCGCCTCATAATAGAACCAGGTATCGGACCACTCTCCAATAGTCTGGGCCCCAAATGAATATGGCTTGCTGCGCAGTTTGGTATGTATCTCTATGAGATTGACAAGATCGTGATAGCCGCCGCTAATTGCAGTTATATAGTCGTCACGGTCCAGGAAGATCACGCTCAACTGTCCGCCGCGTCCTCCGTGCAAGGGAGGCTCGTAGATCCGCCCGTCCTGATCCATATACACAAGGCCCAGGGCATCTATGCTATCTCCGGACCTGACCTTTATGGCCACCACTCTGTATCGATTTGGGTCGTCCAAGAACTGGTCGGAGAAGGGACCGCCACCTGTGCCTCCGGACGGGCCGGCCAGGAATAGCTGAGCCTGACCCTGGCCAACCCCCAAAAAGGCCGGCGCTCCCAGGACGGCCAGGGAGATTACGGTTGCTGCCAGGAGCGCTGAATATCTGAACATTTCAATGACACCCTTTGGAATCAATATCTATAACATATTTATATAATTGATAGCTCGTCCCAGTTTATTACATCATTATTGAACATAATCACATCCTAGCTGATAAGTATTTCGACACGTGGAGGCTCTCGCCCTGGCGAACCCGCCGGCTCGCCTTTGCTCTTTGATAACATTTTAATCCATTAACCACAATCTTCTTTCAGGTGGGATCATGGTTAACGATGAAGTTCATCGCCGAATCGGAGTTCTACTGGCTGCCCTGACCGCAGCCCTTCTCCTGGCTGCCGCCCAGGCGGCGACTCTGACCGTATGTCCTGACTGCCAGCACAGAGATCTGCAATCCGCTATCGATGCCGCCCTTCCTGGCGACATCCTGGAGGTGCATAGCGGCACTTATGATGGTCCGATCAACGTAATTAAGCCCCTGCAGATCCGCGGAGCGGATAGCGGCAGCGGGCGACCGATCATAGACGGCCGAAAGATGGGGGTTCCGGTATCCCTGCAGGCGGATGGAATAAGCCTGGTGGGATTTGCCATCCGGGGCTCCAGCCCGTCAAGCCCCGGCGTACTTGTGGCATCGGGCGGGAACACAGTATCTGGAAATGATATCAGCCATCATGGAACAGACGGCCTGCGCCTCGAGAGCTCCGGAAATAATCGGATCGAGGACAACCTTCTGGCATACAACCGCCGCTGTGGCATACACCTCATCGACTCAAACAACAACTTCATCCGCAACAATACTGCCAGCTACAATGGCGATGACGGGATCTTCCTGGAAGGGTCGAGCAGCAGTCAGGTATTCTCAAATGTGGCCAGCAAGAACAAGCGGGGCATACACCTTGATCTGGCCAGCGGCAACGCCGTCCGGGACAACACCCTTGAGGAGAACTCCCTTGACGGAATTGGGCTTGACAGCTCCAGCGCCAACGTGCTCAGCGGAAACGATGCTCTGCACGGATACAATGGGATTCGCCTGCTCAAGTCCCTGGAGAACCAGATCACCGACAACTACGCCGCCTACAACAGCCAGAACGGATTTCGCCTGGTCTCTTCCTCCGGAAACGTCCTCTCTTTGAACCGCCTGATAGAGAACAGGCTGGACGCATATGACGATGGGCAGAGCGACCAGTGGTCCAGCCAGGGACGGGGCAACCGCTACACCGATAGCGCCAACTGCAGCGACGATGAGGGAGATGGCATCTGCGACCAGCCGTATGCCATCGCCGGCGGAGAGTGCATCGATCAATACCCCCTGGCCGGGCTGCCACAAATTGGCCTGCTCTTCCTGGAGGTATGGACGCATGAGGACGGCCAGGCACTGGAGGGCACACCAAACAGGCTCATGATAGACTTTCCCACCTACCATCTGAGCGACTCGGTCCTCCGCTTCCAGCAGCATCTCAACCTGTCGCCCCAGGCCTTGGCCATCCTCGGTTCTGGGCAGAGCCTGTCCGGAGATATGGGCGGCGGCGCCAGCAGCGGGCTTTATCAGCTGCTCGATCTGCCCCATTCGCTTGGTGAGTTTGCGGTTCTCTCGATTGAGGGTGACTCGGCCACGTTCAAGTTCGGCAACGAGACGCGCACGCTTCAGCCAGATCAGTCCTGGCAGCTGAGAAGCGAGGAAGTCCGTCGGATAGGCGAGGCCAGGGTCCTGGTCAACTCCACAACCACAATATCCAACCATGGCCGAGTTACCATGCTGCAGGAGGGCAGATAGAAGGAAATCCCCTCCCTTTTTAGCCAGCATCCGATTGCAGGCGAAGGGAGATGCGCCAATCCTTCAGGCAAGGCCTCCATCGTCTTTCAGTTCATTGTGGATGCTGCCTGCTTGCGACTTCTTTTTCAGTCTATTTTTGGCTCTGAACTTCAGATCGTCCCGCTCTCTACAAGCATCAGGTAGAGGTTCCAGGCACCCTGGCTGACGAAGTCGACAGCTATGGCTCCGAGGACCAGCCCCATTATCCTCGACATGACCATAATCCCGGTCAACCCAAGCAAGCGGTCGATCAGCTCGGAGGACCGCAGGATGGCGTAGCTCGCGGCGAAGGATGCGGCTATGGCCAAAAGAACGGTGGCCTTTGCGCTCACGCTGGAGGATGCCCCCATCAGCACAACGACCGTTGTGATGACTCCAGGTCCGGTCAGAAGCGGCATGGCCAGGGGGAATATGGATACATCGTCCCTGGCATTTGCATCGATGATCTCAGCCTCTGTGACCTTCGGGTTCGGCCTGGCCCGCAACATATCCATGGCCAGCAGGAATAGGAGAACACCTCCCGCCACCCGCAGCGAGTCCACGGTTATCCCGAAGATCCTGAGTATGAGGTCGCCACCCACTGCGAATAGGAGGGCTATGAGGAATGCCACGATCGTCGTGCGCAGACATGTCTTCGCCTTCTCATTCTGGCTGTACCCGTGGGTGAGGGTGACGAATACCATCGTTGCCCCAATGGGATTCGTTATGACGAAGACTGAAGTAAAGACGTATACGAAGTAAGTCAGGTAGCCGTGAGTCTCCAGCATCCCAGTCCCTCTTTCCGGACTGCCACGATCCTTATTCAGCCGTCCACTTCATTCTCGGCCTAGTTTCCCTCGTCCAGGAGCTTCGCCATCTTTCCGGCAAGAAGCGTAAAAACCCCGGCAAGCCCCCCTGCCAGGGCGGCCTGAACCCTCTTGTCCCTGCAGCCGCTCTTTCCAAGGACCAGACCGGCCAGGATGACGGCGCCTATGGTGGCGAGGTACTCGGGAGCGTCCTTCACCAGGTGGCCAACAGGGTCCATATCGGCATCAGCAAGGTCCCGGTGGACCTCCCAGCGATCGGCAAACTCGTGAACGTGGGCTCCGCTAGGCCCTCTGAGCTGGCGGATCGCTCCTGGGACCATCTCGCCCATGACGGTCTCGACGAAGCAATCCGGGAGAGCAGGACACATATCCTTGGAGATGGCATACTTCCGGTGATAGGCCATCCCCTCAATCCACAGACAGAACTGCCTGCAATTGCCCCTGCATGCCATGGTCAATTAGAGTCGCTCCAGGCATAAATAGGTGGGCCCAGATCCCCAATATAGACTTGCGGCTCTCCCAGGTGCCACACCCCTTGCCGTGCAATCGAGCGGAGATCAGCGCTACTTAGCGTTTTTTATATCCTTTTGCTCAGCATGGCATAGCTGGCCACAGACGCTTTCAGCGCAGTTGCACTCCTTGAATTTCTATTCTTCCAAATCCGCTTGGGTGGAGAAATGCCCTCATATCGATATATGACGAAAAAAGAGATCAGCTCGGTCATCTCCGGAACCGCAAGCTTTGCCGCACTCTATTTTGACCTAATCGGCGGCGGACATCATCTGCAAAGTCGCGCGACTAATCGAGATTCAGTTCTCGGCCAGCCGCAATTTCTGCTCAAAACCGTTTTATACGACTATAGTCGTTTTCCGGGAGCATGCAGAACTGGCAGAAGTCCCTGTCCTCCTGTCGCGTTCGGATGATTGCGGTCCTGGGCGTGGCCCTGGTGCTGGCGTTGTCATCTCCTATGCAGGCCGGGTCATCTGTGGTGCGTCCTGGAGAAAGCATCCAGTCGGCCATCGACAAAGCCCAGGATGGGGATACGGTTTTGGTGGACAGCGGCGTCTACCGGGAGCATGTAGTTGTGGACAAGCGGGTGACCATAAAGGGCAACGATACCGGCGCCGGGGTGCCGGTGGTGGACGGGGGGGGCCGCGGTTCGGCTATCACCGTCAGCACTGGCGGCGTCGTGCTCTTGGGCATTGGGGCAACCAACTCCGGGCCGCTTTTCGGCGATGCAGGGATTCGCGTCCTGTCCAGCGGAAACCGGATATCTGGCTGCACAGCCGACGATAACGGCAACTGCGGCATACTTCTGGCTGGTGGAAACAACCGTGTGGAGGGGATATCCGCCAGGTCGAACCAGCATAGCGGCATATTTCTGAACTCATCATCCTCCAACCTGCTGGCCGACAACCTGGCTGAGGCTAACCGCTACGGTATCTTCGTGGTCACCTCGGAGCGCAATACGATAATCCGCAACCAGGCAGTGGGCAACGAGGTATGCGGCATATTCCTGATGCGCAGCAGCAACTTCAACCAGCTGAACGACAACCTTCTGCTGGGAAATAAAGACGGTTTAAGCCTTGAGACCTCCCGGGGCTGCTCGGTTGTGGGCAACAACGTAACTGCCAACCAGAGGGGCATAGTTCTCCAAAACCGCAATGATACCGAGTCGATTGATGCGGCTCAGCGCAAGGACGAATCGGGACGAATCTCAATCAGGTACCGGCCTGATGAGGCGGTCAGCACCTACAACACGAGCGATGAGAACCTGCCCGAGACCACCTCAAATACCCTGTATCTCAACCGGCTTGTGGGCAACTCCGAGAACGCCTGGGATGACGGGTCCAACCGCTGGAACAATGAGACGGTGGGCAACCACCACAGCGATTACGACGAGCCGGCCGAGGGGTGCCGTGACCGCAACCGGGACGGCGTATGCGACAGCCCGCTGCAGATATCGGGCGGCCATTCTGAGGACCTGTGGCCACTGGCGCCCGAGGACGCTGTCAAGCCCCGCTTCGGCGTCACCGGCTCTGACGGCTCCCGCCTGCGCATGGAGCAGGGTACATATCTTCCAGCCGGCCGGGTCGAAGTGACCACACGGCTCTCCTCCAACTTCTCGGGATGGATCGGCATTGTTCCGGCAAGCCTGCCTCATAGTGACCAGAAGCCCGAGCAGGTCATGCTCTTCAGCATCCTGGATCAGAACAGCAGCAGAAAGGTTGGCCTGCAGGCTCCAGAGGCGCAGGGCAGCTATGAGCTGCGGCTCTACCGCTCATCAGGAGAGGAGCTGGCAGCTCTTCCGTTCCAGGTGGAGGTGCCTTCCTTATCGGCTGCGGTCAGCAAGGTTGAAGCCTGCGGCTCCTTCAACGCTTCGTACTTTGGCGCTCCAGGATACGAGGGTGATTGGATCGGGGTATTTGCTGCCGGAGCTGAGGATCAGAGCCCTATCTACCGGCGGTACCTGGACGGCAGCAGCAACGGCACTGTGGAGCTCTACGCTCCCACCTACGCCGGCCAGTTCGATCTCCGCCTCTTCCAGGATAACGGCTATACCAGGCTTGCTTCAAGCCAGACCTTCCAGACCACGGCTGCCGGCGGCGTGAGGATGGTCGCCGAGCCAGCCAGGCCAAAGCCAGGACAGGCAGTGACGGTTCACTTCTGGGGCGCCACGCCTTCCAGCGTGATCGGCATGTACGGCACGACGCGGCCCGACAAGAACTGGATCAACATGCAGTCAACCGACGGCCGGCCCTGTGGGACCCTGGTATTCAAGGTTCCCGGGCGAGGAAACTACGATTTCCGGCTCTTTGAGAACATGGCCTACAGAAAGCACATGGGTGTCAGCAATACGGTGATCGTTGAATGAGGCGGTAACCGCGCGGATCGGATGGGGGATATGCCTCAGGCGAAAACCACGCCCCCATCCGACACTTGCCGATCACGACAGACATATCCTCTCTTTCTCCTTTTATTCCTGATCCGGTCCAGGCCCTTTTCTCAAGACCTCGTCTTATCTCCATTTTTGTGTTCGTCATTTTGTCTTGACCACTCGCTCCAATTGTCCTGCGTGACTACTCCCCCGACTGAATTCGGGGGCATCTAGGTTGTATCCCAACCAAGGACTGTAATCCCAGTCGAAGGA
>MVQI01000042.1 GCA_002067795.1 Methanosaeta sp. PtaB.Bin039
CTGGACAGATTCCTGGAGAACTTGAGAGTAAACTTCTTTAAGCTCTGGCTTTGCATCTTTCCAGATAGGAAGCATCCTCTTGGACTCAAAGTAACTTATTGATCGGTCTTCTTGCTCCCAAGCATTCTTTCGCAAAGCAAGTGTTTCGTTATAGACCCACCGGCATAGATCAAGATGCCTGTTCAATGTGGCAATTTGGATCTTTGTTGGCTTCAATCTATAACGAAACACTTTAGGCATTTTTGAGATATAGAATTTATTGCTTAACAAGTCTTACGGTCGTAGATACGGGCTGCATCCCGCCAATGAATTGGCGGGGATTAGCCCTGAGTTCGTCCTAAATGAGATTCACCGTTTCCGATAGACTCGATTTGCAGAGGCTATGGTGCATCAATGTGAACGATTCATCTTCTGATTCTAAGACGAATAGGCGGTTTCAGAATATCTGCATGTGGCAGATTTCAGCCGAACAGATGCCCGAAAGATTCGAGAGGTCACAGCTGACAGATTGATACCCATAATTTGAAAGATTGTCCAAGACATTCCGAGACTATGATACCGCTTTCGATGACGAGTTCCGTCCATTGCCTAATTCAGGCAGCAGGATCGATGAAAAAAAGATAGAATTTGCCGGTCATTGATGCCATCTGCGAAATGCGAGGTTAAGAATTCTTCAAGATCATTGATTTAGGATTGAAAGAGTGCAACGTCCACGGTTCACTGGCAGCGAGAACCAAGCGATCCAAGAATGAGTTTGCTGGAGTAAGTCCCCTGTATATGAATTCTGCTCAATGGCATAAACCATTAGCACTATTTGTCCGGGATAATCCGTAAATAAATTAAATTGGGCAAGATTTTATCAGTATCATTTGTGTAATCATAAATTGTAAATATTTAGAGGAGTGATATTCTTCTAAATAGAGAATGCTCAAAGCCAGTAAAATTGAGTTGAGGCTCTCAGGATATTGTAATATTTGCAACATACTGGCACTGCCTGTTCGGAGGTTAGTCAATGGAAGACCTGTTTCGCTTCTTTCTGGTTCGCCCGGCGACGAAGGTCGGGCCTGACGCAATGCTGCACATGGAGCAGCCGACGGACTTCATTGCGCAGCTCCGCGACGCACGCTCGAACGTCAACGCCAACCGAGTGATGCGTGATCTTGCTCAGCGCTTCGTGAGCAACGGCTATGCCGATTCGGTCGACAAGCTGCGCCTGGGCGCGAAGCTGCAGTCTCTTGGCAAGAAGCTGGCTGATGTCCCGGCGGATCAGCTTAACGCTTCGACGGTCAAGCAGGCCGTCGTGGATGCGTTCGGCGCGGCAGTGGCGAAAGTGGTCGTGTTGGACGATTTCGTAAAGGACCGCGGCGCCGCATGGGATGCAATCATCGCCATCAAGCTGGTGCGCTCGGAGCACGGACGGCCGCTGGTGACGATCGTGCACGCAATACGGCTGATGGGGCTGATCGAGCGGCTCGCCGAAGACCCGGCATCGCTCAACAGACCGGGCGCAGTCAAGGCGCTGCTGGAGCGGCCGATTGCGCTGCCGGCGGAGGTTTTCCCGCTGCCGCCGACGCCTGTGGACAAGCCCGCCGGACCGCCGCCGGATACATCCCGCGAGGAGGTCCTGAAGGCGACGCATAAGGAGGCGCGGCAGATCCGCGCCGCGCTGGACGAGCTGGCGTTCCTAGAGCCCCGAGCGCTGAATGAGGACTCGCTACAGGGACCTGATCCAGTCCCCGTCCCTATGGCGGCCGTCGCCCGGCGCGGATCGTCGGGCGCTTTCACGCCGCCGGCCGCGCCGCATAAGCTGTTCACGCTCAAGCCAGAGGTCGCCCAGAAGCTGAGCGCGGGCACAACCGCCGCAATCAAGAACATCGGGCTGACGCCGACCGAAACGCGCATCGATCGATTAGCGCATAAGCTCGAGACGCGGCTCGGGCATATGCTGGAGACGATAGCCGAGCTGGAGATGCCGGAGCGCCGCAAGAACGTGGTGTCCGTAGGCGGAACGCTGATCCAGCAGCCGCCCGTCACAATCTTCCCGGCCCCACAGGCGATGCCTGCGCCGGACACCAGCCAGCTTGCTGTGCCTGACACGCATGGCAACATCCAGCCAGTTGGCGTGGCCGACCTGCTGATCGTCAAGCAAGAGCTAAAGCGCTACCAGGTGCGTGAGCTGGCGCACATCGAGAATGTGCTGATGGGAGAGCGAAAAGAGCGCGAGCACAAGCGTGCGACGACGACCGAAGAGATCATCGTCAGCGAGACGGAGCGGACGACCGAGGAAGAACGCGAGCTTGAATCTACAGAGCGCTTCGAGATGAAGCACGAATCTGAGGAGACAATCCGCGAGGACGCAAGGCTAGAAGCCGGGCTGAAGATCAGCGGCAAGTACGGGCTTGCGGTCGAGTTCGAGACCTATGCCAACGGCTCAATCTCGGATTCGCGGCAGCGGTCCACCCGGCACGCGTCCGAGTACGCCAGCGAGGTGACGAACCGCGCGTCGAGCAAGATCACAGAGCGCTTCCGTCAGCAGGTAACGCGCCGCATTCTCAGACAGGTCGAGGAGACTAACCGCCACCTGCTCGACAACGTGAACGGCCCCGAGCATATCAGTGGCCTGTACCAGTGGGTCGAGAAGGTATATGAGGCGCAGGTCTTCAATTACGGGCTGCGCACGCTGTACGACATCACGGTGCCCGAGCCAGCCTCGCTGCTGATTGCGGCGCTGAAGAAGAACATCACCGAGGGCGAGGGACTGGAGAAGCCAGCCGATCTGACCATCACGCCGAACCAGCTCACGGAGTTCAACTACAACTACTTCGTGCGCGAATACGAGGTTACCGGCGTGGAGCCGCCACCGGAGCGGTACGTCACCGTGGCGAAGACGTTCAAGGCTGGCCCGGACACGGACGACTCCGAAACGCGCGGTGTTCACGTCGACTCAGCCGATCTGACAATACCGGACGGGTACGAGGCGCTGTGGGGTCACGCGACTCTGGCAGGCATGAACTACTGGGACAATATCAACGAGTGGTCGATAGACCTATCGATCGGGCGGCGCCGCGTGCGGTTCAACACCGGCTTGAGCTGGGCATGGGGCACAACGCTCGATAGCGAGACGGCGGCCATCCCGGTGGCCATTGAGACGTGGCGGGTCATGAACTTCGCGCTCGGCCTGGAGGTCACCTGCCAGCGCACGGCGCGGGCCGTTGAGAAGTGGCAGCAGGCGACCTACGCTGCCATCCTGCAAGCCTACCAGCAGAAGCGCAGCGACTACGAGGAGAAGCTCAACGCGCTGCGGACACGAGCTGGCATCGTCATCGAGGGCAGGTCGCCGGACGCGAACCGCCAGATCGAGCGCAGCGAACTCAAGCGCGCCTGCATCACGCTCCTGACGCGACAACACTTCGACCTGTTCGACTCGATTGAGACAGGCGCTACCGGCCTGCCGCAGCTCGACCTGACTCAGGCCGAGATGGAGGGTACGTATATCCGCTTCTTCGAGCAGGCGTTTGAGTGGGAGAATATGACCTATGTATTCTACCCATACTTCTGGGGCCGCAAGGAGGATTGGCTGGAGCGGCTGCGCTACGAGAACGTCGATCCAACGTTCGAGGCGTTCCTCAAGGCGGGCGCAGCGCGCGTGGTGGTACCGGCCCGGCCAGGCTTCGAGCCAGCGATCGATCATTTTATGAGCACCGGCATGGTGTGGACTGGCGGCGAGCTGCCGCCTGTCACCAGCCCGGACTACGTACCGATCCTGACCGAGATTCAAGAGCAACTCGGCGCGCCCGGCGTGGAGGTGCCGCAGGGTGAGCCGTGGGAGGTCGTGCTGCCGACGACGTTGGTCTACCTGCGGGCCAGCCGCGAGCTTCCGAGGTGGACGAAGAACGCTGCCGGAGAGTGGGAGCCGACCGAGGATAGCGGGTAGGCTCGATGGCTGAGATCCTCGTTTATCGGCTGATTGATCCGGCGGTCATCGTTCGACGGGAGGACGCGCTTCGTGCGCACGTCAGCGCCGGTCTGGGCGACCGCGGCACGGAGCCCTCCTTCTATCTGTCGCCGGTCAGCGGCTGCTTCAAGGCCTTCGACCGTACAACGGGCCGAGCGCACGGCCGGGTGCCAGATAATGACGCCGACGTGGCGCAAACCGTCGCCCAGTACATTGTGGGCGTCAACCGCGCTGCTGCCAAGTACCGATCAGCACGGCATTTGTCCCCCGCCGATTATCCCGACCCGTTCCCGTCTTCCGGGCTACGGCACATGTCATCGATGCCGATCTACGCAACGAGCCGTGAGAAGCCGGACCGGTGGCGCAGCCTGTGGATGTGGTTCCTGCCAGCCGAAGCCATGCCGGCCAGCGAGACAGCGGTGATGAAAACCGTGCCGGTCCACGGTGGCACCGTCGACGTGATGGTCGGCAAAGGCGGGCGCATCCTATCGGTAGTGTCGACTGTGCGGCCGTGGATCGGCGTACAACGCATGTCGGCGTACGAGGCGGCGGAGCATGATCATTCCGACGATGCGAACAGTGGCTTCTTCTACGTGCTGGACGGGGCGGAGGAGCCGCAGACCTTCCTGGCACCGTACACGATTGACCTGCAGACCGTCGAGGAACAGTCGCATGGCACCGCGCTGCGGCCGGCTTGCATGTACGCGCTGATCGTCGACATGACCCTGCTGCTCGACGGTGAGGGCGGCCGCGTGGTATCGCTCGTGATGGACGGCACAGGCGAGATGGCGCCGGCTGACGCGCGACGGTTCCAAATCGACTGGCGTTATGGCAGGCTGGATGAGTGGCTGAGCGGAGAAGTGGTAGTGGCGCATGGGCCCGAGGTTCGAGTGCAGCGCCCCGGCATGTACCACATCGAGCTCATGGTCACGCACCTGGCCACAGGCGCGATCCGCAGCACATGGCGACAGATCCCGATCAATCCGATGGCCGCAGAGAGGATCGCCTGATGGCAGACGAAGAAGCACCTGAGCAAGTATACGATCACGAGACGGGCTGGAGCTTTGACGGCGTTTTGGATGAGCCGGGCTGGGGCTATGTGATCGGCAACCTGATGCACGACGGCCACCTGTGCGCCAACCAGATCCGTGTAGAGCGTGTCCTGATCGGCAGCCACTTCGATCCGAAAACGAAAACTCACCACGCCGTCGAGAACTTCACACTCGGATCAAACCGAGTGAGGCGTATCGGGAAACCGAGCATCATCCGCTTCGATAAGACGGCGACTGATCCGCGCGGTTTCTACAACCCGCGCTTTGCGGTGTTGGTGTCCTACATTCTAGACAAGGTATTCGGCGAGGAGGAGCAGCAAATGGTCATCGAGCAGTTGACGCTGTTCACGCCATACGGCAAGGACACTGCTCACGAGCCTGGCGGCATCCTGCGGGCGGCGCGCATCTACCCGATGATCCGGTTCAACGCGCCACGCATAGAGTTCGGCAAGAAGCTGAATGACCCGTACAACCGCATCACTGCGATCCGCGTCTTGTTCCGGATGCGGTTCCAGGTCCAAGGCTCGGCGCTTGAAAACATGGCTGGCATTTTCCGCGATAAGGACGACCTCGGCCTCGCGTCGCTGGAAGGCGCCGCGATTAAGGGGCCAGGCAACATCCTCTTCTCCCGGGCAGAGAAGCCGCTGATCAGCGAGGTGGTCGGCCGCGGCGTGATTGGCGGGACGGCCTTCACCAGGCGTGGCGGCGACAAGCTCGGCTGGGACAACATCCACCAGTGGAATCAGGAGTTTAAGAACAAGCAGGAGTTCCTGGCCGCTGCTAAGAACGACAAGTTTGCTCCGACGCCGGGCCTGCCTTACGGCGTGCACCAGCATTGGCGCTGGGGCGAGGTCTTCTACAAGGGCCTTTCCGGCCGGTTCGGGAAGCGCTTGCTCCCGGGCGGGAAGCAGTTCGGTGGGCTAGGCGTGGCTGGCGGCCCGATGATCGATCCGGAGGTGCCGGACCAACTGCTCGAGTTCGGGATCTCGCAGAGCGGCCTCCGCGAGGAGCGCCTGCGCAAGATCCTTGACGATCCCAACGGCCTGCGCTTCGACTACCCGCTGGAGCTCATGCTGGCCTCGCCTTCGACAGAGCCTGAGAACATCTCGCTAGGCGCGGCGCTATCGACCTGGATCGACATCACCGCGTACTCGGAGTATATCAACGAGGAGTACCCATTCATGGCATCGGAGGTCTTCCCATTCAAGGGGCAACTGGGCGCGCATGGCGTATTCTTCGCGCACGAGAGCGAAGATGTACTGCCACCGATCGAAATGCCAGGCAGCCGCAAACCGATGTACCAGCCCGGCAGCCCCCTGTCGCACCGATGGCGGAGGCCGTGAGCGATGGGGCATGTTCGGCATGTGATAAAAAGGTGGCTAGAGATCTGGCTGTCCGAGTACATGACTTTCCTTACTGTGGACTTGACCTGGACAGGGATCATAACGCTGCCGTTAATATTCTCAGACTGGGGCTACAGTCTGTGGCGAAAGCCTGGATGCCCATTACTTCAGTCGTGGGAGCGGTCACGACATTGGTTCTACCTCGATACGAATCCCGTTTTGCGATCTCCTGCAGGGTTTGTTCTGCAGGTCATTGACGCCGCAGCCTTCTTCTGCAGTCTATGCCGCTTGTTGTCAATTCTTTCAGGCAGATCCCACGCTTGACGGATATATAATCCGCCTCGGGGGGGCTTGAGTATCATAAGCGATAAATAGCGACCAGTCAAATCATTATTGATGAAAGAGTACACCAATGGCGAAATCGTTGTCGTTTGGAAGCCGGAAAAGTGCATACACTCAAGGAACTGTATCACCAGCCTTCCCCAGGTCTTCAATCGCCAAAGAAGGCCCTGGATCGATTCGAAAGGCGCTTGCTCAGACGAGATAATACGGGCTGTAGAACGATGTCCCAGCGGTGCCCTGACCTGGCGCAGGGCGGGTTCTGCCCCTTCGTCAGTCTGCCAGTCAGACGGAAGGATCGTGGTGGCGAAAAACGGGCCGCTTCTCGTCGAAGGCAGCCTGTCCCTGATCGACGAGGATGGCAACGAACTGGCAAGCAACGAGTCTTTCGCCCTCTGCCGATGCGGTGCATCCAAAAAGAAACCCTTCTGTGACGGGAGCCATGCTGCGATTGGATTTCGGGACGAAGCTTCGCAATCCTCATAGCCCAACATCATGGGCGCCTGCAATGGCTATCTTCGGCAAAGAGAGCCATTCCATATCACACTTTTTGAGAATCGAATTTGGGGGGCCAGAGAGATGGATGCGCCGAAAAACAAGCTGGCCGAAAAGAACTCCTCAGGTGTGGCATATAGGCCACAATGCAGCAATAAACATCCTCGGACTGGGGCCACAGTCTGTGGCGAAAGCCCGGATAGCCGCCAATGAATGGCGGGAGTGGTCACCGAATGGAAACCAAGAAATAGATACGGGAAGATTAGGGGACCATCAGTGGAGCTGATCAGATGAGCAAGGATATACTGGAGAAGGGAGCCATAGTTCAGAGAGACCGCGAGACCTATGCCATCGCACCCCATATCCCAGGGGGGATAATCGATCCTGCAGGGCTTCGCCAGATAGCCGACGTCGCAGAGAAGTACGGAGCAAAGGTGCTCAAGATCACCTCCGCCCAGCGCATCGCCATAGTCGGCATCAAGCCGGAGGACGTTGACAGCGCCTGGAAAGACCTGGGCATGAGCCCTGGCCACGCCATAGGTCTCTGCGTGCGCAGCGTGAAGATATGCCCTGGAACCACCTTTTGCAAGAGGGCACAACAGGACTCTGTGAGCGTAGGCCTGAAGCTGGACCAGAAGTACCATGGCATGGAGCTTCCATGGAAGTTCAAGATCGGCGTCTCTGGTTGCGTCAACTCCTGTGCCGAGTCGGGCGTCAAGGATGTGGGACTGATAGGAACAACCAAAGGCTGGAAAGTGGTTGTCGGAGGCTGTGCAGGCGCAAAGCCCAGGACTGCGGTGCTTTTGGCGGAGAATCTTGGAGATGACCAGGCAATGGAACTGGTTGACAGGATCCTAAAGTACTACAGGGATAACGCTAAGAAGCAGCGCCTGGGAGAGTTCATAGATCAGATCGGCTTTGATAAGTTTAAGGGAGAGGTCATATAAAAAACCTCAATCCCATTTCGTACTCATCTTCATAGCCCGGCTCAGGTGGGCCTGAAAAGAGATGATGCCACTTGGCAATCAGATTCTCAATGCTAAGGCCCTCTGTCAAGCCAATCCCAAGAAAGACCGCCGGCCTAAATCTCAGATGGCCGATCAGCCGACGACTCGGACGGCAGGTCACGCACTGGCAGGTTTATTGCCAACAATGTCATGGACTTGAACTGGTGTTCATCCCTTGCCTAGCCCCGTCTATTTCCTCGATATCCGCTCCCGTCAGGGCGCGGAGAGCAACCTGGATCGGATGAATAATCTATTTGATGCCTCTGGCATGAATGAACGCATTAACAAAGGCGATCTGACGGCAATCAAGGTTCATTTTGGAGAGCCGGGAAACGATTCATTTCTGGGCCCTGTATGGGTTCGCCGGGTGGTCGAAAGGGTCAGGGCTGCCGGAGCAAACCCATTTCTTACCGATACCAATGTGATCTATCTTGGGGGTCGCTGCAATGCAGTGAATCACCTTAACACCGCCATATCACACGGTTTCGCCTATTCGGTTGTTGGAGCGCCTATAGTCATTGCCGATGGGCTGAAGTCCCAGGACTGGGTCTTTGTGCCGGTTAAGGGCCGACACTTTTCTGACGTCAAGATAGCTTCCGGCATCGCACAGGCCGACAGCATGCTGGTGCTATCCCATTTCAAGGGTCATTCAATCACAGGTTTCGGAGGTGCCATAAAGAACCTGGGTATGGGCTGCGCTCCGATTTCCGGGAAGACAGAACAACATTCCATCAGGCCCATCCTATATCCGGAGCGCTGCATCTCGTGCGGTCTATGCGCAGAGGTATGTCCGCGCTCTGCCATCTCATTTGACGGCGGCCCGGCTCAGATCGATATCGAGTCCTGCGCTGGATGCCTGGATTGCTACCGGATCTGCCCAGAGAGGGCCATGGATATCAACTGGACCGAGGAGATCAGGCCATTTGTCGAGCGCATGGTAGAGTACGCCTGCGGGGCTTTATCGGAAAAAAAGGACAACGTGGGTTTTCTGAACTTTCTGATCCGCGTCTGCCCGGACTGCGACTGCAATTCCTGGTCCGATGCCCCAATTGTTGGGGATATCGGCGTTCTCGCCTCAGCAGATCCAGTGGCCATAGATCAGGCAAGCTACGATCTTGTCATAGCAGAATCCGGCATAGAGGGAACCTGCCTCAAGCGCAACCTGGCACCGGGGAAGGACAAGTTCAAAGGTCTATGGAAGCACACCGATGGCCTGCATCAGGTGGAGTACGCCGAGGAGATGGGGCTCGGCAGCCGAAAATACAGGCTTATCAGGGTATAGATTGAGTCGAGAGCTTTTCCTCGTGCAGAAAATGCACTCGCCATCGATGTGACCTGGGAACAGACGACCCGATCCCCAGCATCTGCTAATGATCTCCATGACATTGACGCTCTTACCTTCGGGCGCCCTTAGCAAATGCATTATATAATTCAGGATGGTCTAATGAGACAATCCCGATCATCCGCATCGGTATCATCGTCTGGAGGCTCTATGAAATCTGCCCATCGCTTGATCCTGGTTCTATCTCTGCTGCTGGCCTCAGCCGGCACAATCATCCCCTCTGCCGCCATACGACAACCATATCAGATGGAGGAGACGCCGCGATCTGACCTGCAGGACATCATAGATGCAGCAGCATCAGGCAGCACGATAGAGCTGGAGGACGAGATCTATCATGGAACTGTGATAATAGAAAAGCCTCTGATCCTGACAGCATCCGGATCGCAAGTGGGCCATCCGGTCATTGACGCACAGGGATCTGCCAATGGCATAACCATAACTGCAGATGGGGCGGCCGTGCACGGCGTCCTTGTGACCAACGCCTCAGGCAGTGGGATTCTTCTTAAGTCCAGTTCATGTACCATCACAAGAAACCTGCTGATCAGAAACGGCATCGGCATATCGCTGCAGGATGCGAAAGACAATTTCCTGGCCAATAACACGGCATGGGAGGATGAGATCGGGCTATACCTGAACTCCTCCAACCAAAACATGCTGCAGGATAACCTGATAGCCAGTAGCGATATAGGGCTGTCTTTGATCGGTTCCTCATCAAACCAGATCCTCTCCAACCTGATCATCTCATCCGCCCTGGGAATCGAGCTTGATCGGAGCCGAAGAAACCTGATTTCCGGCAACGACCTTTCTGATAATCTGGAAGCTGCCCATGACAGCAGCAGCAACCGCTGGAGCTTGCGGGGTGCTGGCAATTACTACGGACCATGCATGGATACAGACTACGACGGCATCTGCGACCAGACCACCTCAATTCCCGGCGGGAGGTCCGAGGATTCAGCTCCCCTGTCCCATCCGCCTCTGACAGCTGCCCAGTATGCGCCGGAGGTTCCTGCTGGCCTGACGGCGGATAACAACGCCCCAGCCAATCAGGAGTGGGGGGAGGTTGGCCAGACGATGGAACAGATGCGTACCGGAGCGTACACCAGTGCGCGTCAGATGCCAGGAGCATCGAGCTTTTCAACACCCGTTGGTCTAATATCGCAGCAGACGGGATCGCCTGACCTTCCCCCGTTATTCGATCCGTATCCAGGCAGATCCGCAGCTGGCACTCGGAGCGGCATTTGGCAAACCGATGCAATCGGGCCACAACTACCTGGCGCATCGGCAGCTGGACAGGCAGAGAGCATAGACCTGTTGGATCACGGCATGTCCAGAGGAGTTGACCCTTCCGGCCAGCCTGTAGATCGGACATCCAGCTTCTCTGCGGTCGATGCCTATGCCTACTCCTGGGTCAGCTTTGGACCGGTCTATTACCCCCATTCACTGGATTGGCGCTGGTACTCCCCGAGTGGAGCGCTTCACTCCACATCCAGCGGAGCTATACCCGATCCAGGCAGCCGCGGCCTGGCTCACTGGTATTCCCCCAAGTACTGGTCCCAGCTGGCCATTCGAGGAGCGTCACCCGCAAGCACACCCGGAACCTGGAGGGTGGAGTTCTCTCTGGACGGCAAGCTGATGGTAGAGGAAGAATTCACAATATCTTAATTCCATTTGGCATAGCGGAAGGTGCCGCGAACAAGAAGCGTCAGTCGCTCCTGGTGCTGACCTGCCGATCTGAAGTTGTCCGCATGAAGCAGCAGAAAACGTAGCATGGCAGCTGTCGAGAGGTGATGCGATCTCGCCACTTCAAGCTGCCCAGTCCTCGCTTGCAGCGGCTGCTCCCGGTTTGCCATGCCGAAAATTATAAGTAATAATAGTCAAAGATATGACCCTTTGCTGTGCCTTAGCCGGGAAGCTCGAGTCCAGCTTCCGAAAAAAGAGACCTTCCGTGTTCATGGCAGGTGCGCAGGCGTCCTGCCTGCGGCAAGTCGTGCTGTGACGGGCAGACCCACCCTGCCTTGGCGAGGAGAGGTGCTGCATTGCAGCGTCCGGAAGCACTCCATCACGGGAGGTGGGGCGATAAGAAAGGCAGCATGCCTTGACAGGCATAGCTGATCCACGTTCGCCCGACCGTGGTGTGGTCTGAGCCAAGATAGGGCACAGCTACTTCCTAAACCTCATGGCTGGCCCCATCAGTAGATAATCAAAAGACCATTTCTCAATTGGTCTTATCACCCAAACCATCCATGGCCGATCGTTGCGATCGTACGTCATTTAGAGTATTTTTCAGCTATATGATCCTGTGGCTGGAATATGTGGTATCTCAGCTGCCCCGAATTCCGGTCCTCCTGTAGAAGGCCATTTTTACGAACTCTGCCACAATGACATAGAGAAGCACGATCGTGGCTATGATCACCAATATATATGATGGTAACATTATGAATTTAAATTGAGCTGCAAGTGACGTATAAGGGAGCAATATTGCTGCAACAACGACCATCAAGGTTGTCCAGATGAGATATCTTCCTGGGCTGGATCGAAAGAAGGGTCGGCGAGTCCGAATGACCAGAACAACCATGCAGGCAGAGACGACCGACTCTATGAACCACGCGGTCCTGAATTGGTCCACGGAAGCGTGCAGAATGAATAGCAGGGCACCGAATGTCAGGTAATCAAATATGGAGCTCAAGAGGCCGAAGACTATCATGAATTCCCTTATGAAACCTATTGACCAGCGCCTGGGTGCTGAGATCTGCTCTGGGTCCACGCTATCCCCTGCGATTGCCATCTCAGGCAAGTCGGTGAGGAGATTGGTCAGCAGGACCTGGATAGGAAGCATTGGCAAGAACGGCAAGAATATGGATAGCAGAGCCATGCTGAACATATTGCCGAAATTCGCAGAGGTCGCCATGAAGACGTACTTCATGGTATTCGAAAACGTCTTTCTCCCCTCCAGTACGCCCTGGGAGAGGACGCCAAGATCTTTGTCCAGCAGGACTATGTCCGCTGCCTCCTTGGCGACGTCCACAGCGCTGTCTACCGAGATGCCTATATCTGCTGCATGAAGGGCGGAAGCATCGTTGATCCCATCCCCCATATAGCCAACTACAGATCCCTTCCTTCTCAAGGCTCGGATAACTCGTTCTTTCTGGGTGGGCTCGACTTCGGCAAATACGTTTAGCTCAACGACCTGCCGCTGCAGCGCTTCGTCGCCCATATTTAGCAAGACCCCCCCGGTTAGAATATGTCCCACCGGGAGCCCCACCTCTCTTGCAATGCTCGCGGCTATGAGCCTGTTGTCGCCTGTGATCAACTTCAGCGATACGCCCAGACCTGAAAGGGTCCGAATGGACTCGGCAACACCATCCTTGGGTGGATCGAAGAATACCAGAAAACCCAGGAAAACCATATCATTCTCGTCACTGGCCGAGCTACTGCTGGTTTTCAGGCTCTTGCAGGAGAGACCCAAAACTCGAAAACCCTTATCGCTAAGATCATGGAACACGTCGTCGATCCTCTCTCTGAGAGCAGAGAGATCGACTTGAGCTCCCGAGACCTTGGCAGAGGTGCAGACCTCCAGCACGTTGGCCAGGGCACCTTTTGTCACCAATAAACGCTGATCTTCTGCCAATATGAGCACTGACAAGCGCTTTCGTATGAAATCATAAGGCACTTCGTCAAGCTTCTCCAGACCGGACATGTCCAAAGATATGTGATCAAGGATTGACTGATCGATAGGATTGGCAAAGCCGGTCTCGAAGAAGGCATTGATATAGGCCAGACGCAAGACCTCCTCGCTCTCCTGTCCATTCACGTCCAGGGCGGAGCGCATCTTCACCTTGCCTTCAGTCAGCGTCCCGGTCTTATCACAGCAGAGAATATCCATGCTGCCAAAATTCTCGATGGATGCCGGACGCTTCACGATCACCTTCTGTGACGCCATTTGCCTTGCTCCATGTGCCAGATTGACGCTGATGATCACCGGCAATAGCTGAGGCGTCAAACCCACGGCCAGGGCAAGGGCAAAGAGAAACGACTCTATTATAGGCCGGGCAAGATAGACGTTTATTGCGAAGATTGTCATTACCAGCAGCAGAGTGATCTCCATGAGCAGATAACCGAAGCGTCTGACCCCTTGTTCGAACTCACTCTCCGGCTCCCTCAGCTCCAGGCTACGTGATATCCTCCCCAGCTCGGTCCGGGAACCGATGAGAACCACCAGGGCCAAGGCGGTTCCGCTAACAACGCTGGTTCCCAAGAAGAGGCTGTTTGTCCGCCTGGAAATAGGCGTATCGACGGGGAGGATTCCTGCCATCTTTTCTGCTGGGTAGGTCTCTCCTGTGAGAGCAGATTCGTCGACAAAGAGATCCTTTGATCCGAGTATCAGCGCGTCGGCAGGGATTATGTCCCCGGCATTCAGAACGACGATATCTCCTGGAACGACCTCTTCGAGGGGGATTTCGACCCTCTTCCCATCCCTGAGCAGATCGGCTCTGACCTGGACCAAAACCAAGAGCCGTTTCATTGCATCTGCAGCTCGACGTTCCTGCCAGAATCCCAGGAGGCCGCTCACAAATATGATTATCAAGATAAGCCCAGCCTCAACGCCTTCATGCAGGTATATGGAAAGACCTGCGGCAAATACCAGCAGCAGTATTATAGGACTTCTGAACTGGGATAAGAGCAGCTGAACTGAAGAGTGTTCCCTTCTGGATCGGAGGACATTTTGGCCGAAGATCTTCTGTCTCATCCGGGCATCTTCCTGGGTGAGGCCATCCTTCGTCGTCTTAAGACGGGCCAGCAACTCTTCAGAAGGGACTGACCAGAAGCCGAAAAGCTGCTGATCCATATACGAAATACCGAGTCTTATGATAGATAACTTTTCCTATATTAAAAATAAATTTTAAAAAATATAATAAATCATTGCGGATGTCGATATGCTTTATCAATCTCAGAGAGTCCGGATATCGCTAATAGCAAGATCCGGGCAAATCAAGATGACGCAAATCCTGGGTATCTGTAAACAGCAATTTAATTTTTCATAAGGTGATCACCACTAGTTTTAAAATCTCTCGTGCATTCCATTTCCAATGTGGCAAATGCTAGGTGGCTGTTCTGGATCCTGATTGCGGCTTTCTCTTGGCTGATGGTCAGCCGCTTGACTGAGATCAGAGAGGTCACCCAGCCGCTGGTTCAAGGGAAGCCAGAGTGGATACTGATCGCGGCAATCCTGCAGGTTTTTTATTATTCAGCATTCGCGGCCATGTTCAAGGCTGCCTTCAATGCGGTGGATATCAGAAGCAGGATACGCGATCTTATCGCAGTAACCTTGGGCGCTCTGTTCGTCAACGTGATCGCACCCACCTGGGGAATGGCAGGAGCGGCACTCTATGTCGATGACGCATCTCACAGAGGAGAGTCGCCGGCAAGAGCTGCGGCGGGGACGCTACTGGCTCAGGCTGCAGACTATACTGCTTTCGCATTCATCCTTGGATGTGCCGTGATATACCTTCTGATGCAAAACAAGCTTGAGAGCTACGAAATAGCAGGAACCGCCATCCTTATCGTGATAACATGCAGCCTTACCCTGGCCCTCGTCTTAGGCCTGTGGCTTCCGACGCTGCTGCTCAATTCGCTTGATCTGTTTTCGAAGAGCATGAACGGCTTTTCCAGGAGGTTGAATAAAGGGGATCTCCTGGCAGATGACTGGGCAGCCAAGAATGCGGCCGATTTTTCCAGATCCGCCAGGGCCATCGAAGAACACCCAAGGCGGCTGGCCCTGACCCTGGCAGTTGCCCTCCTGGCGCATTTGATCAATATGGCCAGCCTATATGCACTCTTCTTGGCATTTCATCAGCAGATCGAGCTTGGTCCAGTCGTGGCAGGCTATGCGATGGGCATGCTCTTCTGGAACATATCTCCTGTTCCCCAGGGAATCGGACTGGTGGAAGGTATCATGGTATTGGTGTACACATCCCTGGGAATTCACGGACTTCAGGCAACACTCGTCGTGCTGGCCTTCAGAGGGCTCAACTTCTGGATACCGATGCTGTTGGGCTTCTTTCTGCTCAGGAAAGTTGAGATCCTCAAGAGCAAGCATTGAGGCCTGATATCGGACACGATAGGATGAGTGAAAAGTGATCCCACAGCCAATCGGCCGAAAAGGCGCCCGTCCACAAGATTGTGAGTCGCTTATGTCTGCTGGGATCATATCATCCGCCTAGTCTTTCTTATAAGATCTCGCCAGAAAAATCGAAAAAAGATCTCTGCGGTCCCGTGAACCTGCACGAAGGCCTTTTCGGCCTTCTCGTCGTCTCCCTATGCTCTGCTATCATTGACATCGGCCTTCTGTGTAGTGCGATCTCACCTTTTTCCCGGTCGCCAGCCCCATTTGCCCCCTCATATATGCTGCCAGGTCTCTTGCCTTTCGGCCTTGTCTGAAGGAAGATGGACCAGACCTCGTTGAGGACGAACAGGCGGCCAAGCTGCCAGCTTGTGTGATCTCAGATCCGAGCCGTCAGCATAAATCCTTAGCTGCTGCTCTAAAGAGGCATGTTTCGGAAAGGATATTTGTCAGGGGCAATGCCTCTCGGATGTGCTCTTTACAGCGGAGGCCAGCGTCCAAGAGCTAAGTTCCTGGGCAACCACCAGCTCCGCAAATCTCTCGCTCATTTGAGGAGACAGAAACGCGACTCCTTTCCGCTGCAGCATACGTGCAGACCTTTATCCCCATCGATCAGAAGGCTTTGCCTCCAATCCCAGCCAAGATACCATGGCGCGTCTGAACAATAGGCCGATCTCAGGGCAGAAGCCCCGGACCACGCGGATGGGAGTTTGGCTCTTCTTGCGAAGATGCCGCTGCTCGGGCAAAATCAGGCAGTTTTTTGGAGAGTTCATTCACATACCAGACCTTCGTTTAACGACCTCAGCGGAACCACATAGGGCCTATCCATATGGCCCATGACTACTGCCTCGACCCCGTAAACCGAGCGGATTGTCTCCTCGGTCAGAAGCGAAGAAGGCTCGCCAGCTGCATGTATCGTTCCGTCTTTCAGTATGGCTAGCTTGTCCACAAAGCGGCAGGCTAAGTTGAGGTCGTGGATGGCCATGACTGCCGATATACCCCTGGCAAGGACAAGCGAGCGAATGGTCTCCATTACCTCGAGCTGGTGCTTCATATCAAGATTGGACGTGGGCTCGTCCAGAAGAAGCACAGAAGGCTCCTGGGCCAGCGCCCTGGCTATCAGAACCTTCTGCCTCTGACCACCGCTCAGCTCGGAGAAGTCCTTCATGGCAAAATCCTCTATATGCAGCATCTCCATCACCTCGACCACCTTGTCAAGATCGTTTTCTGAGACGCGCCAGCCAAGATGCGGTCGACGGCCCATCAGTATGGAGTCGAAGACTGTGATATTGGGTGGTGCCGGGCTGCTCTGGGGGACGTAGCCCATCTGCCGGGCAAGTTCTCTTTGCGAGATATCCTTGATGTCCTGGCCGTCCAGAATAATGCTTCCGGCGGGCTTCAAGATCCGGTCCATGCACTTGATAAGCGTCGTCTTGCCGGACCCGTTTGGGCCCACCAATCCAAGGATCTCCGAATCCTCCACGATAAGGTTCAGATCTTTCAGGATTCGACGCGACCTGTAGCCGAAACTCAGACCACGGATTGTTATGTTTACCAAAACTCCTTCCTCCTTTTCAAGAACAGGTAGATGAAGAACGGAACTCCTAAGAACGAAGTCATGATGCCAACCGGCAGTATCACCGGAGCAAGTATCGTCCGGGCAGCTGCATCTGCGGCCAGGAGAAGCAGAGATCCACATAAGGCAGAGGCAGGCAGCAGGAAACGGTTATCAGCGCCTATGGCCATTCGAGCTATGTGAGGGGAGACGAGTCCCACAAAGCCGATGGTTCCTGTGAAGCAGATGACGCTTGCTGTGATAAGGGAGGCCAGCATCATGCTGACTACCCGGGTGCGCTCAACGTTCACCCCCAGGCTCTTGGCTGTCTCATCGCCGGCGCCAAGCGCGTTGATGTCCCAGGACTTCAGTAGCAGGTATGGGAGGCAGAGTGCCAGCACTGCAAGCACCATCCAGACCTTTTCCCAGGAGGAGCGGCCAAGTGAACCCATCATCCAGAATACCACCTCTGCAACCTGCTCGGCCTGGCCGACATACTGCAGAAATGAAGTCAGGGCGGAGAATAGGTACATTATTGCTATTCCCGCCAGGATCATGGTCTCGGGGGTTATCCCCTTGTAGCGGGCCAGCCCATAGACTGCCAGCGAAGCCAAAAGGGTGCAGAGGAAGGCGTTTCCGATTATGAGGTATTCTCCGCCGGCAAATCCCGCTCCCATGACTATGGCAAGTGCCGCGCCAAAGCTGGCTGCAGATGATATGCCCAGGGTGAACGGGCTTGCCAGCGGATTTCTGAGGATTCCCTGCATGGCAGCCCCGGCAACCGCCAGGCCTGCTCCAGCTACCATTGCCATCATTATTCGATGCAGGCGCAGTCCCCAGACGACCGTCTCAGCAAACCAGGTGGTTTGGAAGTGGCCTGGGAAAAAACGGGCCAAAATTGCGAAATATACCTCGGAAACGCTCAGGTTGGCTGATCCAAGGGTGGCTGAGAAGCCAGCCAGAAGTACTATGCATATTGAGAGCAGGAACAGGAAGGCCATCTTTCTCCCAACGAATCGGGAGTATCTCTCCCTGATGCCAGGCCCGCCCTCTGCGACTGGCTCTTTTCCGCATATCATCTGTAGCCTCTGCACTTGAAAATGCCGGTTGGGCGGACGGTCGAGATTTTCACAGGCATCGATACCGCGATCTTTGGACGCATAGTAATATCATGGCGGCACTAGGGTGGCTTAATTAATAAATATTGTGGCCTACTTGCTATTTTATTAGCGTATGAATCGTTATATTGATGCATGAGACAAGACGATACCAAGGGATTTTCCGGTAAAGGTGAACGGCCTTCTGGCTATTGTATAAGGCCTCCGATGTCCTCGATGGCGCAAAGACTCAATAATACTATACTCAACAATATCGTATTCAATAATATCGTACTCAATAATATCGTACTCAATAATATCGTACTCAATAATATCGTACTCAATAATATCGTACTCAATAATACAAATAGTTCAATGGAACGCTGCCACTGCGATTTAAACCAGTCAAACTGTCGCCGGTCTTGCAGCAGCAGATTTTCTGCGCACCTCGGCTGCCGATGGACACCTAGAAAGTGATATTAGGGATTTTCGACAATGATGTTCTTTTCGCTAGTTCTGAATCGCAGTAATTAGCCGCAATTTTGACGAAGATATCCCTTGGCGCAGATGCATCCATAATTCCATCCAGCAATTTCAAGAGAGATTTTAGGCTAGGCGACTTGCGTACAAAACTCGCAAATAACTCGATTGAACTCCAAAGCCTCGTCGAGGTTGGATAGATGGCCGGCGCCAGGGATAATCTCCAGTCGGCTTTTTGGGATCAGCGCATGCATCGCTTCACTCTCGCCAGGAGAAATCAACGCGTCTTGCGAGCCAGATACAATCAATACGGGGACTGCTGCGTTGCGGAGCAGGGCTGTTCGATCGGGACGCAGTGCCATGCCGCGCAAGGCAGACATGATGCCTGCAGCGCGCTGCCGCATCATCATACTGCATACAGCGATTTTGATCTCGGCCGTGGCTGGCGATTTTAGCATTTGGGGCGCCATGGTCTTCACAAGGAAACCAGGACCGACGTCGCCAACCTTTCTGGCGTTGGCGAGACGCAATTGCCTGCTTTCATCGGAATCGGGGACTGCGCGCGTATTGGCCAGGATCAGGCCTTTGACTCGATCGGCGTACTTGGCGTAGAAAGCCAGGGCGATGTACCCACCCATGGAAATGCCGCCAATGACTGCCTGCTTTAAATTAACGGAATCCAGTAACGATTTGAGATCAGCCGCGTACTGCTCCATGGTCATCGCCTTCCCATCGGTGTCACTCGACTCGCCGAAACCGCGAAGATCAGGAGTAATTACGCGATAGATTTGTGAAAGATCGGCGATCTGAGGTTGCCACAGGGTACGATCGAGCATGAAGCCATGAATGAGCAGAAGCGGCACGCCGTCTCCGATGTCATCATATTCAATGCAGACGCCTTGGAGAGTATGCCTCATTGCCTTGTTTCCCCTGTCATGTGGTAAGTGCGCCCGAATATACGATGCAAGTTCTTGGAGCAAAGCATCTATTTTCAGTTGCTGCAACTCAAGCTTGCGGCTTCCCCTCCTCGATGAGGATTTCTTGCGTCGGTGTGCCGAGAGTTCTGTAATTCGAAGCCCTCTGCAATTTCCGATCAGATTTCCGCTTCCATAAATAGATATTTATCAGCCTCACCCGCGCTTCATTGGTCCATCAGAATTGATACATACAATAAATGGGCATGATCTTGCATGAAGCATTCTTGAAATAACATAAAAAAAGGGATTCTGGCAAAAGCTCTATTGCGGTGACATCACTTGCAGTGGCATTCCGCATATGTCACTTTGCCAGTCTTCGGGTCCCGGTAGATCGTATTGAGCAGACACCGAGTGTCTGCGGAACAGGAGCCTACACACTTCCCAAGATTGTAATCGTACCGGCACATCTCCGGTTCAGGCGTCTGGAAGCAGTAAAGGGGCTTTCCGTTTGGATCAAGACCGCATGATGTCCTCTGGCCGTTGCACAGGTTGTATCCCATCTCCTTGGCCTTCTCCTCGGTCAGGCACTGGCATCCCTGGGGGCAGGCGGGCTTGAAGCAATACTTGGGTACGGTCTGGCCGGTCGCTGTTCTTTCCTCTCCGCACGGAGTGCTCAGGCACCTCTGATACTTCCCCACCCCAAACAGCTCCTTAGCCGCCTCCTCAGTCAGGCACTGGCATCCTGTTGGGCATCTGGTGGTCGGGGCTGAGAAGCAGTAAAGGGGCTTTCCGTTCGGATCAAGACCGCATGATATCCTCTGGCCGTTGCACAGGTTGTATCCCATCTCCTTGGCCTTCTCCTCGGTCAGGCACTGGCATCCCTGGGGGCAGGCGGGCTTGAAGCAATACTTGAGTATGGTCTGGCCCGTCGCTGTTCTTTCCTCTCCGCACGGAGTGCTCAGGCACCTCTGATACTTCCCCACCCCAAACAGCTCCTTGGCCTTCTCCTCAGTCAGGCACTGGCATCCCTGCGGGCACGGTTGAGAATATGCTGACGGGAAAATCAGCGCAATTAAGATCAATAGTAGGATAAGCAGAGAGGCACACGGCCGTTTTCTGATACTCATTTTCATCATCTCCTCTGATGGCATGATCTGCTTCTGGCAAGGTGTTCCTCTTGGTAGCGGTTCTTTTTTATGTCAGGGTCCCGATATCCCAACGCGCTCATGCTGATCTTGGAGGACTATCCTGGCGGATATCGGTGGTCAATGCATTCAAGTTCATCTTAGGGCATACCAAAGAAGTCAGGGACCGATGCTATAGAGGGCGAACATCCTTGCTTGATTATTAATGTACTTTCTATGATTTATCAAGCTTTTGCCCATCTCCCAAACATCTGGGATGCTGTACGGCTTTATTCTCTTTTTCATACCCTCTTCGAAGAGTTGCATGGACGGATAGTCTCAGATCCCATCCATCTATCATCATGACTATCTGAATTATCCGAAATGAAGGACTTTTTTGCAACCGGGATCTGTGGATCTATTCCTCGAAAGATGCCGATTTTTCAGAAACGCCAAGAGAAAATCAAAGAGACAGAGAGCCGAGATTACGAACGCTATATGTGAGGTCTCACCGTGGCTCAGATGGCCAGAAATATGCCTGGTGTCGGGCAGGTTGTCAGCTGGCGAGAGCCCAAAGAAGGCTTTTGAAATATCCAAAATAACCAGGAAATATATCCAAGATGTGCTCTCGTTGTTGTGTCCTGGATGAAAGGTCGCCATCTCATCGAGTCCATAAATGTCCGCATTGCTGCCTGGAGAATCGATCGAGATCCGAATGCCGCTATGAGCATCATGAGATCGGGGATGCGATGCCTTCGTAGAATCAATGGAAATCCCGAGCTTTATCTCATAAAGGCTTAAGCAGCCGCAGAAATGTCGCGATCCAATACGAATGAAATCCTGACCGAAACGACGCCACTTGGGGTGACTACTCCCCCGACTGAAGTCGGGGGCATCTAGGTTGTATCCCAACCAAGGATTGTAATCCCAGTCGAAGGATGTTCTTAGCAGCGTTGAGATCTCTA
>MVQI01000043.1 GCA_002067795.1 Methanosaeta sp. PtaB.Bin039
CTGCCATGACCAGGGCTCGACTCAGGTTGTGGTCCAAGTCGTCCCTCATCCTGGTCTGAACCAGACCAACCTTGACCGATCTCAACTCAAATCACCAGGATTACATATAGTCGGACAGGAGGCATGAACCTTTTCAATTGCAAAAGGCCCTGGACAAGTCCAAAAGGCAGCCTGAACAGGAAAAGACCGCATTTTCGCCATCTGACGCCTGACCTGGAAGAGATATGCTTCACCCAAAAGAGCTGCACATCCGAAAACGCCCTCACGGCGGTATGGAGCAAAGCTGGACAGGCGGCCACGACGGCTGGGGTGATAGCCATCATCGCCGGAAATCCTTGCCCTTATGACCTACTCTACGTTTACGCAAAAAGCCCTTAAGCTGCAGGCCCGCTCGGCGCAACCGGTCCGGATGCTGCAGAAGCTGGCTCTGCCATTATCTGGGTCTTTCTGACCTCGACCCTGCGCAGCGGATAGATGGCCTTTGCCTCCTTGTATATGTCAAGAGAGAGCTTTCCGAGGACTACCTCCTGGATCAGGCCGTTTAAGTCGAGCGTGCTTCCCCTCTCCAGAACCACTTGCCTTGCCAGGTCACGGATTGTCTTGACCTGATTGGCCCTTGCCCTCTTCACCGTGAAGCAGCTGGGCTTGACCCTTACCTGGTAGCCGTCGGTCGTGACGACGTCAACTATGGAGTCGATGCGGGATGTGCGGCGCTTGACCAGGGAACGGATATAATCCGTGGTCATCTCGTGGCCCACGAACTTGGTGTACGCGGAGTCCCCTGCCACCTTATCGACCTTGAACCGCAGCTTGGTGTTCTGCTTCGAGAAGTTGTTTGTCAGATCGCCAAGAGTGGTCTCGATGATCCTGCCCACCAGCTTGGAGGGATCGTTCGCTATGGTCTCCCCTACGGGAGATCGGCCGAACATCTCCGGCCCGATGACCTTGAACCACTGCTTGACCTTCGCTCGCTCCGACTTTCTCTGTGACCTTCTAGCCAATAAACATCCTCCAGTAAATAGTGATAATCCGTTGTGGAATCAAGCTAGCCATATATAAAGAGATCGGCCTCTTGCGGATTGCGGTTTTGATTGGGCCGGTCGGGAGGGCAGCCCACCAGCCCTCCCACCAGCCGAACCTGGCCGGTACAGCGTCCTTCTTTAGCAGACCTGCTCTGAGCACTCCTGCTCCGGCGGCAGTTCTACCGGCTCCGGGCAGTTCGAGCCGCAGCTGGTCGGCCAGACGTAGATGTAGACGTAGTTGGACCAATCCCCGTTATGGTAGGCCAGTATATGCCAGCCCACCTTGTTGCTTACGAACCAGGTTGGGAACCAGCCCGGCCCCTTCGTGCCCATCCCCTTGATCAGTGGGGCGCAGGGCATGCCGGTTGTGCAGGGCGCCCACTCGTAGGACCAGTAGGCTCCGTTCATGCCTATCTTGGACCACAGAGGCATCCACTGCCCCTGCACCGCCCCGGCCACTGTGGTCAGCTTGCCTGGCCAGACCTGGACGTAGTAGCCGTTGCAGCCGCAGGAGCCGGACTGGCACCGGCACTGGGACGATTGGGGGAATACAGGCTGAGGCGCATAGACCTCCTGAGAGCAGGTGCGGGTCTGGCAGTCCACCCTGGGCTGGACCATGCTGTAATCAGGAAGGCGGATGCCCTCGGTCAGAGGGGTGGGGGCCATTGGAGCGCCAAAAGGCGGCGTCTGCACCTGCCCCATGCCATAGCCCCCGGCAGACTGGGCAGGGGGATAGACATAGATGTAGATGTAGTTGGAGAAGGCCCCGCTGTAGTAGGTCAGAACGTGCCAGCCAGCCGAGTCGCCGGTGAACCAGCCCCGCTTGTAACCCTGCCACGTCCAGCCCCACCAGCGCACCGTCGGGCTGGGCTGCCCTGGGCTCCACTCGTAGGTGAAGAAATTGCCTGGAATCTGGATGTCAGACCAGAGAGGCAGGTATCCTCCATAAGGGCAGGCTGCGATGGTCCGCATGCCGCTTGAGGTCTGGATCAGGAAGCGATTCTGAGAAATGCCTGAGCCGGGCCAGTACCAGGCCGCACCCGCGCCCTGCTGTCCGGTCATCGACATCCCCGCCGGCGGCGTGGCCGGTGAGAAGTCCAGGCTTCCCTGAGGCACGAAGTTCTCTGCCCCCGGCGAAACGAGTTTTAAGCTGACCGGTGAGAAGCCGTCCTGGTAAGGGCCTGAGATCTCGGGCGGAGAGCTGTATCCCATGGTTCCTGGAGCGTAGGAGGCCTGCGGCCCGGAGACTCCCGAGGATGGGTATCCGGTGTACTGGCCGGATTGAAACGCGGTTGGCGAAGGCTGATAGGCAGCCCCTCCACCGACGCCCGGTGCCTGATATGGATTGACGCCGGAATAGTAACCCGGTCCTTGCCCGGACCCAGCTCCAGCGTACCCGGAAGAATCGAAGCCGACCGAACCTGGGACCGATGTGCCCTGATCAGAGGCCCCAGATGGAAGGTAAGGCAGATAGGCTCCTATTACGCCCTGGAGCTCCTGGGACAGCTGGGCGGATATCTCCCCTGAAGCCAGGTTCTCAGGCAAGCTCGACAACGGTGCGAAGTCGGCCTGTCCCTGGACGCCGGTCTCCCCTACCGCGCCCAGGGCCAGATCCGTCAAGGCCAAGACGGCCACCAGAATAAGCCAAGATCTCATAATACCCCCTCCGATGGATCTCTTGAATCGGAGACGCTACGTTCGCTTCTATATAGCTGCCACACTCACTTCTATATATTAGGTGTCATCAATTATCTGCCATCAGCTATTAACCTTTTGGAAAGATAGATGGAGACGGCCCACCTGCAGCAAAGACCGTGAAAGGCCAGAGGAGGCTGGCAGCTTGTGAGGTTTATTCATCCGTATTTTTCGCCCGGATGCGATTGCTGTTAAGGCTGTTGACCCCATGGAAAGCATCCTGCATCTGCCAATGGGCGCAAAATTCGTTTCAGCCAGAAAAGCCCGATGGTCCCCCGCGTCCGCTATCCAGGAGCCTTACCTGGCGGGGCAGCCCCAGGTTGAACGGACCATCGCTGCCAGACGGGGATTCTTGAACCGGCTGTAGATGTCCAGATCGGTGGTGTAGCCGATGAACGGATCTATAGACCCGACCTCCATATTGGCGACCCAGACCGAGATCCTGGATTCCTCGAAGGCCAGACAGTTGTCGGAGAAGAACTTCATGAAAGGGGGCAGGCTCTCCTCATGAGGGACTATAACAACGCACTGCTCTGGATGGTCTCCTGCGCACTGACGGCACTGATCTATGGCCACGTTTCCGATGCGTGAATAGACAAGGACTGTAAGCCTTACGTCGCCCTTGACGAAGTTCAGCCCTTCTGGCGTTCGTTCCTCAAGCCGGTAGCCAGCCTCGGCCAGGAACTCGGTGACCAGGTCCTCCAGGTTCTGTACCATGAGGGCGAGCAGCTCGTTTTGCGACTCCCTGAACAGAAGATACGCCCTCTGCAAATCCGACTTCTGAGGCTTTGCGGAGTGCACGAAATGGAATATGCGCCCGTCCACCACGGTGAAGCTGTCAAGCTTTGGGAAGTTCATGAAGATCGGTGCACCGCTGACGATGCTTGAGAATATCCCTGGGGCGATCCTTGAGCCCACCAGCTTCATGAGCTCGGCCCGCTCCTGCTGGTTTAGCTGGGCCTGCCTCACTGCCTGATAGGTGCGGTGCAGAAGCTCGCACCTGGCCACTATGATCCTCTCCTGCACCAGGGACCGAAGGGCGGCCCCAAGCTCGTCTATCTTGCCAGCCACTTATAAGACCTCCCAACTCAGCCCATCCCTAAGCCCCCGGCCTCAAGCAGGCTCCGCCGGTGTGCAGGCCAGCTCGCTGCGCAGCTCACCCATGGTTGCCGTCCTCTCGGCAAAGGCGTTGTGGCGATGGATGCTCTCCTCATTGATCTGCTTCAAGGTGACCTGGGCGTCGTCAGGCAGGTCGGGGAAGGAATCGACCACCTTCTGGGCCATGGTCCGCACGCAGTCCTCAACGAACTTGGGGTTCTGATGGGCACGGGCCACCACCATGGCCTCGTCAGACCTCTTCAACAGGCCGTAGACCTTGGAGGACATGGACTCCTCGATTATGCGGATTATGCGGTCGATGGAGACGCACCTGCGGTTTCGCACCTCTATGGATATGCTTCCTCGACCCCGCTGGTTATGGGTGGCCACCGGGATTCGCCCAGAAAAGTCCCGGGCCTGGGAATCGGTCATCCCCATCTCCACCAGGTCTTGCCTGACCTGCTCACGTGTGATCTCCTGGGCGCAGGGGCACGCGGTGGTCCCAACCACCTCAGCCCCCACGACCTTCCTCAGATAGCCCCTATTGCCGTTTCTCGCAATGGCCTCGGCGAAGATGTCCACCACCTCCTGACAGTTGACGCGGGTGGCGGGAGTCTGGCGCTTGACGATATACTCGCTCTTCATCTTGACCTCAGCCCGGCTGGCGTACTCATGCCGCTCCAGCAACCTCTGGGCTATCTTGCCGCACAGCTCCTCGATCTCGTAGACAGGAAGGGATATCTCCTCCTCCAGCACCTCGTCTATTGCCTCGGTATTTCGGGAGAGGTTGGCGCCTTTACGGTCCGACGGCAGGTCGACGAATAGCTCGAAGTTGGATATCAGCACCACCGGGCGGTCGTCACCGCTGCGCTCGACCTTGACCAGCTTCTTGACCCCGGTGACGCCTACTCTGGTCAGGTTTATTGGATAGTCGGGGCATTCTGCCTGGACATCTGGCAGCCCCTGGGAATTGAGCACATGCACCACAGCTTCTCACTCCACGAAAGACTCGTCCTCCAGGTCGATCCCTTCGGCATCAAGCTGATCGCAGATCAGTATCAGCTGCTCTACCTCCTCAAGCAGGCTGTCCAGAACCTCGGAGATGCGACAATCCCTCTCCGCCAGTGAGACCACCAGATCCTCCAGCTCGGATTGGATATCCCCTTCCTGGCCGCAGAGGATCAAATCCCGCACACGTCTATTGATCTCTTCCTGGCCCGGCATGTTAGGGCCATCGACCCCGATTCTATTTGAGGTTATCCGCCAGGGTGCAGCCCTTTGAGATGAAGCCCACGGCACCTTGGACAGAGACGGCCTTGCCTTTCAGAAGCTATATCTATCGGGAAAAGCAACCCCACCCCGCTATGATCAGGAGATGTCCGCAGCACGGGTTCTTCCGGGGAGAGCGTTGCGAATGCGGCGAGACTGGAAGTCAGGTCCTCGATGCCACCCGCACAGAGCAGCTGGGCCGGCTTGTAGCAGGGGCTCTGCGCCACTTTCCGGACGACATGGGGCTGGCCATGAGCCCGCAGGGATGGGTTGAGATCCCCATCCTTGTGGATGCGCTTCGCACGAGGCACCGCTGGGCAAATGAGAACCTGCTTGTGGCCCTGGTCCAGTCCGATCCCAAGCAGAGGTACGAGATCCGCCAGGGAAGGATGAGGGCCAGGTACGGGCACTCCGTGGATGTGGAGCTCGATCATCCGGAGAACCAGCTGGACGAGCTATTCTACGGGGCGGCTGAGGAAGAGGCAGACCGCATCCTGGAGGTCGGGCTGCGGTCGGCTTCGCAGAGGTACGTCCATCTGAGCACCAGCCCCGAGAAAGCCTGGCATGTTGGCACGTTTCGTACCTCCAATCCCAGGGTCATCAGGGTGGACGCAGCCTCTGCCCAGATGGCGGGGGTGCGAATGATGAGGGTGAACGACAACATAGTGATCTCCGACCCGATACCGGCTCAATACCTCTCCCAAATACCGTCGAGAGACCTGAAGCTCCAGACGCAGTGAAGAGATTGGCTAGCGTCCAAAACGCCTCTCTCGCTTCTGGTAATCCCGGATTGCCCGCAGGAAGTCTATCTTTCTGACCGAAGGCCAGTTTATCTCAGTGAAATATAGCTCGGAATAAGCAGCCTGCCAGATCATGAAATCGCTGAGCTGCCGCCCACCTGCCCTGATGACCAGATCGGGTCGCTCCGAGAATCTCAGATGCCGTTCGATCTGCGCCTCATCGATCTGGTCGGGGGAAATCCCGCCAGCCTCCACCTGACGAAGGACCGCCTGAATGGCTGCCGTCACCTCTCGCTTTCCGCTGCAGCCAAGGGAGACAACCACCCTTGGCCCGCCCCGGCCGGTACTGGAGGCTCCGCCTATCCAGACCACCTCGACATCGGCTTCGACCAATGCCAGCTCCCGCACAAGGCGGCCGCTCAGCTCCTGGACAGGCCCGAGATCCTCCCCGGTCAGGTGGATGAGCAGACAACGCAGCCCGACGGAGGCAGACCAGCCGATCAGCCGGCGCATATGCTCGAAGTCCGGGCCCTCCAGGTCGATGCCTGGAATGACCACTGCGACGCAGCCCGGGAGTGGAGAGCGGGACACCTCTCCTTCAAGCAGCTTTTCGTAAAGACGTCGGATCAGTTGATACTGCCCCCTGGAGAGGTGAACTTCCCCGGTGGGCAAAGTATTTTTGGGAGGGGAGAGACTCCTGGCTTATGAACAGGGAGGACGCCGCCCGGGCATTGGTGGGCCTCATGGTCCTGCTCTTGCCATGGGCCGGAGTCCTGGCAGTGCTGCCCCTCGCAGCCGTTGCCTACCTAGAGCGCAGCACGCGCATGCTATCGGCCTCTTTGGCCCTCCTTCTCCTGATGAAGTTCTCAATCGAGCTCAGCCACTTAAACCTCCCCATGTATGTCGTGTCGATCTCCTTCGTCGTCTCCACCTTCGCATGCCTGGCCTCCAGGCCTTTTGGAGCACTATCCGGCAGCCTGATCTACCTGATGACCACCGTGGCCCTCGGCTACCCGGCGGCTGCAATCAACTCATCTGGCCTGCTTCCCGAGAAGATACTGTTCATGACCCTGCTGGGGGGGCTGTCCGGCGCTTTTCTGCAGCACGTATCCAAAGAGAGGGACTTCCTGGTCCCGTTTGGCGCCTGCATGGTGATGTGGCTGTTCTCCTTTGACTATCCCCTCCCAGAGCTGGGCAGGATGATCATGATCTACATCTTCGCGCTCGTGCTTGGCCTGGGAGCCTACTGGGCGAGGGCTGGAGACGTCGATGCCATATTGAGCGAGATAATAATCTGCATACTGGTCGTGCTCTTCGCCGGTTTCTCCTGGTTTTTGCTTCTGCTCTGCTTCTACCTGCTGGGCGGGGCCTTCACACGCTACGGCTATGCCAAGAAAGAGAAGCTGGGCATCGCCCAGTCCGGCGGAGGTGTTCGCGGATACAAGAACGTATACAGCAACAGCCTGGTGCCCCTGGCTCTGGCCATCCTCTACGGCCTTTACAGCAGCGAGTTAATACTCTTCGCCTACCTCGGATCGGTGGCCACCGCCTGCGGCGACACCCTGGCAAGCGAGATCGGTGAGACCAGCTCGACGCCGCCCCGCATGATCACAACTCTGAGGCGCGTGGAGCCGGGTGTGGACGGCGGAGTTACCGCACTTGGTGAGGCCGCCTCCGTCCTGGGAGCTGCAGCCGTTGGGGTCCTGGCGGTGGCCATAGGCATGAGCGGGCTTCAGGGGCTGGCCGCCGCTGTGCTCGGAGGCTTTTTGGGAACGAACTTCGACAGCCTTCTCGGAGCCACGCTTCAGCGGACGGGCATGCTCACCAACAACGGGGTCAACTTGATGGCCACCCTATTCGGAGCGCTGGCAGGCGGCGCGATCTACCTGGTCGTCTGGTCTTAAGCTGGCGAATGAAGCTCGATGCCAAGTCCCAGGCGCCCTTTTGGACAACCGGGAGAACTGATGGATTTCCAGGGCGCCGCCATCATTTGCCAGCTCAGATGCTTATTTATTTAATCAGGAGAACTCCTTGATATGAAGGTCTACGCCGTCTTCGGAGACCCTGTCGATCACAGCCTCTCCCCGGTGATGCACAACGCCGCTTTTCGGTCTATGGGGATCGAGGCATGTTACCACCCATTCCGTGTCGGGGCCGATGCCCTGGCCGATGCCCTCAGCGGCGCCAAAGCAATGGGTTTTGGTGGGATCAACCTGACCATCCCATTGAAGGAGAAGGCCCTCTCGCTGGTGCAGCCGGACGAGACCGCCAGGGCCATCGGGGCGGTGAATACGGTGGCCTTTGGGGAGGGCATAATGACCGGCCATAACACCGACGGAAGCGGCGCCCTGCTGGCACTGGAAAGGGCAGGGATCTGGGTCCCGAAGAGCCGGGTCCTGCTGATAGGGGCTGGCGGGGCTGCCCGTGCACTGGCCTACGAGCTCTCCTTGGCCAAAGTGGAGCTGGCCATCGCCAACCGCCACCCTGCGAGAGCTGTGGCAATGGCAGAGACATTCTCAGCAAGCGGCCACGGATTCGACGAGATCCGGGAGCTGGTGGAATGGGCAGACCTGATCGTCAACGCCACATCGGTTGGGATGCATCAGGGCGAGAAGAGGCTATTTGACGGCCGGCTTCTCAAGCGAGATCAGGCGGTATTCGATATCGTCTATAACCGTGAGACCGAGCTGATCCGCGATGCCCGCCAGGCAGGGGCCAGGGCAGTGGATGGCGTGACAATGCTGGTACATCAGGGCGCTTTGGCGTTGCGCATCTGGACTGGACTTGAGCCGCCTGTCAGGGTCATGGAGGCGGCTGTGCGAGAGGCTCTGCAGTCTCGCCAAGCCCCCGCCAATCACGCGGAGAGTCATCCGGCAAGAAGAGATGGAACCAAGAGGGCCGGAGGGAAGGGGTCATGAAGCGGATGCTGATCGTTGGGGGGACGGGGGAGACCGGTTCCTGGTTCGCCCGCTACTTTCGGGACCGTGGATTTCTTGTGCAGGTATGGGGACCGAGCGGCAAGAGGGATGTGGCAGAGGCGCTGGGAGTGGATTTCGCCCCTGATGTGAGGAAAGCGGCTGCAAAGTGCGACGTTATGCTCATATCGGTGCCAATCCAGCGAACCGCCCAGGTGGTCATGGACCTGGCACCCCTCATGCGACCAGGCGCTCTTCTGATGGATGTGACATCGCTGAAGTCCGAAGCCATGAGTGTGATGTCACGATATGCGCCCCCCGGAGTCGAGGTATTGGGCACCCACCCCATGTTCGGCCCGACCGTGCCTGCAATCCTCGGCCAGACCGTGATACTGATCCCGGTCCACGACCGTGGCGAGAGCTGGCTGCCGGTCATAAGGGAGCTATTCATAGGCGATGGGGCGAGGGTTGAGGTGATGGGGGCTGAGGAGCACGACGAGATGATGGCAGTGGTCCAGGCACTGACCCACTTCGCTTACCTCTCCATCGGGTCCACGCTTCAAGCCCTCCAGTTCGACGTGACCCGCTCCAGGCGTTTCATGTCCCCGGTTTACGATATCATGCTGGACTTCGTGGGCCGCATCCTTGACCAAAGTCCGGAGCTGTATGCCATGATCCAGTCCAATCCGGCAGCGGCCCAGGTCCGCCGCACCTTCATAGACCAGGCGAAAAAGCTGGGCCAGGCAGCTGACGCGGGCGACACTGAGGAGTTCTGCCGCATGATGCAGGAGGCTGCCCGCCACTTCGGCAAGACCCATGAAGCCCTGGTCAGGTCGGACCGGATCATCAACCAGAGAGCCCAGGAGAAGACGTCAGGCCGGTGATGTTCGCCAGTCGCGTCGTGGTTCTTCGCCCCTCACGCCTATGACCTGAAGAGAGAAAAGACGAGCAGGCCAGCTGGGCTCCGCCAAAAAGATGTTAAACGAACAGGGCACAATAGTTGGGAATGGTGAAATCATGCGTCTTGCCGCTCTCATCGGGCTCTTGGCCCTTTCTTGGCCGCTGCTGATGCCCTCGGTCACCGCAGACTTGCTGGTGCCGGGCACGACCTACGTGAGCTATCAGTACAGGGTGACGAACCTGGACGAGCATCCAGATTATCTGATCATGGCCACCAGCGAGATCTGGGGTTGCGAGTATGTAACTATCATAAACCAGAGCAATCCCGGATTTGGCGGGGGGTACAAGCTCGATGGATTTGTGATAGTCGCACAGCCTGCAGCAAGCTTCGATCCGCAGGCTTTCTGGGATAACCGCACAGGCTACTGCGCTTCGAGCTCCGACCTGATCAGATCCGACATGGCCCTGCCGGTGGCCTTCAGCGTGAACAAAAGCATCGGCCTGGAGAGGGCGCAGGTCTTCCTGAAGGTCGATCCAGGAAGAGACGGGCTGGCAGTAACACCCACCCGGGTGGTCTACAGCTATGAGGATGGAGAACAGGAGGATCTGCCGGTGGGCGAGGGGCAGCAGATCCCGGCGCCCGGCCGGGCTGATTGACTAGACCAAAAGTGCACCTCAGCCTGATGCTCTGGTTCTTCGGCCTCCCTGCCTTAGCTCTGGCAGCGATCATCCTCATTTTATGGAGGAGGGGCAGGCACTGAGCTTGCTCGCTTTGCTGGCCGAGGCCTTCCTGCTCACCGCCGCATCTGAGAGCCTGGTCTACCTCATCGTCTTGCGCCGCCCGGCCTCCAGACTGGTCCTCAGCGCCGTCCTGATCAACGCCCTTACAAATCCCCTCGCAAACTATGCCCACCTCTACCTTCATGCCGGCCAGGTTCCGCTGGAAGCAGCGGTTGTGCTCTGTGAAGGCCTTCTCATATCGCTGCTATTCCCAACCGGCCTCAAGCAGGGCATCGCTGTCTCCCTCGCAGCAAACATGCTCTCGGCAGGACTGGGCCTGCTTGTCTGGGCCGGAGAATGAGAGTTAGATGTCTCATGGTCCGGAAAGGGCCGATTCTCCGTGTCGCGCCCTGAGAAGAATATCACATGCCGTATGAAAGGTTCATAGCTTTTCTTAGAAGATATCAAATATCCTTTTTAATCTGCCCGGGAGGGGTGATAGTCGGTGAGGCCTCAGATGGCCTTACAGGAAAAAGCGTGCCGTCCGAATGTACCGGAGACGGATCCGGAAATAATTTATATATTTAAAAGGTGAGGTAAATGGCTCTGGATAGTGGAGATACAGCATGGGTCCTGGCCTCTACGGCAATGGTGATGCTGATGACGCCTGGGGTGGGATTGTTCTACGGAGGGCTGGTGCGGTCCAAGACGGTCGTCTCGATGATCGGCCTGTCCTTCCTGGCCTTTGCCCTGGCAAGCGTCCAGTGGATTGTCTTCGGCTACAGCCTCGCCTTTGGGCCTGACATCGGCGGGATCATCGGGGGATTGGACTTCCTGGGACTCTCCGGGGTGGGGATAGAGAGCGCTCCATTGGCCGCGACCATCCCGCATCTGCTGTATATGGCATTCCAGCTTGTATTTGCGGCGGTCACCCTTGCAATACTGACCTCGGCGGTTGCTGAGAGGATCAAGCTGTCCTCCTTCATCGTCCTGGCATTGCTGTGGACCACGCTGGTCTATGACCCCCTGGCACACTGGGTATGGGCAGGCGGCTGGCTGGCGAAGCTGGGTGCGCTAGACTTCGCAGGCGGAACCGTGGTGCATATCAGCTCCGGCTTCTCCGCCCTGGCCCTGGCAATCGTCATCGGCCGCAGGACCGGATTTGGCTCCTACGTGATGGAGCCGCACAACATACCCATGTCCATGATCGGAGCCGGTCTGCTATGGTTCGGCTGGTTCGGCTTCAACGCCGGATCGGCTCTGACCGCCGGAGGCCTGGCAGCTTCCGCCTTCGTGGTCACCAACACCTCGGCCGCAGCCGGAGCACTGGCATGGCTGGCAGCCTCCTGGATGAAGGGCAAGCCCAGCGCCCTTGGAATGGTGAGCGGCGGCATAGCCGGCCTCGTGGCCATAACGCCGGCAGCCGGGTACGTGGACGCAGTCTCCTCACTGATAATCGGAGCGGCGGCAGGAGTGCTCTGCTATACTGCGCTGCTCTTCAGGGTCAGCCGGGGGCTGGACGAGAGCCTGGACGCATGGGCGGTGCATGGCATGGGCGGGCTATGGGGCGCGATCGCCACCGGCATTTTCGCAAGCCCGGCAGTCAACGCCTACAGCGGGCTTTTGTACGGAGATGTGGGGCAGTTCGTCGCCCAGGTACTGGCGGCCGCTGTATCGGTGGTCTATGCATTCGGGGTCACATACCTGCTGGCCAGGGCGGTGGACTCGGTCATGGGGCTGCGGGTATCGGAAGATGAGGAATACGTTGGCCTGGACATAGCCACCCACGGCGAGAAGGCCTACGCCTGAAGCGAAGAATGAGACGGGACGCGGAAGAAGAAGTCCGATGAAGTCCTGGCCAGATATGCAAAGATTGGGCAAACCCGGAGGATGATCGAGATGATGAAGATCGAGGCCATAATTCGGCCGGAGAGGCAGGAGCAGGTGAAGAAAGCCCTGGAAGAGAAGGGCTTTGTGGCCATGACGATGAGCGAGGTGCTGGGCAGGGGCGAGCAGAAGGGCATAAAGCTGCAGTACCGAGGCGGCACTCTTGACGTGGACCTCCTGCCCAAGCTGAAGATAGAGATGATCGTCGGCGACGACGAGGCAGAGACTGTCATGAAGACCATCTGCGATGCGGCCAGGACCGGGAAGTTCGGGGATGGTCGCATCTTCGTCCTTCCGGTGGCGATGTCCGGAAAGGTCAGGACAGGCGAGGTGGAGAGATAGACGGCCTGCCAGGAGCCGCCAATACGCATGCAGGGATATCGTGATACCCGGCCACGCGGAAGACGCGGCCGGCCTGCTTTTTTTAAAAAACTCAACGGCAGTCATTCCATCTGCGTATCAGCAGTCCAGGCAGCCGCCAGGCAAGATACGTCAGGAAGTCCCGGTAGCCAGTCTGGCTGCCGGGGATCTTCAGGTACCGCTCCAATAGCTCGGGGTGGTCGATAAAGAGCGGGAAGAGACGCTGAGGGTGGCGATGCATCAGGCGGGTCATAAACAGCGAGAACCGGAGGTCTGATCCGAACTCAGACCAGCAAAGATGGCGATAGCTGTCCAGGCTGATTCCATCGGCAAGAGCTTCTGCCACTGTCCTGGCAGCCAGCTGGCCGGAGCGGATCGCGTAGGCTATGCCCTCTCCGGTGAAAGGATCGACAAATCCTGCTGCGTCTCCTGCCAGAATCATCCGCCCCTTCACAAGCTTCATGGAGGGGCCGGCCAGGGGGATGGGATGGCCATGGAGGCGACCGGAGAAGGACAGGTTGTTGCTCCTCAGGAACACTTCCAGAGCCGTCTTTGGATCTGCCAGTCGGCTTGCCAGCCCACCGATGCCAACCGATAGGAAATGCCGGTGAGGAAATATCCACCCGTAGCCCATATCAGCTCCACCGAATTGAATGTCAAGGCCGGGAAACTGGCATCGGCCTGCAACCTCGGCCACAAGACAAAAGCCCCGCTCGTCTGGCAGATCAGGCCTGACAGATCTCATCAGCCGGCCCCTGTAACCCTCCGCAATAAGCACAAAGCTGCCCCGCAGCTCCTCGCCGGCATCCGCTACAGCGGCCCCGTCAGCCTCACGGACCCGCCTGACCCGCCGCCCCGTCAGCACATCCGCGCCAGCCTCTGCCGCCTTCTCAAGAAGCAGATGGTCAAAGGCGCTGCGCGTGATCATGGTGCTGAGACGCCGGCCCGCGTCATGAACTATGCTCTTCCTTCCGAAGCTGACCCGCAGAGAGCAGACCTCCGCATCGACAACCTCCTGAGGCAGTGAAAAGTCCAGATAGAAGCGGGCCTGCTCTGATAGGGCTCCGCCGCAGGCCTTATAGCGTGGGTGCCTGGCCATCTCCAGCAGGACGACCCGCAGTCCCAGCCCTGCAGCTGCCCTGGCAGCCGAGGATCCGGCTGGACCGCCGCCCACCACGATCAGGTCGTACAGGAAGATACCACCCTTTACCTCTCACGCTCAACTGCGCTCGAACTCGCTGAGTGTGTCAGATCCTGGATGAAGTGACAGAACTCCAGCCAGTCCCATTGACCTTATCTACTCTGCAGATATTTCAAAGAGCTGCCCAGACCTGAGTTCGGAAGGCCTGCAATGGCGGATGCCTATCTATAGAAAATGGTGCAAAAGGGGACGGGATTGACAGAGACCGCCCAAGCAGCCGTCTGCCACCGTCTCCATTATCAGCAAAATTTTGTGATCTGCCAAAATAGAGAACCATCACCGGCTTCTTCTGGCAACTTTTCTGGGTTCGCCCTTCTGCTGAGCGGACCTCTCGCCCCTATCGAGCTTGGCCAAAAAATCACCTCGTCAACATCGTTCGTGGACCATGACTTATAAAGTTTTTCATTATTGTATTTTTATCCATACCCTTCGGAGAGCGATGAACAGCCAGCGGGATAGCTCATGCCCTGAAGATCCGGATCGGTTGGCTGCGACCGATTCGGGTTTGGGAGAGTGAAGATAGTAATGGCACTGCGTCCTTGAAATCCCTCCGCCTGATCGATCTCAAGTCTGCCGTTCGAGGGCATCTCAGCCCTCAGGACGGAGCGATATGGCTGGAAGCACCTGGTCTTCCCCAGGGACGATGGTCAAGCCGGCCTTCTTAAGACGATAGCCCGCCTTCTCCACGGTTATCGTATACTCCATCCCCCGCTGGCTTTTTCCGCCCCAGCCTGAGAACTCGAACCAGCCAAGCTGGTTGGTGTACTTCTGAGTGACAGCCCTCTCTACCCTGGCCTTCTTGCCGGATGAGGTGACCTTGACATATGCCTTCTCCAAAGGGCGGCCGGACGAGGAGTCCACAACCTGAAGCCTGGCCGAGCCAAGGTACGGATAATAGAGCCGGTAGAAGAGGTCGGATAAGCCCACCGCATTGCTGCGCTCCCGGCTGATGTATTTCTTGACCAGCCAGTGGCCGGCGAAGAGAAGAACCCCGGAGACGTATCCGTCCTCGTACAGCTCGATGCTCTTCTCGAGGAGGAAGGATATCGAGTCCCTGCCCATATCCCCGAAGTCGCTGTTATGAATGTAGATGCCGGGGATTATCTCCTTGTCCGGATACCGCTCCTTGATCTGTATGATGAAGTCATCGAAGTAGCGATAGTAGCTCTGCTGGTTGTACATCCAGAAGTTGACGCCATCTATGCACTCCAGGGCACTCTCGTCCGGCGTGCCAACCTCGCCCTCGTACGTCACGACATAGAGCTTGAGATGGGGGGTTGAGGCCGGGGATGACTCCTCGACTTTGCCGCTTGGGTCCACCCGCTTTCCCAGAAGAGCACCCCTGATCGACCGCAGCTGGTCCGGCTGTATTGCCCCTTGGTAGTTTCGCCAGAAGTCGTCGATGATCATCCCCGTGATCTGAGGGTAGAGGCGGGAGATCTGGGAGTAGCGCACTGCTCCCTGTATCATCCCCGGAGATGTCGCAGGCGACCAGAGGTTGGTGTCGGCGGGGTTGTTCACAAGGCCGCCTTCGGAAGGAGGCAGCACCATGCCGTGCACCCGGTTGACATCCAACTCGTAGCAGTGCCTCTCGATGTTCTCCTGGAACCGATACTCGCCGTAGCTTGGGCTGGAGAGTATGGCGTTCTCACCAAATAGGTATGCCGAGTAGAGGTCCTCGTCCTCGACGATATTGGTGCCTGCATAGACCCTACCTTTGAAAGGATGGTACAGGCCGATGAATCCCTGCCGCTTGAGGGGGATATCACCGGAGGCTTTGCCGCCCAGACGCCCCATAAGCGCGGCCAGGCCGCCGCGCAGCCCGGGACGTCGTCTGACGGTGGCGGCCGGCAAGCCCAATCCTAAAGACGGTAACGGCACGATATACACCTTTGTTTAATAATTAGTTTGTAGTAGTCCTGAATAATAATTAAATTTTATGGTAGGCGAAGAAGCAGTGCCCAAAACCGCTGCCGCCCTGGAAAACCTAGACCAGCCTCAGGTCGAAGGCCCAGCGGCTTACCCGCGGAGCGACGTTGCCGCATGGGCGATACAGCTTTACTTCCAGGCCCCGATCCTGAAATCCGGATATGAGGTCCTCGATCTGGACCTGCTTCTTGAATGCGTAGAGATGAATCCAGCCGCCTGGACGCACCAGGGCCTGGACCGCCCCAAGGATGGACTCCTGGCCGTAAGGGGCTGGCACCACTGCCCTATCAAAGCAGGGCGATAGCAGGTTCTCCAGATTCCAGGCATCAGCCCGCACGATATCCACGCGACCTTCCACGCGGTTCTCCCTGACATTTCGGACCAGCCAGCTGCAGGCCTGGGCGCTCTTCTCCAGGCCCAGCACCCTGCAGCCTCTGGCGGCAATGGGTATGGCGAACGGCCCGACGCCACAGAATGGGACGAGGACCCGCTCGCCAGGCAGGACAATTCCTGCAATCCTCTGCCTCTCATAAGCCAGGCGGCTGCTCCAAAAGACCGAGGAGACATCCAGATGGTAAGAAAAGCCGCCCTCACGGTGGCAGGTTACGGTATCTGTCCCCGCCAATAGCTCCATTTTGCCCACCCGGCGGTCGTCGGCTGAGGGTGAGACGCGGTTGAGGACGGTGCGCACAGAGCGGTTCTGGGCCAAGACCGCCAAAGCCACCTCGTTGCGGTAATCGGCCAGTGCTGGCGGGATGGAGAGGACGGCCACGTGACCCACAACCGAAAATCCCCGCGGGAGCAGGTGGAGAAGATGTGGCGGTACTGATCCACGAAGCCGGTCCCGAAACATGCCTAAGCACTTTGGCCAGCATATGGCTTAAAGGCGTTGATCCCATCCCCAAATCAATAAAGCATCAGGTTGATATTCATCCTGCGGAGAATAGAAGCCAGATCCCCATGACCCTGCGACTGGCCGTCTGTTTGGCCTTGCTGGCCACCCTAATCACCGTCACCTGCCTGTGCGCCAGCGCTCAATTTCAAAACCCCCAATGGAAGACCAGCCTTGAGTACTGGCAGCCTCCTTCTGTGCACGACCTAAGCCTGCACCTGAAGGATCGGCCTGCCTACAACGTGACGGCGCTTCCGTATATCAAGCTCCTGCATCAGCCAACAGCACAGACCAGGCCTGTATGGAACATATACAACCGGAGCATCGTGGCTCCGGTGCGGCAGCTAAAGGTCCGGCAGCCGCAGCTCATTGAGATCGGCTCCGGGAAGAACAGGACGGTCATCGACCTCATGAGCAATCGCACGGCATTGCCGGGAGCAGGTGCAGTTACCTGATAAATCCAAAACGTTGGCGGGTCATCACCTGGCAGACCACCCAACTTTTGCCAAATGTGCCTCATATTATCCAGGCATCTGGCAATCGTTCGACTGCTGAAAAAAGCGCCGATCCGGGGCAGGCACGAGGTGCCAGCGACCGGCCACGACTAATCGGTAATGCTCCCACTATGACGCCTCGATACAGCATACCGCGGTAATCGGTTGGGTTGCGGTGGCCCAAAGGCACCATAGATGCCCAAGACATTCAAACGGCGACGCCAAAGTGAGAATTTCAGCCTGCTATTTTTAACGGCGGCTCCGGCAGCGGGCGGCAGCTGCTCCCAGGTGGGCTCCGACGAGCAGGATCAGACCTGTGCAGTAAACCCAGAGCATCAGGGCTATCACCGTACCGAGTGAGCCGTATATGAGCTGGTAGCGGCTGAAAGCCATCTCAAGATACCACAGGAAGATGTATTTGCCAACAAGCCAGGCCGAGGCGGAGAAAAGCGCGCCCAGCAATGCGTCCTGGACAGCCACCGGAGATGCAGGGGCCCACAGGTAGAGCAGGAAGGAGACTGCCAGCACCAGAAACCAGGGAAGAAGAAGGGATAGCACGGCGTATGGCAGGCCGGTTACGAGTGACCTGAAGATGGGGGTGAGCCACGGACCGTGATCGCCCTGGCTGAGGAACAGCAGCGCGCCTGTGGAGAGCTGAACCAATAGCAAGAGGCCTGCCAGGAAGAGGGCAGCCATGCCTAGCGCCACCAGACGCCAGCGCCAGAACGGGTGGCCGCCTCGGCCACCGAATGCCCGATCGACGCTGCCTGCCAGGCCGGAGAAGACACCCGTAGCCGACCAGAGAAGACCGGCCAGGGCCACCATGCTCACCGGCGTCCGCAGAACGAAGAGCCGGTGCAGGTTCTCGCCGATCAGGTCGGCTGCTGCAGGGAAGAACTGATCGGCCATGGATATCAGTTGCGTCTCGGCCTGCAGGGACTCGAGGAGTATGCTTCCGGCGGCTGCAAGTATGAGCAGGAACGGGAACAGGGAGAAGAGGGCGTAATACGAGATGGCTGCAGCCGCCTCGGCACCTCTGGCCTGATCAAAGCCCAGGTAGGCCTCAGCCAATAACTCCGAGAGAGCCGCCAGCCTGCCAGATCCATTCCCCTTTTTGCCATTCTGCCCGATCATACGCCGCCGGCCTCCATGGCCGCCTTTCTGCACGGTGGTGCCCTTATTGCATAAGCCTGTTGCCAGGGGAGGGGCCTGACGACTAAGAGGACCTGTGTCAGGCAAGAGCTCGATTCAGATGATCGGCCCATCGGATGCGAGGGACAGCGCCCTGCCGACAACCGTCTCGTGGAGTACCACGATATCCTCGGTTGCCAGAAGGTGGGGGAGATGGCTGTCGAATAGCAGTATAGCCTCCGGCGAGATCGCACCTTCCCCAGACCAGAGGGTCACGCGGACAACGACGCCCGGGAATGTCGCAAGATCGACAGAGAGGTCCCCGCCTGAAGCCGCCCGGCCGCCAAGGCCAGACAGAAGAGCCCTGGCCAGGGCTTTTGGATCGGCCCAAAACCGCTCGATCAGCGGCAGCAGGACTGCTCGGCGATAGGCTGGATAGTAGGAGCTGCCGCCCCATATAGATCTGAAGGATACCCACTGGCCTGACGGGCAAAACTGCCGCTTCATGATGCCGATCAGGTAATGAAGCAGCAGCAGGACTATGTGGTCTGGAACAGCAGCCGCTTCGGACCGCCCCACGACCGACCTGTTCTTTAGCCGCACGGAATAGTTATCAGTGAGGAAGGGGATTGAGTACTCAACCTGGTCGCTTAGATGGTCAAGCTCATCCCAGGCCCGATTAATGGCAATCTCGCATCCCATGATCGTTTCAGCTCGAGAGGACAGACTCTGCACAGGACTACTTCAGGCTTTCTTTGGCCTGCAGCTCCCCGACGAAAGAAGAGGTTTAATAGGCCTGGCAGGCGAATTCATCTTTAAGATCCAGTCTTTGAAATGGGGAGGACAGTGAGCGAGAGCGCAGGAGACCCGGAGATTAGACAGATTGTCGAGGATGCCAGGACTGCTCTTCTTGCTCTCTCATGTCTCGTGCCGGCAGGGGGGCTCAGAGAACTGGACAGGGTCATCGAAGATATGGAGGAGATGATCAGCGAGGACTTCGAGCCATACTTCAGCGGAAATGCCGCGTTTCACCTGCTGGCAATCTGCCAGCGCTGCGGCAGATGCTGCCTTGAGGAAATGGAGGTGGCGCTATCCGACCAGGACGCCCGCAGGATAGCCGAGTTCCTGGGAATTAGCCGCAAGAGCTTCCTTCACCGGTTCAGCCGGCCGCATACCATTGCTGGCCCGCTGGTCGGATCTGCCCGCCTGATCAGGAAAGAGGAGGGCGAGGCCTGCCCGTTCTTCGACCAGGAACTTTTCGGCTGCCGCGTGCACCAGGTCAAGCCACAGGTATGCCGGGCAGCCTTCTACCTGTCCAAGATGAACCTGTTGACCTGCAAGAGAGACCGCCAGTTCAACAGGTTTTCAGGCTGCCAGGCAGACGCGCAGATGCACGATCGGCTTGCAGAGGTTGCCGGGATCTTGGGTAACGACGCCGATCTCTGGGCAGACCTGTCAACAATAAGCCCGCCTGGCATCTCTGGCCAGGGGCTGTTTCAGCTGCTGCTGCGCCTCAAGGGGATGGAGATCTACTTTGGGGCTGACAGGGTAAAGCCGCTGGTGAGAAGGCTGAGAATTGCCAGGATGCCGGATGATGATGAGCTTCGGCCACTGGCCAGACTTTATGCGGCATCACTGATCCGCAGAGAGTGGCAGAAAGAAAAGAACCAGACGCGCCAGCAGCGGCCGAGGCTGGATGGCGGCGAAAAATAGTATCGATCTTCCATTTTGCCTCGACCGGCCGAATCACTCCTCCTCAATCAGGCGGCAGCAGGCGCAGCTGTGGTGCCAGACAGGCTCAGCCACCACTCGAAGCGGCAGCTCTGTCTCCCAGCGGCCTGCCTCCATATCGGCCACGTACTTTCGCACCGCTGCCTCGTCCATATCCCGGGGCCGAAACCGCCCAACCTCCCTGCCTATGACGTCGTGGTGCCCCTCAGCCCGATCGAAGATCATGACGACGTACTCGGGGTCGGACTCGGAGTCGGTGTCGTTTAGGTAGAGCAGACCGTCGTGATAGAAGCTGTAGCAGAGCGGCCAGGTGTGCTTGGTCACTGCCTGCACAAGCTCGTCCTCGCTGTCCAGCTCTTTGGAAGAGTATACCCGATCGGTGTGGATCATGGCATTTATCACCATTTTAAGTTTGAATGGCTTTGGTAATTAAGCTGTCTGCCAGCAGTAGTGCCGGACGGGACGACGGCCTCAGAACGGTTTTGGGACGCGCCAGGAGGAAGAGGAGGAGGAGAGGGGCGACCCGGCCCTCATCCCAGGCCCGGGAGCACCGATTCTGCAGCCTTGACCAATCGTCCCCGTTTTTTTGCATTCTCTTGGTCTAGCCTCCCCGCACCAGGTTCATCCTGAGTATGTCGTTGGCCAGTTCGCCTGCCGTGAGCGCCTCAAAGCCGACCATTACCCCGGAGTCCACATCGTAGGTCATCTGGGCGGAGTAGGCCTGGTTTTTTGCCTGGATTACGACCGTGTTCCTCCCGTCATAATCGGGACGGATGTCGACCACCGAGACCGTGACACCAGTTATATCGTCACTGTCGATGACCTGGCCTGCCCGAAGGCTGGCCAGAGCAGCCGGGGGCAGGACCAGACCGCCAGGCTCTCCGATTCCGCCGGCCTGCGCGTCCTGCTCGCTTACAGACGGAAAGCCAGAAGCGCTGAGGGTGGACGTCCGCCGGTAGGTATAGCCCCTCTGATCGGCGGCGGTGAAGCTGATCGAGACCGTCAGAGGAATGCGGTTCTCGAAAGAGGCAAGCGGGACCTGAGAGGTCTTTGTTCCCTGGTAGCTGAGCGATGCACCCTGCCTCAGCCAGCCGGGCAGGTCCATTCCAAGCCATGGCAGCTCCATCTGCCTTACCCCAAGGGAGATGGCCTGGGCAAACGTGGTTCCTTCGCCGGTCACCGCATTGAATGTGGCCAAAAGCTGGCCAGAATTCAGATCGTATACCTTGGCGAAGGTGGCCGCCTCAGACTGCGTCTGGATCCTGATGGCGTTGTAGGTTTGTGCCCCAATCTGATACGGCATCCGCAATACTGTCAGGCCGCCGCCTCGCCGGTCCTGGAGCTGGGCTAAGACCTGGGGATTGATGTACCAGTCTCCACCGGCTGCCAGGCTGGCTGTGTATCCCTGTTTCAGAGGTACAAGCGGTCCGTCAAAGTTCGAGTAGGACCAGGGAGTGATCTTGAGAAGCGAGCCCCTCTGGTCCACAGATAGAACATCGACCTGGGTAATCCCGTGCCCTGCGGCGCCGAAGACCTCCTCCCGACGATATCTCTTGCCTGAGGTGAGCCCCACCCAATCCCCTTCCTCGTCCAGAATGTACTTCTCGGTAGCATCCGGCACGTTTGCACTGGACGAGTAGTAGCTCATCCTGGTCCCCTCACGCACCCAATCGGGGGCTGGAAGCTGCGAAAGCCCCGGGATCACGCCTGACAGGTCCTGGGCACCAGCCGGCGCGACGAATGCCAGGAGCAGCGCAAGGCTGGCCAGGGCTGCAGCCATCTTCCTCTCAGATGCCATGACATCAACCTCCAAATTCAAGTCCCAATCGACTATACTCTTGCACCGCTGACCCGATCAGGCGGCCTTGCTTTTATGCGAAAGGAAAGTATTCCGCAATCTTCGACAAACGCCTGAGATCAACTCAGCCACCCTGGTCAGCCCTTCTCCTCCAGCTTCTCGACACGCGCTTCCAGGTTTTTTACACGCTGCATCATCTGGCCGAGGAGGCTCTCAAGATGGGTCTGCTTCTCGGCGGCGGTCGTCTGGCCTTTCCAGCCGGCGAAGGAATGGTAGAGCAGGTCGTCCTTGAACTGCTCGATTATGGGATTGTCGGAGTCGCGCGGCTGGGGCCGTCCCGGTGTGTTGCGGTCGGTCATATCCATTCAACCTCGTTTGCTGGTATTCAGATTATTATCATTTTCATCTATGAGAATTTCAAGGTTGCCATGGGCCGGGGAAGAAGAAGGAGAAGAGGACAAGGAGAATAAGAAGAAGAGGATGCCAAATAGATCTCGCTTTTGTACATCTATTTTCGAAAACTGAGATGGGGCCGGAAGGGCGGTTATAGAAAAGCAGGCAGAAGACCCCTCTCCTTTAGGGGAGGGGATGAATGCCGTAAGTTAAGCAGAAAACTATATATCTTAATAATAGCTTAACTATAACCATGCTTAAGG
>MVQI01000044.1 GCA_002067795.1 Methanosaeta sp. PtaB.Bin039
TCTGAGATTGGGGATGCAATCTCTTCGCAAACGCGATAGAAGCCCCTCCATTTAGGGAGGGGAGCATTCACATTCGTTTCATCCCGCCGGACCAGACTGCTCACTATGAGATAGATTTATATAGAACTTTAAACTGCTTAATCGCAGAAATGCCGGGGAGGACTTGAATTTGGCTGGCATGAGTGGCTATCCCATAGTGGTTCTGAAAGAAGGGCACAAGAGAGAGACCGGACGAGACGTTCAGCGAAAGAACATCATGGCCGCTATAGCGGTAGCTGAAGCAGTTCGAAGCACCCTTGGCCCCAAGGGAATGGACAAGATGATGGTGGACAATACCGGCGATGCTGTGGTTACCAACGACGGGGCAACCATCCTCTGGGAGATGGATATCGAGCATCCTGTGGCGAAGATGATCGTGGAAGTGGCCAAGGCTCAGGACGATGAGGTGGGTGATGGCACCACCACAGCGGTCATCGTGGCAGGGGAACTCCTCAAGAAGGCAGAAAGCCTGATCGACAAAGGGATTCACCCCACAACCATAGTTATGGGCTATAAGCAGGCAGCTGCCCGCGCCAGGTCGGTCCTTGATAAGATGGCCATCTCCGTCTCAGGCCAGGACCGCCAGATCCTGACCCGCATAGCCCAGACAGCCATGACCGGAAAGAGCATCGAGGGCCAGAAGGAATCGCTCTCCCAGATATGCATCGACGCCGCCCTGGCCATACTTGAGGACGGAAAAGTGGACGTGGACAACCGGATCAAGATCGTCAAGATAACCGGAGGACGTCTGGCTGACAGCAACCTCAACCGGGGAGTAGTTCTGGAGATGGAGCGGGTGAGCAATGAGATGCCCCGCCAGATCAAGGAGGCTAGGATTGCGCTTCTCGACGGCACGCTGGAGCTCAAGAAGCTGGGGACCGACGCCAAGATCACCATCTCACACCCGGAGAGCATGATGAGCTTCAAGAAGGGCGAGGAAGCAGTGCTCGAAGAGCAGGTGGAGTCACTGGCCCGGGCCGGGGCCAACGTGGTCTTCTGCCAGAAGGGCATCGGTGTGGCTGCTCAGGGAATGCTGGCCAGAAGGGGCATACTGGCTGCTCGACGGGTCAAGGATGAGGATATGAAGCTGCTTGCCCTGGCAACTGGCGGAAGGATAGTGGGCGACGCTATGCAAATTACTCCGGCCGACTTGGGTAGTGCAGAGCTGGTGGAAGAGAGGAAGGTCAAGAAAGAGAAGTCCATGATCTTCGTGGAGGGCTGCAAGAATCCCAGGGCAGTATCAATCATCGTACACGGCGGCTCTGAAGTATACCTGGACGAACAGGAGAGAGCCCTGCACGATGCTCTCTACGTGGTCGGAGACGTCCTCACATCCGGCAGGATCGTGGCTGGAGGAGGAGCGGCCGAGGTGGAGATGGCCGAGGATATCCGGCATTATGCCTCAACCCTGAGCGGCAGGGAGCAGCTTGCGGTGACTGCTTTTGCCGAAGCCATCGAGGCAATTCCCAAGGTCCTGGCCGAGAATGCCGGATTAGATCCGGTAGATATCCTGGTCTCGCTCCGTTCCGCCCATGGATCTGGTCAGAAGAACGCAGGACTCGATGCGTCCATAGGAAAGTCGGCGGATATGGTGGAGAAGGGCGTAGTAGAACCGCTGAGGGTCAAAGAGCAGGTCCTGAAATCGGCCAGCGAGGCAGCAGCCATGGTCCTCAGAGTGGACGACTTGATTGCCGCCAAGCGCGAAGAACTGAAGCCCAAGCCAGGCCAGAGCCCCCACGACTATACCATGATGTGATCGTCCTTCAAGCCCCCGTCCCCCGGCTCCTCAGCCGGAAGATGGGGATTTTTGAGAGAGCGTTGCAGAGTATTTCTGAGAAATGCCCAAGCAGGGCTGTCGAGGATAAGGTCTCTCTAGCCTATTTCAGGCGGAGGATTGCCTTGAACGACGATGCAGATATCCCTGAGAACGGGATCGGAGAGGAGACAATTCAGGGAGGGAACGGGAAACCAGACGAATCCCAGCGCCTGATGCAAGAACTGGAGGCAGCCCGGCAGGAAGCTGGAGAGCGGCTGGAGCAGCTACTGCGTTGCAGGGCAGATATGGAAAACCTGCTCAGACGGACTGCCAGAGAAAAGGAAGAGATGGCCAGGTTCGCCACAGAAGGCCTGATCAAAAAGCTGCTCGGCTTTGTAGACAGCATGGAACAGGCAGCCAAACACGACGAAGGTTCACGTATCCTAAACCAGCAGCTATGGGGGATCCTCAGCTCTGAGGGGCTAGAGCCCATAGAGGCCGCCGGCCAGAAGTTCGATCCCTACCTCCACGAGGCCATGATGCAGATGGAATCCTGCGAAGTTGAGGAAGGATGCGTGGCCATGGAGTTTCAAAAGGGTTACTCCCTTCATTCCAAAGTCATACGCACCTCCAAAGTGGCAGTAGCCAGGCACAGTAAATGAGAAACAATCTTTATATGTTGAAGACATTATTATGCTCAGCTAGTGGGAGATGAAAAATATGGCAAAGATAATCGGTATCGATCTCGGCACCAGCAACTCGGCAGCAGCAGTGCTGGTAGGAGGCCGGCCCACCATAATACCCAGCGCAGAAGGGACAAGCCTTGGTGGAAAAGCCTTTCCGTCCTACGTGGCCTTCACAAGAGAGGGCCAGGTGCTGGTGGGTGAGCCGGCCCGCAGGCAGGCGGTCACAAACCCGGAAGGTACCATTACCGGGATCAAGAGAAAGATGGGAACCGATTACAAGGTGGAGGTCTTCGGCAAGCATTATACACCGGAGGAGATCTCCGCACAGATCCTCCGCAAGATCAAGCAGGATGCCGAGACATACCTGGCCGACCGCGTGGACAAGGCGGTCATCACCGTTCCAGCCTACTTCAACGACAACCAGCGCCAGGCCACAAAAGATGCCGGCACCATCGCCGGCCTTGAAGTGGTCCGCATAATAAACGAGCCGACTGCCGCCGCCCTGGCCTACGGCCTGGACAAGATCGGAGACCAGATGATGATGGTCTTCGATCTGGGCGGTGGAACCTTGGACGTCACCATAATGGAGATCGGAGAGGGCGTATTCGAGGTCAAGTCAACCAGCGGAGACACCCAACTCGGCGGCCGGGATATGGACGAGAGGTTGCTCAACCACGTGATCTCAAAGTTCCAGCAGGAGTCGGGCATCGACCTGCGCAGGGACTCCATGGCCATGCAGAGGCTCCGGGAGGCTGTTGAGGTTGCAAAGATCGAGCTCTCATCCATGCTGCAGACCAACCTCAACCTGCCATACATCACCGCAGACGCCAGCGGACCCAAGCACCTGAGCATGACCCTTACCAGAGCCAAGCTCGAAGAGCTCATCCAGGATGTCCTGGAACGCTGCCGTGGTCCCATGGTCCAGGCGCTGAGCGACGCCAAGCTGGATAAGAGTCAGGTCGAGAAGATCATCCTCGTCGGAGGTCCCACGAGAATGCCGGTTGTCCAGGAGTTCGTCAAGGGCTTCATGGGCAAGGAGATAGAGCGCGGGGTCGACCCAATGGAGTGCGTGGCAATGGGCGCGGCCGTACAGGCAGGCGTTCTTGGCGGAGAGGTCAAGGATCTGCTGCTGCTCGATGTCATCCCCTTAAGCCTTGGAATCGAGACTCTGGGCGGGATAAGCACAAAGCTGATCGAGCGCAACACAACGATCCCCACCAAGCGCAGCCAGGTGTTCACAACGGCCGCCGACAACCAGACAAGCGTGGAGATCAACGTTTTGCAGGGCGAGCGGCAATTCTCCAGGGACAACGTATCGCTGGGTCGATTCACACTCATGGAGATCCTGCCTGCGCCCAGGGGCGTCCCGCAGATCGAGGTCACGTTCGACATCGATGCCAATGGCATCCTGCATGTCTCCGCAAAGGATCTGGCGACGAAGAAGCAGCAGGCTATGACCATAACCGCGCCCCACAAGCTATCCAAGGAAGAGATCGAAAACAAGATCCGTGATGCTGAGAAGTACGCTTCTGACGATTCCAAGCGTAAAGAGGAAGTCGAGGCCAGAAACCAAGCAGATACCTTGGTCTACAGCTCCGAGAAGATGCTTAAAGAGGCCAGCGAGGTTGCCACTGCTGAGCAGAAGGACAAGATAAACAAGGCCATATCCGAGCTCAAGGAGGCTTTGGCCGGCACAGACGTCCAGGCCATCAAGAGCAAGACCGAGGGCCTGCAAAACGCCATATACGAGCTGTCTGCGGCAATGTATCAGAAGGCCTCCCAGCAGCAACAGCAGCAGAGCACGTCATCTTCTGGCTCGGGCCAGGGTCAATCGTCTGCCTCCTCCGAAGGCACCACAATGGACGCAGAGTATGAGGTGGTCAACGAGGACAAGCGCTAGACCAGCGCCTGTCCATTATATTTTCGTATTTCGTCTTTTCAAGAGGCTCTTGCAAGCATGCCGGATAAGAAGGATTACTACGAGGTCCTTGGAGTCGATAAGGGCGCCACCGAGAAGGACATCAAGAGCGCGTATCGCAAGCTTGCGATGAAATACCACCCGGACCGTTCAGACGCCCCCGACGCCGAGTCACGGTTCAAGGAAATCTCCGAGGCTTACGCCGTCCTATCAGACCAGGAGAAGCGCCGGCAGTACGATCAGTTCGGCCATGCCGGGATGGGCCAGTATTCACAGGAAGACCTCTTCCGGGGCGTGGATTTCGAGGATCTGCTGAGGGGATTTGGCTTTGGTGGAGGAAGAGACAGCATCTTCGACGCCTTCTTCGGAGGGCGGCGCGGCCAGCCTGCCAGGGGACGCGACCTGAGGTACGACTTGGACCTCACGCTCGAACAAGCCGCAACCGGGCTTGAGACCACGATTGAGGTGCCACGGGCCGAGATCTGCCAGACCTGCTCGGGTTCCGGGGCTAAGCCCGGGACCAGCCCGGTTTCATGCCCCAACTGTCACGGTTCCGGCCAGATCACGCGGGCCCAAAATACGCCTTTTGGACAGATGATATCATCGTCCCCATGCCCGAAATGCAGCGGTCGCGGCCAGACGATCCCCAATCCGTGCCAGGACTGCAGCGGCACCGGACGGGTTCGCCGGGTAAGAAAGATCGCGGTAAAGATACCCGGTGGGGTTGACAGCGGACAGCACCTGAAGCTGAGGGGACAGGGAGAGGCCGGTCCGACAGTTCCGGGCCATATGGGTGCTGAGAGCGGAGACCTTTACGTCTTCGTAAGCGTGAGGCCTCACCCGCTGTTCAGGCGGGATGACGCCGATCTTCTCCACGAGGCGAGCATAAGCATGACGCAGGCAGCACTTGGCGATGATATAGAGGTGCCTACCCTGCAGGGCAGAGCACGGTTGAAGGTGCCTGCGGGAACTCAGAGCGGCAGCATTTTCCGTATGCGCGGCAAGGGGATGCCCCGTCTGCATGGTTCGGGAACCGGAGACCTTCATGTCAGGCTGAACGTGCGCATCCCAACGGCGCTCACTCCCCGGCAAAAGCAGCTTCTTGAGGATCTCTCGGCGGAGATGGGAGAGACGAGACCTGAGCAGAAGAGCGCCGAGAGGAAAGCCGGAGAGAGAAAGGCAGGGGACAAGAGCATACTGGACAAGATAGTCGATGAGGTAAAAGGAGCTGTGCGATAATGAACATCTCGTCGTAATCGCAGAATAGTTCATTCGCCGCTTCCGCATGGCTGAGGATGGATTTCGGCCAAAATCTCATTTTTGTTGAGATCTTTTCGAGTCTGACATCTGCTTCATCTGCTCGAATGGGCGATCTATTTATCCGAAATGCCGTTTCAAATGGATTTTAGGAACTCTGTTTGGGGGGATACCATATTCCCGGCATACTAAGATATATTGCGGCCATATTGTTGATGCTATCATGCGCGGCAGTTGCATCTGCCCTGATAGATGAAGGCTCAGGAATACCAGAAGGCGATCTGATGGGCGGAGATACCGCCACAGGACCCGAATTTTACCTGAGCGAGAAGCCGTCAGACTCGCAGATCATGACCGACGCTGGTCCGGCTGCTTCCGAGGTTGAGGGTGGAGGCGACCAGAATATGCTGCTCATGATAGGCCCCAGCAAATGCGGCTTATGGATAGTGGACCGATCGGGGCTCAACCGCCAGCTCAGCCTGAACATGCCCTTGTACCGCTACGCCAGGGTGGAGGTTACGACCTGTTCCTCCGGTGATCTCGTGTTCTATGAAAGAGATCCCAGCGGCCAGATCAGTACCGGAAACGTGGGACAGGTGAGAAGCAACTGGAAGTACCTGCTATGGTACCGTACCGAGAATGTGGGGACCACCACAATCTGGTATACCATTGGCGACGAAAGGAGCAACGAAATCAAGTTCATCGTGCCTGGAGACGGACAGGGCCAATCCGGAGATGGCTGCACCTTGCGTACTGATAAGGCCCAGTATGGGGTAGGCGAGACCGCAACGATATACTACACGGTATCGGCACCCTGCACCATCAAGCTGACCGTCACCAGGCCGGACGGCTATACAACCACCATCGGTCCCCGAACAGTCAAGCCTGGCACCTATAATCAGCAAGGAGAGATCTCCATGCCGCTAGGCCAAAGGACGGTTCGCCTGGAGACATCCAATGGTCTTCGGTGCAGCAAGACCGCCTATTTCGATGTGGTGGACATGCCGCTATTCTATCGTGACGACGCATCTGGAGGCTCGATATCCGGAAGCGGACAGTCCGATTCCGGCCAGTACGATTCAGGAGAGTATGGCGACGGCGGCTACGGAGAGGATGGGGATGGTGGTCAGGGCGATGGATCAGAAAATGAATGGTTCGAATAGCCCAAACAGCATCTCTTTTTGCTGACCCATTTTTCCGGCTTTCTGGGGCTCCGGTCCGATCCTCGAATCGCGGACTGGCAATTTTTATTCCTGACGGCAAGAGAGCAGCTGCCCGTCGTATTAAGGCGTCGTATTAAGGCGCCATCTTAGGGGGTCATCTAAGGGAGTCCAGCTTGGAATCAATTGATATCTCCTTATCCACACGGTAGTCGATTGTGACCGTGGTTATCACCCTGGGGACCTCCATATCGACAAGAATCCCGTTTGCCTTCTCGACAAGGAGGCATATCTGCTCGAAGGAATCAGCCTCTATGGTTGTGGACATGGCTCCGACAACGACCCTGACCCCGGACTTCTTGAGCATCTCATGAACCGCCCTAATGTAGCGGCCGGCGCTTGCGCCCGCACCCATGGGGATGACGCTGAAAGAGGCAACTATCATGATAGTAGAATATCGGTCTCTCGGTATAGATAGGTTTGCAGCCAGGTGTCAGTACGGCAGGCAACTGCCAATCATACTTGCCGCATCTGCCTATCGTTCAAGATATGCCAGCTCCTGGGCAGCAATGCCAGGGTCTTTTGCCTCGTATATGGATCTGCCTGCTATAAGAAAGTCCGCTCCGGCCTTAAGAGCTGAAGCAGCTGTCCCGCCCTGAGCCCCTACCCCCGGGGATATGATGATGCGAGGTCCGATGATCTTCCTGATCGCTGATATGCGCTGCGGCCTGGTGGCGGGTGCAACCACTCCGGCAGCCCCCACCTCCACCGCCAGCCTGGCCATATCCTCTGCCCGCACAGCCATAAAATCCTGCGCACCTGGGTGGCTCATCTCAGTTACGACGTAGAGCGCAGCGCCGGCCTGGGCTGCGGAGTCGGCACAGGCCTGCAGGCTGTCTTGGCCTGGAAATGCATGGGCTATGATCCCGGATGCGCCTGCATCAAAGACTTGATCGCATATCAGGCGGTTGGTATTGGGGATATCTGCCACCTTCAGGTCGGCGATAACCGGGAGACGCTCTGCCAGGCAGGATACTACTGGCAGGCCAGCGGCAAGGATCAATGGATAGCCCACCTTTACCGCATCTAAGAACTCCGCTGCTGATCCCAAGACCAGATCAGCCCGGTCTGCCGAGAGCACGTCCAGGGCAAGAATAAGCCCTGTCCTCTTCCGCAAATCGTGCCTGGTCACCCCATCCCTCCCACATCAAGAACAGCCCTCGGCACGAATGGCTTCATTCTCGACCATAGCGAATTCGACTTCATTTCCAATTGCCCCAGATGTTTTTTCCTTGGCCCTTTCCGCGAATCCAGAGTGGCCGTCAGGAGTTCAGGATCAGGTCGGCTGCCTCCCGAAGATCCCCAACCACCTCGGAGCCGCTGCGGTTGCCCTTCCTGTCCAGGAACAGAGCATCCAGCCCGGCCTCCAGAGGTGCCTCATAGTCATAGACGTAATGATCGCCTATATGCAGCACCTCCACCGGGCTGCGGCCGAGATCCCGGCAGACCCGCCTGTACACGGACGACGACTTCTTCACATCCCGGAAGTCCGAAGTGGCAGAAAATACGTGGTCAAACCAGTCCATGAGGCTGCCCAGCTCCACCTCGATGAACTCCCGTGCCGCATTTGAGGTGACGACAAGATCGAAACCTGATAGGGCCTCCAATGCCTCCTCTACCTCCGGAAACAGCTGGATCTCGTCGCTGTAGATATCCAGCAGATCCTCCTTTTTCATCCTAAGATCGAAACGGTCCATCCAGTACTGCATGTCGTACCACTCGAGCCTGTCGCTGCCCACTTTCATGTACTCCCCGATAACCATCTCCTTGGCAGCGGGGAAGTCCAGGCCGTGGCGCTCGGCATAAAGCCTGGGCATGCCTTCCATCCATACCAGGTCAACGAACCTGGAGCTGACCAGGGTCCCGTCCATGTCGAAGGATATTACCTCTCTCATCTCTTACACCGACGCTATGCAGATCTCTTGATACTCGCGAGGTAGTTATCCCTTTCGAAGGGATTTTATGGGCTGGCTGAGAGATCCCCTGGCCATGAGAGACTTCGTCGTGGTCGGCCATCTTGCAAAGACCACACCGGACTTCTTGCTGGAAGACATCCCGGGAACCTCAGGGCGGATGGATATACTTTGCCGCTGCATAAACTCGGCCTTCTTCCTCTCCCACGGGCTGAGAAGGGACGTACGCTGCTTCCTGGTTCTAAAGGGTGGGGAGAACTCCAAGTTGATACGGATAGATGGAGAGTCTGTCAGGCACCTAAACCCGGATGAGAGGACTACAGCAGCTTTGATCAGGAAAGCACTGGCCATTGAGTCCGGATCTGAATGGACACAGTCCACGCCCGGGATATCGGTCTGTCTTGGAGGGCTTCCGAAGGTTTTGGACCAGCTGCCAGGCATCCTCTACTACCTGCGGGAGGATGGAGCAGACCTGCGACTGGAGGGGCCCATTTCCGGTGGGACCTTTGTGCTGGGAGATCACCTGGGTATGACGGAGGCGGAGGAGCAGCTTCTTCAGAGCCGAAAAGCCAGGGTGATCTCGGTCGGTCCGCTCAGCCTTCATGCCGACCACTGCATAATCCTGATCCAGTCAGAGCTGGACAGGGTTGGGCAAGGTTAAGATAGCTGGAAGGAGGATGATCGCCTACTTTGCGGCCATATAAGGGGAATTGGACAGCCATGATCTTGGAGCAACCAGACGGCTGCAGCCCATCAGACCGACCGTCAGACCGATCGGATGAGCAGCAGGGAGAGGCCGACGGCGAAGGGCGGCCAGAGCAAGACGAAGCAGCACTTCAAATAGGTGGCAAGAGGAGCAGCCAGGCTCTCGGCGAAATGGAGAGACCCTTTGCCGCAACTACTACAGATAATGCGGCTGCGCCACCAGGCAGCTCCATTATAAGGACGGCATTGAAGATAATACGGCTGGGACCTATTTGCGATAGCTGCCTTGGCCGGCAGTTTGCCCGGCTCTCCACCGGCTTCACAAATCAGGAGCGCGGGAGGACTATCAAGTCTTTTTTGGCCATGGCCGCCGATCTGGCCGGGATTGAGGGGCAGTCTGTCCTGAAAGACCTGGCACCCTCGTTCCGCCCTGCTCGGCTCAGGTTGCGGGAGGAGGGTGAGGATCAGAGCTGCTGGGTCTGCCTTGGCCTGATGGAGCCAGAGCGCCTGGGAAAGCTGGCTGCCTCAGCCCTGAACGAACTGGAGCGAATAGAGTACGGCACCTTTCTGGTGGGGACATATATGAGCGGTCTGCTTGCCGAAAACGAGGAGCTGCTCCTGGCAGATGGAGGCTCGGGCCAGGCTGAGCCAATGAAGTCGGAGCTAAACCGGGAGGTGGGCAAGCTGATCGCCGCCAGGACTGGCAAGGCAGCCGACCTCCAGAGCCCGGACGTGGTGGTCCACCTGAACCTGGCCGAGGGCCGGGCACAGCTGCAGATCAACTCGCTTTACATTTACGGGAGGTACCGCAAGCTTCAGAGGGGCTTTCCCCAGACCCGATGGCCCTGCCGGGCATGCGGAGGAGCTGGATGCCAGCGCTGTGGGAATTCTGGCCGCATGTACCAGGAGTCGGTGGACGAGCTTATCCGTGACCCGATAATCGAGGCTGCCAGGGCCGAGGACACCGTATTTCACGGATCTGGCCGGGAGGATATAGATGCGCTCATGCTTGGATCAGGCAGGCCATTCGTGGTGGAAGTCAAGAAGCCATATCGCAGGTCGCTGGACTACGCCGCCCTGCGGGACGAGATTAACCGGAGTGCTGCAGGCAAGGTGGAGGTGAGCGATCTGACAGCTGCCGACCGCGCCCTGGTGGAAGCCCTAAAAGAGGCAGCTTACGAGAAGAGCTACTCCGCCTGGATCGAGCTGGCCGGGCCGGTTGAGGAAGAAAAGCTTAAATCAGTCTTGAAAGAATTGGTAGGGCCTGTCGAACAGCGCACACCAAATCGCGTCTCACATAGAAGGGCTGATAAGGTCCGCGTAAGATTTATCCATGACGCAGAGCTGAACGAGGTCAGAGAGAGGTCCGCCCGGATCACCATACGATGTGATAGCGGGCTGTACGTCAAGGAGCTGGTATCAGGCGACGGCGGCAGGACCAAGCCAAGCCTCGCAGCGGCCCTGGGCATGGACGCCAGGGTAGTGGAGCTGGATGTCATAGATGTTGGTGGAGTTTCCAATGGCCAAGTCACACGGGATTCGCACGAATACAAGGTATAAGCTGAGCAAGTCGGTTCGCAGAAGAGGAATTTCGCCAGTTGTTAAGGCGATTCAGGAATTCGAGGTAGGGGCCAGGGTGCACATCATAATAGACCCTAGCATACACAAGGGGATGCCCCATCCCAAGTACCACGGCAAGACCGGAACTGTAATGGGAAAGAGGGGGAGGGCGTTCATCCTTTCGGTCTCTGACCAGGACGCCACCAAGAGCGTCATAGTATTCCCAGAGCATCTGGCTGCTCAGAAGTGAAGATGATAGTCAAGAACATAATCCAGGAGGAGCTTCTGACCCTGGCCGAGGTCAAGGGCATCCTTGACCAGGTCCGAGAGAGACGGGCAGGGGAGACGGAGGAGCTGGGCTACGAGCTGCGGCGCGCGATCCGGCACGCTGAGCTCTTCGCGACCTCCGTGCCAGAAGAGGCTCGGGGCATGCTTGCAGAGCTGCTGGCCCTCGAAAAGGTCAATCCAGAGATCGCCGTCAAGATCGTGGATATAAGGCCTATGAACCGGGACGAGCTGAGGGCCATCTACGCCAAAGAGCGTTTTACCCTGAGCGAGGATGAGCTGGACCGGATTCTAGATATTGTAATCAGGGGGTGAGGCAACATGCCTGAGGGGAGACCGCCCCGTCGAGAGGAGGTAGCCCGGATACTCGATTATCTCCCTTACGGACATGTAGCGGAGGCTATGAGCAGCTACCAGAAGAGGCCGGTGGCTCAGGCTGTGGGAGAGACCAACTTTGTCCTCATGGAGATGACCCCAAAGGAAGGGGTGGTCCCAAAAGTCGGCCAGAAGGTCTACATCGGCAGCGGCGAGCGGGACGTAATAGATCACGTCAACCGGCGAATCGGCTACGACGACCTCACCAATGCAGCGAAGCTTGAGCTGCCCTTCGAGATCCAGAGCACCGTTCTGGATAACGAAGCAAGGTTCATACGCTTCTTCAACGAGGCTGGGCCCATCAGCACCCGCATGCATGCCTTGGAGCTTCTTCCAGGAATTGGAAAGAAGCTCATGTGGTCCATACTCAACGAGCGCAAGAAGGGGCCGTTCAAGGGTTTTGTCGATCTGACCGAGCGGGTAAAAGGCCTGTACAACCCGGAGAAGCTGATCGCCAAACGGGTTGAAGACGAGCTGGTCGACGACCGCATAAAGTACCGGGTCTTCACGACCGAACCGCGACCTGCGGAGATGCGACGGCGCTAGTTCGCGGATAGGACGGCAAGAGGCGTCCGCCCAGGAAGCCTGCCTTCTCGAATACCAATCCGCCTTTCCCATGAGATCCGGACAGCATTTCCTTGTGGATCCTGCTGTTATAGAGCGGATAGCAGGCTATGCAATGCTCTCGCCCAAAGACAGCGTCTTGGAGATCGGGCCGGGGACTGGAAACCTCACCTCGGCCCTGTCGGCCAGAGCAGGGCGGGTGTATGCGGTGGAGGTTGATCCGGAGCTTGCCGGTGGATTGGCCGGCAGGTTTCCAAACGTGGAGATGATCTCAGGCGATGCCTTGCGAGTTGAGCTTCCCAATACAGGAAAGGTGGTCTCCAACCTCCCATATCAAATATCCAGCAGGATACTTCTGCAACTTCTTCCCAGGAAGTTCGAGCTCATGGTCCTCATGTTCCAGCTGGAGTTTGCGAAAAGGCTTTTGGCAGGTCCAGGCTCCAAGAGATACGGGCGTCTGGCTGTGCATGCAGCTCACTTCAGCTCGGCCACTCTGCTCGAAACCGTTCCCAGGACCGCCTTTTCGCCCCAGCCGCGGATCACGTCTGCTGTGATGCTGTTTCGTCCCCGGACAAACAGAGTTATGGTTGACGATGGGACGTTTAACAGGGTCACAGGACATCTGTTCTCCGGCCGGCGCAAGAAGGTGAAGAACTCGCTTCTTGCCGGCCGGGTAAATCCGATGGTGGTGGCATCACTTGACAGAGAGGTGCAGGATGCCCGCCCGGAGGATCTGACCGCCGACCAGATCGCCAGGATCGCCCTGAGGGTGGCGGAAGAACGAAGTCTCTGATACGACGCCTGATGTTATCATTTTTGGCGCTAGATTCAAAGAAGATTCGCTTTACCGCAGAATAGTTGCCCACATCTGTCACATGGACGGGCTGACAGGAACCATCAGCCAATCCTTGAAATGCCTGGAAATCCAGGATGCTCCATACATTTCTTATACTTTCCAGAGACTCTGTGCCCCATGATCGCCTCGGTTGATCGCTCCCAGATATCGGGCCAGGTATTCGTCCCTCCGTCCAAAAGCTACACCCATAGGGCCATCCTCATGACAGCCCTCGGAGAGGGTGGAAAGGTTCATAGGCCGCTTCTATCCGCAGACCCCAGGGCCACCGTCACTGCCTGCAAAGCCATCGGGGCAGAGGTACAAGAGGACCGTGGGGATCTGGTTATCAGAGGAGTGGGCGGCACTCCCTGCACACCTGAAGATGTTATCGATGTCATGAATTCCGGGACTACATTGCGATTCATTGCTGCCGTATCAGCCCTGACCGACGGAGCAGTGCTGACCGGCGACTCCTCCATTCGTACCCGGCCTAACGGGCCGCTTCTTGATGCATTAAACCAGCTGGGCGCAGAGGCGTTCTCTATAAGGCGAAATGGCCGGGCCCCCCTGGTCGTGCGAGGGCGAATAAGAGGCGGAAGGGCTTTTCTGGATGGCAAAGTCAGCTCTCAGTTCCTTTCTGCTCTTCTCATCGCCTGTCCCCTGGCAGAGGCGGGATCAGAGATCGTGATTCAGGGAGAGCTAAAATCCAGGCCTTATGCCGAGATAACCCTGGATATGCTGGGGCTGGCAGGTGCGCACATAGAGGAGGCAGGCGGAGCCTTCCGAATGAATGGCGGCCAGAGCTACCACCTGAGAGACTTTGCAGTTCCCGGAGACTTCTCCTCAGCCTCTTACCCTCTAGCCGCAGGCGCCCTATTCGGAGAGGGGGTCAAGGTATGCGGCCTATTTCCATCCAGGCAGGGTGACTCGGCCATCCTGGATATATTGCGGCGCATGGGGGCGTCTGTCTCCTGGGATCGGGAGAGAGGCGAGGTTAGCGTGAGTGCTGCGCAGCTGCGTGGAGTTGAGGTGGATGCCTCATTGACCCCAGACCTAGTGCCGACTGTCGCAGTCCTGGGTGCCCTGGCCGAAGGCAGGACGGTCATCAAGAACGCCGAGCATGTCCGCCACAAGGAGACCGACCGGCTGCATGCCATGGCTGTCGAGCTGACCAAGATGGGTGCCAGTATTCAGGAGCGCCCGGACGGTCTGGAGATCGTGGGAGGAAGACTGCACGGGGCTGTGGTAGAGGGATGGCACGATCACCGCATAGTCATGGCTCTGGCTCTCGCAGCAATGGCTGCAGGAGAGACAAAGATCACCACAGCCGAGGCGGTTGACGTCTCCTATCCCGGCTTTTTCCAGGAGATTGGGCGCCTGGGGGCTAACGTGAGCGTGGTAAGCTGAGAGCGTGGACACGGCCCAAACCGGATAGGCCAGATATGCAGACCTCAGGGAATCATAAGTCTTATGTAGCAGGAGATTGTTCCCAGCGTTGGATCGATAGCGATTCAAGGCAGATATTCGCCCCACCGCTAAAGGCCCGGTGATAGGGCGGCGCCGGATACCATCCGGGGCTGCTCCAGAAACGATCCCGCAAGGTCCCTCCAAAAGGATGGACCAACGGGAAGGCCCAAGGCATTCTGGAGGAATTTCTTGAAGAAGGAAGCAAAACAATCTAAACCGGTCGAACCCGAAGAGGAGATGCGGCATATAGTGCGCATCTACAACGCCGACCTGGAAGGAAAGAAACAGGTACAGATGGCTCTCACAGGCGTAAAGGGTGTGGGCAGAAGGCTGGCCCGCATGTTCGCCCAGATGGCCGATGTTGATCCCCACGCCACACTGGGACTTCTCCCTGAAGAGAAGCTGGCATCTCTCAAGAAGGTTGTCGAAGAGGCGAAAGAGGCGGCTATTCCGGTATGGATGATGAACCGCCGGAAGGATGTCTTCACCGGGGAGGACCACCACGTGCTGGGAGCCGACCTGGGCACCGCCCTGAGAGAGGATCTGGACATCATGAAGAAGTCCAGGAGCTACAAGGGCATAAGGCATGAGAGAGGACTTAGGGTGCGCGGCCAGAAGACCCGGTCCACTGGGCGAACCGGAGCTATCGTCGGCGTGAGCAAGAAGAAGGCGCAGCCTGGAGCGGCGGCGGAGAAGTGAGGAGGTAGGTGACTATGGGTTATCCAGGTAAGAACCGGAAGACCTATGAGAGGCCGCTTAAGCCCTGGGAAGCCACCAGAATGGCCGAGGAAGTGGCACTTATCAAGGACTTTGGGCTGCGTAACAAGAGGGAGTTTTGGAAAACCCAGTCGGTGCTGCGTAAGTACCGCCGGGTGGCCAGGGGATTGCTGGCATCCAAAGCCAGGGGTGAGGCCAGGGCCGAGGCTGACGCCAAGGCCATTGTCGATCGTCTGTCCAAGTACGGAATGCTGAAAGATGAATCAGATCTGGACGCAATCCTGTCCCTGAAGATCAACGATTTCCTCGAGAGGAGACTTCAAACCCAGGTATATCGCCAGGGCTTATCCCATTCCATCAGGCAGGCAAGACAGTTCATCGTGCACGGTCATATCCAGATCTCAGGCCGGAAGGTTACTGTCCCAGGCTATCTTGTCCGGCGTGGTGAAGAGATGACCATAGAGTATTATTCCGGGTCCCCCATGTCCAAGGAGGGGCACCCCGAGAGGATGGTTAGAATCGTAAAGGCGGAGGGATCCTGATGTCAGAAGGCAAGTGGGGGATAGCCCACATATTCTCCTCCTTCAACAACACCCTGATCACCATTACCGACCTGACCGGCGCGGAGACGCTGGCCAAGGTTTCGGGAGGCATGGTGGTCAAGGCTGCCCGGGATGAGAGTTCACCTTATACGGCCATGCAGATGGCCATGCAGGTTGCAGAGCAGGCCAAGGCCAAGGGAATAGTTGGAGTTCATGTCAAGGTGCGGGCACCAGGCGGCAACAGACAGAGGTCGCCCGGACCCGGTGCACAGGCATCCATACGGGCGCTGGCCCGGGCCGGTCTGCGCATCGGCAGGATTGAGGACGCCACCCCAATACCCCATGACGGCACAAAACCATCAGGCGGGAAGAGGGGCCGCAGGGTGTGAGCGAGAAGAGATTGGCGGAGGGTCAATTCTCCGTTTCCCTCCCACCAGATCTTCTCCGAAAAAGCCTGCAGTGTTGTCGATCTGGATGCCTGTGAAGTGGCGGCGCAATACAGGCAGGTCGGCAAGGACAGATATCGCCCAGTCGGATACAAGAAACCGGATATATCGAGCAGTGAGATAGGGAGCAAGCTTGAAGGTAGAACTCTTGGAGCTTAAGGAGAACCGGGTGCGGTTCCTCCTGAAAGGCGTAAGCGCGGCCTTTGCCAACGGCATCCGCAGGGCAGCTTTGGCCGAGGTTCCAAACCTGGCCATAGACGAGATCGCGCTTTACGACAACACGTCGGTCCTATTTGACGAGCAGCTGGCTTTGCGTCTGGGGCTGGTCCCCATCACAGCAGAGGATCCAAGCGTATTCTCGCTTCCGGAGGAGTGTCAATGCGGCGGGGCCGGCTGTCCCGGATGTAGGCTGGATTTCATGGTGACCGTTGAAGGTCCCGGGATGGTATATTCCCGAGACATCAAGTTCACCGATCCATCGGTGCGGCCGGTGGTGGACACCATCCCGCTGGTGGTGCTCGGGGAAGGGGAGAAGGTAGTCATAGAGGGATATGCGACATTGGGTGTCGCCCGGTCGCACGCCAAGTGGAATGCTGGAACCCTTTGTGGGTACAAGAACCTCCCTAAAATTGAGATAGGGCCTGAGTGCAACGGCTGTGGCAAGTGCATTGCAGAGTGCGCCAGAAATATCCTGGTGCTTGAGGCGGAGCGGATCAAGGTGACCGATCCACTCAACTGCTCGCTTTGCAAGCTGTGCGTGCGGGCCTGCGAGACCGGGGCAGTCAAGGTTGAACCGGTACTGGACTGCTTCGTGCTGAGCATAGAAGGTGACGGATCGGTCAAGGCCAGGGACATGGTGTGGATGGCCACATCTGAGATCCGCAAGAGGGCCGAATACCTGGGCAACTGGCTGGCCGAGTTCGCTTAGACGTCAGGTTTAAATGCTTTGGCCGGGAACGCGAAGTGGGCTTCCCAGGCCAAATTACCCCTAGTGCGGGGGTTGCCAAGCATGGCCAAAGGCGCAGGGTTGAGGGCCCTGTCACGTAGGTGTTCGCGGGTTCAAATCCCGTCCCCCGCATTTTATGAATCTCTGCATAGCGATTTTAAGGTGTTGCTACAATTCTCCCTAGGCCATAGGAGACAGGGTTGTACTACTGTCTCCGGCTCCAGGAGCTAAAAAGATGTCCAAGAATCGGCTAAAGTTGGACTGGAGCATTAAGGCCCAGGCAGAGGATTTCAAGCCGGCAATAACGAGGTTCAGGCGCTATCTGAAGGATAAAGGGTTGAGGGAGTCCACGATAAATTCCTACGTGGACCGAGTGATCAGGTTCCTTGAGTACGCCCAGAGCGATATGCCAAGCGCCAAGAAGGCCCAGGACTTCAGAGATAGCCTACTGGCCAGGAACCTTGCCCGAAGCACAGTCAATAACTACGCCTTTGCCATCGAGAGCTACTATAAGATGAACGGCCAGGAGATCAGCTTCCCCTTTCTGGAAAGGAACAACATGATCCCTTACTACTTCACCAATGATGAAGTTCTGAGGGTATTCAGTGCCTGCACTAACCTCAAGCATATGGCCATGCTCATGACGGCCTTCTACGGCTGCCTGAGGGCCTCTGAGGTATGCAACCTGGATGACGAGGATCTAGACCTCAAATCCCTGACTTTGAGGGTGCGCGAGGGCAAGGGAGGGAAGGATGGCATAGTCTATATTACCGAGGACTGCGCCCGAATATTGAGGCATTATCTGCAGGCACGCCCACCCTTGGAGATAGATGGCCTCCATCCCCTGTTCTATACGGACTTCGGGAGGCGGTGGGATAGGAGGGATATCCACAGGATGTTTGTGACCTACAAGAAGGCCGCAGGCATCGAGAAGAAGGGGGGCGTCCACGTCTTCGCTCGCCATACCCCTGCCACCATTATGGTTGCTAATGGGTGCGATATACGGGTTATAAAGGAGCTACTTCGACATGAGGATATTAGGACGACATTAAGGTATGCCCATGTATCTGATAAGACCAAGCGGGAGAACTATGAGCACTGCCTGACTCTGTAATTTCTTTTTTCATAATGGCCCAGAGGGCTGAGGATCAAGGCCATAGGGGCCTATGCCTCCAATAGGGAACAGGGCTGAATGCAGATTAAATAAAAATTGCGCACTTAGGTTATAAGGCCTCTCTATCCCAGAAATACATATATAACCGTGATAAAATGGGTTTTGGTGGTATCTTGGAAATAGCCTTTATTGATCGTTGTCATAGAAAAGGCTGCCATGGGTGAGGCACTTTAGTGCGTTGATTCTATCTGCTCAACTTTCAGAGGCGTCACCTATATGATAGCTGCCGCAAGCGAGTGAGGTAGAGGCAATATAAACATGATAACGCAGGCGCCTATTAACGATAGGATTAATATCATCAACGCTGAGGCTAGCCAATTACTCAGGACTATTGAGATCATCAACAGCACGGAAGAAGATGGAGTCAATACCGTAGAGAATCCCAGGTACCTATGGGATTCGACGCAGACTAAGGCTGAGGGGCCGAAGATCGCTCCGTGGATGGAGGATATCAAGGTCCATAAGACGAAAAAGACAGTAAAGAGCGGCAAGACATATGATTACTGGTATGCTTGCTGGAGAGATGGCAAGAAGAGTCGCACGGTTTACTTGGGGAGCTGCAGAGAGGTGAGTGCTCAGGTCGCTAAGGAGAGAGCAATGGAGATGAGATTCGAGTCACTCTTTGGGGATGACTGATTAGTGATCGAATCTGGGGGGATAGTAACATTGAGAGGGATAGTAACATTGAGAGGGATAGTAACATTGAGAGGGATAGTAACATTGAGAGGGATAGTAACACTGAGAGGTCACCAGGTATAAGCTGATGACCATAGGCCCACTCCTCCTTTTCACCGATCCTATCATGTACTGCGTGGGGGGCTGCATAGTCTACCCAGATGGGAAGTTCCAATGAAATCGATATGCTGTGCCTCATTTCCCTGATGATCCAGATCATTTTCCGTAAAGTTCTCACGTAGAGATGATTTGTAGTTAGTTTGCGCATTTCCATCTGGTCCATCAGGCTTGACAGGAATAATGAGCCGCTAGCTGCTGGTTTCTGTCGCATGATGACCACCGTTTCCATCAGGCATGATCTGATTGTATCTGGTTCGACGATACCAACTCTGCTGGTAAAACCCATTATATGTCATTTGATCCCTGATGCTCTGGGATCGACGCCGCCTGCGCAGAGAGTGAAGCCCTGGAGGACTGCTTATTAGAGGCTTACGAAATAACGGAGGATTAATCATTACACTATGGCTATATAATTTAATTATTATTACTCTATAACCATTTATGTCTACGTAGAGTCTACGCAGTAGTATAGATAGAATCAATATCAGTAACCTTTGGTCTACGGAGGGTCTACGCAGCAAAATTAAATATATAAATATCAGTAAGACAAGTGGACGCAGGTAGTCAAAAAAAAGGCAGTCGCTAAGAAATCGGGGAACTAATGAATGACACGCATTCCCGTTTATAGGGGAAGTGAAAAAAGGTGCGTATGCGTAGACTTTTATCAACATAAGACCCCTAGCTATCGAAAAATCGTTTCTTGGGTGCGTCCACCTGCGTAAACCCCTAATGCTTCCATCTGGCCTCGGCCATCACTAGTCCATGTAATGTCATAGCGACATCTCATTTGATGCTCCTTGACCTGTTCTACGACATTAATTGGAATCCCCTTGTATATGTCATAGAACAAGCTGCCAGGCATTTGTTAGATGGGGCTCGTCTATCTCGAACCTTAAGATCTAAGCATCATCATGAGGTGATTTCACTATCAGTATAGCTTTCTCAAGACGCCATTATCTCACGAACTGCCCAGTCAAGGGTTTCAAGGAACTGCCTGAGGGCAGCCTCATCTTTAAATACTGAAAAGGGTATGTTGGGACGGCGAGTTATCCTATCCTCTGCAATGTTGATGCCTGGCACCTGGTTCAGCCTATCCATGAACTCTCTGCGCTTGACCTCACTATCAAAGGGCGGCCTCGTCTTCAGGGACTGGAACTGGATCTCAACCTTGCCATAAGTCCAGAGAGCTATCGGGTAATAGGAGGTATCCTTATGGTCTAGTATAGGGAAGTAGGACCCATCGTGTCTTCCGTTGCCCCAATACGGCCTTGGTAGCTTGCCTTTAGACCACTCGTATATCTTCCTAGCGATATTAGATGCCTCAAGGCCTTTCCTCGATTCAAGCTCCTGGAAGAATGAATCTTCATCCCATTGCCTTGAAGGTGCTTTAGATTCCTTTTTCGTAGTTGCGACTTCTGTCTTACCGATGACCCTAGGGATCAAGGACTTCAAGTCCTGCCCTGTATACTGTTTTATCTCAACCGCCAGCACTTCGGCCCTATCCATCTGAGAATTAAGAAACTCCACTATACGCCTGAGTTCTCCTGGGATCTCATCGGCTACAAAGAGCATGCGGATCTTGCCGTCTTCTATGTTGGATTTGGCCCTCTGCCAGAACATCTCAGGCTCATCTGAGGCATCGAGAAAGTCCCTGATGGCCGTATCTGGATCGATGTTCTGTGCCTTGCAGGTAGATTCAAATATCCTCTTTATTTCATCCACAGGCCAGTAAACTACAGCATTGGCGGCATAATCTAGCATCTGACCTACGACCTTGCGACGGACATCTGCATTGCTGCTCCTTTTCACTTCCACCAATGTAGGGACTGCATCCTGGTCGAGGAACAGGTGATCTACTGCCCATCGATTTGAGTTGCTGTCGTCATATGTCAGGGGCGCCTCCCTTGAGATCAGGAGCCATCGCCTGGGGATGACATCATCGATCTGATCACCGGCCAGGAGATTTGGGTACTTGGCAAGCAGCTCCTGTAACATGACTTCTGCATCGTAGGGTTTCTCTGCCATCTCTATAAGCTGGCCATCAGCCTGGATAGAGGAATACACCACCCATATAGCGTACTCTCTTTGCTGGCTTATAAGGGAGATGGCAGCCATCCTATCACATAAAATGAAGGTAACCTAGCAGGCCCAATCCTTGCAAAGCAACTCTGCTTGCTCTAATACAGTCTGTGTAGCTTTCTCCTGCTTATCCGGTGGATAGCCGTGTTTCCGCAGTAGGCGCCGGATGATTACCCGCAGTTTAGCCCTTGCAGATTCCTTTACAGCCCAATCGATGGTCACATTTCGGCGAACGGCTTCTACAAGCTCTCGGGCGATCTGTCGGAGGGTTTCATCGCCTAGGATCTTGACAGCACTATCAATGACTTCGAGGGCATCATAAAAGGCCAGCTCATCTTCAGCTAGGCCAAGCTTCTCGCCAAGTTTATGGGCCTCTCTCATTTCCTTGGCTAGCTTGATTAGTTCTTCGATGACCTGAGCAGCCTCGATGGAGCGGTTATGGTACTTGTGGTAACATCAACGAAGACCTACCCGAAGCAAACTAATGCAATAATTAAGCCAACTAGATACCCAAGATCGCCCTTTCATCCATACCATGTGAAAGGTAAACGGAAGAGGTTAATAAGAGAAAGGTTGCTAACGTCATGTCACGTGAATCGAGATCTCGACGTACGCCTCTAGGATCTCCTCCATGCCGAATGCCTGGATAGTCCGAGCAGAACCAATAGAGGTTCTTGATGGCATCACGCATATTATCATGTGGCCAATCCGTAAGGCGATCACAAAGTCTGCCCAACGTGCTGGGCTCACCGTAAGTCGCAGATGCGAGACCTTCAATATAATTACTCGCTTTCGCAATGCAGGTCTTCAAATCTGCTCGATCTTGCGTTCGAGCGAAATGGTCAAAGGCTTTTTCGAAATCGGTAAGCAAACCCTCAAGGTGGTCACTACCTGCATTTACTCGTTGGATTTCTGCATACAGATTTGTAAATGAACCTGGAAGTAGGAAGCGAAGGATGAAGGGATCGTCAAGCCGATAGCGAAGGTTGAACTTGCATATCGCATTATTCAAGAGCCGCCGGTAAAGGTCCTCGAAGCCCGGTATCTCATAATCTACGATGATATTATGTACTTCTTCCAGGAAATGCACAATAGCAGACTCATTGGTGAAATCGGTGCCTCTGAGAGCCAAGAAGTGAATACGTGCCTTATCAGGATCATTACGGGCCTCTGCCAGCTCCATCTCTGTCGGCCCAGGAGAGAGGAATTCGTCCGCGATGATAAAGAGATCGCTAAAAAGATCTGGCGGCGCGGCTACATCCCTGCCGGAGTAAGCAGCGAGTGGTTCCCATATCTCAATCGAAAGATATTCCCATATATGGCTCAAGCTACCGCTCATAGCTCCCCCTGAAATGCGCGGTTAAGCAGAGACTGGAACAGATCTTCAAGACATTGTTGGCTTGCAGCCTGCTTCTTCTCCAATTCCCGAATCTTAGCTATGTAATCTGCAAAGGTACGCTGGAGAGGGGGCGGGGGCAGTGGCACCATCATGGTTAGTACTTTATCCATTGAAATATTCTTCATTGAACCACCGGTTCCTGTAGCTCTGTTACTCAACTCCCGGCGAATCGATGGATGCTGAAATAGTGATAAAACAAATGCCAGCTCAATCTCAACAGGTTCTTTCCAAACAAAGCGCCAAAGCTTATCTGGCAGCAACAAATTTCCTGGCGTATCATCAACTCTAACCGTCGCTCCGATGAGATCAACAGTGTTTGCACGAGAGAATAGTAGATCGCCGTTGCGAACGAATTGATCATAGGCTGGTGTATAGGTACTTGGAATAGGTTTACTTTCATCTGGATCAAACCTACCCCATGTAACCGCACTTACCTTGAGAATACGATATTTAGAGGGGCAATTATCCTCACCAGAAGGCGCAATACTCCGTCCTGCTTGAAATCGGCTAACGAACTGTGACACGGGGACAATAGGCCAGCGGGCGGGTATTTGCGCCGGATCCCCAAACATCTCTTCGAACAGTGCAGCTGTAAATTGGCTTATACGTCGGTTGGCTTGGGCACGGAGACGACGTAGCACATCTGCCTTATCCAGAATACGCACAATCTGATCTTGCTCGGAAAGGGATGGAATTGGGATAAGTACTTTCCGTAGAAAATCGGCAGGGACTCGTTGTTGACCCGCTGTACCGATAAAGTTGGCTTTTGCAGCGTCACGGAACCAAGGTTGTCGGATAAATGCAAGAACCCATTGAGGCAGCACATCACTGCGACACCGCAGAACATGAAATTCGGTCGACCCAAAACCGCAACCATTTACTAGTCCTTGTGCAATTGCGGCTTTGCCATTCTCCATACTTGGAGTGATCTTAGCAAAAAGAACATCATTCTCTTGGAACGGAGTATAGCTTCCTGAGATATCGCAAAGTTTACGAGCCTCCGCATTAGAAATCTGGCCGTTAGACTCATCTATAGCAGCCATAGGAACAAAGGAAACCGCCGCAGTTGGTGACAGGCGTTCAGCACCATTCCGCTTTGGATTAATTTCACAAACATCGCCCAGATGCCTGGAAAGCCACTTACTCATATCTTCTTCAACCTCTCCATTAACGCCTGTGCCTGCTCAGCGATTTCTGCCTCCATACGAATAACTTCTGCCAAAATGACGTCTGGCGGGTCATACTGTATGGCTTCAAGCTTTATGGGCTTATAACGGCCTGGCATAAGCTGCCAGCCATTTTCCCGAATCCTTTCGACATGAACGCGAAAGCTATTTAGACCTTCTTCACGAGCTGACCATTTAGCAAGAATGTCTGGAATATCATTAGTTTCGATGGGCATACGCTTATCATCAAGTGAAAAGCCTTCGGCGGTAAGCTCATAAAACCAGACCGATTCCGTCGCCCTGCCTTTCTGGAAGATGAGAATAGCAGTCGCTACACCAGAGTAAGGCTTGAATACACCGGAGGGTAGCGCTATGATTGCCTGCAGATCGCAGGTAGTTAAGAGCAACTCACGTACTTTACGATGTGCTTTGCCGGAGCCAAAGAGCACTCCATTAGGTACTATAACACCAGCACGGCCATCATCTACGAGGTGATCGATGAACCATTTGAGGAAGAGGAGTTCAGTATCACGCGTCTCAAGATTTATATCAGCTAGGATACTTTCTTTCTGAATCCGTCCAGCGAAAGGTGGATTTGCAAGGATCACATCATACTTTTGCCCAGGATACTGGCCATCCAGCATAGTCGTGAGTGGGTTATGGTAGAGGATATGCGCCTTTTCCAGTTGGTGTAAGTAAAGGTTCAAGATCGCTATTTTCACCATGTTGGCATCATTATCGAAACCGGTGAAGGCATAGTTTTCTAGAAACTCCCACTGGCTAGGCTTGAGTAGGCTACCATCTACTATACCCCGAGATAGATCGGAAGGCTTAGTATAATGGCGCAGGATGTGGATGTAGGTAGCGATGAGGAATCCTGCCGTACCACATGCAGGATCACAAATACGCTGGCCAGGCTGAGGATCTACGAGCGTTACAATCAGGTCGATAATATGCCGTGGGGTCCGGAATTGGCCATTAGTACCAGATTGAGAGAGTTTGCTTAGCAAATATTCATACATGTCACCCTTTGGATCTCGGCCATCATGGGGTGAAAGGTCCATCTCATTGATGCCCTGCACTACGGCGCGGAGGGTCGGGCGATCATAGATCTTGAGTGTGGCATTCCGAAATAGCAATCTGCCAGTTTCCGATAAGCCAGGCAGTTCACGAAGCTTTTCTATCGCACTACGCAAAGCATCAAAAAGATCATCGCCGGTAAGTGTTACGAAGTTCCCCCAGGCACAGCGTGCCCATGGACCAAAAAAATGACGTTGATAACCCTCTTCGATATATGCTGCTTGTTCATCGCGCTCTGAGAGCAGCTTCAAGAAGATTAAATAAGAAAGCTGCTCGATAGAATCCATAGGGTTATTTACGCCCCCTGCCCACAGTACATTCATGAGCTGATCGACTTTCTGGCGAAGCCCAGAGGCGAAAAAGTTAGAGTTATTGTTCAGGCTCATATTCAGGATACCTCACTCATAGCCATTCGGGTGCATTGTATTAGCGATGATTGACGCAGTGCCTCGAAAGCTTCCTCACGTTCATCAAAATGGATCAGGGCATCCAAGCCGCCCAAGGTTCTGAATTGGCTGCGCTTGAAGAGTTCGCTGTAATGGCCAGCCAGGAAGTCCTTGAGTGCCTTCGCGTCTTCGCTCACAAGTTCCGCCGTGGCATTAATCCACTTCTGCTCTACATAGCGTAGGTTGAAGCGTGCCGCGATAGAATCCACAGTATCGATGATAATCTGATCCTTGGTCGGTAGCGTCCGTTTGCCCAGGGCGTTGTAGACAAATGCAGATGTAGGAGCCGGTACACCATAGGCGATGATTAGCTTATCAGGCGCATAGAACATTTCCGGATGATGGTAGAAACGTTCTTGCAGGATGATCTCGATGGCATCATCATCCTCGGCCTCCACTGCTTCTTTCAGGTCTGGGTTAATCTCAGCAAACTCCTCCAGGTCCCGCTCAAAGGATCCACGAAATGTCATTATATCCACTTTTTCACCATTCAGTCCGACGACTCGGATTTCCTGCCTGATAATGCGATCTGTGCCTTCCCATATGGGGATCTCACGGCGCTTATATTCATTACCATCTGCCGCAGAAGGCGAATCGGCATTGCTGGCCGTAGGCTCATAGGGAGAAGATTCAGAACGCCGCCTATTTTTCGATAGTAGCCTGAGGGGTGCCGAATAATCGTACTTTTCCTCAAAGTACTCGGCAACTGCGCAGAAGTCAAGCAAGAAAAAGTGCTTCTTCTCGTACTCGGTGTTCCCTATAGTGAAGATAAAACGCCGAGTACCTCGTCCCTTGATCTGAATGTATTCTGTAGGAGAGAAGATCGGGCGCATTAGAACAACGTTCAATAGATCGCGGCAATTGTAGCCAGTGGAGAGCATATCCACCGATACTGCGACGCGTTCCGAGCGCTTACTATCGCGGAAATCTTTCGCCAGAGAGGATGCATTAGGAATACGTGATGTTATCGTGAGCGCCATTCCAGGTTTGATTTCATTTAGGATCTTGGTAAGTGCCGTGGCATGTGTCTGGTTGACTGCGAAGATAATAGATTTCCCAATTTCTCCCGTTGGATCCCGCTGTGCCTCATGTAGAAACGCCTCGCACATAACTCGATTACGATGAGGTGTAAAATTTTTCTCTCTAGATCTTGGATCTTATAACTCTCCTGCTGCTCGCTGATCATGACAGCCCAGCCAGCTTCCTGTAATGCCTGGGTAGTGATATCCGATCGGCAATCAATAATTTTTGGCAAACAGAGGAAAGGCCCTCTCGGATCTTTAACTGCATCGATAATGTCGTACCGGAATGTGGGATGGCCTGGCTCGCAGCCAAAATAGTGATAGGTATCACGAAGCTGACGAGCCTCCAGTGATTTCGGATCTTCAGCAGCAAGACGAGTTAGATTAATGTTCTTTAGATAGGCCTTAGGCGTGGCGGTTAAGCCGACTCGCGTAGCCTGGAAAAATTGTACTGCCTCACGTGCGTCTCCATAAATAGAGCGATGTGCTTCATCGTTAACCACGAGGTCAAAATAGAACGGCGTGAATTCTTTGCGATATCGCCTATCAGTCATAAGCGATTGGATGGTAGCGATCACCACGGAGGAGCCGAGTAACTCACCTGTGCGACGTGCTGTCTTATAGATCACTGGCTTATATTCGCTGAGAATAACGTTAAAATCCTCCATAGTTTGTTTAGCTAGTTCGATACGATCTACGATAAACAGCACTCGTTCGGCGTTTCGTGTCTTGAGGAAATGGCGAATTAGCGCCGCGCACAATATCGTCTTACCGGTCCCTGTTGCCATTTCTAGAAGGAACTTGCGCTGTCCTGCGTCGTAACCTTTGGCAATCTCCTCTAAAGCGTGGATCTGGTAACCACGTAGCCTAAGGTCTGGCACTATTGCCCGAAGGTAGTCAGGGCTAACAATCTCCGTCCGGAGAGGGCGCGGTGGTTGAAGATTCTTCAACTTGAGACGCTCAAGATCCTCACGACATGGTAGACGCTCGATCCTGTAGGCATCTTGCTGGTCAGCACGTTGATAGTTCCAAAACCAGTGTTCCCGACCGTTGGAGAGGAGGATGAACGGAGCTTTAAGGTTTTCAGCGTAGCCACGCGCTTGTTCCTTTGCATCATAAGGATCAAGATGCTCGCGCTTTGCTTCAAGGACGCAGAGCACACGGCCGAGGCTATCTCTCAATAAGTAATCAGCTCGACCATTTGCCATGTTAAGTTCGAATTGGATCTGCCTGGGATTAAGCAAATCCCAGCCGCTGGCTTCAAGCGCTTTATCAATGAGAATTCTTGAAAAGGCTTCCTTTCGGCCAAGCATCATTTAATGCACTCCTTGAATAGCTGCTCCTGCATCTTCTCGAAGGCGTCGGAAATGTGCTTGTGTAAGATGAGGCCGAGGACAACATGCTTATACTCTGCGGCATCCATGTTGTTGCGGAGCTTATCGGCGGCTGCCCAGAGGGTTGCCTCAAAGCCGAGGGGTGCTCCATTGCTCTTGATTTCAGTCTTACTTTTTCCTCTAGCCATGCCCTCCTCCTAAAGACGTTGACCGCCTATCGCATTACCCAACGAAATACTTTTTGGGTGAATCATTAAGCCCAGAATATCTTTGATGCGCTCAGTCCCATAAATCGAAGATGCAGACGAAATAGGCCAGACCTATCTTATAATACATATTGAAATTAGGCAAAATTGAATGTAGTATAAGATAGAGCGTAGCATCAATCCAGCCCTAGTCGCTCCTTCTTCTTTGCCCTGGCCTTCTTAATAGCCTCATTAAGGCTGATTCTCTTCGGGCTGCCACAGTAGAATGTGTACGGGCTTTTCTTGCCAGGTTCGCTTGGATCAAACTTGGATTCAGGCGAATTACCCAAAGGCATGAGAGATTTGACGAATGCTTTCTTGGATTCGTCTATCTGGCGACATTTCTCATAATTTGGAGAGCGATATGAATTTTGAGATGAGTTCCCCAACAACTCGATATAGGTACACTACCGTTTAGGCTAACTGTGCCTTTAATTCTTCATATATTTTATACATAAATTCTCATTTAGCAAGATTTAGTGATTCCGCTGTTTTTCATATCTAAATATTCATCAGTGGAAAGAACAAGTGGATCGATTTCCCAATTCGTCCATCTAGCCTCACTGCTAGTGGGAAACATTAATCTTTTAGGATCATAGTAAATATGGGGAAGCCCAAGAATATGTCCTATTTCATGGGGTATTACCCATGGATCATCTTTAGCAATTACAGCTGCCCCGTTTATTTGTTCAATTGTTGTCCCATCGGGAGAATCACCCAAGGCAGTAGGGGCCATGGTTATTTTTTTTACTATATAAATAATAACGTCATCATAGCCAACATAATTTTGATACCCAATCAGCGTATCTACATCTTTCGTATTACCTTGCGCTCCTATGTACAGATCTTGAAGTGATTGCGTATTTGGATCATCGCTCAAGTCTTCAGTAGTGCCTCGGAGAACAGCTATGTTGCCTTTTGCAAATAGCCTTTGCATAGCAATTAGTGATTGATTAATGCATTTATCGACCCAGGAATCAATAGGTATTACTGATTTGAAGTGTACAACGAAGCTTTCTGGGCAAGACGAATTTCGTAAGCAAGTAATGCTAACTGGTCGATTCCCGCAAAGCACTAATATCCCCATTCCTTTATTATATCCTTTTGGCAATGGACGATTAGCTAATGTATCTCTCAAGCTGAACATTAAATCATCCCTCAATTTATTAGTCTAATTATTAAAAATATTTAGTCTCATACAATCTATTGTAGGGTTACAAGCACATCCAATATTCCCTTACCTTCTTCGAGAGGACTTAAGGCCTTACCTATAATTGAACCTGGAGTCCTATGAGGATCATTTGCATTCATAGCATGACCAGTTGTTGGTGATGTAGTTAGAAGATCCCCTATCTCAATAGGTGCATAAGAGGCATCCGCCTTACAACTTACTTTACCAAGCACGGAAATAGTTGCTCTTGGTCCAACATAGCCCTTTTTCCTGTCAAAAACGATGCCAGGACGGAATTTTCCCGCCCCTGAAATGATGCCTACTACTCTTTTGTCATAGGGTTTTCTGCATAACTCCAACTTTCGATCGTCATTAATTACCATTACAGCGCCTGGATCTATGTTATCCCCCTCTGCAACGTCAAACTCCTCAGCGCAATCCGCTGCCACCAGTCGAATATCCCCCGCAAATCCATCCAATTGGATACTATCTGACCCACTTGAATCCTTCAAAACAATAGAACACGCATCAGCGTTTAATTGTATACTTTCTCTATCATTACTACGATTCAATGCTAGATTACCCCCCATTCCACCTCCGCCCGCTTTGATAAGGCCTGTGCCAGCATTTAATTCTATATTGTCTAAACCATCTTTCCTCTGCAATAAAATTTTTCCATTATATCCGTTGCTTCCAGCGAGTATCCACCCACCAGAAGAAACGAACATCGTTGCCTTTCCCTCGGGTTCTCTCAACTCGATATTACCCCACAATTGAGCTCCGCCCGCTTTGATAAGGCCTGTGTCAGCATTTAATTGTATACTTTCTCTATCATCACTACGATTCAATACTAGATTACCCCCCATTCCACCTCCGCCCGCTTTGATAAGGCCTTTATATGCACTAAATATTGGCACACCTAGTTTATCAAGACAGAGAAGCTTCCCGTTGCGACCATTTCCACCAATGCCTACACGCGCCTCATTTCCCTGAAATCTAATTGTTGTGATGCCCGCAATAGTTTGTACATAAACGTTTCCTACAAAACTAGTCGCTAGTTCCGTAGGAGTTGGGAAAGGTGGTATTCCGCTCAATTTACTGGCCTCCTATCTGACCATTTATTATGATTCATCATTTATGACTATTAAGGATTGCTATATCTTTTAAAGTATCGAGATTGCCAAGAAATGTGGCAAAGATGCGCATGGCCTTTGCGGATTTCTCGAAAATGGCGTAGGAGAGATCTCGTCCCATGCCAGGCAAACGAGTCTCGATCGATCTGGCTCGGTCGTAATCGGGACCAACTGGCCATTGCCAGTACAGCTCCAGATACCATCACAAGTCTGACAGATCCTGATCTGTTAAAGGATTGATGAACTCAAATTCTTCGGTATCTTGACCGTCGTAATGAACGCTGACCGGAACAGGTGAATCTGGTGGTGCGTCCTTGGGGAGTTTCTTAAAGCTGAGCTTGAGTTCGTGTGGCACGGTAATACAATCATTCGTGTCTCCTGATTATAAATTTGGCGAAGATATGTATGGATAGGCAATCCAGCAAAAGCCCAGTTACTTCAGGTTGCATTTCGATTTCTTGCTGTAGGCGGTTATCTTGGCCAAATAGACCTTAGATGAGCTTATTTTCGGACTGCAACCAAGTAACCAAAGATTGGCAAAGCGTTGAATGGTGATGGAAATCCAAGGTGGTTTGCCGAATCGTCAGTTACTCGGTTACGTGACAAAGGCAATCGTATCTGATCCGAGATAGTAATAAATGCAAATCCAGCAGTTGGATATGGGGGTTCTGCCATGACAGTTCTGGTGGGTTGCAGTGGCTGGTCTTATGATGACTGGGTGGGCAGGTTCTATCCGGTGGAGGTAGCCAAGAAGAAAGGCGAATGGCTGGCTTATTACGCCCAGTTCTTCAGCACTGTTGAGATCAACAGCACATTCTACCAGCCACCAGGTGAACAGCAGGTCCAGTCCTAGATCAAGAAGGTCAAGGAGAGGCCTGGCGGATTCGAGTACTCGGTCAAGGTGCCGGGACTGGTCACGCATCAAGCATTGGTTGATGGAGATGAGGAGAAGGCGCTCTTCTGGACTGCCTCTTTTGATCAGACTTGCCTGCGGCCGCTCTCCGAAGCAGGGCTGCTGGGCGGCGTACTCTTTCAACTCTCCCCTCGCTTCAAGTGCGGT
>MVQI01000045.1 GCA_002067795.1 Methanosaeta sp. PtaB.Bin039
GCAAAACCAGATAGAAATTAGTACTTGACCAGATAATAAAGAGACTTAGTGGGAGGTTAGAGAGATGGCTGAAGAGTTCACTCTTAAGGTAGGCGAGGCCCGCCCCACCGATGTGGGCCGGGGCATTGCAAGGGTCGATCCGGCGGTATTCCGACAGAAGGCGTGGCAGGCCGGCGACGTGATCGCAGTCCAGGGAAAGAAGAAGACCGCAGCACTGCTGTGGCCCGGGTACCCCGAGGACACCGGATCTGGCGTGATCCGCCTCGACGGAAACATCCGCCGAAACGCCGGCGTATCCATAGACGACAGGGTGCCTGTAAAGATCATCCAGCCTGCTGAAGGCGAGAGCGTGACGTTCGCCCCGACCGTTCCGCTGCGCATCACCGGAGGCGAGGAGTACCTGCGCCGCTATATGGAGGGCAGGGTGCTGACCAGGGGCGACATCATCGAGATCAACGTGATGGGCAGAAAGATCGACCTGGTTGCTGTCCGCGTCGCCCCGTCAAAGGATGCCGTGGTCGTCAGCGATAAGACCAGGATCGCGATCAGCGAGAAGCCCGCCAAGGAAGAGAAGGCCATTCCCAGGGTCACCTATGAGGACATAGGCGGACTTGGGCCAGAGATCAAGAAGGTCCGGGAGATGATCGAGCTGCCCATGAAGCACCCCGAGCTCTTCGACAGGCTTGGAGTTGAGGCGCCAAAGGGCGTGCTGCTTCACGGGCCCCCGGGAACAGGAAAGACGCTGCTTGCAAGGGCGCTTGCGTCTGAGACCCAGGCACACTTCGAGACCTTGAGCGGTCCGGAGATCATGTCCAAGTACTACGGCGAGTCTGAAGAGAAGCTGCGCCAGCTCTTCAAGACCGCTGAAGAGAGCGCTCCTTCGATCATACTGATCGACGAGATCGACTCGATCGCCCCCAAGCGTGAGGAGGTCACCGGCGAGGTCGAGCGCAGGGTAGTCGCACAACTGTTGGCCCTCATGGACGGCCTTGAGTCCCGCGGAAAGGTGGTGGTCATCGGAGCCACCAACAGGCCGGACTCGCTTGACCCGGCGCTTCGCCGCCCCGGCAGGTTCGACCGGGAGATCGAGATCGGAGTGCCCAACAAAGATGCCCGTCTTGAGGTGCTGCAGATCCACACCCGCGGCATGCCGCTCAACGCCGACGTCAACCTGACCAAACTGGCTGAGATCACCCACGGTTTCGTCGGAGCCGACCTGGCGGCCCTTGCAAGAGAGGCCGGAATTCGGGCGCTGCGCCGCATACTGCCTGAGCTTGACCTGGAGGTCGAGTCCATCCCGGTTGAGATCTTAAACAAGATCGAGGTTGTCAACCAGGACTTCTTGGACGCGCTTCGGGAGATGGAGCCATCGGCCATGCGAGAGGTGCTTGTGGAGTCCCCTGACGTCCACTGGACCGATATCGGCGGACTTGCCCAGGCCAAGCAGGAGCTTCAGGAGTCGGTCGAGTGGCCCCTGGCCTACGCCAGCCTCTTCGGCCATATGAACGCAACGCCTCCCAAGGGCATCCTGCTCTACGGCCAGCCAGGGACAGGAAAGACTATGCTCGCCAAGGCGGTTGCAACGGAAAGCCAGGCCAACTTCATCAGCGTCAAGGGCCCCGAGTTTCTGAGCAAGTGGGTGGGCGAGTCTGAGAAGGCTGTGCGGGAGACATTCCGCAAAGCCAAGCAGGCAGCGCCGTCGGTGGTCTTCTTCGACGAGATAGACGCCATAGCCCCGATGCGTGGGGGCAGCTCAGCCGACTCCCACGTGACCGAGCGGGTGATCAGCCAGATACTCTCCGAGATGGACGGCCTTGAGTCGCTGCACAACGTTGTGGTGATAGCAGCCACCAACAGGCCTGACATCATCGACCCGGCTCTGCTTCGGCCTGGCCGCTTCGACCGGATGATCGAGATCGGGCCGCCTGATGAGGCCTCCCGCCTGGAGATCCTCAAAATCCATACCAAGAACAAGCCGCTGGCAGAGGACGTGGATCTGGTCGACCTCTCCAAGCGGACCGAGGGCTACACCGGAGCAGACCTGGCCTCGATAGCCAACGAGGCGGTAATGCTGGCCATCCGCGAGTACGTGCTGGGAGGCAACCCCCAGGACGAGGAGTCGATCAAGAAGCAGCGGATCGAGCGCCGCCACTTCGAGGAGGCCTTGCAGAAGGTCAAGCCCTCAGCCCGGGACAGCCTGAGCTCCCGGGGGCTGGTTCGCTAGAAAGGGCAATCTTGAGCGGGCTTGGGCAACTTAGCCTGGGCCCGCTCCCATTCTCAGGATATCATCCGTATTTACGATTTCTGAGGGGGGCGGCAATCCTGGCATTTTGGCCTGGAAGGTCTTTTCACTAACCGCACATCTTCGTTTGATCCGACTCTGTCTTGCAGCCATCTCAGTGAAGGCACTGCAGGCTTTGGTATGTGGGATTATTTTCTGGATATCTTGATGTTCACATAGTCTTGTTGACGCAACAGGAATAGCACGGTGATTCCCCTTGGGCAGGCCAAACCCAAAGCCCGGCAAAAAGCCTTATAGGCTCGTTTTGCTATCTCCTTTCCAGTGGAGCTGGACTTATTTCGTGATGTTATCAAATAGATAATTTATATAAAAATTGCCAGGAGATTATCCCCATGATGAGAAAAGAACGCGAGCTTAAAAGGGCTGTCCGTAACGGCTATGCCCAGATCGCAAAGAAGGCCGGCTCCTGTTGCTCCTCTCAGAGCCCCTGCTGCGAGGCTGGCTCCCTTGACGAGATGAGCCGAAAGGTCGGCTACAGCGAGGAGCAGCTGCTCTCAGCCCCGGCCGAATCCAACCTGGGCCTGGGATGCGGAAATCCGGTTGCTCTGGCCTCTATCAGGGAGGGCGAGGTGGTCTTGGACCTGGGTTCCGGTGCTGGTCTCGACTGCTTTTTGGCCTCTCGGGCAGTTGGCCCAAGCGGCGAGGTCATAGGTGTGGACATGACCAGCGAGATGGTTGAGCGTGCCAAGGCCAATGCCCGTCAGGGCGGATACCGAAATGTTGACTTCCGGCAGGGCGAGCTTGAGAACCTGCCTGTGGCCGACGGCTTTGTTGACCTGGTCATATCCAACTGCGTGATCAACTTAGTGCCAAACAAGCTGCGGGTATTCGCCGAGGCCTTCCGGGTGCTGAAGCCCGGCGGCCGGCTGATGGTCTCCGATATAGTCCTTGGCAGGGAGCTGCCGGAGTTCGTCCGCAACTCGACCGGGGCCTATATCAGCTGCCTGGCCGGGGCAGTCCTCAAGGCCGATTATCTTTCAGCAATCAGGGACGCTGGCTTTGAGCAGGTTCAGGTTTTGGACGAGTCCGAGTTCCCTGTGGACTGCCTGCTCAGCAGCTCAGCCGGCCAGGCGATAGAGATGACAGCACTAAGCCCCGCTCAGATGGCAGAGGTGAAGGGGGCGGTCTCAAGCGTGAAGGTCTCTGCCGTAAAGCCCGCCTCCGGCTAGAGGAATGAAGACAAGAGCTTGCAGGGCAGATATAATGCCATGATGACGGTGTGGATACTTGTCGTACGTCCACGGTTACTCGGGAAGGGAAGGGCAGAGGCTTGACGATCAGGCAGGGACCCTTGAGGGCCTGCTCCACCACGACACAGTCTTTCCCAATGGCAGGGTCCTGGAGGTCGGTTGCGGCACCGGGGCTCAGACCGCCATCCTGAACAGGAGCAGCCCAGGATGTGAGCTTTTCTGTATGGACATATCCGCACCATCCTTATCCCAGGCACGACGCCGCTGTCAATCGCTCGGGCGGTCCGGCCCGATCTTCCTACAGGGAGATGTGCTTCGCCTGCCTTTTAGAGACGGCAGCTTCGACCATGTATTCGTCTGCTTCCTCCTAGAGCACCTGGCAGATCCCACCGGCGCGCTGCTGGAACTGCGCCGTGTGCTCTGCCAGTCCGGATCCATAACGGTCATCGAGGGAGATCACGGCTCCTGTCGCTTCCACCCGGAGAGCCAGCAATCCCTCCAGGCCTGGCAATGCCTGATCAGGGTGCAGGAGGAGATGGGCGGCAACTCGCTGATCGGCCGGCAGCTCTACCCCATGCTGGCGAAAGCCGGCTTTGAGCAGGTGGAGGTCTCGCCCCGCCTGGTTTATTGCGATGCCAGCCGCCCAGACTGGCAGGAGGGTTTCGTGCGCCGTACGATCATCCCCATGGTGGAAGGCGTTTTCGATGAAGCTATTGACGCCGGGCTGATCGATCGGGCCTCATGGGAAAAGGGGATATCAGACCTGCACCTGACTGGCCAGAAGGACGGCACGTTCATCTACACTTTCTTCAAGGCCACTGCCCGCAGATGAGGCAGGATGCCCAAAAAAAGATCCCCGAAAAGATCTCCCTCATGGTAAAGAGGGCTGCATGATATCTGAGAGCACCAGCCTGATGGGTGTGCGATGCTGAAGGTAGATCCGGATAGGTACAGGCTTCTGAGAGAGGGACCAACCACAGGAGTGGGCCCTGTCGTCTACTGGATGAGCCGGGATATGCGCTGCCGCGATAACTGGGCGCTGCTCCTGGCTTCCCAGCTTGCCAAAGAGGGCGAAAGGGCTGTTGCTGTCCTATTCTGCCTTACCCCCGAGTTCCTGGGCGCGGCCCGCCGACAATACGCCTTTCTGCTTGCTGGGCTTCAGGAACTTCAGGCCGACCTGCAGGAGAGAGGCATCGCCTTCCTGCTGAGGACCGGCCAGCCTGGCCAGGTGGTCCCGGATTTTCTGGAGGATGTCGGGGCATCATCCGTGGTCTGCGACTTCGATCCGCTTCGAATCAAGAGGGAATGGCAAGGAGGGGTGGCAGGCTCTATCGATATTCCCGTCTATCAGGCAGACGCTCACAACATAGTTCCCTGCTGGCAGGCGTCCGACCATCAGGAGTATGCTGCCCGCACCTTTCGCCCCCGCATCCACCGGGCGATGAAGCGTTTTTTCGAGGATCTGCCCCCGCTGCCATCTGCAGAGAGAACCCTGCCGCAGGAGGATATAGATTGGTATGGTCTCTTTGCATATGGAGATCAGGCAGTTCCCATCGTAAAGGACATCCACCCCGGAGAGAGAGGAGCCTGGCAAACGCTGCGCCAATTCCTGGACGGCGGACTTGCACGTTACCGATCCGACCGAAACGATCCCTCGCTGGACTGCCAGTCCCACCTATCTCCTTACCTCCACTTCGGACAGATATCGGCCCAGAGAGTGGCCCTGGCGGTATTTGCCGCAGACGTTGGCCCCTCAAGAGATGCTTTCCTTGAGGAGCTCGTGGTCAGAAAGGAGCTGTCCGACAACTTCTGCTATTACCAGCCAGCTTATGATTCCGTCTCGGCATTTCCGGCCTGGGCCAGGGCCAGCCAGGAAGCTCACATTGACGACCCCAGGGAGTACCTGTATACACCGCAGGAGATGGAGAAGGCCCAGACCCATGACCCCATCTGGAACGCCGCCCAGATGGAGATGGTTGGGCTTGGCAGGATGCACGGCTATCTGCGGATGTACTGGGCAAAGAAGATCCTTGAATGGTCTGAGAGCCCGGAAAAGGCCCTGGCCACGGTGATCAGGCAAAACGACCGCTACCAGATGGACGGCCGGGACCCAAACGGATATGCTGGTGCGGCGTGGAGCTGCGGAGGGGTGCACGACAGGGCTTTCGCCGATCGAATGGTTACAGGCAAGGTCCGCTACATGAGCTATCGTGGACTGCGCTCCAAGTTCGATATGGACTCTTACATCAGCCGGGTAAATCGGCGGATCAATCTCGATGATTGAGTCCCTTGGCACGGTCCACGGGACCGTCCATGGAAATGCCCTTCAATGAGCTTATCAGAGTTCGATCTCTCCGGCCCGCGTGGGGGAATGCTCCTGCTTATCGACAGATTCTTAAAGGAGGAGCCAGACCTGGGATTGAAGCTTAGTCAAATGACGATGCTGTTCAGCGGGTAGAGTGTGGAAGTCAGCTTTGCAAAGAGTGGTGCGGTGAAATCAGCGATCCTTATGAGTAAGGGGAGTGGAAAGAATAGAGGTCGATAGAATGAAGTATTCGATATTGATCCTGATGATGTTGATCCTGCCAGGGCTGGCCCTGGCCCAAGACGGAAACGATACAGCAACAGATGCTGGAGTTCCTGAGCCCGGCACACCGGGCGCTGCCTCAGATGATGCCGAGAGCACACAGGTCGCAGGACCGGCAACAGAAGAGACCGCTGCAGAGACAGTGGCCCCACCAGCAGATGGAAACGCCAGTGACGGAAATATCTCAGAGGAAGGCGCATCTGAGAAGGAGCCTGCCAGCCTCCAGTATATCTGGTCGGTGACCTTCGACGGCGGAGAGCAGGTGACCATGGCCCTCAACCAGTCGGGTACCCAGCTGTTCGGAGCTGCCAAGTCCGAAGGCGCAGAGCCATGGAACGGCCTGGTTGTAGGATGGGTCAGCGGCGACGAGGTCAAGCTTGTCCTGACATCCCCGAAGGCCCAGAAGCTCATTTCCAGGGTCATGGAAGGAGTCTACGACGGAGATAGCCTTACCGGGAACTTTGCCGAGTACGACAACAAAGGCCAGACTGCCAGCGGATCCTTCTCAGCCATGTGGTTCAATCCTGACACCTCTGCATACCAGCCTGCAGCCGTAGCCCAGCCGACTGCTGTAGCGACGCCGGCTGCCCCGGCAGCGGAGACGGCAGCACCCCAGGCCAACACCAGCTCGACCGCAAGCACAGCAACAAGCCAGATGCCAAACCAGCTCAGCGGCAGCTACCAGCCTGACGCCGGTTTCAAGCAGAAGATCCTGACCTTCCCGCTGATGGGAATGGACGATATCACCGGCGGCATGATGGGCGGTGGACTGGGCGGTAGCGGCGGAAGCGGCGGAAGCGGCATGTCCTGAAAGCCTGTCAAGGTTCGACCGGAATAACCGGCAAGGAGATTAGGTGGGCTTCCTAGGTCCGCACGACACTTTTTTTTAAAAGGACCTGGGAAAAACCCAT
>MVQI01000046.1 GCA_002067795.1 Methanosaeta sp. PtaB.Bin039
GTCTTGTCCGAAAGTCTGAGCACTGGTACAGGATCCCGCTGGGACTGGTTGCAGGCGTCCTTGTGTTTCTGGTCGCATCCTCGTTGCTTGCCAGCTCCTATCCAGAGCTGGGCTCGATGCTGGGCCTGATCGGACATGGATTTGGCTATCTAGTCGGCGGCGACCTGACCGGCATGGTCCAGGAGGCCTATCCCCTGTTCATGATCATGGAGCTGACATCCTCCCTGGGCTTAACATTCCTGTTATCCCTCCTCGCCCTGGCCATGATCACCGTTCAGACGCTGCGTCGCGGGGCAGACCCCAAGAGGCTTCTCTTCCTGGTCTGGACCTTCTTCGTGCTCATGCTGACCCTCAGCCAGTTCCGGTTCATCTACCTCTACACCTTCAACATCTCTGTGCTCTTCGCCCTCCTCTACCGGCAGGCCCGCCTGATGACAGAGGGCCGTCAGATGAACCCGCAGCAGTCCCGGTTGATCTCGGCAGCTTTTCTGCTGGTGATCCTCCTGCCAACGCTCAGCATGAGCTGGGGATATCTCAACTTCCCACCCCAGCCCGCTGACGGCGACTGGCCAGTCAGCATGAAGCGGCTAAGTGCGATCTCAGAGCCCACAAGCTACTTCGACCATCCCAACAGCACTCCGGAGTACGGGGTGGTCAGCGCCTGGGACTACGGCAACTGGATCTTGTACATGGCAAAGAGGCCGGTGGTTGCCAACAACTTCCAGGTCGGCGTGCAGGACTCAACCAGGCTTCTTTTGGCAGAGAAGGAGTCGGAATGGTCCTCCCTCATGGATAAGAGGAAAGCGCGATATGTGGCGACCGACTGGGACATAATCTACAAGAAGCTGGGCTCGCTCTGCCAGTGGGTCGGTGAGGACATCAGCACCTACATGCAGTTCAGCCGCCAGGGCGACGCCATTACCTTAAAGCCTACCGACCGGCTCAAGAGGACTCTTATTGCCCGCCTCCACCTGACCGACGGCCAGGGCCTCGGCAGGTTCCGCCTGGTGTACGAGTCCCCATCCATCAGGGGGACCAGCCCTCCGACCAGCCAGGTGAAGATCTTCGAGTACCTTCCAGGAGCCCTGATAACTGGAGCGGCTCCGGAAGGCGAATCAGTCAGTGCCAGAATCGAGCTCTTGACCAACCAGGGCCGCAGGTTCACCTACAATGGGACAGCCACGTCGAGGCATGGCATATATGAGATCAGGGTCCCCTATTCAGCCGGAAAGCAGGGCGACGTAAAGGCCCTGGGGAACTATACGATCCAGGCTGGGGCAGTCAGAAAGACCGTGATGGTATCGGAAAGAGATGTGCTGGAAGGGCGGAAGGTTTTGGTCTGAGACGGCTGTACTTCTGATCGAAAAAAGGGAGGATAGCTCGGGAAGACCAGGTCTAGTCCGGCCTTTTGCCGCCGGCAGCCATGACCTCCTGATAGACCCCTTCTGTGAGCCTGGCTATGTTGTCCCAGCTGTACTCAGTCTCAACCCTGCGTTGCCCCTCCTCAGACATTCGCCGCATCTCGTCGGGGTGCTGGAGCAGGTGATTTATGCACCATGCCAGGGACTCAGGCTGGACGTACGCCAGTATCCCGTCCCTGAAGTTGCGTATTATGCTGATCGCCTCGGTTGCCACCACCGGCTTGCCCACGTCCCAGCCCTCGAGAACCACCACACCGAATGGCTCGTTTCGGCTTGGCACGCAGACCATATCGCAGGCGTTCATCAGCTCCTCCTTGGTTGCCCCCGGGAGGTAGCCGGGGAAGCGGCAGGCAAACTCCACTCCAAGGTCGTGTGCAAGGCGCTGGCAGCTTTCCCGCATATCCCCCTCCCCCACGAAGATGAATCGCACATCGCCTCTCTCCCGCAGGATTCGGGGAATGGCCTCCACCAGGAGGTCAGGTCCCTTCTGGTAGTTCATGCGGCCGCAGAAGAGCACCACAGGCTCGATCGGCGATATCCCGAACCTCTCCTTGATCCTTCCCGGGTCCAGAGCTCGCCTGATCTTGCCGGCGATAATGCCGTTGGGTATGGTCCGGATCTTGCTGTCCGGGATGCTGTAGATCTGCCTGATCTCCTCTCTCATCCTCTCCGTGGTGACGATTATCAGGGCGGACTCGTAACCGCCCAGCCACTCACGGTGGGATATCTCTGCTGACCCCTCCCACTGGCTCGGGCTGTTTCCGTTCCTTCCCCACTCTGTGCTGTGGATGGTCCAGATATAGGGCACCTGATACTGGTGCTTTATCTGGTCAAGCGCCCCAACCACGTGCCAGTCGTGTCCGTGGGCAAGGTCGAACTGCCCGAATATCTTGGATACCCTGCCGAACCGGTCCGCCATCGCCCGGGACATGTTGTCCATCTGGTTCAATATGCCCCCAGATTCCTCGAAGTCAACCCTCTGGTAGTACACACCGTTTATCCTGTCGAAGGAGTCGAACTCACCCCTCCGGGTGAATATATGCACCTCGTGGCCCCTCCTGGCCAGGGCTTCCGATATCTCGGAGACGTGAGGAGCCACGCCGCCAACCTTTACTGAATACAGGCTCTCCCAGGAGAGCATTCCAATACGCATCGATTCACCAGCTCGTATTTATTCTAAAACTCCGCTGCCCACTAAATCTGCACTGCACCCACCAAGAGTCCGGGCAGGAATACCGCCTGCCAGCCCGGCCTTACCCGGCCGGGATCCTCCTTGGGCGTGCGTATGGTCAAATCCAATGAACCTAACCATCTTCTATTTTCACTGTAATCGATATAACGTTAACTGAAATAAGTGGTAATTTTCTTCTGTTTCGTCGCCAATATCCAATGCACCGGGGCCCTGGCCGAAAAAAAACGCAAAGCCCCATCGGATGTCGGTCTGATAAGGCGCCTTTTGCAGATATGCCCAGCTGGACTTGGGTTTCTCCGTGCTCGTATGTTATGGGCTGGCCGACCTGTCCGCGATCTTTAGCACAATTGCAAATCAGTCGAAAATAGGCCGCGTCTCCAGCGCGGTTCGGTTGAAATCCGAGGATTATGTGGACTCTTCCGCCCTGAAAAACCCGTGTGAAGGCGAAAGACGGATCAGAACAGATCAGGCCCTGGAGGAGACCGTCTCCTCGTACACTTCCAGGGTCTTCTTTGCTGCTGCCTGCCAGGTGAAGCTCTCTGACGCTCTTTGTCTTGCGTTTTTTCCCCAACGCTTAAGCCTCTCCGAGTCATCCAGCGCCATGTTGATCCCCCAGGCTATATCCGATGGGTCTTTAGGGTTGACGTGTACCCCGGTGGGTTTTGGGGCGGAGGGATTCTCCACGATCTCCCGCAGCCCGCTGATTCCCGCGGCCCCAACTACGGCTGGCCTGGCCATTGCAGCCGCCTCCAGAGCGACTATGCCAAACGGCTCGTACAGGCTCGGAAATACGCACAGATCTGCCAGGAAGTACAGGTCGATCTTCTCCTGCTGGGATATGAACCTGTCAACCAGGCTGACCCCACCAAGCCTCGCCGCCTCGCTCGCGGCCCAGTCGCGCATCGTCCCCTGGCCGACCATTATCAGCTTGGCCCCTGGATGCCTGTCCCGTACTGCAGGAACCGCCTCCAGGAGCTGCCGAACGCCCTTGACAGGCTCCATGCGGCCAAGGAAGAGCACGACCTGGTCGTCAGAACCTATGCCAAACTGCCGACGCAGCTGCTCGACCCTCTTGGGCCTGGCGTTTTTTGGCGCGAACTTTTGGCTGTCAACACCATGATGGCAGACCCGTATCTTATTTTCATCCACCCCCAGCCCAACCAGCTCGCATTTCATCGCATGAGAGACGGTGAGTACGGCATCGGCCAAAGCTGCCCCTCTGACCTCAAGCTCCACCAGCTGGGGATTTGGCTGCTCTGAGCGCCCCACCTCAGTCCCGTGGACGTGGTAGATCAGCGGGACCTTTCCCCTCACTGCGAGCCCGCCAGGCAGCCCCAGCCAGTCGTGGGCCACGCACAGACAGAACTGGCCGCTCTCAAGGATGCGGGCTGCAGACTGCTGGTTGTAGCTGATCAGGTCGCAAAGCAGGTTCAACCCGTCTCCCCATGCCAGGGTCTGAGATGAGAAGAATACCTCCAGGGCGTCCCTCATCGATGCCGGGACCTCCCTGACCACCTCCACTCCTCCGCAGCTCTCCCTTCTCTTCAGGTCGGGCTGCCCGAGGGAAAATACGGTCACCCGGTTGCCCAGAGCGGCCAGCTCCCGGCTGATGTTCTCCACGTAGACGCCAAGCCCGCCGAATACCTGCGGGGGAAACTCAGTGCTGAGATAAGCTACATCCAGGCCACTGTCCTCTCCTGCCACCTACATCACCAGGTTCTTGTAGTATTCCATGACCGGCTCCTTCCAGTCCATCATCCGGGCAAGGGCCATGGACTCCTCGCAGAGCAGGCGGTACTTCACCTGGTCGTCGAGGTAGGTCCAGGTGAAGTAGTCCATCGCCAGCGCGTAATCGATTATGGTCTCCATGTAGGTTGAGTCGATGTTGTCGACAACCACAACGCCGCCCATCCCGGTGACCAGCCTCTTGATCTTGCCAAGCGCGTCTGAGAATCCGCAGGCACGGCTGACAATGCTGGGAGTGCCCTCCCTTCCGGCTTCAAGACCCGTCAGGAGGAACGGCTCGTACTGGGAGGGAAATACCCCGGCGATGCACCCGGCCATGATCTCCTCGGCCGTCATATTCAGCCCGCCGTCGTCTGGTCCCACCCACTGTGGATAGAGCGCTGCGGCAGCCACCCTCTTTCCGGTTACCAGAAGGCTTGGTTCCAGCTTCCTCTCCAGGATCATCTGGTAGAGGCGGCCCTCTTCCCAGACCAGGAGCTCGGGGGTGAGTCGGAGGGGAAAGCCATTCGGCAGACGGTCCCGGTCCTTGTGGCCGTGAGAGGTGATCAGGAAGCATACGACCCTCGTCTTCTCGGCGAAGCGCTGGCCCGACATGCGGTGCTTCAGTATGTGATCGTGCATTATCAGGGCGTCGAGGAGCTGGGGATAGCCCTTGTTCTCTATCTCGATCCTGGAGATGGTGAATATGGGCAGTATGCTCTCGGGGTCGATCGTCTCGCCGTCGTACAGCCGTCCGAGGTGGGTGGCCAAGAACTTCTGGATCTTGGATAGGCAGGCCGCCTTCCTGGCCCAATTGATCCCCTCTGCCCCCATCTCGATGCCGTTTCTGATCACTATTCCTTTTATATCGTAAAAGAGCATGGCCTCCTTCATTGTCGAGTCCCCAACGAAGGTTGCCACATCGGCATAGCGTGCCAGGCTCTCGAGGGTCGCGAAGTTCACCGGGACGTTTGGCTCCCATTCCTTCTCGCCGCGGGCGATCTTCTCCAGGGTGCGGTAACCGGCTGACCTTCCCGGAACCGTGGCATGGAAGGTTGCCATGGTGCGCACGGGGCTTCCCAGGGCCTTCAGCCTGGCAGCAGCATAGAACACCCCGAACTCGTGGCAGTGCAGGGAGACCTGCACCTTGGGCAGCACCGACCTTGCGAACTCCGAGATGGCCTGATCGGCGAAACGTTCCGCCGGCTCCTCGCCTGCACGTAAAAGAGCGCGGACGAACTCGGATATGGCGTAGCTGAGGCCGAGATAGTGGGTGAACTCCGGCCCGTTGGGCAGCCTCTCGAAGTGCATGGAGTCCAGGCCTACCAGCTCCCAGGCCTCGCTCTTTATGGCGTTGTTCAGCGTTATCTTCTGCCCGTTTCGCATGATTGTGGCAGTCTCGTAATAATGAGTATCGAACAGCAGATACCCGATCGGCACGCCATCTGCGCTCAGCTGCCCTGTGACAGCTGAGATACCCTGTCTCTTCAGCATATCGAGTGCGAATTCCAGATCCGGGCCCATTGCAAGGGGCTCAAAGGAGCTTGCATCGGTCACCCGGCGTTTGCCCCGGTTCCAGTCTGAGCCGTCATTTGGATAGTGTGGACCTACCACCAGGATGCGAAGGTCTTCGTCTACCTTCCCCTGCGCTTTTAGCTGGGCCAGGGTTCGGGCTTCGGCATCCATCACGTTCCATATCCCGCCCATCTTGTTTGATTTTGGCCCGCCTTCCTCGCCGGCAATCACCAGCCATCTCTGGATCATGATCGCCTCACGGGTAGGGGGACAGCGAGGTGACCGCCAGTCCCTGGTCGGAGATGTCCAGGACCCGGATGGTGTTGGCGATGCGGGACCCACGCATCTTCATTATGTATATGGACCTGACCAGGTTGTTCCCGATCTTCTCACGGCTGATGATAGTGCAGGAGTCAGCCCCGTATTCCAGGATCTGGTTCATCCCAAAGGCGGTGCCGATCGTTATGACCGATGTGACCCCGGCCGCCCGCAGAGAGTTGAACAGGTCGTCGGCAATCGACCTCATCTTGAAGGGCGCTTCGACCGCGTGGAAGAAAGCCATCAGGTCGTCGATGAATACGCGCTTTGGCTTCTCCTCCCCGATCTTCCGGTCCACGAGCTTGCGGAAGTTTATCAGGAAATCCACCGGGTCCAGGTCGATGGACTTCTGCAGGCGCAGTATGGGATCTGTCACGTCCACGATTACGAGCTTTTTCTCCTCCTCCAGCTTCCACAGATCCCAGTTGAACGAGGAGAAGATCTCCTTCTTCAGAGAGCCGGCGCTCTCCGAGGGGGTTATGATCATCCCCTTCTCCCCTGCCAAAACTCCCTGATAGATGAACTGGGTGGCAAAGACTGTCTTTCCAGTACCCGAACCACCGGTTATGGTGTTGACGGTGCCACGGTTGAATCCGCCGCTGACCAGCTCGTCAAAACCAGGGACCCCAGACTTTACCCGAACGTAGCGTTTGGGGTCTTCTGCAACTTCTACCACCTCTTAGGACCTCCCGATATCATCAGGTGGCGGTAAGTAGTTAGGTCTTTCGGTGAGGTCTATTATTCATTGGCTGTGCATCTATCGATTTTCAAGGGAATGGGGCCAATCTGCGGCGCGCTGAAAATATGGGCCGCTGTGGATCAAGGCAGCTGAAGATCTTGACCGGCACGGCCAGGCAACTCTTATGCCAGTATTCATAGCGTCGTGGCGCATGGGCAGAGAACGCTCCTTTCTTCATGCCGTATATGAATCGCGCCCAGCCATTATGCCGCGAACTTATTTATACAATAATTGCACAAATAATATTGTGCTCAAGGCTTACAGGTTTCGGCTCTATCCCACGAAGTCTCAGATAACAACGATGGAGCGAACGCTGGACTTGTGCCGCTGGACATACAACCAGACTCTATCATACCGAAAGAACGCCTGGGAAAAAGAAGGCAGATCGATATCCAAATATGAGATGCACAACTTTCTGCCCAGATGGAAAGAGGAATACCCAGAGCTTAACGAGGTTTTTTCTCAGACTCTTCAAAGCGTCCAGGAACGAGTAGATTTGGCCTTTAAAGCTTTCTTCAGAAGAGTCAAGGCTGGCGAGAAACCTGGCTATCCCAGATTCCGGGGACGAGGATGGTATGACTCTTTCACATATCCTCAGATGGGATTTAAAATCAATACTGGTAAGCTTTATCTCTCAAAGATAGGCGATATCAAGATCAAGCTCCATCGATCAATTGAGGGCAAAATCAAGCGTCTGACTGTCAGAAGATCCGCAACAGGCAAATGGTTTGCTTGCTTCTCAGTCGAGACCGAAGACGCTGCCCTTCCCCCCTGGAAAGACGGCTCTGTAGTAGGCATAGACGTTGGACTTGATAGCTTTGCCACCCTCTCAAATGGCGAAAAGATAGCAAATCCTCGATTCTTCCGAGAAGAAGAACATGAGTTGGCCAGGGTTCAGAGAAGACTATCCAGGGCTTCGAAGGGCACTCTTGAAAGGAGATCTGCCCTTAAGATAGTTCATAGAGTCCATGAGAGGATTGCCAACAAGCGATACGAATTTGCTCATCAAGTCAGTCATAGTCTGGTTGACCGATTTGGTCTAATAGCTCTTGAGGATCTTAACATCAAATGCATGGTACATAACCACAACCTGGCAAGAAGCATCTCAGACGTTGCCTGGAACATGCTTGTAACCATAACATCGTACAAGGCTGCAAGTGCCGGTTCGGTGGTGGTACTGGTGGATCCAAGAAATACGTCCAAGATGTGTTCCAGGTGTGGCATCCTGGCTGAAAAATCGATTTCAGATCGGGTCCACAACTGCCCTAAATGCGGGCTGTCAATGGATCGAGATTGGAACGCGGCAATAAACATACTCAGATTGGGACTACAATCTGTCGGCGAAGCAAGCCGTAAAAGCTCCGTCCTTTTGGGCGGGGAGTGGTCACCATGACTCACTTATCCCTCTGTTTCGAGGTCCATCAGCCGCTGAGGCTGAGGAGGGATTTCTTCTGGTCAGGCGATCCCATGCGTGGCGCTGACAGTCTGGACCAATTTTACCTGGACGAGCCGGAGAACCGCCGCATATTCGAACGTGTGGCCACCAAGTGCTACCGCCCGGCAAATCAGGTCGTACTTGAGTCCATTCGCCGCTTCGTGGAGGCAGACCGCCCCTTCAAGGTGGCCTACAGCCTCTCAGGCATATTCCTCGAACAGTGCCAGCGCACCGCCCCAGACGTTGTAAAGTCCTTCCAGGATCTTGTGGAGACCGGCTTTGTCGAGCTGCTGGAGCAGACCTACTACCATTCCCTTTGCAGCCTGTATCCGGAGGGCGACGAGTTCCGAGAGCAGGTCCGCATGCACCGGGAGCTTATCTGGGACCTGTTCGCTGTTCGGCCGACCGTATTTGAGAATACCGAGCTTCTCTACGACGATCGGATAGCATCTCTGGTCGAGGGGATGGGGTACCGGGGGATATTTGCGGAAGGTGTGCTTGCAAATCCCAACTACGTCTACCAGCCGCTTGGCCGTGACATCTCTCTCTTGCTTCGCAACTTCCAGCTCACCGATGACGTGGGCTTCCGCTTCTCTTCCCGGGACTGGAAAGAGCACCCGCTGACTGCGGATAAGTACGCCTCCTGGCTCGGTGGCACGCCAGGCCAGGTCATAAACCTCTTCATGGACTACGAGACGTTCGGGGAGCACCAGTGGGAAGATACCGGGATCTTCGAGTTCCTTCGCCACCTGCCTGCCGAGGTGATGAAGAAGCCCAACCTGCGTTTCGCACTTCCGGCTGAGCTGGCAGCCCTTCCCAGGTCCGGGGTTTTGGCGGTCTCTCACACCCGCTCCTGGGCAGACCTTGAGCGTGATACCAGCTGCTGGCTCGGAAACGAGCTGCAGCAGGCCTGCTACCTCTATCACTGGCGCCTGCAGAGGCCTGCGGCTGAGGCCGGAGCGCAGATGCAGAGGATCTGGCGGACGCTTGGCCTAAGCGACCATCTTTATTACATGTTCACGCGTGGTGGCGGCCCGGGCATGGTGCACAGCTACTTCAGCCCTTACGGAAACCCCTACGATGCTTCAATCACCTACTTCTCCGTGCTCTCTGACCTGCACCACCGGCTGAAGGTGGAGCTTCCCATGGCCGACCACCCATTCCGGCTTGCTGGTGGGATGGAGGTGTGGAGCGCCGCAGGGATGGCACAGGCCCTGGCCAAAATAGACCTCGACGCCCTTGAGGATTATATGGAGAAGCAGGACCTGGCCAGATGGGCAGGCACAAGCCTTCACCAGCCTGGGATCGAGGCCGAGCTAAACGGGCTCTCCATCAGAAAGGGGGAGCGTCTGAGGCAGTCGGTGATCAGGATCTTCCGGGGATTTGGCAAGCCGGCCAAAGCGGCAAGAAAACGAGAGAAGAGAGTGCGATTGAAATGACCATATCGCTTAAGCCGGATGGTTATCTGGATGGGGTGTCAAGGGAATGGGTCGTAGGAAACGGCATAGGGGGCTATGCCTCCTCCACGTCAATAGGCGCCAATACCAGGTCGTACCACGGGCTGCTGGTGGCGGCCCGAGAGCCTCCGTCAGAAAGGTGGCTGCTGCTCTCGTCGCTGGATGAGACGGTGAACGGAATCGAGCTGGCCAACCACCAGTACCCGGGGGCGGTCCATCCTCAGGGATTTGCGTATCTGCAAGAGTTCACCCTGGGGACATTTCCAGCCTTTCGGTACCGCGTGGGCGACGTGACCCTTGACAAGCAGGTGGCAATCCTCGGCGGGGAGAACACGGCGGTAGTGCGCTACCGTGCCAGCGGCGATGCCCAGATCAAGATCGTGCCGCTGGTCACATCCCGCAGCTTTCACAAAGCCGAGGGCCGCCCAGCCCTGACCCAGACTTTGCGGGCCGGCGGCACCATGGTTGAGGGGGACTGCCCGTTCTTCCTGCTATCCGACAGGGCCTCCTACCATCCAGGCGACGACTGGTACTACGGCTTTCAGTACCAGGAGGAGCGCTCCCGCGGACTGCTATGGACCGAGGACCTTCAGGCTCCGGGCCACTTCCAGATCTCGGTCGATCGTGGAGCCGAGTTCTGCATAATGGCATCCACCTGGCGGACGGCCCTGCCTGACACTGAGGTTCTCGATGCGGAGCAGGCTCGCCGCAGCGCCCTTGAGACCGGCCACCCTCTTCCCCGCCTTGCCCAGGCAGCCGACAGCTTCATAGTAAGAAGGGACGGCGGCAGAACCATCCTGGCAGGATACCACTGGTTCGACGACTGGGGACGCGACGCAATGATCGCGCTTCCAGGCCTCCTCCTGGTTCCTGGGCGTTATGATCTGGCCAGGGAGGTCCTGCTCACGTTCGCACGGGCCAGCAGAGGAGGGCTTCTGCCCAACGACCTTGGTGCGGGCTCCTACTACACAGTGGACGCCTCCCTATGGTTCGTCCGCGCAGTACATCAGTACTACCTGCACACCAAAGACGCATCTTTGGTCAGGGAGATCTGGCCGGCTCTGCAGGGGATAATCGAGGCCTACCAGTCACAGACCCCGGTCAGCTACATGGACCAGGATGGGCTGATAGTCTCAGCTCCCGGCGCGACCTGGATGGATGCCCGGGTGGACGGGCAGTGCGTGACCCCGAGGTCGGGAAAGGCGTGCGAGATAAACGCGCTCTGGTACGCCGCCCTGCTCTCGGCACAGGCCCTGGCCAGGACCTGCCGCAGGCGCTGGCGCTCAGACCTGGCAGAAGAAGTCCGCAGGTCTTTTGGCAGGTTCTGGAACGATGAGGCCGGCTGCCTTTACGACGTGATCGACCCGGTCGATCCGGCGGTGCGGCCAAACCAGGTCATTGCAGCCGCCTTTACCGACCTTCTCTCCAGGACCAGGCAGCGACGCATGATGTCCAGTGTGGAGGCACAGCTTCTCACCCCTTATGGACTTCGCACCCTATCTCCGCATGATCGGGGCTATATAGGCCGCTACCAGGGAGACGCCAGGCAGCGTGACCTGGCCTATCACCAGGGCACGGTCTGGCCATGGCTGCTGGGCCCATACGTCACAGCCCTGATAAATTGCGGCGGACCGAAAAAGAGCGTCTCTTTGGCCAGGGCTGCCTTAAGTGCCCTTCTTCAGCAAGATCGGGGCGGCCTTTGCAGCGTGGCCGAGATATACGACGGCGACGCCCCTCACAGGCCTGGCGGCTGCATATCCCAGGCCTGGTCGGTGGGCGAGCTGATCAGGGCAGACTCCCAGCTTTCGGTCAGATAATTGAGCCCGGATGAAATCGTGCTTTTCCATTTCAGGTGATACAAGGATGAAGATTCTGGGAATCAACGGCAGTCCCCGCGGCAACAGGAGCCAGACCATGCGACTGATGAAGGCGGCCCTCGAAGGGGCAGCCTCTGCCGGGGCAAAGGTCGAGCTGGTTGACATATGCCAGCTGAACATCAAGTACTGTACTGGGTGCGGCGTCTGCTATGCGCAGGGCGTATGCGTGCACGAGGACGACTTTTCAGCCGTCTACGAGCGGCTTGTGCAGTGCGACGGCTTCATCTTCGGCTCTCCCAACTACCTGCGTTCGGTAACCGCCCAGCTCAAGGCCTTCTTGGACCGCATGTCTGACGCCATCCACTGCCAGCTTCTGTCCGGCAAGTACGGCTGCTCGGTGGCGACCGCCGGCAGCCTGGCCAGCGCCGAGGTCACGGATTACCTCAACCAGCAGATACTGGTCTTCGGGGCTTATGCTGTTGGGAGTGCCGGCGCCTGCCCCAACATTCCGGGCTCCATGGAGAAGGGGCTGGCAGAGGCGGGAGCTTTGGGCCGCTCCATTGCCCTGGCCATCGCCGAGCGCAGATCTTACCCGGAGCAGGAGGCTGTGCATAAGGAGCTGGAGGGTCGCTTCTGCCATCTGGTGGATATGAACCGGGATGCCTGGCCTCACGAGTACCAGTACTGGAGGGGCAAGGGGCTGATCTGATCCGGCTGTCGGGCAAAAAATCGCCATCGCAGGGGTGGGCAGCGGCTCAAAAGAGACGGTTTCTTTCTCTAAATGCCCGCGAGATCCCAGTCTGTCCCCGGCCGTATGGGTCTTTAGGGCACAGCTGTCCTGCCCAGCCTCTGCAGATCGCTCAGATACCTCTCCCGGCGCCTGGAGTAAGCCCGGCGGTCGGGGCCGAAGGGGACGTACTCCGAGACCTGCCAGCCGGCGTCTGCCAGGTCGATCATGGTTTCCTCTGCGAGGCCTTTCAGAAAGCCGATCTCCATGATATCCCGTCTCCCGCTCTCCCGTGCCCAGCTTATAAGCTCGGGATCGTGTGTGGCCAGGCAGAACGGCTTTTCCTCGTGCAGGCACAGCCTTGCAAGGCCCACAGTCCGCTCCTGTATGCGGGCGAAGTCCGAGATATCGCCCACGTAGGCTCCTTTGGTCAGGCGCGGCGTGATGCCGTGCCTTAATACAACCCGCAGGTCATCCGCGGTTCGGTCCAGGTAGGCCTGCAGGGCCAGCGTGATGGGGGCCTGACCGACACAGATAACGGCTGCACGAAGCGTAAATGGCAGCAGGGGCCGTCCCTCCATGTCTATCTCCATAGCCACTCCCAGGTCAGCTGCCTGGCGGTGCAGCCGGCGTATCTGGTCCAGGCCATTTCCCTCATGCAGGAGGGCTCCGAGGTGGCTTGGCTTGACCGATAATGAAGCTTTCAGGCCCCTGTCCACCACTTCTTGGGCCAGGTTCGCATAGGACTCCGCGGTCCTCTTCACGTCCTCTGCGCTTCTGCCGTCCTCTCCCAGGATGTCCAGGACACAGCGGATGCCGGAATCGTTGCGGATATCACACCACGCCAAAGCCTGCTCCATATCTGGCAGACCCCAGCGGTCTATGGACTTGTCCATGATGCCTCAGCAATTGCAGGTCGGCAGAAAAACGATTCTGAGAACTTAAAATGTCATCTCATGGGCGTATTGATCGTCGCCCACGCGCCCGACTATCTGATCACGGGTTTTGCCTCTCGGAAACACCCCGAACTAAGGCCCTGATGAATTGGAAAAACCTGGGCAGCCCCACAGGGCAGCCCAGCAGGAACCTCAAACGCAGCCGTCCAGGAGTTGCTTCTTCTTTCCGCCGCGCTTCTCATGTGGTTTGATGGGCTCAACCTTCGCGGGCTCTTCCTTCTTCTCCTCTTTCTCCTTGTGGTGCATTTCCATCACCAATTGAATACTATCGCTAACCTGAACATATTAACCTTTCGATAGGGACATCCCGTTTCGGTTTAGCCCCGGCCATGCCGGGGAACTTCGGCCCTGTCGGCCCAGCCTTATTCGCGATGAGATCTCTCTGGCCTCTCCAGGATGCAGGTGGGATCCTCCTCCATCAGATCTCCCCTGAAGTACAAGGCCTTCTGCCGGCAACCTCCGCACAGCTCCAGGTACTCGCATCTCCCGCAAGCACCTTTCAGCTGCGTTCGCATCCCGCGCAGGGATTGCAGCTCGGGGCCGGGATCGTCGATCCATATGTCCTTGAACGACCGCTGCCTCAGGTTGCCGACTGTCACCTGGGGCATGAAGTGGCACGGGTGCACGTCTCCCTCGGGCCCTATATTGGCCACCTTGCAGCCGGCGGTGCATCCACCGGCGTTGACGAGCAGCCGCCTGGCGTAATCCTGGCGCTCTGGCTGGTCCTTCAGCAGCTCGATCAGGTAGGCTCCGTCCATGGGGGAATCGGTCGTCAGGATCTCGATGTCTCTTCCCTTGAGTTCCACCGCAGCTTCGGCAAGGAAGCGAACGACACTGCGTCGCTGCTCCGGCGTGACATCCCTGTCGGCGATGCCAGCTCCCCTGCCGGTCGGGACCAGGTGGTACAGGCAGAACCGGGGGATCCCCATCTCAAGAGCCATGTCGAGCAGGGCAGGCACCTGATGCCAGTTGTCCTGGGTCAGCGTTATTCGCAGACCGGTCTTCAGGCCGGCTGCCATGGAGTTCCTTATGCCGTTTAAGGCCCTGGCATACGCGCCCTCCACTCCGCGGAACCGGTCGTGCTCCGTTGCGATTGCCGAGTCAAGGCTTATGCCCACATACCTTATGCCTGCCTCGTGCAGCAGCCTGGCCACCTCCGGCGTGATCATGGTGCCGTTGGTGGATATCACGGTAGAAAGCCCCTTCTTATGGGCGTGGAAAGCATAAGCCCAGAAATGGCGGGACATGAGCGGCTCTCCTCCGGTCAGGATCATCATAGGTATCTGAATCTGGGCCAGGTGATCGATCAGGCGCAGCCCCTCCTCCAGGGATAGCTCCTCGCCCACCTCCCGGGACCTGGTCCTGGCATCGATATAGCAATGATGGCAGGCAAGGTTGCAGCTTTTGGTGAGGTTCCACATCACAACCGGCCTGCTCTGGCCTGAGAAGCGGACGAGATCCGCAGGCATTGCCTGGCACGACTCCCGGGCCTCCCTGATGTCCTCCCAGACCGTGCCCTGATCTGCCAGGGCTTTTGAGAATATTATCATCTTCAAAGCCTCCGCCTGTTCAATGCATCCCTGGCGGCCTTCAGCATCTCCTGGAATGTGTACCTCTCAGGCATAATGTCCACCCGCACACCCAGCCTCTCCAGCTCGGTCCGCGTGGGAGGTCCGATGGCGACAACCATTCCGGCTGCCAGGGCAGAGCGCAGCTCCTCCTCCTGCCCCATCTCCCTGGCTCTTTTGATCAGGTAGCGAGATGTTGAGCCGCTGGTAAAGGCGAAGACCTCGACCGAGCGGGCCCGTCGAATAAGCCGGTCGAGCCTGACATCGCCGGACCCGCTTATTTGATAGATCGGCACGTCGTCCACGACGACGCCCTTTTCCTGCAGACCGCTTGAGAGTGATACCGATCCCTGGGCGCTGCGAAGAAGAAGCACCCTATCAAAGCCGGCCAGCGCCTGCACCAGGCCAAGCGAGCTGTACTCCTCGGGCAGAACCGACACTGCCACCCCTCTGTCCTCAAGAGCCCTGGCAGTCATCGGCCCGATCGCTGCCACGGTCTTGGATGACAGAGCCCTGGCCAGATCTGGCTTGGCAAGAGCAGCCTCCACCCCGTTGGAGCTGGTGAAGACGACACAATCTGCCCTGGCTATCCGGTCTGTCAGGTCCTCTGGCAGTGGAAGAGGCTCCAGAGATATGGCCGGGGCCTGCACCGGTTCAAATCCCAGCGACTCGGCCATTGCCGCCGACTCGGCCATCTGGTTGTCCGTCCGGAATATGGCCAGCCGTCGTGGCCCCAGATCCTTTTCAAGGCCGACTACGTCCCCGACAACCAGTATTGCAGGGGGCTTTACACCGGCCTCTTTGGCCCTGGCCACTATGTCTCCAAGGGTGCCCGCAACCGTCCTCTGCTCCGGCCAGCCGCCTCTCTCGACGAGCGCTGCAGGAGTTCCTCTGTCCTTTCCACCCTCCAGGAGGGCGGAGACGTTCTCCTCCAGCCGCGAGACGCCCATCAGGACGACCAGGGTCCCTCCCAGCCTGGCCAGAGTCGACCAGTCGAGGTTCCTGTCCTTTCCTGGCTCCTCATGGCCGGTGACAACGGTAAACGAAGCTGATACCCCACGGTGAGTGACCGGAATTCCGGCCAGCTCCGGCACAGCCACAGCCGAGGTCACACCGGGAACAACCTGGAAGGGTATGCCTGCCTCCAGAAGTGCCAAAGCCTCCTCCCCGCCCCGGCCGAAAACGTACGGATCGCCGCCTTTCAGCCTTACAACCCGATGCTCTCTGCCCAGCTCCACCAGCAGGCTGTTGATCTCATCCTGGGTCATCTTATGCCTGCCTGCCGATTTGCCGACGTCTATCAGCCTGGCGGATAGCCCCTCCAGCATGCCGGGATCGAGCAGGCGGTCGTAGAGGACGACTTCCGCCTCCTGCAGCAGCCTGGTAGCTCTCTGTGTCAAGAGATCCGGGGTGCCCGGGCCTGCTCCAACGAGGTAGACCTTACCTGGCACTTCTCACCGCCTCCTCCACCAGCTTTTGGCCTCCCATCTCCACAAGCCTCTGGCCGACGATCTCGGCCTCCTGCACGTCCCCTGCCGCTATCACCTCATCCACTCTCACATATCTGGTTCCGTCCAGGGAGAGGACCTCTGCAAGGACCCTCATCCCTCCCCTTTTGGCCTGGGCGTGGACGGCCATCGGCACCACGCACCCGCCGCCCACCACCTCCATGATCCTCCTCTCCACCATGGTCTCGGCCCTGGTCGCAGGATGATCGATGCGCTTGGCCTCGAGGTGGCCGGGGCTTTTGTCCACTCCCACGACGACGATAGTGCCCTGATTGGCGGAGGGCACGAAACGCTCCACATCCAGCACCGAGTAGGCAAGTTCGTATCCCATACGCTGCACGCCGGCCTCGGCAATGACTATCGCCTGGCACTCTTCGGCCGCCAGCTTGCTCAGGCGGGTTTGCAGGTTGCCGCGCAGGCTCTTTACACGGAGGTCGGGGCGGGCGCGCCTGAGCTGGGCTGCCCGGCGCAGGCTTGACGTCCCCACCACAGCTTCTCCTGGCAGCTCTTCGAGGCTCAGCCCGTCAGGGGTCACCAGGATGTCGTGAGGTGAGTCCCGCTCGAGTATGGCTGAGATGGCCAGCTGGGGAGGTCGCTTGGTAGGCAGGTCCTTCATGCTGTGCACTGCCAGGTCAACTTCTCCGGCCAGCATGCGTTCGTCAATCTCCCGCACAAAGAGCCCCTGACCCTTGAGCTGGTGAAGCGGCCGGTCCAGGAACATGTCACCGCTGGTCTTCACTATCCTGACCTCGGCCTCCACACCCAGCTCGTGCAGCATCAGGGCTGCCTTCTCTGTCTGACGCAGGGCCAGGGGGCTTCCCCGGCTGCCGATGATCAGCCTTTCAGGCAGGACGCAAACGCCTCCACCGTAATATCGATGACATCCACGCCGTGGGCGGCGGAGAGGAAGTCGGTCTCGTACTGGCTCGGAGTCAGGAAGATGCCCGCCTCAAGCATGCGGCGGAAGAAGCGCAGGTACCCGTCCTTGTCGCAGGCCAGAGCCTCCTGGTAGTTTCGGGGGCTTGGCCCGAAAAAGACCTTGAACATAGAGGCAATTCCTGTAACGCTGTATCCGAGGCCGAGGTCCTCGACCACCTGGGATAGGGCAGATCTCAGCCGGTCGCCGGCGGCGTTGAGGTCGGAGAGCTCTCCTGCCTCCAGCACGTCCAGCGTGGCCATACCGGCTGCCAGGGGAATCGGGCTGCCGTTGAACGTCCCTGCCTGGTACACACCGCCTGAAGGAGAGACCATCTCCATCAGATCGCTGCTCCCTCCGACGACGCCGATGGGAAAACCCCCGCCGATGATCTTGCCAAGGGTGGTCAGGTCCGGCTCGATCCGATATAGCTGGGAGGCCCCGCCGAGGCTCAGGCGAAATCCGGTTATGACCTCGTCGAAGATCAAAAGCACGTCCCTTTCCCTGGTGATCTTCCTCACCCCGTCCAGGTATCCCTTATCAGGAAGAATCGGGCCGATATTTCCAAGAACCGGCTCCATGATGACCGCCGCTATGCCGCCCTCTTTCAGCACGTCGTCCATGGCCTCAAGGTCGTTGTACGGCACCTGCAGTGTGTTCTTGGCGGTGTCAGCCGGGACTCCTCTGGAGTCTGGCACGCCGTGGGTGGTGGCGCCTGACCCGGCTTTGATCAGCACGCTGTCGTGAGCGCCGTGAAAGCCGCCTTCGATCTTGACTATGCGGTCCTTGCCGGTGCAGCCCCGTGCGATCCGCAGGGCAGCCATGGTGGCCTCGGAGCCGGTGCTCACGAACCTCATCATCTGCATTGCCGGGTACAGGCCGGATATCCGGGCAGCGGCCTCTACCTCAATCTCGGTGGGCGTGCCGTAGAGCCATCCCCTCTCCATCTGCTCGGCCACCCTTCTCATGACCTCGGGGTGGCGGTGGCCCAGGATCATGGGGCCGTAGGCCAGACAGTAATCGATGAACCGGTTTCCGTCAGCGTCCCAGAGGTAGGGGCCCTCTGCCCTGGCGGTGTAAAAGGGGAAAGGCGAAATCGCCCGAACAGGGCTGCTGACACCTCCTGGCAGCAGCCTCCTGGCCCGGGCATAGAGCCTCTCCGAGGCATCAAAGCGCATGAAAGTAAGACCGGGTGAAGCTTAATCAACCTTGCGATTTGAGGCTGGACCTGGCTGCCTCTGCTGCCTTCTCGGTCACATCTCTAAGGGTCTGGCCGCTCTCCTGGGCGAGGCGTCGGCAGTCCTCGTACTCCGGCTTTATGCTCACGACCCGCCCTTCCCACCGCCCCACCTTCACCCTCACCTCCCGGGACTGGCCTGCCACCTCCAGCAAAACGGCAAATTCCTCCCGCTCGGCAACCAGTCGGTGCATCAAGGGCACCAGTCTGACACCCAGCGATCCGGTCTCTCCGATGACGATTCCGGCCATGCGCTCGGCGTCCTCAAGCCTGCAAAGCACGCTGACGATATGGCCTGGCCTTCCTTTCTTCATCAATGCCGGGACGACGGTTATGTCCAGGGCTCCTTCGGCCATGACGCGCTCCACCAGGTATCCCAGCGCCTCTCCTGTCACGTCGTCGAGATTTGCCTCTATCCTGGCAACCCGGTCCTGGTGGTGGTGGAGGTGGACCTGGCCGATAAGGGTTCGCAGCAGGTTGGGGGTGGAGAATTCGCCTGACCCGGCACCATGCCCTGTCCGCAAAGACTCCAGCTCCGGAAAGTGGGGCAGAAACCGGTCCACCGTGCCTGCCAGTATGGCTGCCCCGGTGGGTGTCAGAAGCTCGCCGTCCTGAGGCCCCCCACGCCAGGGGATGGATCCCTGCCGCAGGATCTCAAGCGTGGCAGGGGCCGGTACCGGCAGGAGGCCGTGATGCGTGCTGACAACTCCGCCTCCGACCGACGGTGGCAGGCTGAAGACCGTCTCGACCTCAAGGCTATCGAGCGCCGCACAGCTGCCGGCGATGTCGGCCAGGGCGTCGAGAGCCCCTATCTCGTGGAAGTGAACCTGATCTGAAGGCACTGCGTGAACGGCTGCCTCTGCGGCTGCCAGGATCTCAAGTATCCGTTCAGCTCTCCTCCTGGCATGAGGCCCGAGGGCAGCCTGCCCCAGGATGGCCCTGGCCTCGGCCGGGGTGTGGAACCGGCGGTCGGCCCTCACCAGGGCTCTCGTGGCCATCAGCCCACCGCGCCTTTCGTGGGATACCTCCAGGCGGCAGCCGACTGACTCCACTGCTTGGCCGACCTTCTGAGGATCTGCCCCAATGTCCAGCAGGCTGCTGATGATCATATCTCCTGAGGCTCCGGAGAAGGGGTCGAAGATGAGGATCTTCATGGAATGATGATCGCCTCGCACGGTTAAAAATCAGCCGGCCGTCCTTTGCCCATGCTGCGGTGAAATGTCAGGTCTGGACGGCAGCGATTTGAGATGATTGGGACAGAAGGCCAAAAACGTCAGGACGATATCGATTGTGCCGATGATGAATCGTCGCTTCACCATCATTTCTTCCAGAACTCGGGCAGCAGCAGCACTAGTGGTGTTATTATCTCAAGCCGGCCTATCCACATGCACAGGAACAGGAGCATCTTGCCGGCCGGGTGCACCTCGGAAAAGCTCAATGTCGGTCCCACCTGACCAAGCCCGGGTCCGACGTTTCCCAGGGTGGTGGCTACGGCGGAGATCAGGGCCTCCATGCTCATCCCGGGATCGCCGGCCGAAACCGCCCCCAATAGCAGGGTGGCCACTGCGAATATCAGGATGTAAAGGGCGAAGAATATGATGCTCGGATAGAGCACGTCATCACGAACCGGGGTGCTTCCGAGCTTGACGGTGGAGACGATTTTGGGATGCAGCGCCCGCAGAAGCTCACGGTGGCCGTACTTGATCACCATAAGGAGCCTGACCACCTTGATGGCCCCTCCGGTCGAGCCGGCGCAGGCGCCCACGAACATGAGCAGGATCAATACGAACCTGGCAGCCGGCGTCCATTGGTCGAAGTCGGCAGTGAAGAAGCCGGTAGTTGTTATGACTGAGACTACCTGGAAGATGGCGTAGCGGAAGCGCTCGAGAATCCCTCCGGATAGCCCCCCCCAGATCATTATCAGGGCGGTGGACAGCAGTATTATCAGGGCGTAGAAACGGAACTCCGCGTCCTTTATCAGAGCCGTCCGGTCCTCGTAGAGGGTCTTGTAGTGAAGTGCGAAGTTTGCGCCAGCCAGGAACATGAACAGCACGATTATGCCGTCGATCAGGGCGCTCTTATAAGCGGCGATGCTGGCTGCCTGGGGGGAAAATCCTCCGGTTGCCATAGCGGCGAACATGTTGCAGAGCGCATCGTAAAGTGGCATGCCTGCACCAACAAGCAGCACCACCTGAGCAGTGGACAGCAGCAGGTAGATCCACCATAGCAGCTCGGCAGTCTGCCTGATCCTAGGGGTAAGCGCGTCCTTGTCCGGACCTGGAACTTCTGCCTTGTACAGCTGCCGGCCTGCCACGCCCAGTTTGGGCAGGATAGCTATGAAGAGCAGGATGATGCCCATCCCGCCAAGCCACTGTGAAAACGACCTCCAGAAGAGCAGGCCGAAGTATGTGGGCTCTTCGGGCAGGGCCATGCGGCCGGCCAGACCCAGGGTGGCATTAAGGCCAATGGCGCCGCCGCCGGCGATCGGCAGCCCGGGCGTGCCGACAGTGGCGTTGTGGATGCTTTGCAGGAGCGTGCTGTTCAGGAGCATACCCTCAGCGGCGGTCAGCGAGCGATCAGCCGCCTGGGCCAGATAGCTGGCCAGGCTGACATCGGCCAGGGTCTGGTTGATTATCCAGTATCCCTGGGCGTTGGACTCGGTAAGTATGGAAGCTCCCGTGGTGGTGAATCCGGACATCGACTCGAAGAGCGCATCGACGAGCCCCATCCCGCAGAACACATAGGGCAGAGCTCCGAAGAAAGCCGCACCAAGCCAGCCGAAGGCTACCAGGGCCAGCCCTTCCTTGGTACCCATCTCCTCCGCAACTCCCAGGCGCTCGCATGCAAGAGCTGCCAGAAGCGTTGCTATCGAGGTCAGGAAGAAGGCCACGACTCCAGTGGGCTCCCGGTAAAACGCAGCTACTGCTCCTGGCACCAGGAGCAGAACGCCCATGAGCTTCAAGAGCGTTCCAAAGATCCTCAGAAAAACCCTGGTCTTCATGCGGCTGGCCTTCGTCAAGGAGAGATGGGCTGGCAGTGTCGGTCTGACGTCTTGCCCGTCAAAATGACCTCTCTTCTCCTACATCGCTCCTTCCTAGGATGGTTCCAAGTATTAGGCAGCTTCGGTTGCCGCAGAAATGGGCTGTCGCTGCCCTGATAGCGTCAACGGAAAAAAAGCTTCTCTTCGAGAGGCTTTTTCCCAGAGCTCAAGATGCGCCAGCAAGGCCGCCTGCCTTGCTTGCGCCCCTTCAGAGAGCTTCCCTGGAAAACGGGCTTGGCAAAAGCTCGGCAGCCGTAGCCAGGACCGCCCGGCCATCCCGGTTGACCATCACTACCTCGATATCTGAGCCGAACTCGACAAGCATCTGCCTGCAGATTCCGCAGGGGGTGATCGGCTCTTCGGTATCCCCGACGACTGCCAGTGCTGCCATCTCACGCTCTCCAGAGGAGATCGCCTTTATGACAGCCGCCCTCTCAGCACAGATCCCCGCACCAGAGGATGCGTTCTCCACGTTTCCAGCCGTGTATATGCGGCCGCTGCCTGCCAGAAGCGCTGCTCCGACCCGAAAACCAGAGTAAGGGGCATAGGCCTCCTGCAGCGCACCTCGCGCTGCGGAGATCAGCTCGTCGCGGCCGCCCTGGTATGGACGCATCCCTCCTCGCAAGACCCCTATGTACATGCACTCCTGCGGCGGGATGCTGGGGATGCAGGAGGCCTCCTCGTCGGTCAGCCGGACCGGGGCTCCTCTGATCATCACTGCCGGTATCCCCTCATCCCCTTCTCCCATCACGATCTGGGCGGCGGAGACCAGGTTGTCTGCCACTGCCTTTCTGGTTATCTTCAGCTCCCGGCCGAAGAGATCTCTCTGGCCGCGGGCGTCCTCCACCGGTTCGAGACCTGCGCAGGCCAGGGCTACACCAACGCAGCCAAGCCGGAGCGGATGGGTGCGGCTGTCTCCGATTATCACGGCCACCCGCTTTCCTTTGCTCAGGCGCTCCCGCAGGGCCTGGGCAGAGCGGCAGGGGTTCTTTGGAAGCAGGACCACGCAATCATGGGGGGCGTTGGACCTGTCGAGACCGGCGTTGGGGAAGAGAAAACCGTCCTTCAATGTCAGGACGACCCCCGGAATTCCCCCGATAAGCTCGTCTGACTCTTGGAGGATCATCTCCATCTCGGCCGGATCTTTGCAGTAGCGACGGGCAAGCGTCTCTGCCCGCCTTGTGGGGACGACTCCTTTGAGGTCCACCACGCTTCCTTCGGCCGTTGCAAGCGCGCTCTCCGAGATCACCAGCACATCACCGTCCTGCAGGCACAGGCCAGCCTCGGCAAGCCCCTTCTCAACAACCTCTGCCAGGTCGTCTCCCACTCTGATAAGACCGGTCTTGATTCCCAGTACCTGCAATTAGCATCTTCCCCCTATGCTTCCCTCTCAAGGCAAAATCGCCGCACGTCGTCGTCCCGGCTTAGGGCAGCCTCTATCTTCTCTGCGACGGATGGCAGCCGGAATGGCTGTCGCTTCAGCTTTCTGATCAGGCCAGCCATCTGGGCGACGGACCCGAATATCAGGGCGCGGTCGGCTGAAGGGTCGCAGCGAAGCGCCGACCTCGGCACCGCTGCGTCGCCTCCTCTGGCAAGCATCTCCTGCTTGATGACCAGTGCTTCCATCGGGGTTATGCCCTGAATCAGAAGTACGCGGAAGGCCATCTTGGCGCCAAGGATATCTGCGGCGTCTGAGCCAGCTCCATACCGGCGCAGGGTCTGCATGCTGTCATTTGGATGGCCGGCTCTTGCCAGCAGCTCAACCTCTATATCACCCTTTCCGGATGTGGCAGGAACGCCTCTGACAGCCTCGGCCATGCGAACTGCATGAACAGTGGGCCCGACGTCGTGGGTCCTCACAATGTGGCTGCCATTGTATACGGCCAGAGCGGCGGCGGCCACCGATCCGGCCAGGCGGTCTGCCGGATCGGCCAGTCCCAGTACGTGTCCGATGAAGGACTTGCGGGAGACGGCTGCTACGACCGGCCGGTTCAGAGAGCGCAGCCTGCAAAGTCCGCTCAAGATGGCCAGGTCGTGCAGGTGGCTCTTCTCCTCGGTCCAGCGACCAATCCCAGGGTCGACAGATATGCGATGGCGGTCCACGCCAGCCATCTCAGCCTCCTCGATCTTCTGCCCCAGCCGCGATACTATCTCTCCCATCTCCAGCAGGTCGCCGGGACGCTGCCCAGACGCCATGATGATGAGAGAGCCGCCGGCATCTGCCACAGCGCCAGCCATCTCCGGGTCTGAGAGGCAGGAGACGTCGTTTATGCCAGCCGCTCCTGCTGCGAGGGCCTCTTTGGCTATCGATGCCCGCTGGGTGTCCACCGATACGGGCAGGTCTGTGTCGTCGATGAGGCGGACAAGGGCCGGAAAGAGCCTCTTTCTCTCGGTGTCCTCGGATATGGCTGGGGAGCCGGGGGCTGTCGAGACAGCTCCGACATCCAGCAGGTCTGCTCCCTCCTCTCCCATGCGGCAGGCCAGAGCCAGCAGACGGTCTGGCGTGGCCACCGATCCCTTGTAAAAGGACTCCTCGCTCAGGTTTATGACCCCCATCATCCGGACAGGATGAATGTCCCCCAGCCTTAAAATCCCGAAAGAGCCCTCTACCGCCATATAGAAACGCCTCTGTATTCACCGTCGGGCCGGCTTATATCTTTACCCCTGTCAGGGGTCCAGCCTCCGTTCGAAAAAGAAGTCGGCTTTCTCTTGCGGGCTACTCCGATAGACGGAGCAGGTTTCCGTTACGTCTGGCCCGGTCGATCGCCATCTCAAGGGCGACCATGCCGACGAGGAGGTAGAAGACCGCCAGGGCGGCTCCGGTCATCACGCTGTGTCCTCCGTAGCCGAAGGACGAGCGGTAGAACTCCAGGAAGTAGGTCAGCGGGACGCAGGCTGCCACGGCCTGCAGAGCCGGTGGAAGCACATCCACCGGATAGTAGATGCCGCTTACAAGCATTATCACGCCGCTTAAGCTCCAGGCAGCCACGTCCGCCTTCTGGCCGAAGATCAGTATGGATATGCAGACCACCATGCCGATCATGGCAGCGGCCGCATACACACCTGCCAGGAAGATCACGACGGTGATAAGCCCGCCGGCCAGGTAATCGAAGCCGAAAGCCAGGCGGCTGATGACCACAAGCATTGCGAAGGCCACCGATCCCCGAATGATTCCGAAGAGCAGCGCTCCCAGCACCAGGTGGTAACCCCGCACCGGCGTCAGGAAGGTGTTCTTCAGGCTCTTGGACCACATATCGAACAGGAGCACGTAGGCCACGTCGATCTGGCAGATCTGCAGTATCGTAAGTCCAATGGCTCCGACGAGCAGGAATGAGAGCGGGGCCTGTCCCACTTCGAGGAAGCGGGTCATAAGGCCGATGGATAGCAGGCTGATCAGGGGCCAGAACACCAGCTCAAACAGTGTGAATACGTTTCTCTTTGAGATGATCCAGTTCTTGTAGGCCGCCGCCAGCACCTTGTTCAGCTCACCCTGCCAGCTCAATGAAGACATCCTCCAGGTTTGGCTCCTCCAGCTTCAGGTCGCAGATCTCAGCCGAAGCGAATATGCGCATGATCTGGCTTAGGCTCTTCTCCTCCCTGTCCAAGACCAGCTCGGACCGGCCGGCCGAGCATTCAGCGCAGATCACGCCAGGCACCCTGGCGAGGGCTGCTGTGTCCACATCTCCACGGTACCTGATGGTCATCCTCTCCCCGAGCTTGAGCTGCCTCTTGAGCTGGCGCGGGCTGTCCAGGGCCACGACGCGGCCCTGCCGCAGAAAGGCTATCCGCTCGCAGAGCGACTCGGCCTCCGGCATGTAGTGGGTTGTCAGGACCACCGATACCCCCTCGCCGTGGATGCGCTTGACCAGCTCGCGGGTGCGAAGCGACATCTGTGGGTCCAGTCCGGCAGTGGGCTCGTCCAAGAAGAGCAGCTTTGGGTGGTTTAGCATGGCCTTTGCCAGGGAGAGTCGCTGCTTTTGGCCGGTGGAGAGGTTCTCAAAGCGCATCGTCTCATGCTCGAATAGGCTGAAGCTCTCCATTACCTCATCGACCGAGGCCCGCAGCTCTCGGCCGTGCAGGCCGTAGAGCATGGCGTAATGGGTGAGGTTTTCCCGAACTGTCAGCGACCAGGGAAAGTTGGGCTTGCCGGTGCTTATGTTGATGAGGCTTCTGACATCGCCCGGCTTCTTGCGGGCGTCGTGACCCAGGATCCACAGCTCTCCGCTGTCCGGATAGGCCAGGGTGGAGAAGATGGAGAGAAGCGTGGTCTTGCCAGAGCCGTTTGGGCCCAGAACCCCGAAGACCTCCTCCTGTTCTATCTGCAGGCTTATGTCGTGCAGGATCTCCTGGCGCTTGCCCCAGAACGTCTTGAAACCCTTGCATATGCATCTTGCGCTGACCGCCAGCGGGTCTTTGGCCAAATCTAAGCCCTCCTGGCACAATAATGCGATTCGGCAGGCGGCGCGAGGGGCCGATTCGGCATTCTGCGAACACGGCACCGTATCAGCGGTATCTCCCCCCGAATGCCGGCCTGGACCTGCGCCTTCTGACCAGCAGGGCGATGGCTGCCAGGGCAACAGCCGGAACTGCCAGCCACCCCAGGTTTGCCGGCAGGCTGCCGGAAGAGCCAACAGTCACCGGAAACGTCAGTGCGGCAGATCCCCCATCGTAATCTATTGTGCAGGCCATCTGGTACTCAACAGGTGCGACGCCCCTGTCGGTCTGTATCTGGAAGCTGGCCAAAGCAACCTGGCCCGGCCGCAGGTCGCCCAGAGTCGCCCGGCTTTGTCCGACCAGGAACGGCCCTCCGGATGCAAGGGTTGCGCTGCAGTTGCGGACCGTGCTTGGCAGGAGGTTTCTGATCACCAGGTCCAGGCTTCCGTTTGCTCCTGGACGCAGGCTGGAGCGGACCCTTTCCGCTCGCATGGACTTTCCCAGCGGCATGACCTCGAGAGTTATTGTCTGGGTCGACCGGCCGGGGAGGAGAAGCGGGTAGACAAGGCCGGCAGAGACCTTGACGTCTATCTGTCTCTCGTAGCGCACCTCAAGCGGCAGATCGTAGCTGCCTCTGGCTGAAGGGCTTGGCCGCACTGCGAACTGAATTGTGGCAGCCTCTCCGGAGGAGAGCTGGCTTAGGTTGACCTCAGGGGTGAGCACCTCCACCTCAGGGATGGATTTCAGGGAGGCGACCAGATTAAGGGCGTCGATGGCTTTGACCTCCTCCTGTCTCTCCAGGGCTGCCTCCCCGGCCTGTCCGAATACCCCGGTGGAGATGAGACCGTCGAGTCGGCCCCGGTTGTCGATGGCGATGCGCACCAGATCGTCCTGGCCTGCCTGAAGCACCGGGCCGACTGGGGCTGCGGCTATCAGTGGTTCTCCCAGGGCTTTGTAGTGGTCGTCCGCAAAGAGGATCATCTCCTGCCCTAGAACCACCTGGCATGCCGCCAGACAGACCAGCAGCATCAATGCATCAGCCAGCCTCATCGATCCATCCTCTCCCTGGTACCGTTTAAGGCTATCTGGTGGCTGCTGTGCTCAGGAAGAATGCCGCTGCTGCAACCAGGATTATGGTGGCTCCTGAGGGGGCGTCAAGCATGTAGGATATGACCAGGCCGGAGGTGACGAACGCCCACCCCAGAAGCACCGATCCTGCCATTATGGTCGGTATCTTCTTGAAGTGCTGGCGGCTGATAGCCCCCGGAATGGTAAGCAGCGCCATCACCATTATTATCCCCACTATCTTGATAAGGACGACTATGCTTCCTGCCACAAGTCCCAGGAGGACCAGCCTCAGTGATCTGACAGGAAGCCCCATGGACTCGGCATATACAGGGTCGAAGGAGAGGATGAGGAGCTCCTTGTAGAGCAGCGCAACCACGGTCACGGTGAGGCCGGTTAAGGCCATCATGATCCAGACGTCCTGCCAGGTCACTGCCAGGATGTTTCCGAAGAGGTATCCGAACAGGTCTTTACCGTATCCTTTGCCAAGGCTCATGAAGAGTATTCCGAGAGCCATTCCTGTGGCCATGAAGACTCCAATTGCCGTATCCTCCGAGATCCGGGACCGGCCGGCGATCACGCCTATCCCGGCTGCGGTTGCAAGCGCTGAGGCCATTGCGAAGAGCAGGGGGTCGATTCCCAGCAGGTAGCCCAGGCCGATTCCACCGAATGCTGCGTGGGTTATCCCGTCGCTGATGAACACGATCCGGTTGAGTATCACATAAATCCCGAGGATGCCGCACAGGACTGAGGCGACCAGCCCAGCTGCCAGTGCGCTTCTCATGAATTCGTAGTCCATCATCAGGTCGAGCTGCGGCAGCACGGAACTCTCCCTCCGCTCAATGGTCCCTCAGCACCCTGTGAGGCATTCCGTGGGCGATCAGGTCTATCGGGCACTGGTAAGCCTCTTCCAGGTCATGGGCGGTCAGCTCCTTGGAGCCGTGGTAGTACAGGCGGCGGTTGAGGCAGGCCACCTTCTGGACGTGGCTGGAGACTGCCGATATGTCGTGCGATACCAGTATTATGGCCATGTCCCGGTTGAGGTCGGATAGCAGCTCGTAGAACTCGGCACGCTGGGCGGCGTCGATGCCGGCCTCCGGCTCGTCGAGCAGCAGCAGCCGGGGCTGGGAGACAGCTGCCCTGGCCACGAAGACGCGCTGCTGCTCGCCTCCTGACAGGGCGCCGATAGGCCGGCTGGCCTTGTCAAGCATTGAGACTGATGCAAGCGCTTCTTCGGCCCGCTTGCGATCATCTTTGCCGAAGCGGTGCATCAGCCCGGCATGGTGAAGCCTGCCCATCATCACCACCTCCAGAGCTGTGACCGGGAAATCCCGGTCAAATAGCGTCTTTTGGGGCATGTAGCCGACGTGGTGGCGGGACTGCTCGGGGCTCTTGCCCAGAACCCTCACGCTTCCCCTCGACGGCCTGACAAGCCCGAGGATGGCTTTGAGCAGGGTTGACTTACCGCCGCCGTTGGGGCCGATCAGCCCAAGAAAGTCCCTATCCGAGACCGTCAGGTCGATGTCCTCAAGGACGGTCCGCCCATCTGACTCGACCCAGAGCCCCTCCACCTCCACGACAGGCACCGTGCCTGCACCGGCGTCCCCGCGGGCTGTCTTTTGGATCACCCAATCCTCCTATCTCAGGCTCTCGCCTATGCGGCTGCCGACGACGCGAAGGTTGTTCAGGTAGTCTGAAGCCAGCGGATCTATTGTCACGACGCTGGCATTGAGCTCTCTGGCGATCACTTCAGCAGCTTTGGGGTTGTACTCAGGCTCCACGAATATCGTATCGATGCCAATCGCCTTTGCCTGCTCGATGACGCCGGCCAGATACCTGGGTCCTGGCTCCCGCTCGTTCTCCATCAGCGGGATCTGCTCGAGACCGTAGTCGCGGGCCAGGTAGGTCCAGGCAGGGTGGTGGACCAGGAACGAACGCTTTCTTTGTCCCTTCAGGGTCTCGTTTAGCTGGGCGTCAAGCCGGTCGAGCTCTCTTATGTAGCTGTCCCGGTTTGCCAAATAGACCTCAGCTCCTTCCGGATCGATCTCCGAGAGGCCCTGGCAGATGTTCTCCACCTGTATTCTGGCGCTCCTCGGCGATAGCCACAGGTGGGGGTCTGGCTCGTCCGATCCCTCCTCGGAAATCAGCTTTGCGCCTCTCGACGTGTCCACGACCTTCATCTTGGGATTTACCTGGATCATATGGTCCATCCAGAACTCAAGGCCAGCACCGTTCTCTATGAAGATATCGGCCTCCGAGACCTGCCTGATCTGAGAGGGAGCGGGCTCGAACGTATGCGGCTCAACTCCCGGAGGGACGAGGACTGAGACGTTGACCCGCTCGCCGCCGACAGCCCTGGTGAACTCGGCCAGGGGAGCGATGCTGGCTACTGCATGGACGTTGCCCTCCTTTGCGCCAGGCTGTTCCTGCGGGCCTGAGAGGCAGCCGCCGGCCAGGGCTGCTGCGAGCAGCACCAAGATCACGCACGATTTGACCTTCATTTCCTCACCAAGATCCCAGCGTCTCCACTGATATCGGCGGCTTTCAGTCTCTTGCCTATGTACTTGGATCGGGTGCGCCCTTCCTCCCTCCAGTAGCCGTACCAGTACGGCCCGTGCGGGCAGCCCTTGCATCCCTTGCCGCAGGAGATCCATTCAAGCTGATAGGTTATTGGTCCCATGTGTCTTGTCTGGGCCACATCTCCGGGCTTTGGGGATGACGCAGAAGGGTGCTGCTGGTCGGCGGCTCTGTCCATCTGCTCGCGGATCAGGCCGTCTGCAAGATCCCTCAGCTCGCACAGCTCTGCGAGCCCAAGCTTTGAGAGTGACCGGGTTATCTCTCCTGGTATCACGGGAATTCTTATGTAAGAAGGGGTTGATAAAGCTTGGCAGTTACATAAGAGCAGGCTTGGGTGACGGCCTCGTCTGGTACCTCGCGTATATTCATCTCAACCAGCCTATTGTAGCGGGGAGACATCGTACTTCAGTTACAATCTCCGGTCTTTGGGCCGGAGCAGTTGACCGTAAGCAGGCGCCGGGCTGGTGGGACAAGTGCCATGTGGGCGGAGCTAGCGCGCATTTCCCTCTCCGCTCATCTATTTGCCAGGCCACGCGGGGGACGTCTGCTGCATTCATTTCCATTGAGTCGCCTGGGCCTTGCCATCGATCCGCCCTTGTGCAAACATTTTCAATTAATTAGAATATTTTTATCCCATTTTTGCCTTTTGTTAGACGTCTTGTTGTTTAATGATATGATTGCCAAGTAAGTATCTCAAGTACGCTGCAAAAATTCTTATATTACATCAGTAGTAATCTGCCGCGCGTGTAAAGTCCGAATTATTAACGGGAGATAATCAAATGAAAATCCAAGACGTCAGACGTCGCCGACGTCGAAGGCATATTCATGCCGCTAAACTGCCCTCTGGCATAGTAGGAAGCGCCTATGTTAACACGAATGAATTGTGAATATTGGATCATTTAACATTGATATTGTATTTATGTGGGGCAAAAGATGTGCTGTCATTTCAATCCCGCTCGGGCATTCCGGGACCTTTCATTTGTCGATCTCAACTGCATAGCTGCCAGGACCTTGCCGTCACAATGGATTCGCTATATATATATATATATATATATATATATATATATATATTCTTGTATCCGCGCCGCCGGTCGCAAATCGATTGGGCTCTTCCCTGCGGCCTTATGTGTGCTTATCGCGGCCTTAATCCTGGTTCCTTTTGCCGGGGCGGTGACGGTCAGCTCCAGCGGTAGCTGGTCTGGTGCCGGACCTGGGACCCCCCATTGCCTGTGGTACTCCCCCGACGGCACACAGGTCAGGTATGGGGACAACAATGCCCAATCGCCATGCCCATCTGATCACAACCTGCAGAGCGGATTTGGATTTGTGGGCGTCTCAGGCGTCAATGTCCCTGACAATTCCGATTTCGTCGTCGGCACATTCACCCATTTCAACAGGCCTGTCTATTCCGGCAGTTCTCCGATGAACTACGTGGACCTCAATGTGCAGATACAATTCGATTCAGGGCCGACCGAGACCTTCACCTACCGCATGAACCTGGTGGAGACCCCCAACACCGGTACCTGTTCGAGCTGCCCAACCTGGGGATATCCGGACTTCACCTGCGAGACTCCATGTCCCGACCTCGTGACCATAGACATGAGCATCCAGGACCGTATAATCACGGTAAATGGAGTGGACTACACCCTTCAGATGGTTGGATTCATTCCATCTGGGACCGTCGTCGACCATTTCATCACGCAAGAACGAAAGGAAAACGTGGCCCAGCTTGTGGCCAAATTGATAAGGGTCAATCGGATCATAACCGTTGAGAAGCTTGTCAACGGTCAGAACATCACTTCGGCTCCCGGGCCGACCATTCCAGACGGCTGCCCGGTATCTTGGACCTACAGAGTCAGCAATCCTGGAAACGTGCCGCTGTCCGGCGTTACGTTGGCAGATGATCATGTGACTGTTCCAGCCGCCCACACAGGCGATGTCAATGGCAATTCGCTGTTGGATCCTGGCGAGACCTGGACGTATTCAGCATCAGGAACAGCTACGCCCGGCCAGTACTCAAATGTTGCCACAGCCCACGGTACATTCGCCGGCACAACTGTAAACGACACCGATCAGAGCTGGTATTACGGGTGCAGCCGGCAGGTGACTGCGCCACCTTCTCTGCAGGTCAATTGTACCTCGGAGATCCCAGCAGCCGCCAGCAGCCTGCACGAATTCAACAGCACCGGAGGCGTAATCGCAAACTGCGGCCAAGCGGTCTCCATATCCCATATCGATGTTTATGGCAACGGAGAGGGCTGCCCGCAAGATCCGCAGATCGTGACCAGAAGATACACATTGTCTTATGCCTGTGGCGCTGACCTGAACTGCAACCAGACTATAACCGTGGTTGATGTGACGCCGCCCGTATTGGTCTGTCCATCCGACGTGACAATTTCGTGCAGCGACTCTTCCCTGCCGGAGAATACCGGCTTTGCCACAGCCACCGATAACTGCGGCGCCTCGGTGAATATCACCTATAATGACCAGGTCATTCCAGGCGACTGCCCAGATCAGCGGACGATTGCTCGCACCTGGCGGGCCGAGGACAGCTGCGGCAATGTGGCCACCTGCACTCAGACTATAACTGTAGTTGACACGACTCTTCCCGTGATAGTCTGTCCTTCAGACGTGACAATTTCGTGCAGCGACTCGTCCTTGCCAGAAAACACCGGCTTTGCCACTGCCACCGATAACTGCGACGCGTCGGTGAACGTCACCTACAGCGACCAAATTACTCCAGGAACTTGCCCAGATCAGCGGTCGATATCTCGGACCTGGCGAGCTGAGGACAACTGCGGCAATGTGGCGACCTGCACTCAGACTATAACTGTAGTTGACACTACCCTTCCCGTGATAGTCTGTCCTTCAGATGTTACGATCTCGTGCAGCGACTCGCATCTTCCAGAGAACACCGGCTTTGCCACTGCCACTGATAACTGCGACACATCAGTGAATATCACATACAGCGACTTTGTAACACCAGGATCTTGCCCAGATCAATGGTCTATCTCTCGGACCTGGCGAGCTGAAGACAACTGCGGCAATGTTGCCACCTGCACCCAGACGATAACTGTAGTTGACACTACCCTTCCCGTGATAGTCTGTCCCTCAGATGTCACGATCTCCTGTAGCGACTCATCGCAGCCGGAGAACACTGGCTTTGCGACAGCCACCGACAACTGCGACGCGTCGGTGAACGTCACCTACAGCGACGAGATTACTCCAGGGTCCTGCCCAGATCAGCGGACGATTGCTCGCACCTGGCGGGCCGAGGACAACTGCGGAAATGTTGCGACCTGCACTCAGACGATAACTGTAGTTGACACGACTCTTCCCGTGATAGTCTGTCCCTCAGATGTCACGATCTCGTGCAGCGACTCGTCCTTGCCAGAAAACACCGGCTTTGCCACTGCCACCGACAACTGCGACGCGTCTGTGAATATCACCTATAGCGACGAGATTACTCCAGGATCTTGCCCAGATCAGTGGTCGATCGCTCGCACCTGGCGAGCTGAGGACAACTGCGGCAATGTGGCTGCCTGCACTCAGACGATAACTGTAGTTGACACGACTCTTCCCGTGATAGTCTGTCCCTCAGATGTCACGATCTCCTGTAGCGACTCATCCCTGCCGGAGAACACTGGCTTTGCGACAGCCACCGATAACTGCGATACGTCGGTGTATATCACCTACAGCGACGAGATTACTTCAGGAACTTGCTCAGATCAGTGGTCGATCGCTCGCACCTGGCGAGCTGAAGACAACTGCGGGAATGTTGCCACCTGCACCCAGACGATAACTGTAGTTGATGTGACACCGCCCGTATTGGTCTGTCCCTCAGATGTCACGATCTCGTGCAGCGACTCGTCCTTGCCAGATAACACTGGCTTTGCCACAGCCACCGATAACTGCGATGCGCGAGTGAGGTCAGTGAATATCACATATAGCGACGAGGTTACTCCAGGATCTTGCCCAGATCAGTGGTCTATATCTCGGACGTGGCGAGCAGAGGACAACTGCGGAAATGTAGCTACCTGCACTCAGACGATAACCGTCGTTGACACGACTCAGCCCGTGATAGTCTGTCCCTCAGATGTCACGATCTCCTGTAGCGACTCATCCCTGCCGGAGAACACTGGCTTTGCGACAGCAACCGACAACTGCGATACGTCGGTGAATATCACCTACAGCGATGAGATTACTTCAGGAACCTGCCTTGATCAGTGGTCGATCGCTCGGACCTGGCGAGCTGAGGACAACTGCGGCAACTTCGCCACCTGCACTCAGACGATAACCGTGATTGATGTCATGCCTCCGGTTATCTCCTGTCCGCCGGATCTTACGGTCGGTCCCCAGGATCCCACCGATCCCATCAATACCGGTTTTGCTACAGCCACCGATAACTGCGACGCGTCGGTTAACGTCACATACAGCGACCTCGTAACACCAGGATCTTGCCCAGACCAGTGGTCGATTGCTAGGACGTGGCGAGCTGAGGACAACTGTGGCAACTTCGCCACCTGTATCCAGACAATAACTGTATTTGACGGCGAGCCGCCAACCATCATCTGCCCGTCCGATGTCACAATATCCTGTGATGAGTCGATCCACCCAGATAACACCGGGTGGGCACAGGCAGAGGACGATAGCGGCTCTCCGGCAAATGTAACGTATCATGACCTTGTGACACCAGGATCCTGTCCAGATCAGTGGTCCATAGTCCGCACCTGGCGTGCAGAGGACAACTGCGGGAATGTTGCGACCTGTACCCAGACGATAACGGTCGTTGACACGACTCTTCCCGTCATAGTCTGTCCCTCAGATGTCACGATCTCGTGTAGCGCCTCCTCCTCGCCAGAAAACACTGGCTTTGCGACAGCCACCGACAACTGCGATACGTCGGTGAATATCACCTACAGCGACGAGATTACTCCAGGAACTTGCCCTGATCAGTGGTCTATATCTCGCACCTGGCGGGCCGAGGACAACTGCGGCAATGTGGCTACCTGCACTCAGACGATAACTGTAGTTGACACGACGCAGCCTGTTCTAGTCTGTCCCTCAGACGTGACGATCTCGTGCAGCGATTCATCCCTGCCGGAGAACACTGGCTTTGCGACAGCCACTGACAACTGCGATACTTCGGTGAATATCACCTACAGCGACGAGATTACTCCAGGAACTTGCCCAGATCAGCGGTCGATAGCTCGCACCTGGCGTGCTGAGGACAACTGCGGCAATGTGGCCACCTGCACTCAGACGATAACTGTAGTTGACACGACTCTTCCCGTGATAGTCTGTCCCTCAGACGTGACAATTTCATGCAGCGACTCGTCCTTGCCGGAGAACACTGGCTTTGCCACAGCCACCGATAACTGCGATACGTCGGTGAACGTCACCTACAGCGACCAAATTACTCCAGGAACTTGCCCAGATCAGCGGTCGATATCTCGGACCTGGCGAGCCGAGGACAACTGCGGCAATGTGGCGACCTGCATTCAGACGATAACTGTAGTTGATACTACTCTTCCCGTGATAGTCTGTCCCTCAGACGTGACAATTTCGTGCAGCGACTCGCATCTGCCGGAGAACACTGGCTTTGCGACAGCAACCGACAACTGCGATTCGTCGGTGAATATCACCTACAGCGACCTTGTGACACCAGGATCTTGCCCTGATCAGTGGTCTATATCTCGGACCTGGCGTGCCGAGGACAACTGCGGCAATGTGGCTACCTGCACCCAGACGATAACTGTTGTCGACACGACTCAGCCCGTTCTCGTCTGTCCCTCAGACGTGACAATTTCGTGCAGCGACTCGGATCTGCCGGAGAACACTGGCTTTGCGACAGCCACCGACAACTGCGATACGTCAGTGAACATCACCTATAGCGACGAGATTACTCCAGGATCCTGTCCAGATCAGCGGTCGATCGCTCGGACCTGGCGAGCTGAGGACAGCTGCGGCAATGTGGCGACCTGCACTCAGACGATAACTGTTGTTGACACGACGCGGCCTGTTCTCGTCTGTCCCTCAGACGTGACAATTTCGTGCAGCGACTCGGATCTGCCGCAGAACACTGGCTTTGCCACTGCCACCGACAACTGCGATACGTCGGTGAACATCACCTACAGCGACGAGATTACTCCAGGAACTTGCCCAGATCAGCGGTCGATCGCTCGGACCTGGCGAGCCGAGGACAGATGCGGCAATGTAGCTACCTGCACTCAGACGATAACTGTAGTTGACACGACTCTTCCCGTCATAGTCTGTCCCTCAGACGTGACAATTTCATGCAGCGACTCGTCCTTGCCGGAGAATACTGGCTTTGCCACTGCCACCGACAACTGCGATACGTCGGTGAACATCACCTACAGCGACCTCGTAACACCAGGCGTCTGCCCAGACCAGTGGTCGATTGCTCGGACCTGGCGAGCTGAGGACAACTGCGGCAATGTGGCTACCTGCACTCAGACGATAACCGTGATTGATGTCGTGCCTCCGGTCATCTCCTGTCCGCCGGATCTTACGGTCGGTCCCCAGGACCCCACCGATCCCGGCAATACTGGCTTTGCCACAGCCACCGATAACTGCGACGCGTCGGTTAACATTACATACAGCGACCTCGTAACACCAGGCGTCTGCCCAGACCAGTGGACGATCGCTCGGACGTGGCGAGCTGAGGACAACTGCGGCAACTTCGCCACCTGCACCCAGACGATAACGGTATTTGATGGCGAGCCGCCAACCATAGTCTGCCCGTCTGACGTCACAATATCCTGTGATGAGTCCATCCACCCAGATAACACCGGGTGGGCACAGGCAGAGGACGATAGCGGCTCTCCGGCAAATGTAACGTATCATGACCTTGTGACACCAGGATCCTGTCCAGATCAGTGGTCCATAGTCCGCACCTGGCGTGCAGAGGACAACTGCGGAAATGTTGCGACCTGTACCCAGACGATAACGGTCGTTGACACGACTCTTCCCGTGATAGTCTGTCCCTCAGACGTGACGATCTCGTGCAGCGACTCTTCCCTGCCGGAGAACACCGGTTTTGCCACAGCCACCGACAACTGCGATACGTCAGTTACTATCACCTACAGCGACCTTGTGACACCAGGATCTTGCCCAGATCAGCGGTCTATCGCTCGTACCTGGCGAGCCGAGGACAACTGCGGCAATGTGGCGACCTGCACCCAGACGATAACTGTAGTTGACACGACTCTTCCCTTGATAGTCTGTCCTTCAGACGTGACAATTTCGTGCAGCGATTCAACCCTGCCGGAGAACACTGGCTTTGCCACAGCCACCGATAACTGCGACGCGTCGGTTAACGTCACCTACAGCGACCTTGTGACACCAGGCACCTGCCCAGATCAGCGATCGATCGCTCGGACCTGGCGTGCCGAGGACAACTGCGGAAATGTTGCGACCTGCACCCAGACGATAACAGTGGTTGATGTGACGCCGCCCGTATTGGTCTGTCCCTCAGACGTGACGATCTCGTGCAGCGATTCAACCCTGCCGGAGAACACAGGCTTTGCCACAGCTACCGACAACTGCGACTCGTCGGTGAATGTCACCTACAGCGACCTCGTAACACCAGGCGCCTGCCCAGATCAGCGGTCCATCGCTCGCACCTGGCGAGCTGAAGACAACTGCGGCAACTTCGCCACCTGCACTCAGACGATAACCGTGGTTGATGTCGTGCCGCCGGTCATCTCCTGTCCGCCGGATCTTACGGTTGGTCCCCAGGACCCCACCGATCCCGGCAATACAGGCTTTGCCACTGCTACCGACAACTGCGACGCGTCGGTAGCTGTCACCTACAGCGACCTTGTAACACCAGGCGCCTGCCCTGACCAGTGGACGATCGCTCGGACCTGGCGTGCCGAGGACAATTGCGGCAATGTAGCGACCTGCACCCAGACCATAACTGTATTTGATGGCGAGCCGCCAACCATCATCTGTCCGTCTGATGTCACAGTATCCTGTGATGAGTCCACCCACCCCGATAACACCGGCTGGGCGCAGGCAGAGGACGATAGCGGCTCTCCGGCAAACGTGACATATCATGACCTTGTGACACCAGGCGCCTGTCCGGATCAGCGTTCCATCTCTCGCACATGGCGAGCCGAGGACAACTGCGGAAATGTTGCGACCTGCACCCAGACGATAACTGTAGTTGACACGACTCTTCCCTTGATAGTCTGTCCCTCAGACGTGACGATCTCATGCAGCGATTCATCTCTGCCGGAGAACACCGGCTTTGCCACTGCCACCGACAACTGTGACGCGTCAGTGACTATCACCTACAGCGACCTTATCATTCCAGGATCCTGCCCAGATCAGCGTTCCATAGTGCGCACCTGGCGAGCTGAAGACAACTGCGGAAATGTTGCGATCTGCAACCAGACCATATCGATAGAGGACCTAACCCCTCCAGTTCTCCTCAATATACCTGCCAATATGACGGTGGAATGCGACTCAATTCCAGACCCTGCAGCAGTTTATGCACAGGACGCCTGTTCAGATTCGGTGAACCTGACATTCAGTGAGGTTCGAGTTGATGGGAACTGCAGTGGCCGCTATACTCTTTTCCGAAACTGGACTGCCATAGACGAATGTGGAAATGCGGCTTATGCCAGCCAGAGGATAGATGCGGTCGATGGCTCCGGACCTGTGATTGCCTGTCCTTCATCAGTTGAGGTATGCAACGATCCAGACAGATGCGATGCAGTGGTGGTGCTGTATGCGCCGAAAGTCTCAGACAGCTGCGGCACTGTGGCAAGTTTGAATGCTAACCGGGACGATGGCCTTGGCCTGAACGATTCGTTTTCGGTCGGCACCCACACTGTCACCTGGACGGCTATCGACGACTGCGGCAATCCGTCTCAATGCCGGCAGAATGTAGTTGTCCGGGATTGCCAGGCACCTGAGATAACCGCTCCCCCGGAGTTCGGCATCTGCGCTGATCCACTGACTAAGACTGCTGTGGTAACAGATTACGGGACGCCGACATATCATGAGAACTGCGGCGGAGAGGTCAGCCTGAAGGCGACCAGAAGCGATGGCCGCCTTTCGCTTCAGGATCCCTGGGAGATCGGCGAGCACACCGTGACGTGGACGGTCACCGATGCCTCTGGAAATCACAACAGCTCGGTTCAGCGCATCGTGGTCCATAATTGTATTGCAGATGTTGACATAAAAAAGACGGCATCTCCCAAGGTGGTGAGCCAGGGGGATGAGCTGGTCTACAACCTTCAGGTGATCAACCGCGGCCCAGCAGAGGCCGGAAACGTCAGGGTAACCGATGTCCTGCCTTCCGAGCTGGATCGCTCCAGGACCACATATCAGGTCTCGACTGGTGGAGTAGAACTGCCGCCACAGCCGTATCCAGCGGATAACGTAATAGTTTTGGGCAATATGAGCGTCGGGCAGAGTGCCACCATCCTGGTTAAGGGAGTAATCGACGTGGGCCCATCTGTCTCGGATCACGTATTTTACAACACTGCCTGCGTGAGCAGGGACAACTGGGACCCGGACAAGGATGACTGCTCTGCAGACAAGGTGCGATACCGCAAGATCAGCGATGTGGATGTCGAGAAGGTCGGCCCGTCCCAGGTGGTGGTAAACATCAGCGAACCCGCACCGGTCTTGACCTACACCCTGACGGTTACCAACCGTGGTCCCGGCGACGCCTCGTCTATAGTGGTGAGAGATCAGCTGCCCAAAGAGGTGGTATTCATGTCGGCCGTCGCCGATAACGGTGCACCATGCAGCTATATCCAAAGCACGCGCACCGTTGTCTGCAATATCGGGGATATGCTCTACGATCCCCACGGGTCCAACCAGGTGATCGTAACAATTCAGGTGGAGCTGCCCTGGCCCATATCCATGGCCGACGACGGCGGTTCGATGCTGAATCGGGCCTGCATAACGCATTCGTCCTCAGACCACGATCCCGATCGATCGGACTGCGCCTCAGTTATCACTGAGGTGATCAAGTTGGGTCCCAAGCTGAAGACGCAAAAGAAGGCCGACTTAAGCTCGGTAGCCGCCGGAGATCAGCTGGGCTTTACAATCGAGATCTGCAATGAGGGCTCCTCCCCTGCCGAGGATGTTCTGGTCAAAGATGTCATGAGCCGCCAGTTCCCGGTGATCTTTACAGATCCCATGCCTTCGGAAGATGGTTTCTGGCATCTGGGCACGCTTGATCCCGGCCAATGTGCCAGGATCAGGATAGTGATTGTTATTCCGGAGACCGAGACCCTGTTCGACATGAGCAATAGCGTGAGCGGTGAAGGCTTCGTCAACGTGTACGGCAAGTACGACACCTCGGAGCAGAGCTACACCATCAAGAACTGCGCTTTCGTCTCCTCAAAGGCCAACCGTGAACGATCCGATTGCGCTACCGTCTCGGTGAAGAAGAAGAGCGGAACCGAAGTCGTGAAGCATACTGCAGGAAGCGGATCTTACGAGAGCCAGGATTTGATCTCTTACCGGTCCAAGAACCAGAGCGTTTCGGTCTTCTCCAGCCTGAACTCGGAAAGCCGGCCCAGCAGCTTCTCGCTGCCCAAGAACCGCTCCATAAGCGTTGAGACACGCTGGACCGACCGTCTTGAGGCCAGGAACCTGGCCACAGGCTCGTCCATCAACGAGCGCTACATGTACATGCAGCATCTGCAAAAGGAGAGCGGCCTGCATATGGACCAAAACGGCTCCATCCTGAACAGCGAGGCCGACTTCTCTGGGGCTGCCCATATAGGCGTGCTCAAGAAATCCTCGGCTGACGCCGGCCCAAAGAGCTCGCCCTTATACGAGGCCAGTGAGGATTACGTGGGCTCGTTCCGAACAATGGAGAGAGTTGACGAGTACGGCTCAAGCGTGGTCTCCGATCGGGATACGGAAGGTTACGGATACGTCTCGGTAGATCGGCGGATAGGCGACAGCCAGGGCAGCCGCGAGTCGGGAACTGGAAAATACAGCGATCCGGAGCGTATTGCCACATTCTCCAACTACCTCTCCAAGGACCTCACCGCAGTTCGTGGCCCGACCAGCTTCAACTACAGTCCGAACTTGCAGGTGGAGCAGGACATCCCCTGGTCTGAGGGCATGTGGTCAAAGAGCCCGGCAACTTCTGCCAGCGGACTGGCGCTTGGGAACTGCTCCAAAGCGACCGGATCAGATGGAGGTCCATGCCGGGATAACCGGAGCACGAGCAGCATCTCCGAAAGGTACTGGCAGCTGGAACGGATCAGCAAGAGCTCGGAGTTCGGTGGCCTCTCCAATATGCGCAGCAACGCCACGTTTACAGGAATCGGTGAGTTCCAGGCCAGCCAAAGGTCTCCAAACGGAACGATGATGGTTGACCTGGACGAGCGTTATGTGGGCACATTCAATACGGATCGAGAGGTGGTGCTGACCGGAGTCTCAAAGTACGATCACCCGCATCTAACGGTCGCCAAGGAAGGATCCGTCCGCGAGGTCAGATATCGAGGCCGGAACATCAGCCTGGCCGACTATCTGGTTACGATAACCAATGACGGAGACCGCTCACTGGCGCCGGTTTACATCCGGGACCACTTCCCGTCGGGTTCGAGCTTCATCAACGCCTCGGCTCGGCCTGAGTACCAGCGGCCAGATCTGGCCAACTGGACCATCCCGTATCTGGGCATAGGGGATACCATCACCCTGCGCGTCCGTCTGAACGTTACCGATCAGGAATCATCGCCTCTGATCAACCGGGTCTATGTATCTGGCGGATACCATGGAGGTTGGGTGCATGCCCAGGCCTATTCGTCTCTGGAGCCCAACTGGCTTTCCTGCTGCCGCCCGCTGGTGAACCTGGAAAAGGCTGCCTGGCTTGATCCGGCCAATCCGAGGCTGGTTCGCTTCCGTCTGGTTGCGTCAAACGATGGCTCAGGACCGGTGGCAGCCACCCTCGTTGACTTCATGCCCAGTGGCTTGCAGCTGGTGGGCTCCACTGTCCCCATCAGCCAGCAGAGGTCAGATGCTCTGGTCTGGGTGCTGGGCGACCTGGGCGCCGGTCAGAAGGTGGTGATAGAGTATGCGGCATCTGCACTGCACAAAGGAGAATACATCAATACCGCCCAGCTCATGGCAGAGGCCATCGACGGGTCCGGATCGTCCATTGCGGAGGCTGTGGCCTTCGTCCACATGGGTGACGGCTCAGCCAAAAAGACGTTCCAGTACGGGGAATGGCAGCGCCCGGACTGGGACTTTACCGCCTCTCAGGAGGGGCTGAGGCTCTGAGGCCCTGGGGCTGGTGCCCCATGGCCCTCTGCTCCCTCCTGGCAAGAGGCCCTGCCAGGTTTTCGACTGCTGGCTGCATTGCAGTCCACTGTTCCCGAGGAGAAAATGTCTCTGGAAGAGATCCGGTCCAGCAGCCGTTTCACAGAAAAACAGGGCTTCTCCTCCAGATGGAGTGCTTGGCACCAAATGAAGATGCCCTGGCAAATCTGCCGGGCGGATAGATGAGATGTGGCCATGCAGGCCAGCAAAATCCAGGTCGATGATCCACGGGACGGATTATTCAGCCCCCGGGAAAGGGCCAAAATTGCGACCCTTCCCTGGAGCTGTCCCTCCCTCCTACTGTATATCTGCCGTTGTTATAATTGATAGGGCCGGCAATCCCGCGCTTGACACGCAACCGTCGGCCTTCTCCAGTTCTTGCTGCCAGCATATAAACTTTGTTTATATCCCTCCTCAAATCGCCCCATCAAATCAGATGCCAGCAATGCCCGCAACCCCCATGCATCCTTTTTTTAGGCAGCTGTTGCGCGACCTCTTCAAATCAGGACGCCATCACCTCTAACAAGCTTCACGAATACCTATATGAGGCCGGATCGCCCACCCACACTGCGTGAGGCTGGGAGTCCTGTTCTCTGGCGGCAAGGATTCGGTATTCGCCTGCTATCGGGCTATGCAGACCGACGAGGTGGCTGTCCTTATCACACTCGTCTCCGGCAACGAGGACAGCTACATGTTCCACACCCCAAACATCTCCAGAGCCGGTCTGCTTGCCCAGGCCATGCGGCTCCCGCTGCTGTCCTGGCCTACACGGGGCGTGGAGGAGGAAGAGCTCGCCGATCTGCGGGACGCGCTTGAAGAGGCCTCACGGCGATGGAAGCTGGACGGGGTGGTGACAGGAGCCATCGAGTCGGTCTATCAGGCCTCACGAGTGCAGCGCATCTGCCGGGATCTGGACCTGTGGTGCTTCAATCCGCTCTGGCAGGTTCACCAGGGCGACTACCTGCGCCTGCTGCTGTCGGCCGGATTTCGGGTCATCGTAACCGGCGTATTCGCCTATCCACTAGACCGATCCTGGCTCGGGGCGGAGATCACAGAGGAGCGCATCCGCCTCCTTGAGGATCTGCAGCGTCGATATCGCATCAATCCGGCCGGGGAGGGCGGAGAGCTGGAGACGCTGGTCATCGACGGCCCGACCTTCTATCAGAGCGTGGAGATCAGACACGCGTCCACAACCTACCATAACTATCGGGGCCATTACCTGATCGAGGAGGCCGCTCTCGTGGACAGGCCCGGCACAAGAGATGTCGATCACGCCTACCAGTGCGACATCGATGCCCGTCCTGGAGGATCGGCATGATACTTCTTGTGGACCTCTGCTACCGTGATGCGTCCTTATCCCGCTTCGAGTTCGTAGATCCCCTGGCAGACGCTATCCGCCGGTGCGGCCACACCCCCGAGATCCGCCACTACTCCCGGCCCCTGGCAAGGGCCGGGCCAAACTGCCAGGGCGCGATCCTCTGCGGAACCGCCCTGAAGGACAGCAGCTACCTGGATCATCTGGAGGCCCTGGACTGGGTGAGTCGCTTCGACCGTCCCGTTCTTGGCATATGCGCCGGGATGCAGGTTTTGGCTGCGCTTTTCGGAGGCGAGATCGTGCCAAGCCCTGCCATCGGCCTGGCAGAGATCGAGATCGTGGAGGAAAGCCCGCTTCTGGGAGAGAGGCGCACAATATCGGGCTACCACCTGCACAACTTCGGAACCACGCTTCCCCCGGGCTTTCTAAAGCTTGCCGGAAAGCAGCTGCCTGAGGCCTTCAGGCACCCGGAGAAGCCCATCTACGGCATACTCTTCCACCCAGAGGTACGCAACCGCTGGATAGTCGAGAGGTTCTGCACGCTTGCAGCCGAGATCTGACCTGCCTGCACTTCAGGGCTTTGCAGCCGCAACATGATGCAGGTACTCGGAGACTGAGGACGAAAAACCGCTCCTGCGGGCCAGCCTCTGAAGCACCTTCCAGACCCCTGAGCCGTACTGCATTGCTTTCTTATCCGCTTCTGCCACCTGCACAGGAAGCATGCGAGCCGCCACTGCCCTCAGAGGCCGCTTCCTGATCCCGTCCCTTACCTTCTCCTGTGGCGGAATAGCAATCGCTGCTTCCACCACCCTCAGATCGAGGTATGGCATGGAGAACCAGGTATGGTGCAGGGCAGATATCGCCTGGTCACGCGCCAGCTGGACCGGCAGGTCCAGGAAGTCCCGCTCCAGCTCCCTGCCGAGGTCCGGGCTGCTGAGGTAGCGAGAGTATCCGCCGAATAGCTCGTCTGCGCCCTGACCGCAGAGTATCCGCTCATGCCCGATCTCCGCAGCCGCCTCGGCCACGAAATACATGGCTGTGCCAACCGAGGCGTCCACCGGGGTTATTCGTGGGATGGCTGCCAGGACGAGGGGCAGAGCCTGCTCGATCTCTCTTTCCGTCAGCTCACGCCGAAATATCTCAAGGCCCAGGCCCCTGGCCACCCCTGTGGCCGCCGTTATATCGTGGCAGCCCGGCGTCCCAACGACCAGGCAGGGCAGGGATGCGAGAGCCGCTACCAGGGCCGAGTCCACCCCGCCGGACAGAGCCACAACGCCGTGTCCGCTCCGCAGCAAAACCGCCTCGCCAATCGCCGCCTCCACGTCCAGCCCGAACGGCCCCGGGCGCACCTCGCCAACCAGCTCGCCATGGCAGACGACCTTGCCTGCAGGGCCCGGAGCTGGCACGATTCCGAAGTGGTCTCGGGCAGAGCAGCCCTCCCACTCGATGAAGAACTCGCCGCCAAGCTCTCGAACTGCAGCCGGGCCGGCGCAGAGCAGCTGCTGAAGCATTTCCGGCGTCTGAGGCTGTCCTCGCAGCTCAGCCCAGCCCAGGAGGTTGAGGGAAGGCATGAGGTGATATGGGCCCGGGTAATAAATGAGGAGGGCGGCGGAGCATGAGGCTGCCAAGACTGCTCTGAAATCCCGGTTCGGCCTGGAAAAATGGAAGCGTTTCCTGATATCCGAAACCAAAAGACCTGCTTGTCAGATCCTGCTGGCTGACGCCCCACCGGCCGAGGCTTTGTCCTGTGCCCGGCAGAATGCCGAGAAATCGTCCAGCCATTGCGGTCGCTCTGGGACTGACTCGATGAACTTGACCAGGCTCTTGATCTGCCCGACGGTGCGTACATCCAGCTCGTGCTCAATGACGCAGGCATCCTTGTCAGCTATCTCGGCAGGCACCCCGATGATGGTCAGAAAGGCGAGGATGGTGCTATGCCTCTCGCTCATGACCCTGCCTATCTCCTCTCCCTTCTCGGTTAGATACACTCCATCGTTCTTCTTGTGGATCAGATATCCCTGAGTGTTCAGCTTCTTGACCATCTCCACCACAGTAGGCGGTTTGATATGCAGCTCGCTGCAGATGTCCCTGATCCTGACGTGGCCCTTGTCCTGGCTTACATTGAATATGGCCTCGAGGTAGTCCTCGGCCTTCCTGGATAGCTTCATGGTCATCTTCAATCGACCCGATCATCGATCAAATAGAACTATATGTTAAAAAGATCGACGGTTTTCACCAAACAACCTGCTTGGTCGCCCTCCAAATTGCCAAAGTCAGCGGCAATGCCAGGATGAGCAGCACGGTCTCAATCCGAATTCCCATCAGATCCCCTGACCCCTCTCCAAGGGCATGCATCATCAGGTCGGCTCCAGTCATGAGCAGGTAAAGCCCGCCAACTGCTGCGGATATCAGCAGCCCCGCCAGGACGAAGGACAGCCCTTCGTCCTTTGCCGCAAACAATTCCTTTGCCCCGTTAAGGTACGTCGCCGATATCAACAGGCAGACCGCCATGTCGGGGATATTGGCTGGAGACATCGGCTCTCCTCCCGCAAATCCAGCCAGGGCTGCAGCGGCGTACGCGGCTCCGAGCGCCAGGGCGTATAAGCCCAGCAGCCTCTGTGTCCTTGCGCTGTTATAGGTCAATAACGAATCCTCCTGCTTGTGGTTCTCATATCGTTTCTCAAGCAAATCCCAAAAGCCTGCCAGCCCCAACAACTAGGCCGGAGACGGCGAAAGCCAGGGCGGTCTGAAAAACCAGCACAAATGCCGGCCATCGGATCGAGTTCGTCTCCCTGGATATTGCGCCAAGCGTTGCTGCGCAGGGCACATAGATCAGCACAAAGCACATGAAGGCAAAGCCGCTAAGCGGCGTGAAGATCCCCAGGCTGACCAGGGATTCTCCGAGCGTGGCCTCACCGGTTCCCAGCAGCACCCCATATGTTCCCACCACCACCTCCTTGGCCAAAAGGCCGAAGAGCAGGGCAACTGCCGTCATCCAGTCCCAGCCGAGGGGGCTGACCAGCGGCTGCATGGCATGTCCCAGCTGGGCCAGGTAGGACTCTGCGACCAGCTGGCCGCCGCCGGTAGCCTCCCAGGGATTAACCGATAAGAACCATACGATTACCGTCGTGCCGAAGATCAGCGTCCCCGCACGGTGGAGAAATGCCCTGCCCCTGGCCCACATATGCAATAGAGCGCTCCTGGCATTTGGCATGGCGTATTCAGGCAGCTCCAGGAGGAATGGAGATGTCTCCCCTCGAAACAGTGTCTTTCTGAATGCCAGTGCCGATAGTATGGCCAGGGCTATTCCAATTGCATAGACTGAGAATACGGCCGTGCCGGCATAGGCCGGGCCAAAGACCGCTCCGGCTATCAGCACATATACCGGCAGCCTTGCGCTGCAGCTGATGAACGGGCTGACAAGGATGGTGATCATGCGGTCCCTTTCGTCGTTCATACTGCGGGTGGCCATTATGGCAGGGACGTTGCAGCCAAAGCCTATCATCATGGGGATGAAGGAATGGCCGCAGAGCCCCAGCCTGGACATGAGGCGGTCCATCAGGAACGCTGCCCTGGCCAGATAGCCGCTGTCTTCCAGGATTGAGAGGGCCAAGAACAGTCCGAAGATGGGCGGGATGAAGACCAGGACCGCTCCCAGTCCTCCGAAGACTCCCTGAGCGATGAACGAGGCCAGGTGCGGCTGTGATATCCTCTGCTCAGCCACGCCTCCAAGGAGCGAAAACGCCTCCTCGATCATCACGGCAAAGGGCTCGGATACGGTGAAAGCGAACTGGAACATGACCCACAGAAAGGTCAGGAATATCGGGATTCCCAGATATCGGTGCAAAAATGCCCGGTCGAGCATCTCGGTATAGGTTTTCACCGCCCCTTTGTCGCTTGTGACCGTCTGATCCACTATGTCCTTTATCCTGTCGTATCTGCTCTTGGCCAGGATTGCGCTGATATCCATCTCAGAGCTACTCACCGCAAAATCACCTCCTCAATCCTCGATACCTGATCCGAAGATAGCGATCCGGCCACAAGCTCCCAAACCAGCCGGTCCTTCTCAATCAGCATTATGGCCAGCCATCTTTTTGGATACCTCTTTGGCAGGCTTCGATCCTGCGATATTATGCCCTCTAATTCCTTTATCAGGCCCTCCTCCCGGTCGGCGTAGGTCGGCATGATCGGCTTTCTGTCTCTCTTTTTGGCGGCTTGGATGATCGCCTCCTTGAGCGTCTGCAGGCCGTATCCCGTGGTCGCCACCGTAAAGACCGCCGGGCAGCCCATCAATTCGGAGAGCCCCTCCAGATCTATGTGCATATTCCTGGCCTTCACCATATCCCACCGGTTGACAGCGAGAACCAGGTTCGCCTCCATCTCCTGCAGCAGTGATGTGAGGTACAGGTTCCTCTCAAGACTGGTGCCGTCCACGACGTCCACCACCACCTGCGGCCTCTCCTCGACCAAGTACTGCCTGGCCACAAGCTCGTCCCTGGCATTGCAGGTGAGGCTGTATATGCCAGGCAGGTCCACGACCTCCACAACCTCTCCCCGGTGATAGAAACGCCCGGCCTTCTTCTCGACAGTAACTCCGGGGAAATTGCCGACGCGCTGAGATAGCCCTGTCAGACGGTTGAAGATCTCCGTCTTTCCCACATTGGGATTTCCGATTAGCGCAGCTCTGATCATCTGGCGTCATCTTCTTTTACGATTATCTTCATGGCGATCTCCCTGTCCAGGGCTATCCTGGTCTGCTTCACCATGACAAGCAGGTCGCCGGGAGGACGGGATATCAGGATCCTGACCCTGGCAGCAGGCACCAGGCCGATATCAGCCAGCCTTCCTGAGGCGACGGCATCGGCCGCGACATGCTTTACGATCCCTTCGCTTCCCTGTGGAAGCAGAGCCAGCGGTGTTCCTGCGCCTCTCACCGATCCGCTGCTGTTCATTCTCCCTCCGCCTCCAGGTTCACCATTCTGGCCTCGCTGCGCCTCAGGGCTAGCCTGCAGCCCCTGAGGAGGACCTCTATGGGATCTCCGGAGGGGGCAAGCCGTATCATCTCCAGCTCTTCGCCCTCGACAAGTCCCATGGCCATCAGTCTCTGCCCCAGCGAGCCGCAGGGCGATACGGACTTTATCCTCCCTCTCTGGCCGGCTCTCAGCTCATCCAATCTCCTTGATCTTGACATAATGCCGTTATACTCCTCCTTCATTCTGATCGATTGTCGGGGTTGCCGTTATCTCTTGTATTTATCCAGTACCTTCCTACTTCAAGGGACTGGGACATGAGTTCATGATGTTGTTAGGTCGATAAATCGGTACTCCAAAAAAAGTTAGGATCTGAATGCAAAACCTAACATGCAGCGGAAACACATGCCAGTCCTCGCCAGGTCCGTATATCAGGTGGGCACATCCGAACGACAGGTCATTATAAGGTTGAGGACTAAGGCATCTTTCGATCAGTCCATGCCAGACCCAAAGACCGGCAGAAACGTGGTGATGCTGGGCTTCGTCAGCCTTCTGAACGACATAAGCAGCGAGATCATCCAGCCTATCCTGCCCCTGTTGATAACATCCCTTGGTGGCGGATCGATTGCGGTCGGACTTATCGGCGGTATTGGCGAGGGCCTTCCGAGCATCCTCAAGGTATTCTCTGGCTACCTGTCCGACCGACTGGGCAGACGAAAGCCGCTCGTGGTCGGAGGGTACGGCCTCTCAGCCCTTGCCAAGCTCCTCCTGGCCTTCTCCGCCACATGGCAGCAGGTCTTCGTTTTAAAGACCATGGAGCGTTGCGGCAAGGGCATCCGTTCCGCTCCCCGGGATGCCATGATCTCCGAGTCCGCCGACCTGGCCAATAGAGGACGGGGGTTTGGGCTGCACCGGGCAATGGACTCGACAGGCGCCGTGATCGGCTCGATCCTGGCCTATCTCCTCTGGCAGGGAGGGCTGGACATGGGCTCAATCCTCCTGGTCGCTGGAGTGCTGGCAGCCTTGGCCTTGCTTCCGTTTCACAGGGTTCATGAGACGTTTTCGTCGCCCGGCTGCCAGCTGAACCTCGACATATCCAGCCTGTCGCCCGAGCTCCGCAGGTTCGTTGCCACAGCCTCGCTCTTCGCCCTTGGAAACATAAGCTATATGTTCTTCATCCTGCGGGCCCAGTCGATATCCACCGGAAGAGATTCGGTGGCTTTGACGCTTCTGCTCTACGTACTGTTCAACCTCGTCTATGCCATCCTTGCAATGCCTGTTGGCATATGGTCTGACCGGGTGGGTAGAAAGAGGGTTTTGGCCCTGGGCTATTCTCTCTTCGCCCTGACCTCCCTGGGCTTTGCCTATGTCACATCCCTGCCAGGACTGATCGTCCTCTTCGCGCTTTACGGCCTTGTATTCGCCCTTGTGGACGCATCGGAGAGGGCCTTCGTCTCCGATCTGAGCCATTTTGGCATGAGGAGCACCTGCCTGGGAATCTATTACGGCGCTGTCGGCGTCGCAGCCATGGCCTCCGGTCTCTTCGCCGGTGCGCTCTGGGCCTGGGCCGGGGCGGAAGCGGCCTTCGTCTTCGGTTCTCTTTTGGCCGTGGCTGCTGCCCTCTCGCTGATGACGGTGAGAGAGACCAGGCCGATGCCCTAGTGATGTCAGCCTCTCAGATTCTCCCATTAAAAAGGCCACAACCTGGAGATTTGGGCAGCCGTTTCCAATGAGGATACGAAAAATGGTCGGTCGGGGAAAAATTGCTGGGGACCGGGCCGAATCTCGGTCCCTCTCCAAAATCCTGTCAAGCGTTTACTTCTTGGACAACCAGGGCATCATCGACCGCAGGTCAGCGCCAACCTGCTCTATCAGATGGTTCGCCTCCTGCTCTTCAAGTGCCTTCTTGACCGGCAGGCCTGCCTGGCTCTCAAGTATCCATTCCCTGGCGAATCGGCCGCTCTGGATATCGTCGAGGATCTCCCACATCGCCTCCTTGGACTCCTCGTTGATGATCCGGTCGCCCCTGGTCAGGCCTCCGTACTCGGCTGTATTGGAGACGTTGTTCCACATCCGCATGAAGCCGCCCTCGTGGATCAGATCGACGATCAGCTTCAGCTCGTGGCAGGCCTCGAAGTACGCGATCTCGGGCTGGTAGCCAGCCTGCACCAGGACCTCGAAGGTGGCCTTGACCATGGCAGTTACACCTCCGCACAGATCGACCTGCTCGCCGAACAGATCGGTCTCGGTCTCCTCAGCAAACGTGGTCTCAAGAACGCCTGCCCGGGTGCCTCCTATGCCCTTGGCGTAGGCCAGGGCGGACTTGAGGGCGCTCTTGGAATGGTCCTGCTTGACCGCTACCAGACAGGGCACACCTCTTCCTTCCATATACTGCCGGCGCACCAGGTCGCCTGGACCCTTGGGTGCCACCATGACCACATCGACGTATTCGGGTGGTATTATCTGGTGGAAGTGTATGTTGAATCCGTGGGAGAAGCCCAGGACTTTGCCCTCCTCCAGATAGGGGGCTATCTGCTCCCGGTATATCCTCGGCTGCAGCTCGTCCGGCAGCAGTATCTGTATATAATCGGCTTCCTTGGCGGCGTCGGCCACGGTCATCACCCGCAGCCCGTCCTGCTCAGCCCTCTTCCAGGCCAGCGAGTCCTTCAGGTCGGCTGCGACAACGTCCAGCCCGGAGTCCTTCAGGTTGGCTCCCTGGGCATGGCCCTGGTTTCCGTAGCCGATTATGGCGATAGTCTTATCCTTCAGTACCCTCAGATCCGCTTCCTTTTCCCTGTATATGGTTGCCATTTCATTCCCTTTCCGTAAAGACCGCTACAGCACTTGGATTAAATCCGGTCCTCTGTTATACCTTCAATTTATAAAAATGATGCTCGGCGGAGGCGCAGGGGCTATTTTTTCCGCCGGCCCACTCTTAAGGCTGGACCACCTTTGTTCCGCGCACCATGGATACCTTGCCGGTGCGGGCCAGCTCCTTTATCCCGAACTGGCGCAGCAGCCTCTCTATGGCGTCCACCTTCTCCTCGTCTCCGGTGACCTCTATGATCACCGAGCGAGGGGATACGTCGATTATCTTTGCGCGGAATATGGAGACAAGCTGCATGATCTCCGGCCTGTTCTCCCGGTTGGCGCTGACCTTTATTATTGCCAGCTCCCTCTCAACCGACTCCTTCGGCTCCAGCTGGCTGACCCGAATGACGTTGATCAGCTTGCTAAGCTGCTTGATCACCTGCTCGAGCGTCTCCTCGTCGCAGTTGACCGTAATGGTCATCCTGGAGTAATCGGGGTTGTCAGTCGCCCCAACCGAGAGGCTGTCGATGTTGAAGCCCCGGCGGCTGAACAGCCCGGATATGCGGGTCAGCACGCCTGGCTTGTTCTCCACGATGACAGCGATGGTGTGCTTCATGATTCCAGCTCCAGGATCTCGCTTAAGGAAGCCCCGGCAGGCACCATGGGCGAGACCTTCTCGTCCTTGGCCACGATGAAGTCCATGACCGTGGGCTTGTCCGATGCCAGGCCTTCCCTTATCACGTCCTCAACCTCCGAGGGCTTGGTTGCCCGCAGCCCGAGCGCTCCGTAAGCCTCTGCAACCTTGACGAAGTCCGGCACCTGGCCAAGCGTCGTATGGGAGTACCTCTCCCCGAAGAAGAGGGTCTGCCATTGCCTGACCATGCCGAGGACACCGTTGTTCAGCACGGCAACCTTTACCGGTATGTCGTTTATCACCGCAGTGGCCAGCTCCTGGATGTTCATCTGGAAGCTGCCGTCGCCGGCCACGTCTATGACCTGGCAGTCCGGTCTGCCGACCTTGGCGCCGATGGCTGCCGGAAATCCGTATCCCATGGTGCCAAGTCCGCCTGAGGATATGAAGCGGGACGGGTCCTTGTGGGTGAAGAACTGAGCTGCCCACATCTGGTTCTGTCCAACCTCTGTGACGATTATGGCATCGGGACAGACCTCGCACAGCTTCTCGACCACGAGCTGGGGCTTGATCACCGATTCGTCCTTCTGGTAGCACAGCGGGTAGTCGCACTTCCATGTGGAGACCCGTTCGTTCCAGGCAGACCACGGTTTTTGGGTAACGAATTTGTTCAGTTCGGCAAGCGCGTTTCTCGCATCTCCGACCACCGGGATGTCGACCCGGACGTTCTTTCCGATCTCGGCAGGGTCCACGTCTATGTGAATGATCTTTGCCCGGGGGGCAAAGCTTGCGATCTTGCCGGTGACCCTGTCGTCGAAGCGGGCGCCGACAGCCAGTATCAGGTCAGCCCCCTGTATAGAGTAGTTGGCGTACTTGGTCCCGTGCATCCCTAGCATGCCCAAGGAGAGCGGGTGGTCCTCCGGAAAGACCCCAACACCCATCAGGGTGGTGGTCACCGGCGCGTTGAGCTTCAAGGCGAGCTCGAAGAGCTCCTGATGGGCATTGGCGTAGCGCACCCCGCCGCCTGCATATATGACCGGCCTCTCAGCCGACATCAGGGCCTCGGCCGCCCTCTTGATCTGCAGCTGGTGGACCTTGGTGGACGGGTTGTACCCTGGCAGGTGCAGCTCGGGGTAGCTGTACTCCAGCTCCTCGACCGTAACGTCCCTTGGCAGGTCTATCAAGACCGGCCCAGGCCGCCCGGTGCGGGCGATGTGAAATGCCTCCCGAAATACCCGCGGCAGCTCAGAGGCCTTTCTGACCAGGTAATTGTGCTTGGTGATGGGAAGGGTTATCCCGGTTATATCCGCCTCCTGAAAGGCGTCGCGTCCGATCAGGTTGGTGTTGACCTGGCCGGTCATTGCCACCATCGGCACCGAATCCATGTAGGCGTTGGCAATCCCGGTGACCAGGTTTGTGGCGCCGGGTCCGGATGTAGCCAGACAGACCCCGACCTTGCCGGTGGCCCGGGCATAACCGTCTGCTGCATGGGCAGCGGCCTGCTCGTGCCTTACGAGTATGTGGCGAACTTCTGAGCTGTAAATGGCATCGTATAGGGGCAGCAGTACTCCGCCGGGAAGGCCGAATATTACGTCTACCCCTTCTCTCTTCAAGCTCTCGAGTATTGCCTGAGCTCCTGTCATCTTAGCCATCTTTTCTCTCCTCCAGCCACATAAGCCGGTTTATGCCTTCCAGCACGGCCTCGACCGAGGCCATGATGATGTCTGCCCCCGCCCCGCTGGCGGTTATCTTTCGGTCATCCTTTGCCATCGTTACCCATACCTCTACCAGTGCGTTTGTGCCGCCTGTTATGGCATCTACGTGGTACTCCTCAAGTCGGACGTCGGCCACCCCCACCATAGATCTGCGTATGGCGTTGATGGCTGCATCCACCGGACCCACCCCGGCCGCCGCCTCCAGGGTCTCCTTGCCATTTAGAATTATCTTCACGCTGGCCGTCGGAGTCACCCTGTTGCCTGAGATCACCGTGACCTCCTGCAGGCGCACCATCGGCTCGTGCTCTCTTGCCAGCACTATATCGCTTATGGCCTGCAAGTCGGCATCGGTTACACGTTTTCCTTTATCACCAAGCTCTTTGACCCTTGTTACGATCTCGCAGAGCTGGTCGTGGTTCACCGATAGGCCGAACTCCCGCAGCGCCCTCTCAACCGCCGCCTTGCCGGACTTCTTGCCGAGCACTATTCGCCGCTCCCTGCCAACCTGCTCCGGCTGCATCGCCTCGTATGTGGAGCTGTCCTTGAGAAGGGCGTCCACATGGATGCCTGCCTCATGGGTGAAGGCGTTTTCGCCCACAATGGCCTTGTTCGGGGCAACCTGAATCCCAGTCAGCCGCGACACCATCCGGGATACCTGGTAAAGCATATCGCACCGAATCCCGGTGCTTATGCCGTAGAGGTTTTCCAGGATCATCGTAACCTCCTCAAGGCTCGTGTTGCCGGCCCGCTCTCCGATTCCGTTTATGGTCACGTGAGCTTGGGCTGCGCCACCCCGAAGAGCAGCCACCGTGTTGGAGGTGGCCATGCCGAAGTCGTTGTGGCAGTGGATGCTCACCGGGGCGCCGAGGGCAGAGAGCCTGCGGAATACCTCAAATGTCCTCTCGGGCACCATAAGCCCAACCGTGTCGCAGAAGCAGAGCCGATCCGCGCCAGCCTCAATTCCGGACGAGTAGAGGCGGCATAGGAAGTCCAGATCGGCGCGGCTGGCGTCCTCGCCTGAGAGCTCCACGACCAGTCCGTGGGACTTGGCGTACTCGGTGACCTCCAAAGCCCGCTGCAGAACAGCTTCGCGGTTCGACTTCAGCTTTCTCTCGATGTGCAGGTCGGAGACCGGTACCACCAGATGGACACTGTCCACACCGCAGTCGATTGCGGCGTCCAGGTCAGGTAGATTGGCCCGTGCAAAAGAACAGATCTCTGCCTGCAGCCCGGCGGAGGCGATCGCCCGCAGAGAGCGGCGCTCCCCTTCCGAGGCGATGGCCGAGCCGGCCTCGATCACAGCGACCCCAAGCGCATCCAGGTTCTGGGCGATGGTCAGCTTGTCCTCCGGTGTCAGAGATACTCCGGGGGTCTGCTCTCCGTCGCGCAGGGTGGTGTCTAGAAATCGGATCTCCTCAAATAAAGCGATCCCACGCATTCATGTCAATCACCATGTCGGCCTTTAGGCCGGATTCGGGGTTGTTAATCTCTAATGATTGATAAATCTAACGACCAGCCGCCACCGTTCCAGGGTTCCATGATCGTCTGGGCCAGGGAGTGAGACGATCCACACCTCTCCGACCCCCTCCGGGATTTTCGCGGTCGCAATTGAATGTTCCTTGGGATAGTCTCATCTCCACGTCAGTCGCATATGCCTTTTTGGATGAAACAGCACCAGTTGTGGATATGGGAAAGATTTATCTCTCCAGTTGAGTCATCTTTTCCTTCCAGTTCCACGGAGCATTGATGATGGGTTCGGAAAAATCTGGTTCTACAGAGGTGGCTGAGCTGCTCCTGACGGCGGAGATATACAACCGCAACGAGAGCCTCAACGAGGACGACTTGCCCCCCAAGATACGCAAGCATTACTTCGATCCGGCGGCCAGGGGAGTTAAGCGCCCCATCTATGTGACCATCGCCGATGTTGAAAAGATATACGGGCTGGAGGATGTGCGCGGCGTCATCAAAGGCCTGCCGTTCGTCTATCTTGAGGAGTTTGGGTCCCAGCTCCGCCTTACTGTCTTCGATCTTGGGGCCAAATGGTTCGCCAACCAAAAGAGCCTCGACCTGATCAAGTCAAATCCCACTCTCTCCCACTTCTACCAGAACTACGACTCTCTTGGAGTGGACTATTCGGAGTCCAAGAAGGCCAACAGGCCGCGTTTCGCCGACCGGGAATGGATCGATGCCAAGATTTCGGAGCTGACAGCCGAGGTCAAGGACTCCGACGAGGTTCTCAAGCTGGTACAGATCCGCTCTCCTGAGGATATCAGGGACCGAATTGAGGACCTGGTGCTGACCGAGGAGCAGAAATCGGAGATAGCCAAGGCTGAGAAGGCCATCCAGCACCGGGATTATCTGAGGGAGGTCGGGCTGCGCGAGATCGGAAAGCTGCTGTTCGTTGGCGGTCCGGGCACCGGTAAGACCTCAACTGCCCGGGCTATATCGCATTGGCTAGGCCTGCCTCTGGTGGAGGTCAGGCTCTCCATGATAACCAGCCAGTACCTGGGGGAGACCTCCAAGAACATAGACAAGGTCTTCGACCTGGCCAAGCGCCTATCGCCTTGCATACTGTTCGTCGACGAGTTCGACTTCGTTGCCAAGACCAGGACATCGGACGAGCACGGGGCCATAAAGAGGGCGGTCAATACCCTTCTCAAGGCCATCGACGAGGTGAGCCTGGTGCAGGACGGCGTGCTGCTGATCGCCGCCACCAATCACCCCCAGCTGCTCGATTATGCCGCATGGAGGCGGTTTGACAAGGTGCTGAGCTTCCCGCTGCCGGACAAGGATATGCGTCGCCGCATCTTGGACAAGGTCTTAAGCAAGATCGATACCCGCGTGGACACAGACGAGCTGGCAGCCCTGACAGAAGGGTACTCCGGTTCAGATCTGCGTCTGGTGGTGAGGGAAGCCGTCTTGAATGCCCTGCTGCAGGATCGCACATCTCTTGATCAGGGCGATCTTCTGCGGGCTGTCGAGGAGTTCGAGCGACGCATCTCCGAGCATCGCCGGGCGGTTCCTTCGTAGGATGGGAGTTGATGGGAAAGTTGCTGATCACAATGCTTGGGACCGGGGACGCCATCGGCACCCCAAAGATCGGCTGCAAATGCCCCACCTGTCTGGATGCCCTGGGCGGAGGCCTCAGCCGCAGGATGCGCTTCTCCGTGCTGCTGGAGTCTGACGATGGAAGGGTCCTTGTGGACACGAGCCCGGATCTGCGCTGGCAGCTTTTAAAGAGGGACCTCTCCAAGGTGGACGCGGTGATCTGGACCCACGCTCACTACGACCATTACGCCGGCTTTGGGGACTTTCACCGGGTTCAGAACCGCGTGCCTGTCTATGGCACGAAGGGCACCATGGATTACATCATGAACTACCTCTACTTCCTGCGGCCCGAGAGGCACGACGTCTTGGCCGGCGTCCCTTTTGAGCTTGCCGGCATGGATTTCACCCTATTTCCGGTTGACCACCCGCCGGTGGAGACCATGGGGGTTCTGGTGGAGGCTGGGGGAAAGCGGGCGGTGATCACCAGCGATACCACTGACGCGCTTTGCGCGCGGAGCATGGAGCTGATGGCAGGAGTCGATCTCTTCCTGGCCGACGCCATAATGCCACCCGGATACAACCTGAACAAGCACATGAATGCAGAGCAGGCCATGGCCCTGGCCCGGCGCTTAAACGTGCGAAAGACCTACCTGACCCATTTAAGCCACCTGTATCCGCCGCATGATCAGGCGGTGCAGCAATGGCCTCTGGCCTACGATATGATGGAGATCGAGCTGTGACACTCCATTATTGTCCTAACTTCTGAAAGACACGCACTCTTCGATGATTTTGTCTTGAGATATCGCTACCTTTTCGGCGCAAAAGGGCCACCACGGTTCATAACGATGGGTGAAATCGCCAGTCCATTTATTATTTTGAATACACCGCAACTCTGCTGCAGGGTGCGCCGCCGCCGTTTGACTCCAGCCTGGAGTTCGATCTTCATTCGAGGTTTTCAGGTGTCCAAAAGTCCAGTCTATGCTCAAAATACCTATTTTGAGATGCTTTATGATGGGATCTGAATCGTCCTTGAGCCCATGACCTTCGTTGATATCCGTTGCCCGCCTTTGTCCCATGGCAGGACGCTCCTCTCTGTTTTTCACGTGAGGTCCTCTTGGGATGTTTAGAAAGGCTTAAGTCCAATAAGTTTTAGTTAACTAAAATTATCTTGATCAAAGCAGGCGGGTGATCCTGTGGATATGAAACCGTTCCATTCAATCGGTATTGGCAGGCTCTTGATGGCGACTTTCGTGATCTTGGCCATCTGTGGGATTGCGATAGCGGCCAGCTCATCTGGCTATCCCAGGACAATTGTGGACGATGCTGGCAGGCAGGTTACTATCCAGATGCCTGTTGAGAAGATCGTTCCTTTGGATTCGTGCGGGGCCAAGATGATATACCTTCTGGGGGCGCAGGACAAGATACTCGCAGTAGGATCTGATGTGATATCCAGAAGCGGCTATCTTCCCGGGGTGAAGGAGAGACAATCAGTGGGCAAATGGCACGAATTCGATTACGAGATGATCGGTGAGCTGGCCAAGGATGGTGATGGGGCCGCTGCAAATACGATCGTTTTATGTACGGTCACCGGAATGGACCCGGTGAGCGAGATTGCCCCCGCATTAGAGGGCTTTTCGGATATCACCGTGATCGGATTGGACACCCATAAGATGGAGAATGTCACATCGGATCTAGAGCGGCTCGGGATTGTTCTGGAGAAGGAGAACCAGGTCGTGGAGAACATGGCCTGGTACAATCAGAAGATCGCTCAGATCGAGGAGGCTGTAGCTGGCAGGCCTGCGCCCAGGGTCTATATCGAGATGGGCACGTCGAGGGGCTTGGGGGATCTATCCACATACGGTGTCACTTCCAGCACGAACAAGCTGATCAAGATGGCAAACGGATATGATGTTTGCCGGGAGCCAAAGACCTTCTTGAAGGTGGCCTGGGAATGGGTAATCGATCGAAATCCCGAGGTCATTTTAAAAACCGGCTCTGTGGATACTCTGGGGTGGTCAAGACGTCCCAGCCAAGACGCAACCGGTCTTGAGAAGACCCGAAACGAGATCTTTAGCCGACCAGGAGCTGATACCGTGAGCGCGGTAAAGAGCGATCGGGTGTATATCATCTGGAATTCTATGCTTTCAGGATTCGATAATGTTGTAGGTGCAGCTTATCTGGCCAAGATCTTTCATCCCGAGATAGATCTGGATCCGGATGAGATCTCTCAGGAGTACATGTCGCGGCTCGGACTGGATGCCCAGGAGGATCGGGTTTTGGTTTATCCGCATCCGGGTATCTCGGCATAATTTTTGGAAATCTTTACTTATTTTTATATATATATATTTTATTTAAGGCTTGCCAGGCTTGCTCAATCGTCTCCTGACATCTCTTAAAGGTCTGCATGATCTATCTCTAAATCTCTTCTCGCATGTCTGATGAATGCCTTTTTTACGGCGCATTCCACAGAGGGATCAGATCCAATTGCCTGGTGTGCCAGGCACGGCCCTCCGCATAGCCATCGATCGGGGCATGATTCGCATTCCTGCCTGCCAGGCACGAGGCGGCGGGCATGGGCCATCCGGTCCGGCAGCCCATCCTTGAAGCTTGGGTCGTCAATTCGTCCCATGATCATCTCCGGACCCAGAAGGGATGGGCAGACATATGATCTGCCGTCAGCAAGCACGACAAGCGATCGGCACGAATCGAAGTAGCAGTGATGGCGCCTGGCTCGGCTGCACTTCACGGTGTGCAGCATCCGCTCAAGCTCGCGAAATTTCACCCTTGGCCCGCCCATCTCAGCCAGACGATCGGCACGCGATACCGCCTCATCGATGCATTTGGCAGCGGCATATGGGTCAGGCTGCATGGGCTGGGCGGCTCTGCCAACCGGTCTCAGGACGTCGATGGCTATTCCTTCAACGTTTCCCATGTAGCTCAGCAGGTCAACCAAACCGGCAAGAGCAAAGGCATTTTCCCTGGAAAGAACGCAGGTTGCACCCACACGGATTCCTTCGTCTCGGAGTGCCGCAATCCCACAGAGGGCCGAAGCAGCCGAGCCCCTGCCATCTGGAAAAGGCCGAAGGGCGTCATTTACTGGCGGAGGGCCGTCCAGGCTGACACCCACTCCGATCCTGAGGCAGCTCAGCTTGCCAGCGACATCAGGATCGATTAGAGTCGCGTTGCTCTGGACCTGGCAGGGCGATCGAAGTCCGATCTGGTCCAGGTAGTCGACGGCCTCTTCGATGAGGTCGATTTCTAGCAGCGGCTCGCCGCCGGTGAACTGGATCTTGAATCTCGGGAAGCATTCTGCCATCACATCGATGGCTCGCTCTGCCACTTCCCAGCGCATGGCCGTCTTCTTCTCACCGCCACAGGCGTAGCAGTAGCGGCAGCGCAGGTTGCAGTCGTCTGTTACTGATAGGGCCAGAAGGGCCATCTCTTCGGGCATTCGATCAGGCCTCTTTCAGCTCCCCAACTATTCTCTTGATCTTCTGCCATCCTTCTCGCCCACATCCTCAATCCACCCTTCGATCTCAAGATAGACGTCCCGAAGCTCCTCTTTCATCTCGTCTGACGCCTGCCACATCCCCCGTTCTGCTGCCTCAAGCAGCCGCTCGGCGATGTTTTGCAGTGCGTGAGGGTTTACGTCCTTCAGCCACTCCTGCATCTCCTTGTCAAGGGCGTACTTGCTCGCCAGCTCCTCGTACATCCAGTCCTCAAGAACCTCGGCGGTGGCGTCCCAGCCAAAAGCGATATCGACCATCCTCGAGATGTCGCCCGCTCCCTTGTAGCCGTGACGCTGCATGCTCTTTATCCACTTGGGATTGAGGATGCGGGCGCGGAAGATGTGCTTCGTCTCCTCGACCGTGCTTCTGGTCTTCACCCGGTCGGGATCTGAGCTGTCGCCGCAGTAGGAACGGGGAAGCTCTCCTTTCAGGGCCTTGACGGCTGCGATCATGCCGCCGTGATACGAGTAGAAATCGTCGCCGTCCAGCATGTCGTACTCGCGGGTGTCCTCGTTCTTGACGGTCAGGTCGAGACGGCACAGGCGCCTTCGAAACTCGTCTGGAACAGTTGCTCCGAAGTTCTTGCGGCCGTAGGCATATCCGCCCCACTTGACGTAGATCTCTGCCAGGTCTTTCTCATCCTTCCAGTTCTTGGAGTCGATGGCATCGGAGACGCCTGCGCCGTAGGCTCCTGGGCGGCAGCCGAATATGCGGTAGCATGCTTCGGCCCTGGCCTGCTCCATCTCGATTCCCGTTGCTATCTTCTCAGAAATGTCTGCAGCTACGTGCTTTGCCAGGAAATTCTGCTCAGGCAGCTCGTTTTGCTGCGCCACCAACTCCACTGCACTATCCACGAGATGGACGATATTGGGAAAGGCGTCCCGGAAGAATCCGCTGATGCGCAGCATAACGTCTATCCGAGGACGCTGTAGCTCCTCCATGGGAATGAGCTCAATACCTGTTACTCTGCCGCTCCTCTCCTCCCAGACCGGCCGAACGCCCATGAGGCAGAGGACCTCGGCAATGTCGTCCCCCTTGGTCCGCATGGTGGGACTGCCCCAGATGACCATTCCAAGAGACTCAGGATAGCGTCCCTCGTCCTCCAGATAGCGCTCAAGCAGGGCGTCCGCCTGGGCGACGCCCACCTTCCAGGCTGCCTGGGAGGGTATCGCCTGGGGATCGATCGAATAGAAGTTCCTTCCAGTGGGCAGTATGTCTGCCATTCCTCGAGTGGGAGCTCCGGAGGGCCCGGGAGAGACAAAACCCCCATCGCAGGCACAAAGGACACTGGACAGCTCGTCGACTGTGGCATTGATGCTGGGCGTAAGTGTGGCGGCTATGTAATCCAGCACCTTTTCAACATTTTGGCTCCTCTTTCCGAGGATCTCCTCTTCGAGGGACTGGATCTTTTCCCTACCAAAGCCCTGCTCATGAAGCCCTGCCACCAAACGAAGGGAGAGGGCATTCAGGTCCTCAATCACCTTACCGCAGGTCTGCGATCCTGCCACGATCTTGCCGCGGTTGGCCAGCAGATACTCATAATCGTAGCCCATGGCCTCTGCCAGTGACTGCCTGAGGGACGGCACGGAGCCGTTTGCAAGCCTCGTGAGGGAGACCAAGAACTCGTCCAGGCGCAAGCCATCGGGCGGCTCGCCCAAGATATGGAGCCCGTCCCTGATCTGGGTGTCCGCTATCTCGTGCAGATATTCGTGCAGCCTCTCAAGAAATCCATCAAAATCAGAGAACGCTGCCACTTCGTCCGTCTCAAGGTCGTATTCCAGCTTGGCCTCACAGACCTTTCCCCAGATCATCTTCTTCTGTGTCGGCAGCTTCGACGGATCTCCCTGGGCTGCATGATAGTAGTCTTGCAGCATCACCTCGAGCGCTGCTAGCTCGTCGTAGGAATCGGCATTGTGCATCACAGAAACCAGATGGTCGATTATGCAGCAGTAGCTCCTCCTCTTGGCCTGAGTTCCCTCCCCTGGATTGTTTATGATGTAGGGATAGATGTTGGGAAGGTCGGATATTGCTATGTCGGGGAAGCATGAGCCGGAGAGGCCAACCGACTTTCCCGGAAGCCATTCCAGCGAGCCGTGCTTTCCGATGTGCATGACTGCGTCAGCTTGGAAGACGTCACGAATCCAGCGGTAGTAGGCGTAGTAATGGTGCGGAATGGGATGGTCCGGGCTGTGGTAGATGGCGGCAGGGTCCTCCAGAAATCCGCGCGGCGGCTGAAGGCCGATGAAGATGTTGCCGTTTATGATGCCAGGAATTGCCAGGCTATTCTTATGAACGAAAAGCTCTCCCGGGGGCTTTCCCCAGGCGGCGGTCATCTTCTCCTGCACATCGTCTGGGAGCTGCCCAAACCATCGCAGATAGTCATCATCAGAGACGCAGTCAATCGCCCTCTTTCCCATATCCTCCGGGCTCCTGGATCGCCGATCGAGTGTCAGGCGGCTCCTTACATCCTCGATCAGGGCCTGGCCGCTCTCAGGCATCTTCTCAATCACATATCCAGCATCTTCCATGGCCTTCATTATGTTCAGGACGGAAACCGGTGAGTCCAGCCCGAAGGCAGTGCCGATGCGGTCGTCCCTGGGTGGGTAGTTGTGGAAGATGATTGCCACCTTCTTTTGGGAGTTGGGGATATGGCGGAGAGCCGCCCAGTTGAGGCTCAGCCGCACGATCTTGGCGATGCGCTCGGCCAGCGGCTCAAATCTGATCATGCTTGCTCCGGTCAGAGGATCTGTATCCGTTCTCTGCCTGGCCGCCACTGGAACCGTAATCAGCATACCGTCGAACTCCGGCATGGCAATTCCCATGGAGATGTCCAGTGGGCTGCAGCCCTGCAGGGACATATTCCATTCTGCAGGAGAGTTGTATGTCACGATGGCTTTTAGGACAGGGACATTCAGCCTCTTTAAGAACCACTGCTCGGATCTGGCGACCTCTTCCTCCTCGTCCTTATCCGATCCTTCCCAGGGCTTGATGGATAGCGAGAACATGAGGGTGCTGATCAGGACGTCTATAAGTGGCCGTCCGTCCTTCATGAAGAAATTATCGACCACCCACTCTGCTCCCTTCGTCCCCCGCTCGACGTCTTTTAGGGCGTGAAGGAAGACTGGAATGACATTTGCGCCCTGCCCCTCGATCTCCTCAATAAGCCTGTCGATGAAGACCGTGTTTCCCGCACGCCACAGGCTCTGATAGAACCACAGGCCAACCGTCGGCCTACCTGCCACGTATTTTCTTTTCAGGTACTCCTCAAGCGTTGGGACGCAATCGAAGTCCGGATGATAGATGCCCTCCCAGATGGGCTTCTCGGGCTCACAGAATTCATAATCCGCTCCAACGAGCTGATTGGCCAGGTATAAGAGGAGGTTGTAGAAGTTCTCACGCCCGCCAAAGTCGAGATACTGAGATACCTTTTTGTAGACCTCGCCGTCAACGGTCGACAGCTTCACAAGATCGATCTCTGGCTCATTTGAGGCAGACTGTGCATGGATGGATGCTCTGCTCTCCTTCAGCCTTTTAATCAGCTCGTCAAAGCATGGGAGGCTCTTCTTTCCTCCGTGCAGATTGAAGATGACCAGGTGGCAGCACCTGGCAGACAGCACGAACCGCTCCCTTTGGGCGGCGTCCTTGAGGTCCTCGCCGGATCTGACTGCCACCTCTGCAATCTCACCTTTTTGGCGGATCAGCTCTCTTAGTGCGGATATGAGAGGGAAGACGTCGCTTGCTTCCTGTGTGGTGACGTATGCAATCTTGACCTTCTTCGTAATAATCCATCCCGTTAATTCTTGATCGGACAAGCCCTTTTGCACAACGAAACATTTTTTAAGTTAAAGCTAGTTTAGTTGATTTAATAAAGCTTTCGAGAGCCCATCGATCATTTGGCGAGCATGAATCAAATGAGTTCAAATTATAAAGAAATCAGTAATAAAATGTCCCGTGGAGATCTGAGGGTTGCACTTATTCATGCATCAATTTCCTGGAATGACAAGGATAAAAATATCACCAAATTATTGGCCCTGAATGAAGAAGCGGCTCAAAAGGGTTCCCGTATCATCGTGAATACGGAGCTTGCCACTACTGGCTACGCATTTCTAAGCAGGCGGGAGATTGCTCCTCTTGCAGAGAGCGTTCCCGGACCGACGACTGAGGCGTTTGGCAGGATTTCGAAGGAGTACGGCTGCTATATATGCATCGGCATGCCTGAGCGCGATTTAAAAACGGGCATATTCTATAACTCCGCTGCCCTGATGGGGCCGAAGGGATGTGTCGTGGCCATATACCGCAAGCTCTCTCCGGCCTTCAGGGAGAATCTATGGGCTGCCAAGGGCAACCTCCCGGTTCCCGTGGTCCAGACCGAGTTTGGCGCTCTGGGTATGGTGATCTGCGCCGACTCGTATTTCTACAGGCCGGCGAGGATTGCCGCTCTTCAGGGAGCGAAGATCCTGCTGGTTCCTGCCAACTGGCCACCCATGCACCACAATCCGGAAAAATTCTGGCGGGCCAGAGCCCTGGAAAACGGCATGTATATCCTGGCCTGCAACAGGACAGGGATGGACAAGGTCATGGACTGCAACCTTGCCAAATCGTTCGTCGTGAATCCTCAGGGAGAGGCGGCAGCAAAGATCAGCTCTCCTGAGGATACAATCATCTACGGCGCTCTGCATCTGGACGGCGTCGGGACGCAGAATATCTTGAGCGAGAGAAGGCCTCAATGCTATGGAAATGTAGCTTTGGACCCGTACTCTCACGTCAGCGTTGAGTTCCTGCTTGGTTTGCCTCAGGCTGCCGATTTTACGGCCGCAACCCTGCAGTTCAGCTCTGAGCCCATGAACGCGAAGGCCAATGTGAAATTGGCGCTTCAGCTCATAGATGACGCCCTGGCCAAGGCTGCCAAGGAGGATGGACCGGCGATCAACATCGTCGTTTTGCCGGAGCTCTCCACCTCTGGGGCAATTTTCAGTTCAAAGTATGCAAAGATCTGCTCTGAGGAGATACCGGGCAAGACCACCGACCTTTTTGCCGAAAAAGCGCGGGAAAAAGATCTCTTCATAGTTCTCGGCATGGCTGAGAGGGATGAAGTGGGTTTTTACAACAGCTCTGTACTGATTGGTCCCGAGGGGGTCATGAGCAGGTATCGGGCGGTTCATCTCTCCTCTCGTGATAGGAAATGGGCCTCTGCCGGCGACGGAGGTTTCGAAGCCATTGACCTTCCGTTCGCCAGGATCGGAATGCTCGTCGGATACGACCTCATGTTTCCGGAGGCTGCAGACTCTCTGTCTAAGCTTGGCGCTGACATGCTCTGTGTTCCTGCGCTCTGGGACGATGCCAAATCCAGGTTCATCTGGGAGGCAAGGCTAAGTGAGCAGATGCACCTGGCAGTTGCCAATCAATGGGGAGACTTCGGCGAGCTTCATGCCATTGGAAAAAGCCTGCTTCTCAGCTACTCACGCTATCAGGAAAGGATCACCCATCTCACGTCTCCAGCGATTGGTGATGCCATCAATATCGCAAGGCTAAAAACCAAAGACACCAGAGAGAAGAGGTTCATGGAGAACATAGACTACGGCACACTTCTGGAGTTATCAAACTCTGAAAAGTCCTGAAATGCTTCACAAAGGAGGCCAGAAAATTGAAACTTGCAGAGTTCTATGGCGGAATCGAACTATATCGAGAGGAGAAGATGGTTTATGCCAAGCTGATGACTCCACATAGGGTCCTTTCCACCTGTCGAAGCTCCGCCGGCGGGATGCATGACGACCTGATGTATCTCTACAACCACCAGTCCTGTGAGCCAGCTGGATGTCACATGAATGCCAGGATGTGCCGGCTGGCGATGGAAAGTCCCGAGGATTACAGGAGAGAAGTCGCGGACCGTCACAATCTCCCTTTTCAGAAGTGTGCAACTCTTGGAACTGCAGCCAACATGAACAACGCCGCCATCTGCCATGAGCGGTTTTGCGATCTCGAGGTCGTGACCATATGTACCGGCGGCGTTGAAGGAAATGCAGGCAGGGCAGGGGATCCCGCATCCTATTATGAGCCGCAGGATGATAGCGCAAAAGGACAAAAAGACCGGGGATGCAACATGCGACCTGGCACCATAAACGCCATGATATTTATCAATCGAGAGCTGACGCCGGGCGCCATGGTCGCCGCAGTCATCACCGCAACAGAGGCCAAGACTGCTGCCCTTCAGGAGCTGGAGGTCCCTTCCCGCTATTCGGATGGCCTTGCGACTGGAACGGGAACCGACCAGATTGCTGTGGCCTCAGAACTTGGGGGCAATGTATTATCTTATGCCGGCAAGCATTCGAAGCTGGGAGAGCTAATCGGGCGAACAATGCATGACGCAGTCCTGAGAGCCCTTGCGATGCAAAACGGCCTTACCCCAGCCAGTCGGTGCTCTTCTTTAGCCTATCTGGAGCGTTTGGAAATCCGCCAGCAGGAGCTGTGTCAGGGAATTGGAGAGTTCCTGTCCAGGGATAATGCCAATCTATTCGAGCAAAATTTCTCAAATATAGTCAACGATCCAATCACGGTTGCAGCTGTGGCAGCACTGGTCCATTTACGGGATAAATTTCTTTGGGGCGTGCTCCCAGAGAGCTGCATCCATGAGGTCTTGAGCCTCTACGGTGCGCAGGTCTCTGCCGCCGTTTCTGGAAAGACCGGCCGCAGTTATGCTTACATGCAGATACTCTCTGCCTTGAAGGTGTCTCTTGACAAAGATGCATTCCTGGAGTTTGTATTTCAGGCATTCGCCCTGGGCTTCAGCGAGAAATGGAGCGATCCGAAGAGCGAGATATGCGAAGGAGCTGGGCGTAGGGACGAGGAGACAGCGACGATGGGCTAAAGAAGGCAAGATGCTGCCACTGGCCACCGCTCCTGCACGAGCGTGCCGAGGATAGCGTTATCCTGCTGCAGGTTGGTCTATCGCTTCTGTCGTCCCTGGCGGACGCTGCTTGAGATCTGAACCGCTGATGACCGGTGCAAGAGCTGCGAGTTATCATCTATCGTAAACTTTGCTTCGAGGCCCTATTCTCAAAATGAGCACGCCATCTCCGGTTTTCGAGTAAATGACTCGATGATCACCTATGCGCAGCTTGAATCCCGACTGAGGATAGGTGAACGAATCATACCACCCGCGTCCTCGGAACCGGGGATAGCCGCATTTCTCGCCCGATTTGACCCTTCGGAAGAACGCTTTAAACGCCAGTTCAAATCCGTTCCTGGGCATTTCTGGAGAACTTGTGAGTGGACTTCGATCAGTTCAGGCTTCTCAACCTTTGGCGCATAGGAGCTTTCTGCCACCACCTGCACATCCGCAAGAGCTGGCGAAAAAGAACGATTATGAGTCACGCCCAACTATCTTATCGCCAGAGCCCAATGCATAAATGATCTCGGATGCACGTGATGTAATTGACACTATGCTTTTCACCAGAAGCGATATGTTTACCAGCTTTCCAAGTTTCCGTCCACTATGCTAACGTTATCCCCAATCTCCTCTCCCTCTCAGGCCCCCAAGAGGCAAAAGAAGATGAGAACCAGGAGAGTGCCTCCCAAAGTTTTGCCGTTCATTTTTTTGTCTCCCTAATGCGAAGTTTCATACCTCAGGATAGGCCCATAGCCCATCCAGATCAAGTCCGTAAAACTTCTCCAGCATCTCTTTTTCCACTGCTGCCGGATCGATATCCTGAAACAGTTCGGGATGGAACCATTTTGCCAGATAGAGGAGATATCCAACCATTCTAGGCCCTCTTCTGATAGAGAGATGACTTATGTAGATCCGTCTATTTTTAATCGCACTGGTTCCTTTCAGCTCCGGCCGTCCCAAAATCTCCTCCCTCCTTGTGATCAACGTCTCCTCAGTTGCTGGAGATGCGGAAGAAACCTGAGAGATGATCACGTCCGGATTACTCCTTATCACCCATTCTTCACTCACCTCCAGCCTGCCCAGATCCTCGGTGGGGGCGATATTTGTCCCCCCGGCGATAGAGATGACCTCATCCGCAGCAGTGCAGGCTTTGGTCATATATTTTCTGAAGGCGCACTCGTTATAAACACGGGGCTTGCCCTCTATATTCAGGTCCCCAGTCCTATCCCTGATAAGGTTCGCATATTTTTCCAAAAACTCTACAAGCTCTCCCGCCTTTTTCTCAGCAGCCATTCTCTTGCCCAAGGTCTGGATATTAGTTATAAGAGTATCAAGCTTGCAGCCCGTCCCAATGACGACTACAGGGATGCCTGCAGACTCTATTTTTTCAAATTCCTCTTGTGGGATGCGCCTGCCCATGACCACCATGTCGGGATCCAGATCCAGCACCTGCTTTGCGCTGATCGTCTTTCTAATGGTGCTCCCAACAGCCGGCTTCTCATCCAGGCCGGGAGGAAACCTGGAATGATCATCCCGTCCCACGATTCTGTCGATGCAGCCGAAGATGCAGATAAGCTCTGATGCTATGGGAGTCAGGGAGACAATTCGGTCGGGTGGAGATGGTGCTGCTCTGCTTATTTCCCTATCCTCCAAATCCTTTTCGTGATTGACTCCCTCGTCGATCCTATGTGCTGTCATCCTCGATCATCCCCTCGAACTCCAGATAGACGTCTCTTAGCCTCTCTTCATCTCGTCTGTTGCATCCCACATATTCCGGTCTATTGCCTTTCAGGAGACGCTCAGATATATTCAGGAGAGCGTGAGGATTCATATCCGCCAGCCATTCCTGCATCTTTTCGTCCAGGGCGTACTTGCTCGCCAGCTCCTCGTACATCCAGTCCTCCAGAACCTCAGCGGTGGCAGGATACAGTTTGGACGTATCCTGGGCGTATAGCGGAACATTTGCGCCTTTTAGTCTAAGGGTAATCTCATCGAAACTGCCAAGGATCGCCTTGCCGCCGTGAGGGCTTTGTATTGCCAGATCAGACCCGACTGCGAAGCTCATGAAATCGTCCATGGTCTTTGGATCGGACAGATCATCTTTGTATCGGAGAATGACCTCTGCCACATCACCTTTTTTTGTCTTTAACTCCTTTGGCGCCGATATAATAGGAAATACGTCAAGTCCCGTTGTGCTGATATATGCAATCTCGATCTTCTTCATATTGACATCGCCATTTTGTCTCGGTTATCTTTCGAAATAAAGCAAAGATCGGTCAGATTTTAGGAACAACGAACGCCCTGTGCTCTTTCAAGTCGTAGTCGAAGCCCACGAAATCGAGGTATCTCTGGTGAACCTCTTCGGGATCAAAATCCGCTAGAAGATCCGGGTGGAGGATCTTGGCAAGATAGGAGATGCCGATGATGTGCCTGGCTCCGCCGATCAGGTTAGCATTAAGGATGTAGACCCTGTTATTCTTTACTGCGGTAATATTTTTGCTCCCATGGCGGTTGATAATCGATTCTCGCAGCTCCTCCATCATCGAAGTGTCATCGTTTGCATAGCCGCCAGAGCTGCTATTTGAATATGTCCTGATGATGACATCGGGATTCTCCATCATTACGCTTTCCTGGTCTACTACGGGATAGAGGGTCGCTGATTCTGCGAAGACGTTTCGTCCTCCGGCGATAGCCGTGTCCTGGGAGAAGTAGGATTCACTGGAACCGGTTTGAAAATCGCTACGCTCTTCGAAGTAGACACGAGGCTTATCCTCTTCAGAAAGATCGCCAGTCGCCCGCTGTATTTCCCCCATCACTTCTTTGTAGAAGTCTATATAGTCTCTTGCCTCTGCCTCCTTGTCAAGGATTTTGGCCAGATTTTCCACTTCAACTAAATGAGACTCAGGATGGAACATATCCAGCCGGATCACTATGAGGCCTGGGTCAACTTTTTGAAGTTTTCTCTGAATCTCATCGGTATGCCACATCGTGGATGCATAGTGGATGACGGCATCAGGGTTGAGCCGTAAAATTGCCTCCAGGTCGGGCTCAACAACCTTGCCCGTGGTTGGCAAGCTTTTCAGCGCCGGAGATATCAAAGGCTCCTTTTCGAGGTCCATGGTCATGCCAATAATCACGTCTGTCGCGTTTAAGATCTGCATAATCTCTGTGACCAGACCGTTCAGGACCACGATCCTCTTCAGAGGTTTGTGGATCGTAACGATGTTTCCCGCAGAATCGGTAACTTCAATCGGGTACCTATCGTGCATAAGCTCGATCTGCAGGATCTCATCAGAATTGATCGTGCCGTTTTTATGGTCCTGGTATTCCCTGGCCAGCTCGTCATCGGAGACTGCATGATCTCCATTACGATCTCCAATAACATGCAGATCTGAGGCAAACGCAGTTAACGATGCAGTCGCCAAAACCAGCATGATGCACAAGCTGGCCATTCCCAAAAACCGAGATTTCTTTCTCATATGATCCCTCATTCCATCTTTAATTCAGCAGTACGTCTTGTGGAGTTGAGGGATAGGGATAGCCATAAGCGTCCTCTAGCTCAATATTGTAGAACTTCTCTATCAGTCGTTCGTGCTCAGAGCCCGGATTTATGTCCTCGAACAGCTCAGGATAGAACCACTTTGCCAGATAAAGCTCACCGATTGCAGAGCGAACCCCTGTAATCACAGTGCCGCTAAGAACATAGACCCGTCCCTCCTTAACTGCCCGTAAATTCTGCAGCTCAGGTCGGGACATTATCTCATCCCTCCTAACCCTCAGTTCTTCTTCAGAATAATTTGCTGTGCTTCCTAAGATGTGCAAGAGGATATCTGGGTTCTTTTCCATTACCCATTCAGGACTGACATCCGGATAATTCACAGTCTCATCCGCAGCGATGTTGACGCCACCGGCAAAGGTAACCTGGTTATGATAGGATGTGCCGTTAGATGCTGAATGATATGGTCTTGCCAACCACTCTAAGAATACGGTAGGCTTATCCTCCGGAGTTAAGCCGGATGTGCGTTCTTTTATGAGATCTTGATAACCCTTGAGAAGGCTGAACAGCTCATCAGCGCGCTCTTGCTTTCCGAGAGCCTTACCCAGGTTCTCTATGAACAAGAGCGTTCTGTATGGATCTGTGAACCTTTCCACAATAACGGCAACTCCATCCTCTTCGAGCACCTTTCGGTCCTCCTCTGAGAGCATACCATCAGCGATTACTAGATCCGGTTTAAGCTCTAAGATCTTCTCCAAATCCGGTGAATTGGAGGACTTGCCAACAATTGGTACATTTTCGATAATGGGGGGAAAATCAGAATACTCACTGCGACCTATCATGCTTTTGCCGCCATCCAAAGCCCAGATGATCTCAGATCCAGCGCCAGCAAGAGATATAGTGGTGTTTACAGGAGCAGATATATCGACTTCGTGCCCTGTGAAATCGATTATGGTTATTGGCTCTCCACAGCCCACTGCTATGATCATGAAAAGATAAATCAACAATCCGGGTGTTTTTTCTTTCATAAATTCTACCGCCCATTTATTCAAATTTTATTGTTTTAAAACAAGCAAAGTTGTATATAAGCCTTGGGTTTGATGAGCAGTGCTGTGGTCGAGATCTGTGCGACAAATTTTCGAGGAACTGGCCTACTGTGACTTCCCGTATCTCACAGCTCCACATTAATGTTCAAATCTCATACATCACAGAGCCCAGTGATACTAAATAGGCAGATGCATTGGCGTCGGGCAAATGGGCAAACTCTACTAAGGGTCCTGCAAAGCGGGGATATGTGAGTTACGATTCCCATTTCCATCATGAAGCCGCCCAGGAACAGCCCTAAGAAGATCACCCCCAAGACGGGAAGGACGAGATCCAGGGTCTCGACCAGCAGGTGGATCATTTAGGGAATCGCTCGGATATATATCGATAAATATTTCTATATAAAAATTCAATTAACATACCTATTTTGCCGACAGGTTTTTGTATTGTTATCATTAAGACAAGTAATATTGTACTATAACAAGTAAATTTGATAACACCCGCGAGTCCTTTCATGACGAGGCATCGATTCAGAGGCGATGTGCGGCATGGCAGATCGCTGGTTGAAAGGTGGTGAAAGTGCACAGGACAGTTTATGCATGGGCGATGTTGTGCATGTTGCTGGCATTTGGGTCTGCGAGCGCGTCTGACTACACCCTGGAGATATTCGGCAATGCGAATATGGACGAGACGATAGACGAGAATGACATCACATATGTGGAGGGGATAATCAAAGGAACAAATGCGGCCACCAATCTGAGCGATGCCAATTGCGACGGCAAGGTCGATGAGAATGACATTCTACAAATTGAGCAAATAATGGCAGGTGAAGAAGAGGGACTCATAATCATTGATTCGGCCGATAGAACGGTTACTGTAGAGCGCCCGATTGAATCTATAGTATCTCTCAGTCATACTTCTGCTGAAGTTATAAAAATACTTGGAGCAGAAGATAGAATCATCGGGGTGGAAAAAAATGTGGCAGACAAAAACATCTTTTTCCAGGATTTGAGCAAATTGCCGGTTGTTAAGTCCGGATCCAGCCCTGATTACGAGAAGATCCTGGAGCTTAAGCCTGATCTTGTCATAGGCCAACAAACATATGCGTCAGAGTATGCAGAGAAGCTCGACTCGCGTTTGACGGTAGTCGGACTGGGATTCTACCAGCCCGGAAGAATGTCACAGGAGATAGCAATGCTCGGTTATCTTCTGGGAAGAACAGAGGAAGCCTACGAGTTCATTGATTTTTATGAGAGTTATCTTGAGACGATTCAACAGCGAGTCAGTGAGGTGCCGAAGGAGGACCGGGTCAGGGTTTATCTTGAGCAAAACAAAGATTTCACGGCATCAGGCAATGGTTCGGGTGCCAGCAAACTATGTGAGATGGCCGGAGGGATTAATGTGGCAGTAGATCTGGTGGGGTCCTATCCGGTCGTTGATCCTGAATGGGTGATAGCTGAAGATCCGGATGTCATAGTGAAATCGGTAAATCACGGCAACAAATACGCAGGATATGAGAAGGACACCACTGAAGAGATAGAGGCGCTCAGGACGTCCTTAATGAACCGTGGCGGATGGAAGATGATCGGTGCCGTGAAAAATGATCGGGTCCTCGTGTGGTCAGATAGCATCAGTTCCAAGCCGTCGTTCTTCGTTGGCGTTTCTTATCTAGCCAAGTGGTTCTACCCTGATTTGTTCGAGGATCTGGATCCACAGGTCATTCATCAGGAGTACTTGACCAGATTCCAGAGGCTGGATTTCGATTTGGACAAGCATGGTGTGTTTGTTTATCCTCGGGTGGAGAGAGCAAATGAATAGATCAGCTCAATTTTTTTCGCCGCCTCTGGCAATATTAGCCTCGGCAAATACTCGCAGTCATTCCTGGGCAGGCCTATAGACTATACCCTCAGGGATCTTATGGGAACGCAAATTTGGATGGCATCATTTATGAGGGGGATATAGCTTATATGGCCGGGCTCACCCTTTTATCTTTGCGTTTGCGTCAGGTCAAGCAGTTCGTACTTCAATCCTTCAGACTCCAGGCGTTCGAGGATTCGGGGAATCCCTTCGTCTACGCTGACTATTACTGAGCTGATCCCGTGGTAGGCAGCCTCAACTGCAGCTTCCCTGGCACCAAAGATCACATCCGGTTCCCTGCCAGCCTTTGTTAGGGCTGCAAGGGCCTCGACTCCCAGAGCGCCGACCATCACATCGCCTTTGATCTTGTCTTTCAGCAGTTCGATATCGACCTTTCTGGACCCGCCGCTCTGGATTCGCGGCATCTTGCACAGGATGATCCGCCCCACATCGAGGCTTATCAGGCCTTTTAAGTCAGACACTCCTACATCCTCGCCTGCATGCGCGTCGGAGATGACATTGCCGGTGGCGTCTATACAATCTTTTTTTCCGGCATAGAGCAGGCCGCCCCTCATTTCCAGAGATACTTTTTCGCCCTTGACGAGGTCGATTTCCGCCAAGGTGCTCCAGACAGGGACATGGCTTATGATATCCTCCATAACCGCCCTGGCGTATTGTTTCATCTCAGCAGCGCTCTCAAGCAACCACTCAACTCCCTCCTTGGTAATTCTGTATCGCATGCGGCCGTCTGTAGTAACCAGGCCTTCCTCCACCAGTTCCTTGATGTATTCCGATATGGCCTGCGGGGTCAATTCAAGGCTATCTGCCACCTCCTTCTGGCGCAGATTGGGCTGATGGGCTGCTATCTCGACCAAGATTTGAAATCTAGAACTCTCCCGTTTGCTTTTAAGGACGTTAACCATAATTGTTCCTCATTGCAGGTTCGAACCTTTGCATCCAATAACAGAGCTTTCCCAAAAATCATGGACAGATACAGAATACCGGACAGATTCGGAAATAAACTCTTTTGGATCATTTACCATGATCGGCAACGGTTCAGATTGCTTTTCGAGATTTCATCTTTACAGGTTTTCATATATGATCGTCCATTTCCGCCTGGATCACATATTGCGATCGCTTTTCTGGTCACAGCCGATGACGGCGATACTTTTTATGCTTCGATCATGCCCGGCTGAAGCATACGGTTCAGGTTGTCTCCGGTGGTCCTATCCCCAGGCATTCTGTATATCCACCAGAGTACTATGTGAAACATGGAATCGATTGTCACCTCCTTTCGAATAATGCAAAACGAGATCCGTCCAATTTGCATATGATTGAACGGTAACGGGGCCGTCTGTGAGCACCCCATGTGCCCATCCGGTCTTCATCCATTTTTTGCCCTCTGAATCATGGAATTGACCGGATAACCCATAGCCCTGGAGACATCGAACAGCTGCAGGGCAAGGTTAGCGAACTCCTTGACCTGCGACTGCGCCAGCAGCGGCTCCTCGCCGCTTAAGCGGTCTATCTCGATCTCTATATCCCCCTCCAGGATGACCCCATCCAGGCTCTGAACCTCGTAATTGGACAACGCCTCATTCATCTCTTTCATCTTCAGGGAAGTCTTCTCATATGCCATTTTTATGCCCTCCTCTGCTGACCATTCCAGCTTTTAAGTGGGAGATAGGGGGTCGGTGCTGAACCGCCAGTTCGCCTTCTTCTCCAGATTTTGATTGAACGCATTGGATTTGTAAACTATTTTATTTGATTTAACACAAATCAATTTTACTTAACCTTTTCGGTTGGCGGGTCTATGGCGTATCTTAATTTTTATAAAAATTTGTGCAGGAGGATTCCTATTAACGCCGCCTCTGGAGTTCCCGTCAGGAAATCAAACTAGTGCTCCGTAACATTAATTTTTAAATTATTGTAATGTCTATGAAGTTTAGATCTGGCATTATCTTTATTGAACTGCCATCTAACAGTTGCTCCAATTGCATTTCTCTCTTTCTCCCACATATGGACTTCATCAGCAAGCTTCTGAAGAGAACCAATTCTCCGATCTAAGCATTGCTTTGAAAGCGCCGAGAGTTCAATTTCGGCCATGTTGAGCCAGCTCCCCTTCTTTGGTGTATAATGAAACTCAAACTTCTGTGCAAGCTCGAATGCTTCATCTGGCGATAGAGCTTCGTAAAATGAACCAGCCGT
>MVQI01000047.1 GCA_002067795.1 Methanosaeta sp. PtaB.Bin039
AACTCGTCGGCTGAACTGCGCCTTTTTTTCCCGTCAAGCGCCAATCTCCGGCGAGAGCCCGGCTACCCTGCCTGGACGTACTCATCCCGATGTTCAGAGGCCGTATCACCAGATGGCTCAAGGCCCTCATGAAACGCCGCAGAAATCGGCCTATCCGCGACTCAAGCGTCCATGCCCGGGTATTTCATCGCTGTGCCAGGGGAATAGATCCGCAGCCGTGGCCTGAATAATTCAGATCCCTCTCAAATCATGGCTTGCTGGTTGAGCCTTTACCCTATCGTGAGCGCGTACACTTTCTCGAGCTGCTCTTCTCGTGCCGCTTATCCAGGACTGGGGCTGCCTGCAAAGTCCCTTATATCGCTGTACCCAATCATCAAATAACTTAAATAGCATAAAGTCGGAAACGATTGTCAACAAGGCCTAATGATGCATATGGTCCCTATGTCCATACCCGCCTCCTGCAAGAGGGGACGGATCTTCATGCGGGCCTGGGACCATCTCATATGAATCACAGCAGACCAAGGGATTGAAAATGCCGAGATCCGTTCCAACCATATGCCCGTACTGCGGGGCAGGCTGTGGCTTTTACGTGAATGTCGAGAAAGGCCGGGCAACCAATATAGAGTACATGGCTGACCACCCGGCAAGCGAGGGGGCCTTGTGCTCCAAGGCCAACGCATCTTTGGAGGTGCTCTACCATCCGGACCGGCTGCTTCATCCCGTGAAAAGGAGCGGCGATCAGTTGACCCGCATATCCTGGGACGAGGCGCTGGAGGCAGCTGCCAGGGGATTGGCAGGTACTCTGCGCCGCTTCGGTCCTGATGCAATTGGGATTCTCTCCTCCTCCAAGTGCAGCAACGAGGAGAACTACCTCATCCAGAAGCTTGCCCGCCTGCTCGGGACCAGGAACGTGGACAACTGCGCTCGCCTCTGCCATGCTCCTTCGGTAGTTGGACTCAACAGATCCCTTGGTGCCGCCGGCATGACCAATCCCTTTGCAGATCTGGCCAACTCTCGCTGCATCTTCGTAATCGGATCCAACCTCGCCGAGAACCACCCAGTGATGTCTCGCTGGATCCATAAGGCCAGGTCGAAAGGGGCCATCGTGATAGTGGCAGATCCCAGACGCACCCCCACATCCTGGATGGCCGACCACTTCCTGCAGCTCGGGCCCGGAACAGACGTTGCACTCATCAATGCCATGGCCAGCGTAGCCATAGAGCAGGGATTGATCGACCGGCAGTTCCTTGACCTGTGGACATGTGGATATCAGGAGCTAAAAAGCTCTGTCAAGGACTGCACCCCGTCCTGGGCTGAAGGGATAACCGGCGTCCCCGCTGAGGATATAGTATCGGCAGCCCAGGCCTACGCAGCCTCTCCAGCCTCATCCATACTGTACTCCATGGGTATAACTCAGCATACCACTGGGACCGATAACGTGCAGGCTCTGGCCAACCTGGCTCTGATCTGCGGCCAGATCGGCAGGGAAGGAACAGGCCTTCTGCCGCTGCGCGGGCAGAACAACGTCCAGGGGGCATGTGACATGGGGGCGCTGGCCGAGTTCTATCCCGGATACCGCCGGGCAGATGATCCATCCAGCATAGAGCACTTCAGGCAGGCCTGGTCTGCCTCCGACCTGCCGGTGGGGCGGGGGCTGACCGCCACCGAGATGATAGATGCGGCTGCAGACGGCCGCATCCGCGCCATGTATATCGTCGGTGAGGATCCGGTCAACTCCGAACCCCACGGAGGGCATACGATAACTGCACTGGAGAGCCTGGACCTGCTGGTGGTTCAGGATATCTTCATGACCGCTACCGCCAGCCACGCTGACCTGGTATTGCCGGCTGCTGCATGGGCTGAGAAAGAGGGGACCTATACATCCACTGAACGGCGGGTGCAGTGGTCCTGCCGGGCGGTGGATCCGCCGGGAGAGGCAAGGACCGATCTTCAGATAGTATGCTCTCTCGGCAAGCGGTTGGGTCTGCCTCTCGACTATCCAGACGCATCTGCCGTCCTCGCCGAGATAAACCGGCTTGTTCCAGCATATCAGGGCATAACCCGTGACCGTTTGGGACCGGGAGGGCTTATCTGGCCATGCCCCTCGGTCAACCATCCTGGAACGCCTATCCTCCACTCTTCCGGATTCAAGACGGCGGACGGCAGGGCCACGCTTTTGCCAGTTCACTATCGCCCGCCAGCTGAGAAACCGAGCGAGCGCTTTCCATTCACGCTGACAACCGGGCGAATTGCCCTTCACCACAATGCCGGATCCATGACCCGGCGCAGCCCCTCCCTGATGCAGCGAGCCCCCAATCTGTTCGTGGAGATAAATCCGGCTGATGCAGCCAGGCTGCAGATCGAGGACGGCGATGATGTTGAGGTCTCCACTGCCCGTGGGCGGACCCGGGCAGCGGCCAGGACCACCGGACGGGTTAGCCCAGGGGTGGTATTCATGCCGTTTCACTTCCCAGGCACGAATATCCTCACCCCGGACGCAAGGGATTCACAGGCGGGGATCCCAGAGTTCAAGGTGGCAGCATGCAACATATCCAGGAGCGATTAAGATGCCAATTTACGTCGACGTCAGCCGTTGTGTGGGATGCCGGTCTTGTGAGGTCGCCTGTCAGAGGGTGCACAGCGTTACTGGACACATCAGGGTCGGCATTCAGGACGACCTGGCCTCGGTGCCACTGGTATGCCACCATTGCCAGGAACCGACCTGCGCCATGGCCTGCTACAGCGGAGCCCTGATCCACGAGGGCGAGCGCACCTCCTTCGACCTGAATAAATGCACTGGTTGCGGGCTTTGCACTCTTGCCTGTCCATTTGGGATAATACATGTGCAGAAGGTGGCCCAGAAATGCGATCTGTGCTCCGGACGTGAGGCTCCAGCATGCGTGACCACCTGCCCGGCCCAGGCCCTATCCATGATGACCTACGAGGAGGCAACCACTCGCCTTCGCTCTCTCGCGGCTGCAGTAGTTGTTAGGGGTGGTCGGGCATGATAGCTCTGGACGCCTCTCGATGCCTTGGATGCGCAGCCTGCTCAAATGTATGTCCAAATGCGTTTATCACCCTGGAGCAAGGTGAAGAGCGCACCATCCGGTTCAACCGATGCAGCGAAGAGTGCCACCTCTGCGTGGAGTTCTGCCCGGCGAAGGCCTTGAGCCTCGTCCCGGAGACTGAGGAGACCTCCATAACTTTCCCGCTGGTGAAGTGCCCATCCTGCAAGGCCTGCTATGCCACAAGACCGATGCTTGACCGTGTCCTCTCAGCGGTTCCCTCACATCTGCAGATCGACGCCTATGGTACGGGGTGGGTCGAGATATGCCCGTCTTGCCGGCAGGACCTCGAGCGAGATCGCCTGTCAAGGCAGGTTATCCAGAGGCGCTGCCGAATCGAAATGAGATGATCAAGCAGATTCCCAACTCAGCTTCAGGGCGCTTCTCTTGCATGGCAAATCCCTGCTGAGTTTCAAGGTCGATTGGGTCGGGTCAGACTTTCGAGTCTTTTCCTGACCCATCTCTCCAGCGTCTATATCCGCAGGAAGCGCCCAAACTCGATCACATGGTATCAATCGAGGTGAGGAGGGAAGACCTGCTGGTCTCCAGGGCCGATGTCCAGAACCTTGCCGGGGTTTTTTTCGCCGGCTACAGCCCTCTGATTAGGCCTTTTGTAGAGAGGATGAAGATGCTCCTCCCAGAGGAGCGCCGGCTGGGAGACCCTTATGTATTCGGGGCTCTGCGCTCCGAGGTCGCGGAGCTGCGCGCTCATCCCCACCGGATACTCGTGGTAGGCAGGGGCGGAGGCGTTGTCGAGATCCTGCGGGCAGACCTTGAGCAGCTGATCGCCGACCGATACCCAACCTTCGGGCACGAGGGATTAAACCTGCCAGGCCTGCTATTCCTTCAGAGCAGCCCCTCCCTGCAGAACTCGGCTCTTCAGAAGCTGCGTCAAGAGCACAGCTTCAGGATCCCTGAGGGGAGGCGCACCCAGAGGTTCGTGTTTCACACAATAGTGGCATGGCTGGAGGCTGACTCAGATAAGATAACGATCGAGTTCGATCTGGACCGGTTGCCCCAGGCCAGGGGCGCGGAATGTCGGGGTTAGAGCTGGGGCGAAAGTGCGGATAAGCATACGCGCTCTTTCGCGCCGGGAGCTCATGACGCTACGATCCCGCTGCGCGAAGAAAAAATTGGGATGCTGCTCGAACCTCGCTTCCTGCAAATAAGAGGCCATGAGAGGTCAGAGTTCTGCTTTTCCCTCTTGCCTGAAGGATCAGATCTGGGGCCCAAACGTCGGCCAGTGCCTTTTGCGTTGCCTCAGACCACCAGGTTTCGCAGCTCCCACAGCTTCTTGGGATTGAGCTTGATGAGCACTTTCAGCATGCCTCTCAAATCCATCTGGCTCATGTCCATTGATTGCATGGAATGCATCAAGCTGTTCAGATCCTCATCAGTCTGCCTCGAGAAGAATTCCTTTAGCTGGTAGTGCCGGGCTATCTGTCTTCCGATGGTCTCCCTCCACTTCTCCTCGTATGGCATCAGGCCAGCAGCAGACAGGTCCCCATCGGATATGGCGACAGCCGCAACATCCCCGGCCATGACCCCTGCCTTCATGGCGTTCAGTATGCCGCCGCCGGTGATCGGATCGGACTGCCTGGCGGAATCGCCAACCAGCATCATCCGGTCTGCCACCGTCCTCTCGATTGGACCGGATACGGGAACTCCTCCCACCACCATCTCCACCACCCGGGCCTCCGGCCTGTTCCTCTCGAGGTACTGGCGCAGCAGTCTGACCGGAGCGCCTGGCTGGCAGCGGGAACCAAGGACGCCAAGTCCCAGATTTGCCAGCTTCCTGCCCTTTGGAAACGACCAGACATAGCCGCCGGGAGCGATATCGTTTCCGAAGAAGAACTCGCAGTAATCGTCGTCTACGGCCGGATCGTATACCAGGAACTGGGCGCAGACCTCGATATCCTTCGGCTTGAGCGATGTGTCGATCCCTGCCCACCGCCCGACCTTCGACTCGACGCCGTCTGCCCCGATCACCAGATCAGCCTCTATCGGGAGCACCTCGCCAAAACGCAGGGCTTTGACCCCACCAGCAGACCCGTCCGGCCTGCGCAACAGGTCCAGAGCCCTGGTCTTGACCATGACCCTTGCCCCGGCCAAGGCCGCCTGCATGGCCAGACCTCTGTCAAAGATCTTTCTCTCCAGGACATAACCCACCTCGTTTCCTGACCGGTCCTCCGACATCACCATTGTTGTCCCGTCCGGGGCATGCAGTCGCGCTCCCCTCACCTCCGCGGCAATCCATCTGGGGTCTGGATCGGTCAGCGAGCGCAGTCCGGTCTTGCTCACGCCTTCTGCGCAGCGGACTGGATCGCCTATCTCCTGGCGCTTCTCCAGCATAACCACATCCAGGCCCTTCTCGGCCATGTGGCGTGCAGCCATAGATCCCGCCGGACCGGCTCCAACAACCACCACATCGCATCTCATGTCCTGGCCTCCGTTTTGTCCGAGAGCTCCAAGGCTCCCGTGGGGCAGATCTTTGTGCACCGGCCGCACTCTACGCATTCCGGAGAGATCTCTATCCAGGTCTCCACCAGCTCCAGAGCCATCTCCGGGCATACGCCCACGCAGGCTCCGCAGTAGCCGCATCTGTAACGATCAACTGTAAGCATGAAAATCCGATCCTTTGAGATGGCGATTTCCCATCCCTCATTGCTGTCCGCGTTCTACCAGCCTGCTGCCTAGTAGATCACCTTGAACTCGGAGAATCCTCGTATTTCGAGCTCCGCAAGCTCGATGCCGGAGACCATGGCTCCGGCAGGCCCCTCCTTCATCAGGCTGAGAAGCTCCCCAACCTTCTTCCTCTCCCCTTCCAGGACCGCTTCCACGCCGCCGCCTGGCAGGTTGCGGACCCAGCCTTTGACATCCTTATCCTGGGCATTGGCCTCAGTGAAGCGGCGGAAACCTACGCCCTGCACCCGTCCTGAAACCCTGACCCTCACGCATATTGTGCCGGACATCTCGACCGTCCCGGCCCGGGATCAGGCCCCGGCCACCAGATCTTCCAGTGCTGCTCTCTGATCCTTTGCCTTTATGATCCCGGAGGCCAGCAGAACGCCTTCCGTGCCCAGGTCCAGGGCAGCTCTCAGGTCCTGGCCGGTAGTTATGCCGGCACCGCAGAGAACGCCCACCCCGGCACATATCCTCTTTACCGCGTCCACCGAGCCACGCACGACCTCTGGATCGGCCTGTGAGACCGCAATTCCGCTTCCTATCAGTTCAGGCGGCTCCACTGCCACATAGGTGGGTTCGAGGGCTGCTGCAGCCCTCGTGGTTGCCACGTTATTTGTGCATATGATGGTGTTCAGCCCGGCGGCTTTACAGGCGGAGATCGAGGCCTCTATCTGGGCAAGCTGAAGCCTCCTCTCCGAGTGGTTGATGAGCGAGCCGACTGCTCCAGCCTCTTGCACCGATACGGCAGTTACATGTCCCGTGTACCCGCCCATACCCACACCATCCACATGCTGAGCATAAACCGGTATTGAGACGTTCTTGGCGATGCGGCGGATATCAACAGCCTGTGGGGCCACAGCAATCTCTACGCCACAGTCCTCTGCCACGCCTTGGCAGATCTTGGAGAGGCTGAGCGCGGCCTCGCCGGTCGTCTCACGGTATGTCTTGAAATTGAGCACAATTATGGTCATGATGTATCCTCACAGCTCCGCTCAAGCCAGGGACCTCCGGAAATTGTCTTTTGCCGGAACTCTCTCGCTTAACCATTCCATTGGCTAAATACCCGGCATATAATTCTATTGTTGACCGGCAATTTGGGCCTGGGCCTTTGGCCGGCAATCCAAAGGTTCCTGCAGGGCGTGATATCCCCTCTCCAGGTCCTCCTGGGTCAGGCGCTTGCCTGTATGCAACATGGCCACCTGGCCCCCTGAGATCAAGGCTATGAGTGGCAGCATTCCTTGGTCTTCCCGGTTGAGCATATGGTATATCAGGCCTTCAGGCTCGGTGTAATCCCTGATCTCCCTTCTCACACCACGATGACTGGACAAGAATGCCTCCACCACCGGCCTGTCGTCGCTGCAGATGGGGCAGTCCTGGCGACCGATAAACAGCAGCACAGCTCCCGGGTGAGACTCTATCTGCCGGGCAAGCATCAGGGCCGGCCCGAACGTGGTCTCCAGTATTCCAGCGGCCACCTCTTCCAGCTCTTCGGGCGGCACACCGTACTTGGAGGCCAGCTCGCCCTTCACCGTCCGGCTCTGGGCCTTCAGGAACTCCTGCACCTGGGCCTTCAGCTCCATGCGCGCAAGGATACTATCTTCAGGGATAAAACGATGATGGATAAACGGCTCAGGCCATTACCTGCTCCTTCATGATGTAGCGAATGAGGTCCTCTGAGAGCTTGGTCTCGCGCTGAACCTTCCTGACCGTCTCATCTATGCTCTTGCCCTCCTTGAGCAGCGCTGATATCCGGCCGATGACCTTCTCGCTGACGGCATAATACTCGTCGATATCCTTCCGATGACCCCACACGTCGCCTCTCAATATCTCTACTCCCTGTATTTCCAAGAACTGTTGGGCAGCTTTGGACATGGTTTGATAATATGATGGGGGGATCTGCACCGCTCTGAGCCTTGGACAGGAGCGGACAAGGCTCATCACGTCGAGATTTGAGGCCCTGAAGGCCAGGTGCACCACCTGCTCATTTCGATTCAGGTCGGTGATCTCCTTCTTCGAACTGACAACCCTGAGTCTCATGAATCTTAGAATGATGTTAAAATATTTATAGATAATGGTAATCATAGTAATCCACGATCTGATATTCTACGACCAAAAACTCACGAGATAAAATATTTATGTATCGCTTCTTTAGGCGGAATATATGAATAGAGAGATCAAACAATTGACATTTTGATTATTTTATTAAAATGGCTTTATTGGTATCTTGATGACGAATCGGTGGTCCCAGACACGTTGGCGCCAGGTTCAGGCACCATCTCTTCCGGGCAGATATCTCGGGCGGGCTCAGTTCCAGGGAGAGGCCGGGCTGATTCTGCAAAGCATCCTTAATTTAAAAACTTGTCCTATATCTTACTTATCTTTTGTTTGGCCTGACTGGCGAGCAGGCCGACCGGTCCTCAAAGCACGGTCCATGGCCGCTTGAGAATCCGCCCTTTGGCCTGGCTTTGGCCGTTTTGCCTGCTGCAAGCCAGTGCATCAACCAGACATCCTTCTCTCCTTAAATGAGGCCAGTGCCTGGCCGCAGTTTGTAAGCAGGCTTGATGCCATCCTCTGGCTTGGCCAGGAGCCCAGGCCGCAGTCCGGTCCCGCATACCTCACTCTGTCGCCGAAGCGGCGCACTGCCAGAGCCAGCCTGGCCTCCATGACCTGCGGGCTCTCTTCCTGAAGTATCGCCGTCTCCAGCCGGGGCAGGTTCTCCCACAGATTCTGGCCCAGGCGGTCGTTGAGGGCAGCGGCTAAGGAGAGTATATCGGTTCGGGCTATCCCGGCCCGGATGCAGGCGTCCTCTCTTCGCAGCACTTCAGGGTCGACTAAGGCAAGGTAGTCTGGATGGGCGGCAGATTCGACTCCTATAACGTTTATGCCGTCCACCCCGCAGCACAGCTCGGCGTAGAGGGGTGAATGGAGGTGTACCTCGCAGTCGATCCTGCGGCAGGGCCGGGCGGCGATCTCCAGCGCCTCGTGCACCTCGTCCTCGCTGAAGGCAAGCTGGGGGCTGATGCCCAGGCTTGGCTCGTCCAGGGAGGCCACATCCACCATGAAACGGCGGGATAGTGAACTTTCCAGGAAGCGTGAGACGCTTTGGGCCAGGAGGTACAGGATATCGACGTACCGGGTGCTGCCAAAGGCCGACAGGTACAACTCCACAGGCCCGGTCACACAGACTCGGCCAAAAAAGGGCTGCTTGCTGGCCAGGTGATCGAGAGCATCCAGTTCCAGGATGCTGGCTGCGTCCCTTCTGATCAGGTAAGGGCTCTCGGTGCACGCTGGGTCCTGGATCGGGTCCATGAACATCCTGATCATGTCCCTGAACTGGGGGTAGGTGGGCCGCTCAAGGCCAGTGCATAGCTTCTGCTCCATGGTCTGCCCGACCAGGGCCAGATAGCTCTCCTTATCCATCCCCTCCATCCTGGTCCCGGCTGGCTTGGGAAAGCTCCCTATATCGTCGTAGATTATGTGTCCGGCTGGCATGAGGTGCTCCATCTTGTAATGGTTTTTTTTGCAGAGTCTCCGACCTTCTGCACCGCCTCCGTCTGAAATTCGCCTTTGCCGTCCGCCGGCGGAAAAAAAGGGATTCGCCCCCCCCGCCGATGCATAGGGTGCGCCTTCCACCCTTCGGACCAGACTTTGGCCTTACTTCAGGGTCCTCTCCAGGGCAGTACGCAGCGCCGCGTACCTGGCATCTATCTCCTGGTACTGCTCGGTCAGGCCGTCTTGCGCTGACATTGCCGGTGGCAGAGGCGGCTCGACTCCGGTCAGCCGCACGATCTCCTCCGGGAACTTGGCAGGATCTGCAGTCTCCAGTGATATGCATGGGCTGAAGTCCTCCACCTCTCGCAGGTAGCGGGCGAGTCCTGCCCAGCCGACAGCACCATGGGGTTCCAATATGGTGCCGTATCTCCTGTACGCATCTGAGATCGTCTGCCTGGTCTCCTGGTCTGAAACGGATACGGCGAAGATCTCCTGCCTCATTCGTTGCAGGTCTGGCTGTCGGTGCACAACTCCCAGTTCATCCATGTGCCCGCCGTAAAGGTCGAACAGTCGGGCAAGGTTGCTGGGGTGGCCCACGTTCATGGCATTGGATATGCAGTTCTTGCTTGGGCGGATCGGCTGGTAGGTTCCGGTCCTCATGAACCTGGGGAATTCGTCGTTCTCGTTTGTCGCGGCGATGAATCGGCGGACGGAAAGCCCCATCCTCATGGCGATCAGGCCTCCCATCAGGTCGCCGAAGTTTCCGCTTGGCACCGATATGACTGCCGGCTTGCCTTCAGGGCTGAGGCGGGACCAGGCATAGAAGTAGTAAACCGCCTGCGGCAGCAGACGGCCGATGTTGATCGAGTTGGCGCTTGACAGGTCCATGTGGCCCAGCTCCGGGTCTGCGAATGCCTGCTTCACCAGGGCCTGACAGTCGTCGAACTTGCCATCTACTGCGAGGGCGTGGATGTTTTCGCCAAGAGTAGTCATCTGCTTTCTCTGCCTTTGTGTCACCTCAGACCTGGGGAAAAGGACCACAACCTGGACGTTTTTCAGGCGGTAAAAGGCGTGGGCAACGGCTGAACCTGTATCTCCGGAGGTTGCGGTGAGTATCACTATACTTCGACCCTGTTTGGAGAGGAAGAACTGCATCAGCCTCGCCATCAGCCTAGCGGCGAAGTCCTTGAAAGAGCAGGTTGGCCCTTTGTCCAGGCGCATGACGTATTTTCCGTCGTACACCTCCTCCAAGGGTACATCGAAGTTGTAGGCGTCGTTCAGTATCTCCTGCAGCTTCTCATCTGGCACCAGATCGCCCAGGTATGGCTTTACCACATGGTGAGCGATCCTTGCATAGGTCATATTGGATAAGCGGCTCAGAAGTTCGCTGTCGAGCACGGGGATGCGCTGTGGCATGTATAGGCCCCGGTCCGGGGCCTGGCCCACCAGAAGAGCCTGACGGAAGTCCACCCTCTCCGCAGCTCCGTTGGTGCTGTAGAACATGATCTGGGACATGGTCGTCTTGGTGGGGGCTCAGATAACCTATAAGTCTTTGGGCATAGGCCAGCGACCGGAAATAGGCCTTTGCAGTGGAATCCTGCCGGGGCTCCTTTTCAGCTCCCGGCAAACGCTTGACGAAGATCGCTGTGCGGTCTAATCGGCCCCATCCTTCAGCGGGCCGAACACCTCCTCGATGAGCTTCTGGCCACCATCTCGCCGATACGCTGTCACTACCTGCCCCACGAGGTTCATGAACTGCTCCGGTGTGACCTTGAGCTGTGCTGCCAGGTTCTCGACCATCGGCTCCACCTGCTTGAGGTCGGGGCTGCCGGTGGAGCGGAGGATCATGGCTGCCATGGCGAGGAGCCGCAGGCCTTCTTGCATCTTGCTCTCCCAGACTGCCATTATCCCAAGCTGGAATATCGAAGCGGCCTCCCCGGCCCTATCCCCGGATCTCCTCTGTATCTCCAGGGCCCTTCTCAGGCTCATCTGTGCCTGGGAGCGGTCGCCAAGCTGCTGCTGAACAGTGGCGAGGTTGTGCCAGGTGGCAGAGAGTCCCGAATCGTTCCCGGTCCGGATCAGGATCTCGAGGACCTTTTGCAGCCGGTCGCGTGCCTCAGACCACCTCTCCTGCCTGATGTCCAGGGCAGCCAGGCCGTCTATTGTGGAGGCCTCTCCCTCCAGGTCGCCACCCTCCTGGAATAAGGCCAGGGCCTGCTGCAAAAGCTCCCTGGCCTGTTGGTCCTGCTTCTCGGCCAAATATATCCTGGCCATGGTTTGCAGCGACTGGGCTTCACCTCCACGGTCTCCGATATCATGAAGCAGCCTGCGCGACTTCTCAAGGCTCTCGCGGGCTGTTGCATACTCCAGATCCTGAATGGCTGCAAGAGCCAGGTTGTGGAGGGCTGAAGCCTCGCCCGCCCGATCCCCCAGGGACTCGAGCAGGTCTGCTGCTGACCTGAATCTCTCCCTTGCCTGGCCCGATTGCCCCCGGCGCAGAGCAACAGATCCGAGGTTGTGGAGCATGGCAGCCTCGCCCGCCCGATCTGCTGCTTTTCGGAAACCCTCGAGAGCGGCGTCCAGCTGCAAAGCGGCCGCATCCAGGTCCCCTTTTTGCAGCAAGGACGCTGCCCGCATTCCGATGGACTGCGGGTCTGTCCTTCCCTCTGAGAGGACATCCAGATCCTGCTGCATCCCATGCCGGATCAGATACCCGGCAAGCTGGCGGAATATCTCCTGCTCCAGGTCTGTCTTGCCAGCCAGTGCGAAAGAGAGATCGGCTTCCAACATGGCCGCAAACGTCCTCCTCTTGGCCAGCATCTCACCGGCTATAGACAGAGCTTCTGCCTTTTCCTCCGCCTCCAGCTTGCCAAGCAGAAAATTTCGGTGGTTTAGCACCGACCAGCCCGAAGCTGCCGGATGTGCCAGTCCAAGTGACTGAGCCATGGCAAGTATCCGCTCGGTCTCCCCCTCAGGAAAGGCGGCGGCCGCAGACAGCTCGACGGCCGGTGCGCTGACTGGAAATGCGGATGATCTGGCAAGGGCCCGTCCCTCTGAAACGGAAAGAGAGGCGAAGGCCTCTTCCAGGAACAACTCTCGAAATCCCTTCTCCTGCGCAACGCGGCGTGACCGCAGATCTGCTGGCAGGACAATCTCCTTTAAGCGCAGGTCCAGATCATCCGTATCGGCCTTCGCCAATCTGGCCCTCACCAAATCCAGGTAGACCGGGTTGCGGCCCAATGTCGATGTGATCTGCTGCAATAGGCTTGATCGGAGGCTGCCCTGTCTGAAGCGTCGTGACACATCACCATCCTGCAGAATATACCTCTTAAACGCCGAATCGGATATCTCCCCAAGCCATTCGCTGCGGTCAGACTGCCCCAGCCTGCCTGCTTCCAAAGGCAGGCTATCTGCGCAGATGATGGCCCTTCCTTCCTTCAGCTCGTTTTTCAGAAGCGAGAAGAACGTGGTCAGGGTCGGGTCAGCCTTCTTTCCTGACATGAGCCCGTCAACAACAAGGACAAATCCTCCCTCGTTGATCCCCTGGACAGCCGCCGCCATCCTGCGTTCAAGCGTCAGGTCGGCATCGTCCATCCGGGCTGCCAGGCCAGCCAGATCCACACTGCCTGCCGATTGGAACGCATGACGACATGACTCAAACAAGGCAGCTCCGAGCAGTTTGCCGCTTGAAGGCACCTGGATAGCTATCAGAGGCCTATGCCCCAGGCCGCGGACCAGGCGGCAAGCAAGCGTGCTTCTGCCCGATCCTGACGGTCCGGTCAGGATCAGCAGGCGAAGGGGGCCTTCCCTTAATGAAGGCGCCAGCCTCTGGACCATTCTCTTTCTGCCGAGGAATGGGGCGGCATAGCCACCAGAAAGCCCTGGAAGCGGCAGCTGTACCGCGATCTCTCTGGCCGGCTCTTGCCTGCGGCTGCTGTCGAGGAGACGTCTGGTTCCATCACCATAAAGCTGGGGAACAGCCCATGCAAGCCCGGCATCGTCGGCAAGGACCGGCCTGGCAGACTGCAGTGCGTCTTCCAGGCTCTGGCCGACGGACAGCGCCGCGTACAGCTCTCGCAAGAACCGGCCCTCGCCCTCCCCGAGGGAGGCGCCGGCTGCGAGTACGGCTCTGGACTGCGATGAGATCAGGTCCCTGGCCAGCCTGGACAATCCACCGAAATCCCGTCCCTGGATCAGAAGGACTGAGCCAAGGGGCAGAAGCCCGGCCAGATCAATCGCGCTTCGCCAGTCTGACCGACCCTGTTCATCCTCGAAGGCAAACCCCATCTCCCCGCAGTGGCCTACCAGGTGCAGCACGTGGGGGCAAAGCCGGCCGCACGAGTCGGCTATCTCGTCGAAGCGTCCTTGATCGCAGATATGGAAGGTCAGGTCCAGTCCCTGCAGCGAGTCGATGATCCCCTCTTCCGTACCGTCCCATTCCAACCGCGGCAGTTCAGCAGGGGAGCAGATCGCTATCAATACCCTGAGAGGGGCCGGGGCAGCCGGGCGCTGAGCGCCTTGAGCCGTGCCCGAATTTCTGCGAACGCGGTGTCGCTGGCCTGGCAGCCGCAGCATCTCCCATGGCAGGGCCAGGACGTTTGGCACATCTGAGACCACCTCGATGACGACATCCTGTTCGGTCGGCAGATCCTTTGAGACCTCTTTCCACCGGTCCCCGAACCACAGACGAAACAGGGCCTCTCCCATTATCTCCATGGCTGCTTCAGATGCCTCCTTCCCCGGCCTCTGCTCGAAGACCGCTGCAGCCTGCCTTGCCAGCTCGAGAACCTCCCGTGACTGCGGTGGGCTTAGTCGGAGGCCCTTCCCAAGCTCGCTGCCCATCGACAGCAGGTCGTAAACCAGGCTCTTGCCATGGGCGGCTCCTTCCTCCCGCACGAAGAGTTCAACAGTGGGGGCTCTCATATCTATCATGAAATGATTGGGGCCGGATGGTTGATGAAGCTAGCTGTCAATTGAGCCAGTCGTTTCCTCCTGCATAGGGCCAGCTGGGAAAAAGCGCACAAGGGATCATCTGGATAGGGCCAGACCTACCGTGTTTCCCCACATCCGCCACCCGGGATCGATCTGGGATTCTGATGGTTTTGTCGGATTCATTGACCAGGCCCGAGAATCCAATAGAGGAGGGTCCCGAGATAAAAAAAAGGATTGTCTGGCAGAGGAGCCGAATTCCCCCATGGCAGCTCACCTGCCGACAATGGCCTAAAATCACATGCTCTCAAGTGCTGGAATGCCCAGCGTTTCGAGAGTCGCGCGAAGCGCGTTTCTGGCGGCTACTGCCAGAGCCAGCCTCGCAGCCCTGAGGCCTGGCTCTGCCTCCAGGACCGGGCTGAACCGGTAGAACTGGTTGAAGCTCTCCGCCAGCTCCCTTGCGTAGGTGGCAAGCTGATGTGGCTTGAGCTCCCGGGCAGCCCGGTCGATGACCATGTCGAACTCCGCGATCTTCTTGATCAGGGCTATTTCGTCCCTTGACGCAAGCAGGGACGGCTCAAACGCTCCTCCGTCCCCAGCCTTGCGCAGGATGCTGCAGGCCCTTGCGTGGGAGTACTGAATGAAGGGCGCCGATAGCTTCTCGAAGTCGAGAGCCGCCTTCCAGTCGAAGGTAGTGGCCTTGTCAGCCGAGACCCTGACCACATCGTAGCGCACCGCTCCAACCGCCACCTGCCTGGCAACCTCACGGCGGAACTCCTCGCTCTCCTCCGGGCGTCGGGCAGTCACCTCGACAAACGCCTGCTTCTCGACCTCGTCGAGCAGCTCGTCTGCTGAGATGAACTTGCCGCGCCTGGTAGACATCGAGCCGTCCGGCAAAGAGACGAACTCGAATATGACCACTTCCGGCTCCTTTATCCCCAGCAGTCGCAGCGCGGTCCGAAGCTGGGCGGATACCAGCTTGTGGTCGGCTCCCAGGACCTCGACGACCCGATCGTATGTGGCCGACTTCCAGCGGTGATATGCCATGTCCCTGGTGATGTAGAGGGATGTGCCATCTGCCCGGCGCAGCACCATCGACTTCTCAAAGCCGAAGGACTCCAGGTTCATCTGCAGCGCCCCGTCCTTCACCTCGCAAAGCCCGGTCTTCTCCAGCTCTGCTAGGATTTGATCCACCGAGCCGTCACGCACGAACTCCGACTCCCAGCGGAAGCTGTCGTGATGGATGTTCATGCGGTGCAATGTCTCCTGTATCCCGCTGACCGCGTACTTGGCCGCCGCCTGGAACTTCGCCGCAGTCTCGGAGTCGTCGGCCTCGTAACGCTGAATGAGCCGATCGACCTCGGCCACCAGCTCCGGATTCTCCTTGACCATCTTGTGGGCCTGGATGTACACCTTCGCCACGGCGTGGTCTGCCTTGGAGCCGTCGAGCTTCAGGTGGTCGCATCCCCAGACCACCATGGCTGTCTGCCTGCCCATATCGTTTATGTAGTACTGGGCGTCCACCTGGCAGCCAGCCCGGCGCAGGATGCGCGTAATTGTGTCTCCTATAACCGAGTTCCTTATGTGGCCCACATGCAGCGGGCCGTCTGGATTGGCGGATGTGTGCTCCACCACAACCGAGCCCTCCATCTTCCCGGTCCAGGCCTGGTCAAGACAAGCCTGCTCCAGCACGCTGTTTAAAAACCTCCGGTTCATGAAGAAGTTGAGGTAAGGCCCGGCAAGCTCCACCCTCTCCACCCACTCGGCTTCACGAAGCGGGACAATTCTGTTGTATATATCCTCGGCGATGACGCGTGGATTTCTCTTCTCTAGTGGGGCCAGCCGAAAGGCCACAGATGAGGCCAGATCGGCGTGAGGGCTGATCTCCAGCTGGAGGTCGTTGGTGCCGGTGGCGGGAAGCTCGAACCCGCAGCCATCGAGGGCAGATCTGATAAGGCCCTCGATCTCCTTCATGAAGTCCAGAAACATGGAAACACCAGGATGATTCGAGTCTCTCAAGACCCAATCGTTCGATATAAGGGTTTCCAACGGCCCGGCAGGTCGAAAATCCTGCAGGATTTGGGGATTGCCACCGTCGGGATGCGGAAAAAACCATTCATGACTTCCCTGAAATCGCGCCGGAAATATGAAAGCCTAGCTCGACGCTAAGACGTTCTTGG
>MVQI01000048.1 GCA_002067795.1 Methanosaeta sp. PtaB.Bin039
AACTTGAGAAATGCCCTGTCTGAGGCCTTGACCAATCTGATGGACCTGCCGACAATCCCCTGATCCATTATGTTGTGACATGTCCCTCATGCTGCCCGGTCTGCTGTAAGCCCTGGCTCGGGAAGTATTCCTGATCCATTATGTTGTGATATGTCCCTCATGCTGGGCTCGGACGGTGACCATCACTGGATATCATATTTGGACAACGACTTTTCTAAAAAGGAAGCATGCGGTTGCTTCATATGATCTCCTGCACTGCACATTGTTCGGTTGGATCCTGCGGCAGTCTGCATAGTCTCTGACGCTTCTTAGCGCTTTGCATTGCTGGGGCATTTTATTTAGTAAGCTTTAAATCTAATAACTTGTTACCCTAAACTTACTATATAGAAAAAAGTTGTGATCTATCATGTCAAAACTCCATAGAGCCGTTGTGGATTTATCTTTGGTCCTCGTAGGGCTATTGCTGATCGTCGGGCCTGGGTCGTCAAGCGGGACATTGAACGCCGCCCTGATCTTCGGTCCAGACGACAACCTGGACCCTGCCTACAAATATACCGGCTGGTATCTGCGGGAAGCAGGTATCTATGAGACGCTATTCGCATACGATACTGACATGAACCTGGTGCCTGAGCTGGCCAAGGGCTTTGATCAGATAAGCGATACCGAGTATCGGATCGCGCTTAAGGACGGAGTACATTTCCACGACGGCTCGCTCCTCGATGCCGATGCAGTGGTATTCTCTCTTAAGAGGGCATTGGATCCGTCCAACGCCAGGAGCATGGAATACGATTTCATAGACTCAATCGCCAAGTATGACCAGGGCAGCATAACCATCACCACAAAGGTTCCCTATGCCCCTCTCATCGCCAGCCTCACCGACCCTCTCCTCTCCATCGTGCCGCTGTCCAACTCCCAGATCGACAGAGTTCCTATAGGAACCGGGCCTTTCAGGTTCGACTCGTATAAGAGCGGAGTCCGCCTAGACGTCGTCAGAAACGATGGCTACTGGGGTCAGAAGGCGGACCTCGATGGGGCACGACTGAACTTCGTCTCAGATCCAATAACCAGGTCTCTTCAGCTTCAGGGCGGCGACGTCGACATAGCCAGAGGCATTCCCCAGACCGAGGTAGGCGCGCTCAGGTCATCCGGGCTGGGCGTTCAGCAGAAGATGACTCTGCGGACCTACTTCATGTATGTCAATATGAGAAAGGCACCCTTTGACGATATCAGGGTCAGGCATGCTCTCAATTACGCCATTAACCGGCAGGAGCTGGTTGATACTGCGCTTGAGGGCCTGGGTGGCGTTGCTGCTACTGGCGTCTTTTCCTCGGTCCTGCCATGGTCTGTCAATGACCAGTTGAAGGGATATCCCTTCGATCCGGATAGAGCAAGGGATCTGTTCGAGCAGGCAGGCATATCGGATACGGACGGCGACGGCTGGCTGGAGCATCAGGGAGAGCCATTCCATTTGACCATAAAGACGTATACAAAGCGCCCGGAACTAAAGCCCTCTGCAGAGGTGGTGGCTGCTCAGCTGCGCTCAGCGGGGGTCAGAGCTGATGTGGAGATCCTTGAGAGCGGGGCTCTCAGCGCCGACCTGAAGGACGGCAATTACGATCTGTCTCTCTATGCATGGAACACTGCGCCTACCGGGGATCCTGATTACTTCTTATCCAAGCATTTCGAGTCCACAGGAACCGAGGCTGGTTACACCGGATACTCAAATACGGACGTCGATGCCTGGATAGCCGAGGGCAGAACTGCGTTCGACCAGCAAGAGCGGCGCAAGCATTACGCGAAGGTTCAGGAGCAGGTGCTGGCAGACTCCCCGGAAATATTCCTGTTCTACTTGAATGAGCTGGTGGGGCTTGGCAAGGATGTGCATGGGTATGAGATCTATCCGAACGAGGTCACGTTCCTTACAAGTGGCGTGAACCTCGGGTCCTCCTAGGCCAGGGCATGATACTCAGGGGTCGGAAAAGAAGGGCTTTTTAGGACCTGGGGGCCATGTATGGGAGAGCCGATTACAGGGGATCATGTGCATTTTGGCGGCCAGGAAACTCGCATCAAGAAGGGCATATCGTATTACTGGGATCTGCGCAGTCCGAGCTACTTCTCCTTGGCAAGCGATGAAGAACGTCGTGCCTGGAGGGATTGCCTAAGAGCCCTACACGATGGGGCCGGGCTGCGGGTCCTGGACGTTGGAACAGGTCGCGGCTTTCTGGCCTCCCTCCTGGCTGAGGATGGACATTGGGTGACAGGGCTGGACCTATCCAGCGGCATGCTGAGCCTTGCTGCCGCGAGCCGCCAGGATGCGCTTAATCTCGCATTTTGCCGGGGAGACGCAGAGAGATTGCCCTTTCGTGGAGCGAGCTTCGACCTTCTGGTAAGCAGGCATCTGCTGTGGACCCTGCCAGATCCGGCCCAGGCGGTTGCGGAGTGGTCTCGAGTCTTAAGGAGCGGTGGGAGGCTGGCTGCAGTCGATGGGATGTGGTTCGATGACGCGCCTGTCATGCAACTGCGCCGTTTGATATCCTCCATTTTGACGTCCATCAAGGAGCGCCGGGACCCTCGCATCTTCGATAGGCATTATCGGAACATAAGAGGCCACCTCCCGCTCTACAACCACGATAATCCGGAGAGGGTCGTCGACCTCTTCAGGGGAGCAGGCCTTCAAAACGTCCGTCTGAGCGACCTGGAAGAAATCGACAGGGCGCAGAGGAGGCAAGGCGGCCTTCGCTATCGTCTGTCCAACAAAAGGCCGGTCTTCCTGGTGACCGGCGACAAGCTCTAGGGGCGGCTTTGAAGATATTTCTGCTCCGCCGGGCACTGGTCTTGTTGCCGGTCATGCTGCTGGTATCCCTGTTCAGCTTCGCTTTGATACACATGGCACCTGGTGATCCTGCGGAGATCCTCCTGACCAGCCCTGCCGGCGGTGCGGATAGAGCAGCTGTAGAGGATTTCCGGACGAAGATGGGCTTTGATCAGCCGCTGCCCGTCCAGTACCTCCGCTGGCTGGGAAGGGCCATCCAGGGTGATCTGGGGTATTCTTATATGACCGGGCAGCCGGTTTGCTCCGCCATACTGGCCAGCTTCGAATCGACCTTGAGGCTGTCTCTTCTAAGCATGGTCCTCTCGCTACTCGCGTCCATTCCGTTGGGCATCTGGTCTGCCATGAGGCCTGGTTCATTTCCGGATCACATAGGCCGCTGGCTCGCCCTCCTCGGTGTCTCAGTTCCCAACTTCTGGCTTGCCTATCTTCTGATCCTGATGTTCGCCATCCACCTCAAGTGGTTTCCTGTGGCCGGCTACGGGAATGGGGGAGACCTCATGCATATGGTCCTGCCTGCCATAGCCCTTGGCGCGGCCTCTGCATCGGTTACCATCAGGCTGATGCGCTCGAGCATGCTGGACGTGCTGCAGCAGGATTACATCATCGCTGCCAGGGCAAAGGGCTTGGGGGGGTGGCAGGTAGCACTGGGACACGCCATGAAGAATGCCCTGATACCTGTGGCCACCATAAGCGGATTGAACTTCGGCTATATGCTGAACGGCTCGGTGGTGGTAGAGACGATCTTCGCCTGGCCGGGCATCGGGGGCCTGGTTGTCTCCTCGATATACCAGAGGGACTATCCCATGATTCAGGGGGTAACGCTCTTCGTGGCCCTCCTCTTCCTCTCCATCAATCTGCTCGTCGATCTGTTTTACGCCGTCTTGAATCCCGGGATACGCTATGAGAGAGAATAACAGCCGCAGGCAGATGCTCCTGGGCTTCATGATCCTGTCTGCCATCGCCCTTGTTGCCTTCTTCGCAGGGATGATAGCACCTCATGAGCCAAATCAGACCAACCTTGGGGAGAGGCTCAGTCCGCCCTCGTGGCAATATCCCTTCGGAAACGATAATCTGGGGCGCTGTATCTTGAGCAGAATTATCTTTGCAGCCCGGATCTCCCTCTATATAGGCGTGGTTGTTGTGTCGCTATCTTTGCTGATCGGCGTGGCCTTGGGTTCGATAGCAGGATACTTTGGCGGGTTGTTGGACGAGCTGATCATGCGCTTTGTCGACGCTTTTCTGGCCTTTCCCAGCATGTTTCTGGCCCTTGCCGTTATCGGTCTGATGGGGCCGGGGCTGTCCAATCTTATCCTGGCCCTTGTGGTCGTGGAGTGGACCGGCTATGCCAGAATGGTCAGAGGTGAGGTGATATCATTGAAGGGCAAGGAATTCTTGGAGGCTGCAAGATCGTTGGGAGCTAAAGATTCCTATATACTCGTCCGTCATGTCCTTCCCAATGTCCTGGCCCCCGTTCTGGTCATGTCTGCGCTGGGAATAGGCTTTACAATACTTGCTGCTTCTGGTCTCAGCTTCCTGGGCTTAGGAGTGCAGCCGGGAATCCCTGAGTGGGGATCGATGCTCGACGATGGCCGGCTCTATCTGCGGGTGGCTCCCCACCTGATGATCTTTCCAGGCCTGGCCATAACCATAACAGTCCTGGCGTTCAACCTTCTGGGCGAGGGTCTCCGAGACGAGCTGAATCCAAGGCTTGGGAGCAGTATCCACGAAGATGCAGCCTGATCGGCGAAGCCCAATTGGCCCAGCTAGTCAGGCGAGCTTCTCTTTTGTATAGGTCCTCCACAATCTCTACGGATATAGTAGCAAGTTTTAATACTAATACAATAAGTGTATCTTCCAATGATCCCTAGCTGGAAGGCGGTGATCTGAGGTGTCCTCTGCCAACCTGATCGAGGTCCGGGGCCTCTCCAAGGTGTTCGTCAGCGGGCTTTTAAATCGGCATGAGGTTCGCGTCCTCGACGACGTATCATTCGATATCCGTAGGGGAGAGACCCTTGGGCTGGTTGGGGAGAGCGGCTGCGGCAAGTCTACTCTCGGAAGGTCGCTTCTCCGGCTCATCGAACCCACTTCCGGAAGCATAACTTTCGATGGCACCGATATCACCAGGCTGGGCCGCGGGGAGCTGAGGCGGATGAGGCACAGGATGCAGATGATCTTTCAGGACCCCGAGTCCTCTCTCAATCCCAGGATGAAGATCGGGGATAGCGTTTCAGAGCCTCTGCGTCTGGGCCTTTGTGGAAAGATGGGCCGCAAGGAGATCTTGGAGAGGGTTTACGAGCTGATGGAGGTTGTCGGCCTAAATCCGGAGCATTATGGACGTTATCCATACCAGTTGAGCGGGGGACAGAACCAGCGTGTGGTCCTGGCCAGAATCCTGGCCATCAATCCGGAGTTCATCGTCGCGGATGAGCCGACAGCATCTCTGGATGTCTCGGTTCAGGCACAGATACTGCGTCTGATGATGGACCTGAAGAGCGCATACGGCCTGACCATGCTCTTCATATCTCACGACCTGGAGGTTGTGAGGCATATGAGCGACAGGATCGCCGTCATGAAATGCGGGCGGATCGAGCAGGTCTATCGCAATGAAGCTTCATCATCTTCCGCACCAAGTCTCCATCTCGGTTGATGTCAGTGCCTGCAGCAAATGAATGCGGAGATATTCTGGTCAGTTCTATATCCGGTACTGAGATCTGGCCCGCATCCCTGTGGCTGGGTTCTCTCGACGAAGGATCGATCTCCGGTTGATTGGCGGCTCCGATGGCCGAGATGTCCCACGGCCCGGCTGCGACCGCTCCTCAGTCTTGCAGCTCCCGGTCTCCTTATCCGTTATGATCGATCGGGTATTTGCGATTGCTGCGTTATGGCGACGATGATCCTCCGAGATATCAAGACTCCAGAAGCCATCACTTGAGTTCCTCAGCGGCTTGGGTGGGCCCGAGGGTCGTCAAGGCGGATCAGGGGCTTGGCGAGATGGCGGCGGGCAGACGGCGGGACCTCATAGAGCCCTGGCTGTAGTGCGCGGGCAATTTGCCTGGTCAAAGCTGCAGCCCTTGTTCCACATCGTCGGCATCGGTAGCCCTGCCCCCTTCCCGCCGACTTCATCCGCCGAAGGCATACCGGGCAGCAGGGCGCCTCCTTGACGGTGACTGAGGCCACATCCAGCACGTCCAGCTTCTCCATGTTCAGAGTTTTGCCGCGTACCGCTCCGCATACTGCGACCCGGTCACCAGGGCGAAGGGCGCGCACCACATCTCGAAACCTCTTTGTCGGCTCAAAGGCCGCGCACGAAAGCGGCCTGCCATCATATACCATCTGAACGAATACGTGGCCCCCCTCGATCTCCCATGGCAGGCCGGCAACAGTGACCTCAAGATAAAAGCTCTGGTCTTCCCCGATCTCCGTGCTTGGGCCAGGAAGGAGATGGGAGTCTGTACCCTGATTTGTCAGATACAGGACTGCCCTCTCCGGCTCCTCAGACCAAATCATTCGCAGCGCCTTCCAAATATAGCCCGGGTCGTCGCCTCTGATGCCGAATAGCACCGGATCTGGAGAGTGGGGCGAGAATACTATCCGCCGCTGGGCATAGTCCACGCTATCCCAGGTGTGCGGGTAGGTGGCGGCGTCGGCTGCCCAGACCGACTCCTCCTTCATAGCGCGTCGGCTGCCCCAGCGGTCTCGCCTTCGGTACGTAACCAGCTCGTAGGTATGGTCAGGAAAGACCGCCCCGGCTGCTGCAAGTGCGCCAATCAGACCTCGACCCTTCTTCAGCCCACGGTACCAGATCCCCTCCTCCTCTAAGAGATCCACAGCATCCTGTATCTCCACGATCTCGGTCAGGGCACGACGGTAGAAGTCGTGCATGGCTGGAGTCGCTCTATTTGCTGCCACCAGTCCCGGGTTGGTATTCTCCCCCGAGAGATCGGAGAGCTCGAGGAGGGTTTGCAGGGCGATCTCACGGACATCATCCGGCCGGCTGGTGTTCAGGAGGATAGCCACAGCTGCGTTTCCACGTGTCTTGAACCTGGCACAGGGATTGAGCCGGACCAGGCGGGGCAGGCCAACCAGCTCTGCAAGGGGCCTGATCCTCTCGATCAGGACAGCTGCCAGATAGGTGGTGCACAGACCCTTATCCGAGTCTGTGTCATCCATCGATATCGTCAATTGAGGCACAGATATCCTCAGCTTTGAGCTTTTCCAGATATAAATCTGACATACCGGCAGCAAATGCGTCTTGCTTGAATGCCTCATACGATGGTCTTTTTGTCTCGATCTGCCAAGGCAATATCCAAGCTGGCAAAAAAAGGGCGCAAGGGCGCACAATGCCTCCATCATCCTTATAAATGTGGAGATTGTTCATAAATCAAGATAAAAGATGGGCAAATCTTCCGAGCCGATCTCCCGTCAGTGGATCTTGGTCCAGAGTTGCCAATGCGGGCAGGTGTCAGGTCGCACCCAGGGATTCTTTTCGCTTCCAGCGTCGAAAGCCGATCTAACGGTGGGGGATTTGAGGGATGGATAAGGAGCTTCTGACCGGCAGCGTCATAAAAGTACTGCAGGAGGCAGGCTTCACAGTGTCCGCGCTTTGCGATATCCGTCCCCGAAGCTTCGACCTCATCGCCAGGCGAGGCGAGCTGCTGATGCTAATGAAAATCCTCTCCAATATAGATGGCCTTAACGAGAGGACGGCTGTGGAGATGACACGGCTGGCCAGCCATCTGGGCGGCCAGGTCCTCATGGTCGGTGAGAAGACCAGAGACCAGTGGCTGGAGCGGGGCGCTGTGTATTTCCGTTACGATGTGCCGACAGTCAGCCTGGATACCCTCGCCGACCACCTGCTGGAAGGCACGCCGCCGCTGGTCTACGCAGCCCACGGCGGCCTTTATGTCAGAATAGATGGAGAGCTTCTTCGCAGCCTGCGCACAAACCTGGGGATCTCGCTGGGCGACCTTGCCTCCCGTCTTGGGGTCTCCAGGCGCACAGTCAGCAAGTACGAGAGCGAGGCGATGGACACCTCCATCGACGTCGCCTTGAAGCTTGAGGAGATCTTCGATCGGGAGCTTATCCAGGCAGTCAACATATTCCGATCCCTCGCGAGAGCGGAGAAGCCTGGGCTGCTCGAGGATATGGTGCTGCAGCAGCTGGCACAGATCGGTCTGGATGTATTTCCAATCGGTCAGGCCCCTTTCAATGCCGTAGCCAAAGACGACGATATGGTTGTCCTGACCGGTATCAGCAAGGTCTCGACCTCCATGGTCAAGAAGGCCAGGCTCATGAGCAGCCTCTCGGCTGTGGCCATGACGCATTCAGCGGTGATCGTGGACGGTGAGGTTCGGGTGGAGCGGATCGAGGAGACTGCCCTCATAGAGAAGCGAGAGCTGGCGTCCCTGGACTCCAGCGCCGACTTCGCCGACCTCGTCATCGAGAAACGGGGCGTGGAGGCGGATCGTGAGCGTCTGCACGCTTCTGAGCGCTAGCAGGATACGACCTTATCGGCAGGCATGGAAAGGCATTTCCGTTATGATGGTATAAAGACGCCTTCCGAAATGGCTTTATCTTGCCTTGATAAAACCCAAATCGGTGACGTGGATTCGATGAATCTTTTAGAGCGTATTCGCAAATCCAATAGGGTTTTCATCGTAGCGGTGGCAGGGGACAGCGGGTCGGGCAAGACCACATTCTCAAGCGCAATTCGGCGGATGCTGGGCGTAACAATGGTCTCCACCTTCTCGCTCGACGATTATCATTGTCTGGACAGAGCGGCCCGCAAAGAACAGGGGATTACTCCGCTTCACCCAGATGCCAACCAGTTCGAGCTATTGGCAGAGCATCTGTCTGCCTTGCGCCGTGGAGAGACCGTTGACAAGCCGGTCTATGACCATCAGAGCGGCGAGATCCGTGGCACTGAGCCCTTTTCAGCCTCTCCTGTGATCATAATCGAGGGGCTTCATCCCTTCTACACGCCGCAGCTGCGCGAGCTGACCGACTTCAAGGTATTCGTGGACCCCTCGCGTGGAGTCAAACGCCGGTGGAAGCTGCGGCGGGATGTTGGGGAGCGAGGGTACGATCCCGAGGAGGTCATGAAGGAGATACTGCAGCGCGAGCCTGATTACAAGCTGTACGTTGACGTCCAGAAGATCTACGCCGAGATGGTGATCAAGATTCAGGAGTCGCGCTTTCCGCCTCCCTGGCATGGTGCGGCTCCCGAGAGGTACTCGGTCCGCCTCATACAGCAGATGCTGGATGTGCCGATGGACGAGGTTGAGCTGACCATCGATCTGAGCAAGCTGATGCGTCTGTCTGAGCAGGAGTTCTCAATCGAGTTTCAGCGGGACGACTATTACGGAAAGCGGGTCGGCGTAATGACAATCGACGGCGAGCTTCACCGCGCCATGATCGAAGAGCTGGAGATGAAGCTGTGCCAGATCCTTGGGACATCCGCCCCTGCCGGCGAGCTGTCAGATCCATATGTGAACGCCACCAAGATGGCCCAACTGATGCTGATGTGGCGATTTTTGGAGAAGGTCAATTACCTGACGCGGGATTGATCCCTGAAATAAATGGCCGATTATTGCAGGCAATTGATCGGCCAGCTGCTATCTGGGAGTATCCCAGTCGCGCTCTTTTCGAGACCTAAGGAGGCATATCTCCTATAATGCCTCAGGCGGACTTCGGGATTTGCGCTGTCTGGCCATCAGATGAGCATTAGCGGCTGACTGAGGTCGTGGGGGCTTGCCAGCTTTCTGCAGTATTTTTGGGCGGGCGTCTGGCAAAAGCCCCCACAGATCTCTGCCTTCTCCAAAGTCCCGGCCAGTCGCCCCTGCGATCCGCAATGGGCTTTCTTCAATCCTGGCCCCACATCTCGTGGGATACTATTTCGTGCAGCTCCTTTCGGCTGGCATGGCTGGCCGCTCCTGTGGATAGCCAAGCGACAGCAGCGCAACAACCTGAATTCCCTCCGGAATTCGCGGCATCTCTTTGACCTCTTGCTGATAAAGTGCCCCCGTCCAGCAGCACACCAGCCCCTCTGCGACGGCAGCCAGAGTCATGTGGTCAACGGCGATGGCCACATCGATGCTTTACGCTGCCTGGACGCAGTTCATGATGCAATCGGTCTATTGTGTCGCAGGCGGCTATGATCGCCGGGGCTTGGGCCAAGAAGGACTGGCCTTTGGCAGCGCCAGCTTATTTCTGGTCTGCGCGTCTGCAGCAATCCACGAAATGGCAGTTCTGCACATTTCGGGCGGAGGGTGACAGGCAAAGCCGCCTCCAAGACTCGCTCCAGCTTCTCATCTTGAGCTGGCCTATCCTGGTAGGCGAGGGTGCTGCGGCTACTCTGTATCGCTTTTTAGGTGCGCCTCTTCATCTCCTTCTCAAGCTCCAGCCCCTCTGCGGTCAGGGACCAGCTGCCGTCGCTCTCGGCGATGAGCCCTCTGGATGCCAGATCCTCCAGCACTTTTCGGGCGGCTGGAGGAGTGAGCCTCTCAAGCTTGGCTATCTTCTCGGCAGGCATGGCGCCCTTTGATCCCAGCACTTTCATTACCCTTTCTCGATGCTGGTTTCCTAAAACGAAGCCCATTAAGTCCTTCATGATCTCAAAACCTCTCGCGTTAGCTTTATTGCCACCATTCTCTTAATAGCTTGCGGCGGGCAAGTCCGGGTGGTTCGGCGTCACCTGTAACCTGAAATCCGTCGATAGCAGGGGACGAAGCTGGCGGACGACTCTATGCGCCGCACGATTCAGTCCAGTTGCCCACAATGATTCTCCGTCCTGTAGGGCCAGCATTGGCTCGAGGGCCTGCCGGAGGGCAGGTCAGCGGGTCTCAATCGCGGGGACCGGTTCAGGCCCGGAAGGGAGCAGACCTACCGCGGGTAACTGTCGCTTACAGGATGGCGGGGAGGAGAAAGCTCCTGGATCAACTGACGTGGGGCGTTCCTGGCAACCGCCGGCACACCCGCCGCTTAACGATTCTCGGCAAAGCAGTTCTACAGCCGTCCAGCCTCATGAATTCCTCGATCAGCCTGCCCCATCCTCGCAACTGGGTGAAATAGTGGCAGCCTTTCACCAGACCTCTATCATCCCCTGGATGGGTGTCTGGCATGCAAGTGGTCGATTGTTGCGATCGCGCCGTCAGAGCCAATGTTTGTCATTCTCTGCAAAGCCCGCGTTTTTGTTATTCTTTGCAGGCTCCTCATCCCGTTTGGTCCGGGAATAATGTCTTATGATTATGAGTCATCGAGTCGCAGCCCTTGGATCAGGGCAGCGAAATCGGCAAAGCCAATCTTCAAAACAAATTATATCTGCAATACACTATTCTGATGTGCAGCCTGGAAAAAAATATGCTGGGGCGTCTGAGCTGCTGCAAAAGTCGCCCCGATTTCAATCGATCTTGACCTCTTTGCCCTTCCTCTTCTCCATCTTGTCCAGAGTCAGGGTGAGCACGCCGTTGTTGTAGGTGGCCTTGGCGCTGTCCGGGTCCACGCTCTTCTCCAGCTGGATCATCTTGTAGAACTTGCGTTCGTCATCGGTCTTGATCTGGACGCTGTCCTCTGCCACATCCAGCTTTACCTTGGACTTGTCCACTCCCGGCAGCTCGGCGAATATCTTGAATCCATCCTTCTCCTCCATTATGTCCACCATCGGCTCCCGTCCGGAGGAGGGCTCTATGCCACGATAGGACGGCTTGATGTTTCCGAATTCCCGGAACACAGGCTCCTTGCCCGGCTCAGCCGTATAGCTGAAGCCGTATACGAATGGGCCGTAGCGCCGAACTTTGCCGGCCTCGGTCTCCTCTTCCCGCATCAGCTCTCTGTACTCCTTGGGCAGGTCTTCCTCGAAGCGCTTCACCATATCCTCAAAGGGCATTCGGAACCACTCGTCCTCGTCCCGCTCCTTGTGCTCGAAAGGAAAACCCCTGGCGAAGCTCTCGAATATATCGAATATAGACGGATATCTTCTTCCCCACATTCTCCATCACCTCTGATACTTATGTACACAACTATAGGTTTGCAGATCTATATAAATGTTTTGTAGACATCCGTTACAGATCAGGCAAAAACCATGATGAGCCGATCTCCATCCTTCAGGGCCTCACTTCCCGGCGCCTGGATCAGGGCGCAGGCTCATCATTCGGTCCAACAGGCTCCCGTGCGGTTGAGTTTCATGATCTTCCACGACTTCTTCGGCAAGGCGCCTAACGGTCTCATCTGTCGGCCTTGGTGGAAGTAGGCAGGAGGACGATGTCATGGTGCTGGCCAGGACCTCCCGGGCCAGCGTCGAGGCCATCAGTTGTCGTATCTGGCATCTTCACAAAAAGAAGCCTGACAGGGTGGCCTGAGCTGGCCTCGATAGCGAGGATAGGCGCCGCCAGCTATCTGCTGGGGTGCGCATGCGCATGTGCATTTCGGAGATGGCTTCCTCAAGCGTCTCCAATCTGCTTGGCGGGTGGCTGGCTGCCTTTCTGGCCGCCTCACGCACGACCCAGACCCCCAGAGGCGCCCAGTACTGCTCATTTATCTCTCTTAGTGCCAGTACCGAGGCCTGCCGTCCAAGCCTGCTGAGAATCTCCAGGGATGCCAGGCGGGCCGCATAATACCCACCGGCAAGGGTGCTGTATCCCCTGCGATCGCCAGGTCCCTCGCGGTCAGCCCCAATCCAGGCCTGCTCCTCCATCCAGGCCGAATGGGGCAGCCATATCTCGATCAGCTCGAATGCGAAGGATCTTGGCATAAGGAGTATCTCGAAATGGTTGCCAAGCAGCTCCCCGCTGAACAGCAGGTGCTCTTCTAGGACCGGCATGTTCAGCACCTCTCTTTTCAGCGCTCTTCCCACCATGTCGTCTGATGCTGTAATGGACCAGCGGGTGGGAACCAGCTTTCTCCTCTTTCCCAAGAGCCCTACAGACAGGAGGCGAGATATCTGGTCCACATCCACCCGGGATAAGAACAGCTCTTCTGCTGCCTGCGACGCCGAGATGTCGGTATCCGCCACAAGGGCGTCCACGCGGCGAGGGACGCTTGGGCTTGATGTCAGCTCTACCTCCCTCATCTCTCCGCTTGGGCCGGATGGAGACAAGACCCCGTCGAAGCTGAGATTTCCAGCTGGCGGCCTTACAAACGAGACCTCAAGCGAGACGGGACGGCTCGACATAGCGATCTCCTGGGCGGTCTCCAGCAGCCGAGACGGTCGCATGGCCTGATGCACTCCAATCGAGGTCTCCGAGCGGACCAGCCGGGATCGCATGGCGATGTAGTCCCCAACGTCCCTGCCAGCCACCTCTGGAAGCGTCCCGCATGCCGGGAGAAGCGGGCCGGCCTTTACAAGGGGATAACCCTGCCTGCCGACGAAGACCTCCGGTGGAGAGTCGCCACAAATCGTGGTGCCCAGCGGCGGCAGGGCTGATATCACCTCCAACCTCCTCAGAACCGGGCAGACCGCCCGTCCGCAAAGCCCCTTACCCTTGCAGCTCACGCACCTCATGAAGACCACACCGAAAACCGGGCAAAAAAACTCAAGGCCAAGTACTCTTCAGCTAATACTTTATAGGATATATCGGCTATCCAGTGAGTGCATGACCGCGCCGGAACTGAAGCTTTCGGAAAGCAGCCTTATACCGGCCATCGCCCAGGACTGGCAGACCGGGCAGGTGCTGATGCTGGCCTATATGAACCGGGAGGCCCTGGAAAAGACCAGGGAGACCGGGGTGGCCCATTACTGGTCCAGATCGAGGAACAGGCTCTGGCGGAAGGGCGAGTCCTCAGGAAACGAGCAGAGGGTGCACGACATCCGTGTGGATTGCGATGGGGATTGCCTCTTACTGCTTGTGGAACAGATCGGCGGAGCCTGCCATACCGGATACCGGTCCTGTTTTTACAGGGATCTCTTTGGCCAGGTTGTGGTAGACAGGATCTTCGATCCAGAGGAGGTCTACCGATAACATCTCCGGTCTTCACGCTTCATAAGAGCCCCCTTCTTCATGCGGAGGCCTCCCTCGTGGACGGCCGGATATCAGTGCGCGCGTCCGGCCTTCTCTCTCATCTTCCATCTGCCAAGAGCTCCCTGAAGATGCTCGACTGCCAGGTCCCGGCGCATGTGGGTGAGCAGCTCTACCTCTCCACCTGGCTGCCTCCGGTCCCGAGCCGGGCCTTTGACCGGCTGGCAGCCAGCCGTATGCGCGCGGGGCTGGGGTGGCGCACTCCTGATCAGATCACCATATCCATCCTTGAGGACTGTCCCAACCGCTGCCTGCACTGCGCTCTGCCCGACAGCGGTCGAGGCCTGCGCCTTTCCCCAACCCAGGTCCAAGTCATCGTGGACCAGGCCCTGGATATGGGCACAACTCTGGTGATATTCGACGGAGGGGAGCCATCTCTATATGATGATCTGCCAACTCTCGTGCGGGGCGTCGGCGACCGGGCGATCTCAACCATGTTCACCTCTGGAGCTGGTTTCTCTCTTGAGCTTGCCTGCCGGCTAAAGGAGGCCGGCCTTCAGGCGGTCAATGTGAGCCTCGACAGCCCGATCCCGCAGGAGCACGACGCCATGCGCGGTCGCAAAGGCGCCTTTGCCGATGCGATGTCTGCAGCTGAAAGCGCCATATCTGCCGGGCTGCTGCTGGACATCTACGTTGTTGTACGAAGGGAGAACCTCCGCCATCTGGCTGCCTTCCATGCGCTGGCGGCCAGGCAGGGGGCTCATGAGTTGACATTCTTCGAGGTAGTCCCGACAGGACGGTTTTACGGAGCTGTGGACGAGGTGCTACAGCCAGAGGACCACGACGAACTGCATCGTTTCGTGGCCGGCGCAGGAGCGCCCCGCATCTTCTCGGTTCCTGAAGCCTACCGGCACTTCGGCTGCTTCGCCGGTCGGACCTGGCTTCATGTAGCTCCGGACGGCGATGTGTATCCCTGCGCATGTCTTCCCAACAGTTTTGGAAATGTATTTTACGAGCCACTTGCCGATATATGGAAGCGGATGGGCAGGGTGGGCGGTGGGATCTGTCCTGGCCGAAAAGCTCCAGATTCTTCGTTCTGATCAATAACTCTAAATAGGAAATTAATGATGACAATTAGTGATGCATATATGGATCTAACACCTGTTCAACGAGATATACTAACGGCACTGATCAACATCCATCGCCGAGAAGGAAGGGCGGTTAAGGGTGAAGAGATCGCGGAGCTGATCGATCGGAACCCCGGCACCATCCGCAACCAGATGCAGTCCCTGAAGGCTCTGAACTTGGTTGAAGGAGTGCCTGGGCCCAAGGGCGGCTATCGGGCCACCGGAACGGCTTACGAGGTGCTGTGCATAGATCACGCAGGCGACGTCGTCGAGGTTCCTGTAATCAAGAACGGAGTTCGCGTAGATGGTGCGACAGCCAACGAGATAATCTTCAACAAGGTAATGCGGCACGATAGCTGCGACGGCGTTGTGCGCATAACCGGAAACGTTCGGGATTTCAATATCGGCGACGAGATAGAGATAGGCCCCACCCCGGTAAACAGGCTCTATATCAAGGGCGAGATCACCGGCCGGGACGACACGATGTCAAGGCTGATATTCCGCGTCAAGGAGATGATCTCGGTGCCAAGGGTGCCGGTGCGGAGGATTGCCCGTCGGGCGGTTCGGATCAGCCCCACCACCAGCCTGCAGGAGGCCTCAAGACTGCTGATCCATAACGGAGTCGGCGAGGCCCTTGTGGAGGACAGCTCGCCAGGTCTGATCAACCTTTCAGATCTCGCCCGGGCCATAGCCGAGGGCAGAGACAAAGTGGAGGTCAGGGAGATAATGACGAGGGGGTTTTTGACGATCGATGCCGATGACCTGATCTTCGAGGCGATCAAGATGCTGGGCAAGACCGGTTCCAGCCAGATCGTGGTTCTGGAAGGCGGCATTCCATGGGGATTTGTGGGCCCATCCGACCTGATGAAGTCATTGACTCCCGCATGACTATCCGATCGAGCGGAGATCTTGGTCCCTGCGTTGGGGCCAAGGATCCCCCTCTCTGGATTTCCATTTTTTGGCCGCTCCAATATGCTTTCTCCGGGACGGTTCGAAGGCCGACGAACGCATCCCCAATTGATGAGAGCGCGGATCTCGGCGAGGGGACCAAGACACTGCTAAGGCGCCTCTCGAAATGTGTCTTATGCGCTACTTGAGTGCGATTTCCGTGCCCTGATGGTCGCCAAAGATCGCTTTTCTCAGGTTCGCGATGTCCGAGCCATTGACTATGGCCGTGGGAATTGAGCTTCGTTCGATTATCTTTGCAGCCAGCGGATCTATTGCGGACTTGGAGCCTGCCTTCATCTCGGTCATCATCGAGATCTCCACCAGCTTTCCGGGGGTCATCCTGTCGAATTTTTCGGCAGAGCTATCCACTTTGGGATCGGCGGTGTAGACGCCGTCGACGTTGGTGGCCACTATCAGACGGTCAGCTCTCACCAGCTCTGCCAGCAATGCAGAGACCGCATCGGTGGTCTGGCCTGGAGCGACGCCCCCCATCACCACGACCTTTCCAGGGGCGCTCTCTTTTGCAGCCTGGAGATAATCCTCAGGCACCGCAGCAGTATCCTCGCCCAAAGCGGCCATTAGAAGCATTGCATTCACCTTGGAGATGTTGATGCCTATCATATCGCAGAAGGTCTCGCTGGTTCCCAGGGCACGGGCCTTCTCGATGTAGGTGCGAGCGTATCTCCCTCCACCGACCACGACATATACGCTGTGCTCCTTGGCGAGCTTTCTCAGCTCTTCAGCATACCTTCGGAGTCCGTCTGAATCCTGCTCTGCCAGAAGGGAGCCGCCCAATGAATATACAATTATCATGGGGCGATGAAAATGCTGTATGAAATAAAAAGCTTACCTAGCGATATCAGTCTGGTGCACGGATGCACGGTTCGCATGTGGTGATCGCAAGAGTTTCATCGTCAAATACAGCTGCCCTAACACGAGGTCTGCAGAGCTATTTATCAACAAATTATTATTATTAATAATAATAGTAATAATAATAATAATAAAATAATAATTAAAATAATACTTGAAATAATGATTAAAATAATAACTAAGATAATAATTAAAATAATAACTAAAATAATAATTAAAATTAACTAAAATAATAGTAAAAACATATTCATTAGACGATTTCTGCTAACCTCAGATTTCGGGTTTAGCTTTAAAAGAGTATATATGCAGACTGGATTTGTCCGGGCGTTCTTAGAATCTCTATTGGTCACAGGGCCCTCCCCGATATATGCGGGGATATTATACATTAAAATAAAAAAAATTAGGTTCTAAATTTTATCCAGAACCTTTGCAATCTCGCCGAAAATGGCCTTGATGTCGCCAACGCCAAGGACGGTTGCGACGAGCTTCCTCTTGTTGTAGTAGTCGATCAGAGGCTGCGTCTGGGCGTGATATGCCTCTAGCCTCTGCTTGACCGTCTCCTCTGTGTCGTCCTGCCTCTGATACAGGTCAGCGCCACAGGCGTCGCACTTGCCGGCGGTCTTGGGCGGATTGAATGTGACGTGGTAGGTGGTTCCGCACTTGCACATCCTGCGGCCGGTTACCCGCTTGATAAGCTCAGCGTCGGGAACATCGATGTTCAAGACCACGTCGATCTTCTGGCCCAGCGACGGAAGGATCTTGTCCAGTGCCTCGGCCTGGGGGATTGTGCGGGGGTAGCCGTCCAGCATCCATCCGCCCTTGACGTCGTCCTTTGCCAGTCGATCCTTGATGATATCGATCAGCAGGGAATCGGGGACAAGCTTTCCGGCGTCCATGAACTTCTTGGCCTCAACTCCTAGCGGAGTGCCGTTCCTCACGTTCTCCCTGAGTATATCCCCTGTGGAGATGTGTTTCACCCTGTACTTGTCAGCGATCATCTTGGCCTGGGTGCCCTTGCCGGACCCGGGCGGACCGAGCAGAATAATGTCCATCTCATTCCTCCTAAACCGTGGGTGGTCTTCTCGAAGCGACGCGCCCCTAAAGGATCGGCCCTGCCGGTCGGAGCGGGCTGCCGCTGCACCTTCCCAGGGGAGCTAACATCCCTGGGTGTTAAAAAAACTTTCGCGAAGAGGGCCAGATCTCTCGCGGGCGCAATTTCGACTGGATCATCCCTACCGTTTAATCAGCCCTCAAATCCCGGTCAGGCCAGGGCTGCTGCGGTCATGCACAGCCCTGAGAGAACGGGGATGGTGAAGTTATCGTCCAACGGCCTGCCCCGCATGAAGAGCGGTATGGAATCCGCCAGCGTGGCCCCAATCGCTCCCGCCAGGTAGACCGAGGGAGCAAGATGGGTCAGCCCCGATGTTGCGTAGCCGATCAGGCTGCATGCTGCCAGCATCCCGGCTGAGATGGTCAGAGGCTTGCGTCGACGCCTGGGTCCGTTGTCATCCCTGACATTTGATCCAAGGAGGACGGACCCGATGATCCCCGAGGCTGCATCACCCAGACAGAGCATCAGCATTGAGGCCACTGCAACCATGGGCTTGAACAGGACTACGGTCAAAAGGCTTCCCATTATGAAGAATACGTAGCTGGCAATCCTACCCTGCTCGCCAGCCCTAACCTCCGGAAGCCGTATGCGGCCGGACAGCCTCAGCCATTCCAGCACGGCGGAGACCGCCAGCGCAGTTCCAACAAAGGCTGTGGCAGCAAGCTGTCCAGCCACCATCAGGACGAGTGGGACGGACAGGCCGGTCAGATGGATTGCCTTTCTGCGCAGTTCCCTAATCAGGAGGGCCTGCCAGCCCGGTGCAACTTCTGCCAGGATATTCGCCCTCCTTCCCTTATCCTAGCTGCCCTGGGAAAGGGCAGCACTCGCCTCGTCGAGGGTCATCCGCTTCCCAATCAGTGCGGAGATAGTCTCTCCAAGCGCCTGCACCCCGACCCTGATCTGCTTCATGGAGTCACGGTCGCGGATGGTAACGGTGCCTTCTTCGAGGGTCTCGTAGTCCACGGTGACGCAGAATGGGGTTCCCACCTCGTCGTTGCGGCGGTAGCGGCGGCCGATCGACCCGGATGTGTCGTAGTCCACGATCATGCCCATGCGGCGAAACTCGTCCACAATCTGGCACGCTGGCCCGGTCAGCTCCTCCCTGTCCATGAGGGGCAGGACTGCAACGTCCACAGGGGCAATTCCTGGCAGCAGGCCCAGAACTATGCGGCTCTCCTCATCCACCATCTCTTCGCGGTAGGCGTGCTCCAGCACCGAGTAGATGATCCGGTCTATTCCGAAGGAGGGCTCTATCACGTGAGGCACTATCTCCTCTCCCCGGACCTCCTCTTCAACCTCCTCCACTGCGATGAGATTGGCCTCGATGAACAGTTTCTGGCCGTCCACATGAACCGTGACAGATTCGCCGCTCTCTTTCAGATCGGCTGGGTCCATAGCCTGAAGGGCCTGCGCCACAGCCTTGGCCTGGCCCTTGAAGCGGGGACCAAGGGCTTTCATGTCCGGCTTGATCCGGACGACGCGCCTTCTCTCTGGCTGCTTGTAGTTGACGAAGACCTTCAGGTTGGCCTGGCTCTGGGCCATATGGGACCGCAGGTCGTAGTCGGTGCGATCAGCGACGCCCACGACCTCTATCCAGCCAAGGCGATCCAGCAGTACCTCGGCATCCCAGCAATCTGCTGCATAATGGGCCATCTCGTCTGCCTTGTGCTGCCGGAAACGCAGCCTATCCTCTGCCACGCCGGCTGCCCTCAGGAACTGGTAGGTCCTGGCAACATAGTAGGCTAGCATCTGATGAGCGATTATGCCCTTATCTACGGCTTCGCCGATAGTCATCCGTTCTGTTTGGCCCATCTCCTGGCCCTGCCTGGAGTATAATGTGAGGATCAGCTCCTCCACTTCGCAGAACCGGGGGTGGGTCTTGTCCCTGGGATCGATGAATACCTCTGCCTCAGCCTGGGTAAACTCCCGCAGCCTGATCACTCCCTGCCTTGGCGAGATCTCGTTTCTATACGATCTGCCTATCTGCACCGCTCCAAAGGGCAGTGCGTCCCGGTGGTAGCGCAGAAGCCTCTGGAAATTAATGAACATGCCCTGGGCAGTCTCCGGGCGCAGGTAGCCCGGATACTTGTTCCCCGGACCGATCGCGGTTCGAAACATCAGGTTGAACTCATAGACCTCGGAGAGGCGGCCGCCGCACTCCGGGCATCCCACGTCGTTATCCTGTATGACCCTGTAGATCTCCTGATCGGAGAGCGCATCAGGCACTTCTATTATGTGTTTGATCAAGTGGTCGGCCCGGTAGATCTCCTTGCATTCTTTGCACTCGGTCAGCGGATCGGAAAAGCCGCTCAAATGGCCGGAGGCCTTGAAGATCTCCTCCACCCCTATCGTGGGGCAGTCGATCTCCGAGAACCCTTCTCTCACAACGAAGAAGGACCTCCAGGTATCCTCTATCCTTCTCTTCAGGCGTGCCCCAAGCGGGCCGTAATCATAAAAACCGGCTGCGCCACCATAGAGCTCGAAGGCCGGCCACATGTAGCCCCTCCTCCTGGCAAGCTCGGTCACCTGTTCATACCTATCCATGCCAATCCTCGCCTGTTAGAGACCAGAGGATCATTTAAAGCTTTGTCAGCGGCCAGAGGCGCGGGCCTAGGATCGCGAAGGTGCTGCGCATATAGGCCCTGATGCAGTCTTTAAGTTCGCCCATTGCCAGTTCGGCCCCTCATCGGCGACCTCAGAGCCTCAGAGGTTGTCCTGGCTGTTGCCGAGAACCGCCGTCCACCACCACCTCGCCATATCCACCAGGTCTTTGCTGAATGCGCCCGAGAGGCGATACTCCCCACCCCGGGTGACTATCAGGCCAGATCCCAGCAGCTTGTTGCGCATGGCATAAAATGCGGAGCGGCTCACCTGCAGCTCATCCAGGACGTCTTGCCATTCCCGGATCTTCAGAGGGGACCCCGAGTTCTGTCGCTCCTCCACCATGGTCAGGAAACGCCTGCCACGATTGGCTGTGGTCTCATCCTGAAACAGCCGAAGCATCAGCTCCATGTAAGGGTCCCGTGAGCGGGTTATCATGTGTTCGGCCTTGGACCGGACCTTCAGCGTGGTGGCTGTGCGAGGAGCGTCTTTCACGTTGGTCATGGTGGCAGCTGGACCCGGTCTCCCCTCCTATCCGGCCCCGGCCTGGGCAGTGGCATCCAGGGCAGAGCGAGCCATCTCAAGGTACTGCTCCTTCAATACATATATCGTGGGCTGGCGGTATGACGGCTTATTCACATGCAAGAGACCCAGCCTGGAACAAATGTAGCCTATCATCGAGGCTATCACACGGCGGCTGACCGACAGATGGCGACATACCGCCTGGTGCAGATCGCCCACGGTAAACTCCAGGCAATCTACTATCGAGCGCATGACCAGCCTCCTGAGGCCGTCTTTATCCAGATCCAGGAAATGGATCAGGCGGTCCCATATCTCGGGCCGCGGCTTCTTCGACATTGCTACCCCCATCTTACTGATGCATCTTTTCAATTTATATTTTACTATTATCAGGGCTCGACCTGCATAGGTATATCTCTTGGGCGGTGGATGGGGTGAAATGGACTCTCTGAGGTGGTGGCATCAAAAGCAGCGGAAGCGACAGGATCGCACTTGAGAGGGATGTTTACGGGATGTCGGATGAACAGGCCGATGTTCTCGATCCGGAGTCGTGGATAGAGGAAGGCGTTGTCATGCGGCGGCTGGGCAGGTATGCCGATGCGCTGCAGGCCCTGGACCGCGCAATTGAGCTGGACCCGGGAATCGCCAAGGCCTGGCGGAACCGGGCGGTGATCGAGAACAACATGGGGCGCTATGAGGATGCTTTCAAGTCGGTTGAAAGGGCGCTGCAACTCGACATGGCCAGTCCTCGCAACTGGATCGTTCGGGGTTTTTCCCTTCACAACCTGAAACGATTTGAGGAGGCTGTAAAGAGCTATGCCAGGGCCATCGAGCTGAGTCCAATGGGCCAGGACGGACGCCGGGCCTGGAACAACCGGGGGGCTGCCCTGGATAATCTTGGTCGCCACGAGGACGCTCTGGAGTCCTACAGCGAGGCGCTGATGATCGATCCATACGACGTCTACGCCTGGAACAACCAGGGGGTGGCACTATCTTCCCTCGGGCGCGAGGAGGATGCCTTGAAGAGCTTCGAGCGGGCAATTGGGATAGAGCCTTCATACTGGACTGCCTGGCTCAACCGCTCCCACGTCCTCGCCTCCCTGGGGCGGGATGAGGAGGCGGCAGAGTCACTGGCCCAGGCAAAAGCCCTGGGAATGAAGTGATGATCGGCTCTCTTTTCCTGCAGAGCCGGTGTCTATCCCGGCTGAGCCGGTTCTTGCCCTGAAATAGGGGGGCATGCTGTCCCCATAGAAGGGCGATGTTATTCGGATTGCGGCTATTGGCAGAGGTCGGCTGCCTGCAAGCCAAAATCCTTCCTATAGTTGCCGGCATCAGTATTGGAGATACATCGGATCTTGTGTGTTGAGCGGGTCATCTTCTTTGCTCTGCAAACGGCCCGTCTTCGGCCGGACCTCCGGATTTTGGGCATACTCCAAGCGCCCGTCATTCGGAGAAATATAAAATATATACATAAATATTTCAAATATAATCGTTCCATGGCTGACAGGCACTGTGATGCCAGCCACCTTTCGGGATTCGATTATACGGTGACCCGTTATGAAACACTGGGCTTTTCAGGACAATTAAATCAGAGAATATCTCATGCTGAAATATCTCCAAAATACATATCTTAAATAAAATTTATATACTAACAGCCTAACTCTTCCTATATCAAATCCAATGGTGGTCAAGATGGGTGGGCTTGCTTTAAAATTCTCGACCCGGTGCCTGGCTCTGATGCTCTTCTCAGCCCTGCTACTGGGATTTATCGCTTCGGCGGAGGATGCTGCTTCAAGTGCAGGTTTTCTGTCCGTAAACGGCACAAAGTTCCTGGATATCGATGGCGATGGAGCCCGAGATTCCGATGAGGCAGTCTTGTCAGGGTGGAAGATCTTGCTGCAGAGAGACGGTCTGGAGATCTCCAACACCACGACGGACCAGGATGGCGGGTATCGGTTCTCCGATCTTGCCCCAGGCAACTATACGATATCGGAGGAGGCCCAGGCCGGTTGGAACATCACCGTTCCGGGCGGCGGATCCTATCAGGTCACTCTGACCGACCAAAGCTCACATGGTCTTGATTTCGGAAACCGGCGCGCCGAGCCCGCTGTTTATTCACCGCAGGAGAGCGACTATCCGGTGATGCGGCCGACCGAGGAGGAGATGAAACGCTGGCTGAGCCGATTCAACGCCACGCCCAAGATGGCAGCGGTCTCCTCCCAGCAGATCGCGGCCATGATCTCGACCATGCCCGCTTCATACAGCCTTCTGAAGTACCTGGAGTACACTCCGTCTGAGAGAAATCAGGGGAGCTGCGGCAACTGCTGGGCCTGGGCAGGGACAGGTGTCCTTGAGGTTGACATGGCCTCTAAGAAGGGTCTCGTGGACCGGCTCTCCCTCCAGTACCTATCCTCAAACTATCAGAGCGGTTTTGGCAAGAACTGGGCCTGCTGCGGCGGCTGGCTGGCAGACCTGGCGGATTTCTACTCCACCCAGAAGATGGCAATCCCCTGGTCCAACTCAAATGCCCAGTGGCAGGACGGACGCAAGATATGCGAATCGTCCACCTCAGTCTCTCCAAATCTGATCTCAACCAATCCGCGCTACTCACTGAGCTCGGTTACGGTTGAGACAATACCCACCCAGCAGGTTGGCTCCGAGGCGGCGATTGCCAACATCAAGAACGTCCTGCTGAGCGATCGGGCCATCTGGTTCGCGTACTTCCTGCCCACCGACTCGGCCTGGAGCGATTTCAAGTACTTCTGGGGATCTGAGCCCGAGTCCTCTGTCTGGCGGCCGGATTATTGCGGCGAGTACTTCGTGTTTGGGCCATGCCCCAATGCAGGAGGTGGCCATGCCGTCCTATGCGTGGGCTATGACGAGACCGACCCGAACGATCGCAGCTGGCTGATGCTGAACAGCTGGGGCTCCTCTGGCCTGCGGCCAGGCGGCCTGTTCCGTTTGAGCATGGACATGGACTACAGCTGCAGCTATCCAAACGTCGGATATGCATACTACTGGCAGACTCTCAAGGTATCATATCCCAGCAACACCGCTCCTTCCCGTCCAGTGCTCCCACAGGGCGCCACCAGGTGTTACCAGAACGATGGGCACTCCTACACCACGCTGGCCTTCGATCCGGAGGGAGACCAGATCCGCTTCACATTCGACTGGGGCGACAGGTCTGCCCAAAATACGACCGGACCTGTGGATTCCGGTAGCTACTGCTCTTCTTGGCATGTATGGAAGACCGCTGGCAACTACACCGTCAAGGTCAGGGCCACGGACAGCAAGGGCCTCAATTCGGAGTGGTCTGAGGGTCTTGCAGTGATGGTAACCGATGCTGGGATCAACCTGCCTCCGGACAGGCCAATCACGCCGTCCGGTCCCTCCAGCGGGGGGGTTGGCATGGAGTATCGGTTCAGCTCTGCAGCCGTGGATCCTGAGAATGAGCCGCTGACGCTGACGTTCGACTGGGGCGACAACTCCAGCAACTCAACCCAAGAGGTATCCTCCGGGACCCAGGTGCAGGCCTCTCACATCTGGTCGTCTCCTGCCACCTATCCGGTACGCGTTAGGGCCACCGACCGCCGGGGTGCAGTCTCAGAATGGTCCGCCACCAAGAATTTCACCGTCTCGGCCAATAAGAATCCAATGGCACCGACCGTCCCATTCGGGCCGACCGCTGGATTTACCGATGCGACGCTGACGTTCAACTCATCTGCCAGCGACCCGGACGGCGATACGGTGAAGATAATATTCTTCTGGGGCGACGGCCAGTCTACGGAGACAGGGATGGTCCCTTCCGGATACAGGGTGCAGGCATCGCACATCTGGACCTCTCCTGGCTCCTATCAGATTCGGGCCCAGGCAGTAGACTCCAGGGGCGGATACTCCGGCCTGTCCCGGACGAAGACGATCAAGATCAACCGCAATAGCTCTCCTGCCACTCCAAGGGTGCTTGAGGGATCGGGCCAGGCCTTCGTCAACGCCACTGCGAGCTTTGCAGTCACCACGAAAGATCCGGAGCGAGACCGTGTGCGATACTCCATCCGCTGGGGTGATGGCAACACATCCACAACGCATCTGGCCACCTCAGGCAGCCGGGTGGTTGTCCATCACCGCTGGAAGGAAGCCGGCACATATGCGGTGCAGGTGCGGGCTACCGACATAAAAGGGGCGGCTTCCGACTGGTCTGTCCCCATCTCGGTGGTGGTGACTTCAGGCGCCCAACAGTATCAGAATGGCAGCCAGCAGTCCAAGAGCGCCAGCATTCACGTGGTGCTGGGCAACCAGACCGACCTCAATGAGACAATCGACGAGGCCTGGGAAAACCAGACCACAGCAAACCGGACCTTTGCAGACCAGGCGCCTGCCAATCGGACCCAGCCAGAAAGCCCTATCGGCAGATCTCCGGTCCAGGTCGGTGGCAACGACACCGACGTTATCGTCGATCCCTCGATATCGGCCATCGGTCAGACCGGCGGGGCACCTGCAGGGGAGGTCAGCGGCAGCAGGACGACGGGGGTGGGCGAGCAAGAGCAATCCGTGCATTACCTCAAGGTGTCCATGGGGAGGTGAGGCCCCCCTCCCTTCTTCCTCCTATTCATGCTTTTTTGTAGGACCTTTATGCAATTGCCTTTTTCATAGGTTGCTCTGCAGACTTCAGTAATCTTCGGAAACGTATATCTTCCTCCTCACCCATAGCTTCCGGCGGTGTCATCCATTGTCCTCAGATAGCGTTCCTACCCTGGTGACCTGCGGCCTGCCCTATGCCAATGGTCCTGCTCACATCGGTCACCTTCGCACCTACGTCCCGGCAGACATCTTCGTTCGGGGATTGCGGAAAATGGGTCGGGACGTTCTTTTTCTATGCGGATCCGATGCACATGGGACTCCGATCGTGGTGAATGCCGAGTCGCAGGGCCTCTCCCCACAGGAGCTGGTAAACCGGTATCACCAGCACTTCGACTCCGTGTTCCGTGGCATGAACGTGATCTTCGACTACTTCGGCTCAACCGATGCCCCCTCCAACCATATCCGGACTCAGGAGATCGTCCGGTCCCTGATGGATGGTGGCCATGTATACCCCCAGGAGATCGAGCTGGCCTTCTGCCCGAAATGCCAGCGTTTCCTGCCTGATCGGTATGTGGAGGGGATATGTCCTTACTGCGGTGTGCCGTCCCGTGGCGATGAGTGCGATCAGGGCTGTGGCAGGCATCTTGAGCCTGGAGAGATCAAGGAGGCCGTCTGCAAGGTGTGCGGATCACGCGCCGAGTACAGAAAGCAGGTGCATTACTTCTTCCGCCTCTCTGCTTTCAGGGACTTCCTGCTCGAACATCTGAAGTCGCTGGGCGGCACAGCCAGCGCCCGCAACTACGCGGCCGAGTGGGTCAGACAGGAGCTCAAGGATTGGTGCATCACGCGCAACATGTCCTGGGGGGTCAAGTTCCCTGGAGACGACCGCCTGGTGGTCTACGTCTGGGTGGACGCGCCAATCGGTTACATTTCCTTCACCGAGGAGTGGGCCCGAGCCCATGGCGAAGACTGGGAGCGTTACTGGAAAGCCCCCTCCGATATCATACATTTCATCGGCGGCGACATAATCTATCATCATTGCATATTCTGGCCAGCCATGCTGAAGGGTGCCGGCTACACCAGGCCCTCTGCTGTGGTGGCCAGCGGCATGCTGAAGGTTGACGAGAAGAAGTTCTCCAAGTCTCGCGGCTATGTGGTCTGGGTCAAGGACGACTACCTGGACCAGGGGCTGGAGCCTGACTATCTGAGGTACTACCTGGCCAGCTACACATCACATACCAAAGACGTGAACTTTGCCTGGAAGATCTTCCAGGAGAAGCTCAATTCCGAGCTTGTGGGGGCGTTTGGAAATTTCCTGAACCGTGCCATCACATTCTCTGTCAAGAACTTCGACGGCAAGGTGCCAAAAGGCGATATCGATCCCGAGGTGCAAGAGCGGATCGGTGCAGCAGTGAGTGATGCCATCTCTGCCCTGCATGAGTATGAGTTCAAGAAGATGGCCGATGGGATCATGTCTCTGGCCGACTTCGCCAATACATACTTCCAGAGCCGTGAGCCGTGGAAGCTCGTCCGCTCGGACAGGCAGGCGGCCGCATCCGCTGTCAGGTCCTGTCTGCAGATGGCCAAGGCCCTGGTCATACTCATGCAGCCCATAATGCCGTCCAAGATGGAGGCGGCCTGGCAGCAGCTGGGCCTGGATGGCTCGGCGAACCTGGCCCTCTTCAGCGATGCCGCCGTCCCCATGGCCCAGGGCCAGCTGCTGGGTGTGCCAAAGATACTGTTTACCAAGATGGAGGACTCCTCAGTAGAGCGGCTGGACGGCATATTCAAGTCCCGAATCGAGGCTGCCGCTGGACGGGAGGAGAAGGCGGCAGTCAAGGCGCTGATATCCTTCGATCAGTTCAAGGCCATTCAGCTGCGTGTCGGCTGCGTAGTGGAGGCAGAGGGCATCAAGGGCTCCAGCAAGCTGCTGCGTCTGGTGGTCGACTTAGGCGAGGAGCGTCGCCAGGTGGTGGCCGGCATAGCCCAGGCCTATCCGCCCCAGTCACTGATCGGGCGTCAGGTGGTGGCGGTTGTCAACCTGGAGCCGGCAAAGCTCTTTGGGGTGGAGTCGCAGGCCATGCTGCTGGCGGCAGATGTGGATGGCCAAGCGGTTTTGCTGCGCCCAGATCAGGAGGTTCCGGCGGGAACGATGGTGCGTTAAGATGTTTTCGTGTTGTCATTTGAGAATTGAGATCCATGAGGGATACTAGAGGTGAATTGTCTTGCTTAGTGTGGAAGGCCTGGAGAAATCGTATCAGGTGATGGACCGGTCTGTGCCAGCTCTGCGTGGGGTGAGCTTCTCGGTAAACGAGGGGGAGATTCTGGGAATCCTCGGCAAAAGCGGCAGCGGAAAGAGCACTCTTATGAGGATACTGCGGGGGATCGAGCCGTTTGACTCAGGGCGCATAGTCTGCGACGGTATAGAGATAACCCCTGACTCGCCCCAGGACGTCTTGGACAAGCAGATCGGCATAACTGCAATTCATATGCAGCGGGAGTTCGGACTCTGGACTGAGTCGGCGCTGAAGAACGTAGTCCGTCGAGTGTACTCCCGGGTCACCGGCTACGAGGCCTTGCCAATTGAGGAGGATCCCGATTATCAGAAGTACTACGATGAGGCTCGCTACTACCTGGGCCTGGTCGGGCTGGAGAAAAAGGCCAACCACCTGGGCACAATTCTCAGCGGTGGAGAGAAGCAGCGGTTGATGATCGCCAGGCAGCTTGCCAAGAAGCCACGGCTTCTGTTGCTGGACGAGCCTGCCACCATGGCCTGCCCGGCCACAAAGCAGGAAATGCTGGACACGATCCTAAAGGTAAACCGGGATCTGGGGCTGACAACCCTGGTAGTCTCCCACCTGCCTGAGGTCCATCGGTATCTTGCCTCGCGGATGATCTGGCTGGAGGACGGGCAGATCCGATCCGTCGGCGGCACCAAGGAGATCCTGGATCAGTTCCTGTCCGGCATGGGTCCTCTGGCACCGCTTCCTGCTAGGCCAGCACCACATCCGGTAATCCGCGTCACCGGCCTTTGCAAGAGGAACTATCTGGTTGGATGCGGCGAGGTCATGAACATCTCCAACCTGAACCTGGACATCAATATGGGCGAGACCACGGCCCTAATCGGCTCAAGCGGGGCTGGCAAGACCACCCTCCTCATGATAATACAGGGTCTGCGCCTCCCGAAAGAAGGGAGCATAAGCTATCGCCTGGATGATCGCTGGGTGGATATAACCCAGTTCTCGCCGGAGCGCATGGACGTCCGCCGCAATATCGGGATCATGTTCCAGGAGTTCGCACTCATGCCCAATGAGACCATTCAAGAGCAGATCGGTTACAGGTTGGGTGTCAAGGGTCCGGACGTGCTGGACCACGCCAGGGCGGTGGCAAGAGAGGGCGGTGTCAGCGACCTGGTCCTCGATGCGCTTTACACAATCGCCGATATGACCGAGGATGACGCCCGGGCCTCCCTTGAGAAGCTCGGCCTGTCCAGGGATGTCCTGCGAGAGTTCTTCCCCAGCCTGCCGGGCGAGGACGCCGCACGGTTTGCCAGGCCGATATTCGAACTGTTGGGGCTGGACCCGTCGGTCTTGGGCAAGCTTCCCGAGCAGCTCAGCGGCGGTGAGCGGGTGAGGGCCTCTTTGGCCATACTTCTGGCAGCCAATCCGCAGATACTGATCCTTGACGAGCCTTTTGGGGATATAGATCCCATAACTCTGCGGGAGGTGGCCAATGCCATGAAGAAGGTCCAGGAGACGTACGGGACCACCATCCTGCTGGTTAGCCACCATGTAGGCCTGGTGCAGGAGGTGGCCCATCGGGCACTTCTTCTTGAGGGAGGCCAGATCGTGGAGGACGGCGATCCTGCAGAGGTTTGCAGGCGTTTCCTCTCCCGCTGCGATGCCAGATACCTGCAGAGCGAGGCGCCGTGAGGTTGGCATAAGCTGCATGGCTATGATCCGGGCTGCACCAATGCGTACGCAAGCCAAGCATTACCGTGCTTGAGAAAAATAACAGTGGATTTGAGGTTTATGGATCAGGATCTGGGGGAGATTTACCGGCGGATGGAGGGCAGGATCAGCCAGGAGGATTTCCTTTCCAGGGTGGATGAGAAGGTCTCCCTGATGGGGGGTCTCTGCGATCCGCACACAGCCGCGCTCCTCGTTGCCAGGGAGCTGGGGGTGGGCGATGTCCAGGTCAAGATCAGGGATATCCGGCCGGAGTCAGGCATGGTTGGATTCGTCGGCCGGGTGGTGTCCTCCTCTCAAGTGCGGGAATTTCGGCGTTCGGATGGCAGCTCCGGAAAGGTTGCCAGCCTGATCCTCGGAGACGAGACCGGGATTGTGCGGGTGGTACTCTGGGACGAGGGAGCCGAGCTGGTTCGCTCCGGTGACCTGCACGCCGATCAGGTTCTGCAGGTGCGAGGCTTTGCCAGGGAGGGACGGGACGGGACCGAGGTATCTATCGGTAGGGGCTGCACTTTGCAGGAGGTTGATCAGGATATCAGGGTGCGTGTTGAGCCCTTCAAGATTGGGGAGATCTCAGCGGACCAAAGCGACCTCAACATAGTGGCAAGGGTGATTGAGGTCGGGGAGGTCCGGCAGTTCCAGCGAAAGGACGGCACTGCAGGCCGTCTGCGCAGCATAGTCCTGGGGGACGAGACCGGCAAGATCCGAATGACCTTATGGGATCAGGCTGTCGATATGGATATCGCAGAAGGACAGGTCCTCGAAGTGATCAATGCCTCTTCGCGGGAGCGCTACGGCCAGGTGGAGGTGCAGACCGGGCGCTATACAGTTATTCGCCAAAGTGCTGCCGAGGTGGAATACCAGGAGAGCCTGGTTCCAATTCGGGACCTGGAGGTAGGAGCGGTCTGCAGCATCAGCGGATTTGTGAGCGGCATCGGCGAGGTCAGGGAGTTTCAGCGAGGGGACGGTGCAGTCGGTCGGGTGGCGAATATTCACGTCTCCGATGCCACCGGTCGTGTTAAGGTGGCTCTGTGGGGTGATCTGGTAGAGCTTCTTAATGGTGTGGACCTGGGCTTCCGAGCCGAGATTCACGACTGCCAGATAAAGAGCGGCTGGAATGACGAGCTTGAGGCCAGCTGTGGGTGGCGCAGCCGGATTACTTTCGCCCCGCCTGAATAAGCCAGTTATAATTAAGCAACGTATGCATGGAAACGTCACTGAGGTCAGGTAGGATGATGCTTTTAGAGGATCTGCCAGGGGTGGGGCCAGCCACCGCAGAGAAGCTGCGAGAGGCCGGGTACAATAGCGTGGAGGCCATTGCCGTGGCCTCGCCAGGAGAGCTGGTGGGAGCGGCAGAGGTGGGCGAGAGCACTGCGGCAAAGATCATAGCCGCAGCCAGACAGGCCGCGGATATCGGCGGCTTTGAGACCGGAGATCAGGTCTTGGAGCGGCGCAAGCTGGTGGGAAAGGTAACAACCTCAAGCAAGAGCTTCAACGAGCTGCTCGGCGGGGGTATGGAGACCCAGTCCATCGTCGAGGTGTACGGAGAGTTCGGCTCCGGAAAGACCCAGGTGGCCCACCAGCTGGCGGTCAACGTCCAGCTTCCATCAGAGCTTGGGGGCCTTAGCGGCTCTGCGGTCATAATCGATACGGAGAACACGTTTCGGCCGGAGAGGATCGCCCAGATGGTAAACGGCCTGAAGCCCTACGGCGATGCCGTTTGGGATTCGTCGGAGTTCCTGAAAAATATCCACGTAGCCCGTGCCTATAACTCCAACCACCAGATGCTTCTGGTGGAGTCGGCCATGGAACTGGCTGAGAAGCTGCGGGAGGCCGAGAAGCCTGTCCGGCTCATGATTGTGGACTCGGTAACCGCCCACTTTCGGGCCGAGTACGTCGGCCGCGGCACTCTCGCCGACCGGCAGCAGAAGCTCAACAAGCACCTGCACGACCTGGTGCGTTTCGCCGACCTCAACAACGCCCTGGTCTTGGTAACCAACCAGGTGATGGCCAAGCCTGATACGTTCTTCGGGGACCCCACCAAGCCTGTGGGCGGCCACGTCCTGGGCCATACAGCCACCTTTCGGCTATACCTGCGCAAGTCCAAGGGCGAGAAGAGGATCGCCCGGCTGGTGGACTCCCCCAATCTTCCCGACGGTGAGGCGGTCTTTTCGGTGACAACGGAGGGACTGCGGGATTGATCCGGGCGGTTGCGGCTGATATAGACGGCACGCTCACCGATATGCAGCGGGTTCTCAACTCGGCGTCGGTTGATACCATGCGCCAGCTGCATGCGCTCGGGATCGTCGTGGTGCTGGTCACCGGAAACACCCACTGCTTTACCCGGGCGGCGGCGGTGATGCTGGGATGCAGCCATTTCGTGGCAGAAAACGGAGGTGTGACGTCCTGGGACGACCATATCGAGGTGCTTGCGGACCGTCAGGCCTGCGACCAGGCTTACCTGATGTTGCACGAGTCACTCGGGGTCAAGAAGTTCGACTCGCGTTACCGTCTGACAGATCTCGTGCTGCTGAGGGGCTTTGATGTAAAGGCAGCCGGACAGCTTATAAGGGACTCCGGGCTGCCGGTTGAGCTGGTGGATACCGGGTTTGCAGTCCACATCAAGAACATCGGACTATCCAAAGGCACCGGCCTCGAGCATCTGGCAGATGCCCTGAGGATACCCCTCTCAGAGTTTGCAGCTGTGGGCGACAGCGAGAGCGATCTCTCCATGTTCGAGCTGGCCGGATTTTCGGCAGCTGTGGCAAATGCCGACCCTGCGGTCAAAGAGGCGGCAGACTACGTCTCTGCGGAGCCCTTCGGTATGGGCTTCGCTGAGGTGATCCGCCATCTCAGTCAGAACGGGATGATGGGCCCGGCCAAAACCTGGTCATAATGCCGGATCATCTCGCCAGATCATATAGGCAGGGCAGTCAGATCCTGCCACGGGCTACGATTCTCTGCAGGATCTCCGCCCAGTGAGCCTCGCAGATCGCCCACCAGCCAAGGGTTTGCTTGGCAAGCTCCCGGGCGGCCGGGCAGAATGCATCGACCGCAAGGTGGTAGGGCATCTCCGGCAAAGGCGGATGCAGCGGGTATTTCCTGCAGGTGAGGGGGCGCACGGGGTATATGCGACAGCCCCTGTCCCTGCTAAAAAAAGGGCATGGCTGCTTAAGTATCCAGGTTTGGCTCTGATCGTCCCGCCGGCATAGCGATCGAAGCTTCTTTTTGGAGCCGATGAGGCGGGCGATCCGGTCGAAGTCTCCCTCCTCCAGGACGAGGCCAGCCCCGGGCGTGAAGCAACACCTTCCGCAGCGCTGGCAGCGAAATATCTCCCAAAACAGCTCGGTGCCCTCTGCAGTCTCGGCAAATCCGCTATCCTTGGCCGGCAGCGGGATCGCCATGTCGAATGGGACCTTCTGGCCGAGGTCGATTTGGCTGTGCTGCTCCTCCATCCTTTGCACCGACCAGTGTGGTCGCATGGAGAGCAGAGGCGTATGCTCTCCCCGACGCTTCTCTCCCGGGCAGACGGTGCCGCAGAACCTGTGGCACAGGGCTTTGACCTGGTCCAGGCTCTGGGAGCGGCAGTCCCGGTCGGAGAATGGCAGCGACTTCGTTTGCGTCCCTCTCTTACCAGGGCACGATGTACACCATCTGCCCAACTTTCTTTCCTTTCAGCAGCTGACAGTGACGCAGCAAAGCAAACTGGTTCTCCGTCTCGCGGGCCGAAATTTCCAGCTCACTTGCCAGATCCTCTCTCGTGATCTCCCCGCGCTGCTTCACTATCTCATACATCTGCTTCTGAAGGTCGGTCAGCCCGTCGGTCCCTTTGAGCCCCTGGCTCTCCCGAAATATCAGCTTGGACCTCTCAGCCCAGGGGTCGCAGATCCTGATTCTCTGGCTTCTCTCAATATAGCAATCCTCGCAGAAGGTCTGGCCCAGATGGGTGAAGCAGTCATCCTCTATGAGTTCCTTCTCACAACCCTGGCATTTCAGCATTTGCATCTCTCCTCTGAAATATTCAAGAGCAGCTTTTCCCGAGGATCTCGGGATCGCAAACATCGGTCAGCAGATCTGCATATGATACAGATCTCTCACACTTTTCCATCGGCTGCACCATCGTTTTGCCGCATCATCCAGAACCAAATCATATAGCGGTCGGACCCCATCGGTATCGGTATGTGCAGACGGCCTTTCCTCCAGGTCCCCTGGCAGTGAACACAAGGGACAGGCTCTCCCCGTTGCTGCCCGCAGGCACAGCCCATGATAGCCTTCTCGAACCCCGAACAGCTCTTCCTTCCGAGGCCCATCCCTGGACGAAGGGCCAGCCACCGATGATGCCGCCGCTTTGCCCGGCTCGATAGCTGGCGGATAGTGCGGCATCGAATGACTTGGACCCGCAGCTCTGACTGGCCCTCATCTGAAAGCTGCCGTTTAGGGATAGCGTTGAGCCTGCCAGGAGGACTTGCGGCGGCTCCTCCCAGCTCAGATCAGCCATGACCTTGCCTTTGCAGCTGCCGCCTGCGCACGAGTCGTCCCAGGATGCAGAGGTGCTGGCCACGCTCCTGTTGAGGCTGACCAGGTGAGCAGGCCAGCAGGCGGAGTTGCCCTGGGCTACAGTCTCGTTGTCCACGCTTTGCAGGAGCCATCCCGGCAACGGGTGGCTGATCAGGTCCTGGGCAGTTGCCGGTGCAGAGCAGATAATCATGGCCAGAAGCATTGCCGCAGGCAGAGCCGCTCTTCGGCATGTCATATGCATATCTTTCATCGTCAATTTGGGCTATTATGGGTTATCTCATATCTTCCCCTTTACTTCTTCAGCAGGCCTTCGAGCAGGGCATCGCACCTCTGTCTGACCCTCTCCAGGATATCCATGGAGTAGTCCTGATGAGTTGGGATCTGGATCTCTGCCTCCGTGCCACGATAGTCTGGAGCTGCCGGGATACCCTCATCCGACACCGGTATGCGCAGATCCTCAGCAAGCTCCTGAACCAGGGCGCTTCGGGGCTGGACTGGCGGGCAGTCAGCCGCCATCTCGCGATAGTGAAGGAGCAGCGAGTCGACGTGTTCCAGGAATCCCTCAAGGTTGCCGCCCCGGCGGGCTGAGATCAGCTCTGCGCTCTCCTTGAGCTGGGACAGCGTGCCGGTCCTGGCCTCCAGCACCTCCCCCCGGTAGCTGGCCTTCACCAGCTCGGAATAGCCGGGGGAGACCACAAGAAGGTCGATCTCCATCATGCGATCCACGTCTTCAGGCTGGGGCCGGTAGGGGTTGACCACCAGATAGTCAAGGCCAAGGCGCAAGGCCAGGCTCTCGAACATGGGTGTGACCCCCAGGCCCCTGCGACCCTGGCCGATGGCCTGGCGGATCGCCTCTGGGCTCTCCGATTCCAGGCCGAAGTACTCGGCGAAGCCCCGCGTGGTGCAGAGCTCCCGGGTGCGCCCTTTCCTGGGCGCACTTATCAGCCCCATCCTCTCCAGCTCCCGGACGTGGTCGTATGCCTTGTTACCCCTCAGCCTGATAAGCTCGCTCTGGGGCAGGGGCTGGCGGTAGGCTATTACTGCCAGGGTGCGGATCAATGGGGCTTCAAGCTCCCGGGGAGCCACCGGTGCTACCAGAGGCGCCAGATCGGGACGTACCTGCATGACGAAACTGTCCTGAAAGGACCTGATCTCAAGCCCGCTGCACCGGTCAGACCATCGGGCTGCCAGGGATGTGGCGGCGGACCTTGCTTCCTCCTCGGATAGGCCAGATAGATCGGCGAGCTCTCTTGCCGTCAGTGCCCGGCCTGCGGCGAAGAGGGCAGCCTCAACCAGAGCTCCGGCTTGCACTGACCGCTCCTTTAGATTCATCTATTTAAGGATGAACAGTCCGGATCTAATAACTTGCCATCTGCTGCCCTGAAGTCTGGGCCAGCTCTTTTATCTTCGCGCTGCGAAATTAGGCAGAATTGATGAGCTGCGAATTGCGGCAAGATCGTGCAGGAAGCGCTGGCCGGTCAGGGCTTGCCAGCCTGAGCGGCTTTCTGGCCAGCCCCGCCTTCTCCGCCCTGACCGTTGGCGTCCCATTCGCGGTGTTCAAGATGCTCCTTGGCTTGCTATGCTTGCGGATGGCAGCGGAAAATGCCTCCGACTTCCAGGCTGCCTTGGGCTGGCTGGCAATTGCCTGGGCGGCGGCTGATCTGATGATGAACCTCGTCCGGGCCGCTTTCTCCCTGGCCGGGAAAGACTCCCCGATAGAGTTCTGTCTCATCGCTCAGGCAGGGCGGCTTGCAGGCAGGCCGCGCTTATTCCTGGCTCTGGACACGGCGGTCTCTTTTGGCATAATATGCCTGGTGCTCTGGTCTGGCTGGATCAGGCGGCTGGAGGGTGCAGAGGTGTACCTGTGGTATGCCGCCACAACAGTCAACCTGATGGGGTTTGCCCTGCTGAACCTGGTCCTGGAGCTGATGCGGCGGGAGTGATGCGATATCGAGTCCTATCTTCGGCTGGAAAAGTTCATTTAAATCGATTAGCTTTGTCTATATGGTGGGATTGGAATGAAGGTGCTGATACCTCTGGCAGAGGGGTTCGAGGAGGTGGAGTTCGTGACGGTGCTGGACATCTTGCGCCGGGCGGAGATTGAGGTGGTTACAGCAGCGCTGATAAAAAGCCCTGTGGAAGGGGCCCATAAGCTGAAGGTGATGGCCGACACTACACTGGATCAGGTGCATGCGGCCGATTTCGATGCCCTGGTGCTTCCGGGAGGCTTTCCAGGGTTCGTCAACCTGGGCAATGACAGGAGGGTCGTCTCCCTGGTGAAGGAGATGGACCGTGCCGGCAAGTGGATTGCAGCCATCTGCGGCGCTCCATCAGTGCTGGTGCTGGCAGGGGTGCTGAAAGGCCGGACCGCCACGGTCAATCCGGCTGGAATAGAACAGGTCTCGTCATGCGCCACATACTCCCCTCAACGGGTCGTAGTGGACGGCAGGCTGGTCACCAGCCAGGCAGTGGGAACCGCACTTGAGTTTGCTCTCAGGCTGGTCGAGCTGTGGGCAGGCAGGGAGAGGGCCAAGAAGATTCAGGCTGCTGTCCTGGCCAGGGTCTGAAAAGAGATCCCTATCTGTCCTCTTCGCCTTTTCCGTTTGGCCTGGTTATGAAGAGGTCTCCAAAAATCTCTTCCTGGTCCAGCCAGACCCTGTGCCGGTGAGCCATGAACAGGAGCGAGACGTAGTTCATCACCAAGTCGCCCTCAACCTCTTCGAGACCGACCCTCTCACGCCCTTCGAGGAGCTCCTCTATCATGGGGATCAGGGATTGGATGCGTTCCTCCACCCCTTCCTCGTGAGAGAGGTCCACGATCTCGTCCTCCGGCTCCGGCCAGCTCTTGCGCACCAGCCGGCGGCGGCCAACCATCTCCGCTTTCTTGAGCTCTGTTATCAGCTCGTCAAGGGTCACCGGTCGCTTTGTGCGGCGCCGCACCGGCGGCCTGGGCAGGGCATATGCGCGCTCGTCAGGCTCTTCCTCCATGATCGGTTCGGGTTCCGGCTCCTCTGGCCCGGCCTCCTTCTCCTCCAGGGAGTCGGATTTCATGCGGAGCAGGATGGCTGCGTAGAGGAGGGTTCGGGCCGGGACCCGCAAGTCCTGCCGCTCCAGTGTGTCGATGTAAGCCAAAAAGCGGTCTGTGGTGATCACTATGTCGATATCCCAGGGATCGACCTCCCCTCGCCTGGCCAGCTCCACCAAGACCTCCGCCGGGTCGCTCTGATCCAGGCCGGCCAGGTCGCTCTCGATCCTGTTGAGGCGCTCGTCTGTCATCTCCTGCCCCCAGGTCCGATCCGGACGCCTCGATCCCGGTTCCTAATAGCTGGATCCCTTCTCATGGAGTCACCTGGCATATCTCCTGGCCAGCTCGAGCCGTCTCATCCCGGCTGCTGCGAGGGTCCCGGTAGATTCCTGTGATGCTGCTGATATTCTTCTCCTGCATCGCCACGCCGACCGTATATCGGGCCTGCATGATCATTGGGCGTCGCAGGGAGACCACGATGAACTGGGCCTGCTCGGATATCCGGTGGATCAGCCTGGCTACCTTGTCGGCGTTGGACCCGTCAAGGAACATGTCGATCTCGTCCATGGCGTAGAACGGGGCTGGACGATGGCGTTGAATAGCGAATATGAAGCTGAGGGCAGTCAGGCTCTTCTCGCCTCCTGACATGGCTTCCAGACGGTGGAATACCTTTCCTGCCGGGCGGGCCTTTATTGTCATCCCCCCGCTCAGGGGATCCTCCCTGCTCTCTAAGATGAGCTCGCCGTCGCCACCTGACAGATCCCTGAAGATCTGCTGGAAATTGCCGTTGATGCTCTCGAAGCTGGCCAGGAAAGCCTCCTTCTTCATCAGGTCGTAACGCTCGAGCTTCTCTATGATCGTGTCCCGTTCCCTGTTGAGGGTGCTGCGGCGCTCGTCCAGCACCCGGAACCTGGTGTCGACCCGATCGTACTCCTCTATGGCCAGCATGTTTATGGGCTCCAGATCCTGCATCGCCTGCTCAAGCGCACGGATCTTGTGGGCAACGGTCTCGCTCCTGGGCGGCTCCTCATCCAGGGAGACACCGGCAGCCGATATCTCCTGCCTGAGCTGTTCCACCTGGCTCCTGGTCTCCGAGGCCGCTCCGCTAGCAGCCGCCGACCGGGCCTCGAGGCGGTCCAGATCTCTCTCAACCTGATCGATCTCCCTCTCGAGGGCCAGCATTCTCTCCACGAGCTCGCCCTTCTCTCCCTTCAGGCCCTTCAGCTCCTTCTCCAGGGCCCGCTCCTTCTCTCCGATCTCCAGCAGCGAGCCGCGCAGCTCGCCTATCCTGGAGACCGCCGCCCGGCGCAGCTCGGTTGCCTCAAGCCTCTGCGCCTCCAGCCCGTCCCTGCGGGCCGACGCCTCATCCAGCCTGGCAGCAGTCCCCTCCTCCCGCAGCCTTTCCCTCACCAGCTCTGCCTCGATCTGTGCTGCCCTGGACTCCTGGCGGCGGGCTTCAGCCTCGTCGCTCTCCGCCTCTGCGGTCAGCTCCGGTATGCGAGAGCCGGCCATCTCCCTCTCGAGCCCTGCCTGCTCGTCCGAGAGACGTGATATCTGGGCCTGCAGGGCATCTATCTCCTCCTCCTGGGCATCCAGACGTCCTCGCATATCAGCAGCTGCCTTTTCCATCTCCTCGAGCCTCTCCCTTTTTTCGGCAAGCGCCCTCTCCAGTCTGGGCCGCACTGCCTGGCATTCCTCACGGCGCACGGTCTTGGATGCCATCTCCCTGGAAATATCCTCGGATTGGCGTTTGAGCGCGGAGAGCCGTCCCTCTATCCCGTCCATCCGGTCCAGGAGCTCTCCTCTGAGGTGATCGGATGAGGAGATCCTCTCGGTGATCTCCAGGAGGCGCTGGTTCTCGTCTGCGGCGAACTTGAGCCGGGACTTGTAATGTCCTCCTGTCATGGCCCCGCTTCTCTCCACCAGCTCCCCATCCAGGGTGACCATGCGGTAGCGGCCCATCAGCTGCCTGGCAACGGCCAGGCTCTCTACGACAAGCGTGTCTCTGAAAACGTACCAGAAGGCCGGATAGAACTTCTTGTCGAACTTCACCAGGTTGAGGGCGTACTCCACCACTCCGGGCCGCGACGGCAGGGACGGCAGTGATCCGCGCTCCATTTTATTCAGCGGCAAGAAGGTGGCACGCCCGATCTGAGACCTCTTCAGGTAGTCTATGGCCATCGAGGCGTCCTCGTCGCTCTCTGCCACCAGGCTCTGCATCCTGGCCCCTGCAGCTATCTCGAGAGCGGCTGAGTACTGCGGGTCAACCTCTCCGAGGTCGGCTATTGTCCCATGCAGACCTTTGAGGATATCGCGCTGCATCGCCGAGCGGGCAGCCTCCACCGCCTTGCTGTATCCGGCCCTCTCCTCCACAGCTCGCATCTGGGCCTCCACACGGGCGTACTCGGTCTGAAGGCGCTGCATGGAACGCTCAGTCTCAGAGACTTCCCTCTTGAGGCGCAGTCTGGAAGACTCAAGATCGCTCCTCTCCTTCTCCACCTCCAGCATGCTTCGCCCCAGACCTTCCAGGTCTGCCTCAAGCTGGGCAGACTCCTGCTCAGCTGTGGCGATGCTCTCATTGGCCTCCTCGGTTGCCCGGCCCAGCTCCTCCCTCTCAAGCGACATGCGACGCAGAGTATCCAAGAGACGGTCCTGTTCCCGTATCAAGTCGGCCTTGCTGGACTTGGCCGCCTCCTTCTCCTGAAGGAGCGCGGCCAGCCGGTCTCGCCGTCCGGCGTGCTGGCAATCGGCCTGGGCCAGGATCTGGCGGGCCGATTCTGCCTTCTGGGCCCAGTCCTCCTTCTCGCCACGGACGCTGGCCAAGCGTATCTCCGTCATCCTGAGGTTCTCGGAGATGGTCAAAAGCTCGCCTTGCAGCCTGCTGATCTCCAGGTAGCAGGCGCTGCGGGATTTCTCAATCCCGGACAGGTCCCGGTCCAGGCTCTCTATCCTGGCCTCCTGGCGGGCGATCTCTCCTTTGACCTCCTCGCCGGAGCGCTTCGCCTCGAGCAGCTGGTCCTCTCCGGTGTCGCTGATTTTGGTGTTGATGGCTGCCAGCCCCATCTCAGCCTGGAGCAGGCTTTGCCGTTTCTGGGCCAGGCTGGCTGCCAGCTCCTCCCTCTCTGCTCCCAGGGCAGCCGACTCCTCCTCCAGGCCTCTTAAGTCCGACTCCGACTCCTTCAGCCTTGCCAGGAGCAGGAAGGCCTCCTGCCTGCGGCGTTCTTCCCGATGTGCCCGGTAGGACAGTGCCCTGTCCCGTTCGGTCTTCAGCCTTCCGAGCTGGGACCCCACCTCCTCCAGGATGACATCCACCCTGCCTATGCGCTCCCTGACCACGTCCAGTTCATCCATGGCCTTGCGCTTCTTCTCCTCGAACTCGGCAACCCCGGCTATCTCGTCGATTATGCGCCTTCGCTCCACAGGCGTCATCTCGATGATACGTGTGACGTCTCCCTGCATCACGACGTTGTAGCCTTCAGGAGTGATGCCGGCCCGTGCCAGGTGGTCTGATAGCTCGGTCTGGGTTACCTGCTTTCCATTGAAGTAATATGCTGCGTGGTACTTTTCGCCGTTGACCTTGATCTTGCGGGAGATCTCGATCTCGTCCATATCGATGGGCATGGTGCGTGAGGTGTTGTCCAGGCGGACAGTTACCTGGGCAAAATCCGGGTTCTTGCCGTCGGCACTCTTGTAGATGAGATCCGGCAGCCGCTCTGCTCGCATTGCCCGGGAGCTGCTCAGGCAGAGGGCAAACAGGAGGGCGTCCACGATATTGGACTTGCCGCTGCCGTTGGGGCCGGTCACCACGATGAAGTCCTTCTTCAGCGGTATGATGGCCCTCTTGCCAAAGGATTTGAAGTTCTTAAGCTCGATCTCCTTGACGTGCAAGCCTACTCCTCAGATACCTGTATCCGGCCTGATGCCGGCGATCTCCAAAGCCCCATCCCAAGTCCCCGCAGAAAGCTCTCCCGCGACGATGCCATGATCGCGGCCGGATTTCAAACTTTGATCTATTCGGCACCAGATATACCTATTCATAAGAGCATCCCGTGCAGCATTGCCATGTCGGTCTGCTGACCGGCATGCCCAACCATTAGCTACTCCTCCTTTCTCATTCCTTTTTCAAGATATTAAGATTTTCTGCTATGCCGAGCAGGCACGGCCAGGATACGCCTCAGGAGCCCCAGGCCCCGGGATGTCTCGCATCAGCCGGCGATTTCTACCTAGACAGGGTCGCGCACTCGTGCATGGGGGTATTTGGCTGGGAAAGAAAGGCTGTCGCAAGAATGAGGATGGTGGTGACTTTCTGGGAGGATTATTTAATTCATGGATCTACACTCTATTCCCTGATGGGACTTCTTTTGGAGATGCTGGTGTTCTTGATCAGCCTGGGTGTCCTGACCCTGGGCGCCCAGATGATCACAAAAGGAGCTGTTCATATAGCCAGGGCTGCCAGGGTATCGGAGTTCCTGATAGGGGCGACCGTCGTGGCTTTTGGCACATCGCTTCCGGAGCTGGCATCATCTCTTACTGCAATGTTGACTGGGGGCGGCCACCCAGGCATAGTCATTGGAAACGTGGTGGGATCAAATCTGGTGAATCTGGGGCTTGGAGTAGGGATTGGCGCTGCCGTCTTCGGTTTCATGCTTCGTCGAGACGTCATAAACATCGATCTGCCCTTCGTGATAGCAACCGGGCTTGCCCTTTACGCCTCAGCCCAGGATGGATCGATCTCGCCTCTTGAGGGACTGCTGCTGCTCAGCCTCTATCCGGCATATCTTCTGGCAGATATGCGCAGCTCTGGTAATGGTGAGAGCTCGAGTGAGGAGTCGTTTCGACTGGCACGCGTGGTGCAGCTCCTGGCCGGATCAGCCATGGTATGGATCAGCTCGACATATCTCATATCCTCATTGATCACCATCTCGGAGGCCACCGGGTATGCGGAGTCACTGGTGTCTTTCCTGTTGCTGGCTGTGGGAACATCGCTTCCGGAGATTGTGACTGCCACCTCTGCAATTCGGTCCGGCCGGGCGGATATGGCCATGGGAAACCTCCTGGGGTCCTGCGGATTCAACGTCTCAGTAATAGTCGGGCTCTCCTCTATGCTTGGCAACCTCTCCGTACATCTGGATTTCATGTCCTTTCCCATGCTGGCGCTGGTTCTTCAGAGCATACTCTTTTGCTTCATGTCCCTAAACGGGCGGATATCCCGTTTCGAAGGGCTGGTGATGATCATCACCTACCTGCTGATAGTCGTGAACCTCACCTGGGCGTGAGGCTGTCTTTGTCCCGATCCCTGATTGGCCCCAGGAGCCGTCTGAGGAGGATGCTGCTCTGTAGTTCGATGGCCGAAATTCATCCAAAAGCCTTTTTGCCGCCTGAGAAGAAGCGAACGACCCAAGCGAGGACTTGGAATGGTTGTGGAGACTTTAGCCGACGTGGGCGGCCGGCCGGGGCTGGACTGCAACGGCTTTTGCAGCTACTGTTATTTCAGGGGAGTCCGCAAGGTCGCTCCCTTCGGGTGCAAGAACTGCATGCCGTTTTCAAAAGGATGCGATTACTGCACCCGGGCAATAGCAGAGGGCTATCCGGGATTCAAGCCAATGAATATGGTGGCTTTCGAGGTGGCCCAGGCCAGCTTCGGGGTCCGGCCTGACAAGGTGACGATAAGCGGAGGAGGAGATCTTAGCTGCTATCCGGACCTGCTGCCGCTCTCGCAGCTTGTGGGAAAGAGCGGCGTCCCCATCCACCTGGGCTATACCAGCGGCAAGGGTTTTCGGCGGGGCGATGAGGCAGAGGCCCTGATAAGGGCCGGGGTTAGAGAGGTTTCATTTACGGTCTTTTCAACCGATCCGGATCTGCGAAGACGCTGGATGAACGATAAGAATGCCATTCCTGCGCTGTCCAATCTGAGGACGTTTTGCCAGAGCTGTGACGTATACGCGGCGGCCGTCATGCTAAAAGGCGTCAACGATGGGCCTGCCCTTGAAAAGACCTGCGCCGACCTGGAGGAGATGGGGGCAAGAGGCCTCATACTGATGCGTTTTGCCAACAGCCGGGAGCAGGGCCTCATCCTTGGAAACGCCCCGATCATCCCGGATCAGCAGGTCCACGGGGTTGAGGAGTTCCGGGACCTCGTTGCCGATATCAATAATAGCTACCATTTCCGGGTGACCGGCACCCCTCTATGGGATCCAGAGACCGGGGCGCCATTTGCCCTGGCAAGACGGAAGGATATGCTGCCAAGGCTGCCGGAGATCAGGCGTTCGGCTACCGTGATCACGAGCCTTGTGGCCGCGCCCCTGCTAAGGGAGATTTTCTCGTCCCTGACCGACCGGGTCAATGTGCTTGCGACAGGCAAGGACGTGGGCTGTCTGATGACCATTGAGGACCTGCAGGGCCTGGACCTATCTTCGGTCAAGAGGACTGCGATTGTCCCAGGAAGGATGCTTGCCCACGACCGGGAGATCAGGCAGGCGTTATCCAGGGACGGAGTGGACCGGATGGTCATCCGCGGGCCAGAGCGCCTCTCTGTGGATGGGGAGATGTCGATATCCATGACCGAGGGCGAGGTGCTTGAGCTGGAGATCGAGGCGTTTTCCGAGCTCATCGAGGATATAAACGCGCTGGGCGTCTGATCCAGGCGGGCAGTGGATCAATTATCCACGCATTCATCTCTCTGAAATCGTTCTTTTGGCTGATCTGCCTGCTCGAAGGTGGGCCAGGCAGACTGCCTCCTTTAGATCTCCCAGGTCTTCGGAGTAGTGCAGGTGGCTATTGCACCGGCAGTCTGAGCAGCCGAAGCGTATGTAGGGTCGGCAGGCCAGCCCGATCATATCTGCTATCGAGCACTCGAGGTCTTCAGTGGTGCTTGTGGCCACAAGCCCTTCCAGGGTGGTGTGGGGCAGGAGGTAGTCTATATGCCAGCGCCGGGCTGTGCGGATGCCGTCGATTATCTCGATGTGGCGGGCGATGCGCCTCCACCCGGAGCTGGAGCGGGCGGAGCCGGTGTATGCATAGTAGCCTTCGTGGAAGCGGGTCCGGCCCAAAGCCCCAATCCCTATCTCCTTCGTGGCGTCCAGTCGCAGCAAGAGGGTGTAGATGCCTCCGGGCATGTCAGGCCTTTGGCTTTTTCCTGGATAAATCATCACGTATTGCCTCTATTGGCAGAGGCGATCTTATGATCTAAACGTCGGGTGGCTGCACGTCTGCTTTGGCGAGCATTTGAGAGAACTCCTCTCTATTGCCAGTGAGCCTGATCAGGCCTTGTCGCATCAGGCAGATCCTGTCACCAAGCCTGGATAGGTCGCCCCAGTCGTGGGTCACCATCACTGCCGGGACGTCCATCTCATCGATGATGCAGTGCAGATTCTTTCGCGCCTCCTCGCGGTGAGAGGCGTCCAGCGCAGAAAACGGCTCATCGAGCAGCAGCAGCGCCGGCTCTATTGCAAGGGCACGCGCCAGGGCAGCTCTCTGCTTCTGCCCGCCGGAGATGCGATCGGCCCGGGCCAACCTCAGCTCCCAGAGACCTGCAGCCTCGAGATGTCTTCTGACCCTCGACTTCACATCGGAGCTGGGGAGATGGCGGGCACGCAAACCAAAGGCCACGTTGTCATGGACGCTCAAGTGCGGGAAGAGGGCGTAGTTCTGAAAGACGTATCCTATATTTCGGGATTCGGGACATAGGTCTATGCCTAGGCGTGAGTCGAATAGGATATCGCCGTCCAGGGCTATCCGGCCGCTGTCAGGCCGAAGCAATCCTGCCAACAGATGCAGCACAGTGGACTTGCCGCATCCGTTCTCCCCAACCAGGGCCAGCACCTCACCATGGGCTACATCAAACCTGACCTGGAGCGGGAAATCTCGCAGCTGCTTCTCCACATCAACCTGCAGCATGCGCATTTCTCCTGGCCAGGGACTTTACCAAGAAGATCACGACAAACGAGATGATCACCAGCAGAAGCGAGATGCAGAGTGATACGTTGATGTCGCTCTGCATGGCGGTGTAGATGGCCAGCGGCATGGTCTGGGTCCGGCCCTGGAAGTTGCCGGCGAACATTATTGTGGCGCCGAACTCCCCCAAAGCACGCGAAAAAGTCATGATGGCTCCTGAGATCAGGCCCTGGGTTGCCAGCGGCATTGTCACGTGGAGGAATGCATGTGTCGGAGTGGATCCAAGTGTGCGGGCGGCTGCCTCAAGATTTGCATCGACCTCCTGGAAGCTCGACCTGGCCTGTCGCAGGAAGAATGGAGCTGCCACGAAGATCTGGGCGATTACGACGGCAAGGGTCGTAAACGCCACCTCAAGTCCAAGTGCGCTGGTGTGCCTGCCGAGGACCCCCATGCGGCCAAAGGCCATCAGCAGAGCGATTCCAGCCACGGCCGGGGGCATGACCACCGGCAGGTCAATCAGCGAGTCGATCAGCTCCTTGCCCGGATACCTGTATCGTGCGTTGATGTAGGAGACTGGCGTTCCTGCCAGCACTACGATCAGTGTGGTGGCGGCGGCCGTGGACAGGCTGAGGCGCAAAGCATCCAGCACAATCGGATCGCTGATGGTGTGAAGAGACAGGCTGCTGCCGCTTCGCAGGAACAGGGAGGCCACTGGAAGGCCGAGGAAGAGGAGGCAGAGGGCCAGCAGCAGTGATACCACTGTAGTTGGGACAGCTCTGCTCCATCGGGTGGTCCTGGCCAGAGTCCTTTGCTTCTGCTTTGCTGGATTGTTGCCACTCATCTCGAATCCCCACGTATGCCCTTGATGGCGAGCTTCTTTGCCTTTGGCCTGCAAAAGCGGCAACATCCTGCCCAAAAGGCAGTCGTCGGGCTATCGGCCTCTTGGCATATCCTAGGCTGCTGCCCCGGCGGTTTCAGCTGCCCTGGTGAGAATGTCTGCCTGGCTGCCCGGGGCTGACTGGATGAGGTTTGAGCTGCCTATGGGCGAGAACCCATGTCTCTTTAGCACCGACTGGCCCTGCTCTGAGAGGACCAGCTCGATGAACTGCCATGCTTGCTCCGGCAGTCTGGACCCTTGCAGGACTCCGATGTAGTACTCGGCAACTATGTTGTATCGGTCTGGTATTGGAAGCGTCGAGATCTGGCCGGTCATCTTCGGCGAGACGTCGGAGATGTAGGCAAGCCCGGCATCGGCTTCTCCAAGGGCTACTTTTGAGACGACGAGGTTCACGTTTGTCTCTTCAGACATCACATTGGCCAAGACCCGGTCCCGGTACTCGGGGCCAAAGTCTGGATCCTCCGCCATCTTGTCAAGGATCTGCCTGGAGTACTGGCCTACCGGGACCTGGGAGTTGCCGATCACCAGCCGCAGGCCTGGCCTGGCCAGGTCTGAGAGGTTGTGGATCCGGCCTGGGTTGTCCTTGGGCAGCAGGACTGCAAGGCTGTTCTTCAGGAAGGGGCGAACCGTGCTGTTATCGATGAACCCGCCTGCCTGCAGTGCCTCCATATGTTTTTTATTAGCAGAGGCAAATACATCTGCGTATGCCCCTTGCTCGATTTGGGTGCGCAGCATCTGCGATCCGTCGAAGTTCATGATTGCGCGGTAAGTGCTATTACTCTTATACAGCTGTCCCATCTCCTCAAATGCCACGCTTAAGGAGGCGGCTGCAAAGACGGTCAGCTCCTGATCCTGGTCAGCGGCGACAGCCGAACTCAAGAGGGCTGCAACGAGGAGGGCGGCGATCAACGGCTTTCTATCAATCATCTCAATCACTTTTTTTTCGGCACTCTTTAAACGATAGCGCTTAACAAACGCCTATAAATTAAGCTATTACGTTTAAATTTAACCCTTTCGGTAGAATCAGCTCGGGGCAGGGCCCAGAGACTCGTTGCAGCTGGTGGGGTTGCCGGGCGAATGGCGTGGCACTAGACTGCGGGGGGGCTTTGCATGTCTACAGGCCTGATTGGTGTGGATCTGCTGCTACAGCTAGGCCTCTTGGCAAGTGGGTTGAGGGTGGTGCGCAGCTTTTGCGTTTGCGAGTGGCAGAAGGTGGCGCTGGCCCGGGGCTTTTTTTCAGAGATGCCGAGATAATCATCGTGGGCGAGCCCACGAGCTCTCTGGAACCCAAAGGCGGAGGCCGAGGTCTTCGAGATGTTCGGGCGTCTGGAAAGAGGAAAGACCGCCATAGTCATAGGCCACAGGCTTTCGACGGTTCGGACGGCTGATTGTATCTACCTATTGAGGGCAGGGCGCGTCGCCGAGGCTGCCCAAGCACGAGGGAGACGCTGGCCCAAGGCGGCGAGTACGCCCTGGCTGTTCGAGATCCAGGCAGCGAGCTGCAGGTGAGTGGTTCTGTGGTACGTCTGATAAAATGCAGGGGCCGATGGAAAATCCATTGACTGGTCATGGATTTGAGCTGGGAATACCACCTGCATTTCCAGTGCAAGATTCAAAATTCAAAAATCAAAATGCGCTTTCAGATAGTGATTTTGGATGTTTGATTTTGATTTTAGTTTTATGATGTTCCAATTTTGTGAACAAAAATGTAAGATATATATCTTACTAAGTTCAAGTA